>NZ_JCAFRX010000001.1:0-592032 GCF_059368615.1 Stenotrophomonas sp. YJH_SMC_40 | reverse complement strand
GGCGGGGTGGGTCCGGTTGCGGGGGGCGCTGCAAGTCCCCCTCCGGGGCCCGGCCCAGCCGCTGGCGGCTGTGCGTTCGGGCGCTTGCGAAGCAGTGCTTCGCAAGCAAAGCGCCCTCACCCATGTAAGCTCGGTCGCCGCATCCATGCGGCTCACGCCCCCGCAACCGGACCCACCCCGCCTTCGACAGATTTCCGCGACCTGTCGGGACAGCATTCTTCTCTGGTGGGTGTCGACCTTGGTCGACACGGTAGATCTGATTCCAGTTTGATTATCGATATCTGACAGATGTGTCGACCAAGGTCGACACCTACCAACAGCCGCCGGAATCTGTCAGAGGTGGGGCGGTGTCGGAGTGCGGGGTGTCAGCCGCATGGATGCGGCTGCCAAGCCTACACGGACGTACTTGCGGCGTCCCCGCACTCCGACACCGCCCCGCCCAACCACGGAATGCACGCTGTTGCTGTTGCCGGCCAGCGGCCGGCACTACCGCGGGTGCAGGGCTGCAAGCCCTGCACACAAAAAACCCCGCTTGCGCGGGGTTCTCTGTGTGCTGCGGGCAGCAGGCAATTACGGGCGACGGGCCAGGGCCTCGACGTCCTTCGCCTTCGGCAGCAGGTCCTGCTTGCTGACACGCAGGAAACCGATCGTCAGCATCGGCACCGCCACCAGGATCGAGGACAGCACCACGATCACCGCACCGATCATGTGCGTCTCGGCCAGGCCTTCCATCGAGCTGCCGCCGTACATGTACAGGGCCAGCGCCGACAGGAAGAACATCACCGCGGTAATCACCGTACGCGACAGCGTCTGGTTGATCGAACGGTTCAGCACTTCCATCGAGTCCACGCGCAGGCTGCGGAAGTTCTCGCGGACGCGGTCGAAGACCACGATGATGTCGTTGATCGCAAAGCCCATCACCGACAGCAGGCCGGCCAGCACGGTCAGGTCGAACTCACGACCCAGCAGGGACACGTAAGCGACCGTCACGATCAGGTCGAACATCGCCACGATGCTGGCGGTGACCGCGAACTTCCACTCGAAGCGCACCGCGATGTAGATCAGGAAGCCGGCCAGCATGAAGATGGTCGCGTACAGGCCATTCATCGCCAGGTCCTTGCCGATCTGCGGGCCGACGAACTCGTTGCGCAGCACGGTGGCCTGGTTGTCGGCAGAAGACAGCGCCTTCACCACGGCGGCAGCGGTGGCCTTGTCCTCGGCGGCGGCGTCACCGGTACCCGGCGCATGCTCACCGTGCGGGGCCAGGCGGATCAGCAGGTCGGTGTTGCCACCGACGCTCTGGACCTGGGCGCCTTCGAAGCCACTCTGCTCGAGCTTGTTGCGGACCTGCTCGACGTCCACCGGCTTGTCGAAGCGGGTTTCGATCAGGGTGCCGCCGGTGAAGTCCAGCGCGTAGTTGAAGCCCTTGATGCCGATGATGGCGACCGAGGCCAGGAACACCACGATGGTGACTGCCATGGCGACATGGCGCCAGCGCATGAAGTCGATCTTGGTGTCGTTCGGGAGGATGTGCAGCGGAAACAGTTTCATTGTGCGTGTCGTCCCGTCAGATGGCCACGTTCTGGAGCTTCTTGCGACGGCCGTAGATCAGCGTCGCCAGCGCACGCGACACGGTGATCGCGGTGAACATGGAGGCGAAAATACCGATGATCATGGTCAGTGCGAAGCCCTTCAGCGGACCGGTACCGAATGCGAACAGCGCCACGCCGACGATCAGGCCGGTCAGGTTGGCGTCGAGAATGGTGCCCGAGGCACGCTCGTAACCGGTCACGATCGCGGTCTTGCCCGGCACGCCGGCACGCAGCTCTTCACGGATACGCTCGTTGATCAGCACGTTGGCGTCCACCGACAGACCCACCGACAACGCCAAGCCGGCGAAGCCCGGCAGGGTCATGGTCGCGCCAAACAGCGACATCACCGCCACCACGATCAGCAGGTTGAACAGCATCGCTGCCGAGGTGATCACGCCGAACATGCGGTAGTACACGCTGAAGAACACCAGGGTGAACAGGAACGCGAACACCACTGCGCGCATGCCGTTCTTGACGTTCTCGGCGCCGAGGCTCGGGCCGACCACACGCTCTTCGACGAAGTCCATCGGCGCGGCCAGCGAGCCGGACTTCAGCAGCTTGGCCAGGTCGTCGGCTTCCTTCTTCTGCAGGCCGGTGGTCTGGAAGTTCTTGCCGAACACGCCGTTGATGTTGGCCACCGAGATCACTTCCTCGTTGACCTTGAAGCCACGCACTTCCTGGCCGTCAACCAGGGTCACGGTCGGCACGCGTTCGGTATACACCACCGCCATCGGCTTGTTCACGTTGGCGCTGGTGAAGTCGAACATGCGCTGGCCGCCGACGTTGTTCAGCGTCACGCTGACCGCCGGGGCACCGCTGGTGGAGTCGGTCACCGCCTGCGCGCCGACCATCTGATCGCCGGTGACGATCACGCGCTTGTTCAGCAGGATCGGACCGCCGCCGTCACGGCGCTGATAGACCTTCGCTTCCGGCGGGATGCGGCCGGAGTCGATGGCGTCCTGGGCATTGCCCTCGACCACCGCGCGGTATTCCAGGGTGGCGGTGGCGCCGATCATGCGCTTGGCTTCGGCAGTGTCCTGCACGCCGGGCAGCTGCACGACCACGCGGTCGGCACCCTGGCGCTGGATGATCGGCTCGGCGACGCCGAGCTGGTTCACGCGGTTGCGCAGGGTGTTGATGTTCTGCTCGATGGCGCCATTGGCGATCTGCGCGATCTCGGTCTCCGGCACGGTCACCGTGATTCGGTTGCCGCTGACGTCGTAGCCGAGCGTCGGCTGCGCCTTCACCAGTGCCGCACGGGCACGCTGTGCGGCGTCATCACCGGCGGACGGGCTCAGGTTGGCCACGATGCTGTTGTCCGCGCGACGCTCCACCGACTGGTACGCGATGCGCGCGTCACGCAGGGTGCTGCGCACGTCTTCGGTGTAGGCGTCCAGGCGCTTGTCGAGGGCGGCCTTCTGGTCGACCTGCAGCACGAAGTGCACACCACCCTGCAGGTCCAGGCCCAGCACCATCGGGCGACCGCCGAGGTTGGCCAGCCAGTCCGGCACGGTCGAGGCCAGGTTCAGGGCCACGGTGTACTTTTCGCCGACGGTGTCGCGCAGGGCGTCGCTGGCAGCGGACTGCGCCTTCAGGTCCGGCAGGCGGACAATCAGGCTTTCCCCTTCCTTCTCGACACCGACGGGGGTGACACCGGCCGTCTTCAGGTCGGCCAGCACACGGTCGCGCAGCGCATCGTCGATCTGCCCGCCACGGTTGGCGGTGATCTGGAGGGCCGGGTCCTTCTGGTAGATGTTGGGCAGCGCGTACAGCGCGCTGAGCGCCAGTACGATCAGGATGACGACGTACTTCCAGCGTGGAAATTCGAGCATTGCTTGGGTCCCGCGCGGCGCCATCCCCGGCGCCGCGGTTGTGCATCGGAAAGGGAGTGGCTTACTGGGCCGACTTCAGGGTACCGGCCGGCAGCACGTTGCCGACAGCGCCCTTCTGCACGCGGATGCGCACGTTGTCAGCCACTTCAATGGTGATGAAGTTGTCGCCGATGTCGGTGACGATGCCGGCGATGCCGCCGTTGGTCAGCACTTCATCGCCACGCTTGATCTTCTCCAGCATGGCCTTGTGCTCCTTCTGCCGCTTCATCTGCGGGCGGATCATCAGGAAGTACATGATGGCGATCAGGATGACCGGGAACAGCAGCGTGGTCAGGCCCATGCCCTGCGGTTGGCCGCCGGCGGCCTGGGCGTGGGCGGCGGGAATCAGGAAAGCAAGCAGGTTCATCGTTGGTCCTTTGGTTGGGCGGCGCTTCGGCCCTTTCACGGGCACGAGGTGTCGACCGCGGATCTGGGTCAGCCTTGAAGTATGCCACGGCCCCGGGCGTTCGTCCTTGGGCCGTTTGGCAGGGGCGTTCGGGTTACAGGGGCGGGGCCACCGCCCCGCGTGCCGCGTAGAAGGACTCGCGGAAGGCCAGGAAGGTTCCCGCCTCGATGGCCGCGCGGATGTCGGCCATCAGCTTTTCGTAATAGAACAGGTTGTGCAGGGTACCGAGCATCGGCGCCAGCATCTCGTTGCAGCGGTCCAGGTGGCGCAGGTAGGAACGCGTGTAACCGCCGGTGCAGGCCACGCAGCCGCAGCCGGGCTCGATCGGGTCCATGTCCCGCGCGTACTGGGAATTTCGGATGCGAACGGTGCCGAACGAGGTGAAATAGTGGCCGTTGCGGGCGTTGCGCGTCGGCATCACGCAGTCGAACATGTCCACGCCACGTGCGACACCCTCGACCAGGTCCTCCGGCCGGCCCACACCCATCAGGTAGCGCGGACGGTCGCTTGGCAGCTCCGGGTCCAGGTGGTCGAGCATGGCGTTGCGCTCGTGCTCCGGCTCGCCCACGGCCAGGCCGCCGATGGCATAGCCGTCGAAGCCGATCGCCTGCAGGGCCTCGGCCGAGCGGCTGCGCAGGTCGGTGTGCACGCCGCCCTGGACGATGCCGAACAGGGCCGCGTCATTGCCCAGCTCGTCATGCGCGTTGCGGCTGCGCTGGGCCCAGCGCAGGCTCAACTCCATCGACCGGCGCGCCACATCCTCGGTGGCCGGGTACGGGGTGCACTCGTCGAAGATCATCACCACGTCCGAATCGAGCACCTTCTGGATCTTCATGCTCTCTTCCGGGCCCAGGAACACACGGGCGCCGTCGGTGGGCGAGGCAAAGGTCACGCCCTGCTCGGTGATCTTGCGGCGGTGGGCCAGCGAGAACACCTGGAAGCCACCGGAGTCGGTCAGGATCGGGCCATCCCAGCGGCAGAAGCCGTGCAGGCCGCCGTGGTCGGCGATGATGTCCAGGCCCGGGCGCAGGTACAGGTGGAAGGTATTGCCGAGGATGATCTCGGCGCCCAGCGCACGTACCTGGTCCGGCAGGATGCCCTTGACCGAGCCATAGGTCCCCACCGGCATGAAGGCCGGCGTTTCCACCGTGCCACGCGGGAAGGTCAGGCGGCCACGGCGGGCACGGCCGTCGCGGATCTGGAGCTGGAACTGCAGTCGGGACATGGAGCGGTCATTCGGGCAAATAGTTGCCTATTGTCTCCCAAAACCGGCTCGACCGCCCATTCAGGCCTGAACGGCACGGCAGTAGAGCCACGCCATGCGTGGCTTTCCTGGTCTCCAGGCACCTGCAAGTGCGCACCAACGGTGCGCACCCACCACAAGCAGAGGCTGTGGCCCTACCCCGCCTGCGGGAACAGCAGCATCGCGTCGCCGTAGCTGAAGAAGCGGTAGCGCTGCTCGATCGCGTGCCGGTAGGCCTCGAACACGCGCTCCTTGCCGGCGAACGCGGAGATCATCATCAGCAGCGTGCTTTCCGGCAGGTGGAAGTTGGTCACCATCGCGTCGACGCTGCGGATGCGGTAACCCGGGGTGATGAAGATCTGCGTTTCGCCGGCAAACGGCAGCAGCTCGCCGTCGCGCATCGCGCTTTCCAGCGCGCGCACCACGGTGGTGCCGACGCCGATCACGCGGCCGCCGGCGGCACGCGTGCGCCGCACCTGCTGCACCAGCTCGGCACCCACGTTCAGCCACTCGCGGTGCATCACGTGGTCCTTCAGGTCATCGGCACGCACCGGCTGGAAGGTGCCTGCACCCACGTGCAGGGTGACGTGCCCGAACTCCACGCCCTTGTCCTTCAGTGCGGCCAGCAGCGGTTCGTCGAAATGCAGGCCGGCGGTCGGCGCCGCCACCGCCCCCACTTCGCGCGCGAACACAGTCTGATAGCGCTCGCGGTCGTCCACGCCCGGCTCACGCTGGATGTACGGCGGCAGCGGCAGGCGGCCGGCGTGCAGCAGCCACTGTTCCAGCGATTCCGGCACATGGAACTGCAGTACGTAGAACTCGCCATCGCGGCCCAGCACTTCTGCTTCACCGCCGGCATCCAGCGCGATGCGGCTGCCGGCCTTCGGTGACTTGCTGGCGCCCACCTGGGCACGTGCCTGCTGGCCGCCCAGCAGGCGCTCGATCAGTATCTCCACGCGGCCACCGCTGGCCTTCTGCCCGAACAGGCGCGCCGGGATCACCCGGGTGTCGTTGAACACCAGCAGGTCGCCCGGCTGCAGCAGCGACGGCAGGTCGCGCACCTGCAGGTCGGTGAAGGCATCGGGCGCCGGCGGTACCAGCAGCAGGCGGCTTGCGGAACGTTCGGCCAGCGGGGCCTGCGCGATCAGTTCAGCCGGCAGGTCGTAATGGAAATCGGACTTCTTCAAGGCAGTGGGCGGCAACAGGTCGACAATGGCGCGCATTGTACGTCCAGCGTCTGCGAGCCGGCGTGCTTCGCGGCGAACGTCGCGGAAAATGCTGCTATGCAGCAGGTTTCTGCGGGGTTATCGCGCAAAAAAACAAGTGCTAGCATCGAGCCGGAAGTCCGCTGCACGAGCCTGCCCCCAAGCGCGCGTGATGACGCGCGTTTTGCTTTTGAAGACCCGTGCGACCCATTGTTTCAGGAGATCTGCAATGAGCTTCATCGAACGCCTCGCCCCCCTGCGCAGCCAGCCCGGCACCCGTCTCACCACCGGGCTGGACGATGCCACCCTGACCGCCCTGTCCGCCAACCACCCGCAGCTGATCGCCGCGGTGGACGCCGCTGCCGAGGAATTCGCGCGCGTGCAGGCCGACCTGGGGCCGCTGCTGGCGCAGGACGAACAGGCGCAGATCGACGCGATGCAGGACGGTTTCGTCAATTTCTATGCCGATGACGCGGTGACCCCGTACGTGGCACTGGCTGCGCGCGGCCCATGGGTGGTCACCCTGAAGGGCGCCGTGCTGTACGACGCCGGCGGCTACGGCATGCTCGGCTTCGGGCACACCCCTGACGCCGTGCTGGAGGCGATGGCCCGCCCGCAGGTGATGGCCAACATCATGACCCCCAGCCTGTCGCAGCAGCGCTTCATCACCGCCCTGCGCGCCGAGATCGGCCACCGCCGTGGCGGCTGCCCGTTCGCCCGTTTCATGTGCCTGAATTCCGGTTCCGAAGCGGTCGGCCTGGCCGCCCGCATCGCCGATGTCAACGCCAAGCTGCAGACCGACCCGGGTGCGCGCCACGCTGGCGCTGCGATCAAGCGCGTGGTGGTCAAGGGCAGCTTCCATGGCCGTACCGACCGCCCTGCCCTGTATTCCGATTCCAGCCGCAAGAGCTACATGCAGCACCTGGCCAGCTACCGCGGTGAGGACTCGGTGATCACCGTGGCGCCGTACGACGAAGCCGGCCTGCGCAAGGTGTTCGAGGACGCCGCACGCAACCAGTGGTTCATCGAGGCGGTGTTCCTGGAACCGGTGATGGGCGAAGGCGACCCGGGGCGTTCGGTGCCGCCGTCGTTCTATGCCGTTGCCCGCGAACTGACCCGTGCCCACGGCAGCCTGCTGCTGCTCGACTCCATCCAGGCCGGCCTGCGCGCGCATGGCGTGCTGTCGGTGGTCGATTACCCGGGCTTCGAAGGCCTCGACCCGCCGGACATGGAGACCTATTCCAAGGCCCTCAACGCCGCGCAGTACCCGCTGTCGGTGCTGGCGGTGACCGAGCATGCCGCGCAGCTGTACCGCAAGGGCATCTATGGCAACACCATGACCAGCAACCCGCGTGCGCTGGACGTGGCCTGCGCCACCCTGGCCCAGCTGACCCCGCAGGTTCGCGCCAACATCGCCGAGCGTGGTGCCGAGGCCGTGCGCAAGCTGGAACAGCTGAAGAACGAGCTGGGCGGGCTGATCACCAAGGTGCAGGGTACCGGCCTGCTGTTCTCCTGCGAGCTGGCCCCGCAGTTCAAGTGCTACGGCGCCAACTCGACCGAGGAATGGCTGCGCCAGCACGGCATCAACGTGATCCACGGCGGCGAGAACTCGCTGCGCTTCACCCCGCACTTCGGCATGGACAGCGAGGAGCTGGACCTGCTGGTGGGCATGGTCGGCCGCGCCCTGCGTGAAGGCCCGCGCCGCGAGCAGGCCGCTGCCGCGTAAGCCTGCTTGGCGTTTGTAGAGTCGAGCCGTGCTCGACTCGGCCTTTGCCGCGATCTGAACGAAGAGCAGCCGAGCATGGCTCGGCTCTACAGAAGGGCTCATAATCCAAGGACACCCCGTCCCCGACCGCCCTGCGGTTGGCGACGGGGCGTTTTCGTTTCCGGCCAAGAGACAGGAAGATCCATGAAATCGATCTGTGTGTACTGTGGTTCCAACGCTGGCAGCAAGCCGGCCTACACCGAACGCGCCATTGCCCTGGGTGACCGCATCGCCCGCGACGGCCTGCGCCTGGTGTATGGCGGCGGAAACGTCGGCCTGATGGGAACCGTGGCCAATGCCGTGCTCGCCGCTGGCGGCGAGGTGACCGGCGTGATCCCGCGCCAGCTGGCCGACTGGGAAGTGGCCCACCGTGGCCTGACCGAACTGGAGATCGTCGGTTCGATGCATGAGCGCAAGTCGCGCATGTTCGATCTTGCCGACGGTTTCGTCGCCCTGCCCGGCGGCTTCGGCACCATGGAAGAGATCTTCGAGATGCTGACCTGGCGCCAGCTGGGCATCGGCAACAAGCCATGCGCATTCCTCGATGTGGACGGCTTCTACGCCCCGCTGATCGGCATGATCGATCGCATGGTGGAAGAACGCTTCCTGCATCCGGACCAGCGCCAGGACCTGTGGTACGGCTCGGACATCGAAGAGATGCTGGAGTGGATGAAGAACTACCAGCCGGCCCAGGCCTCGAAGTGGATCGACGAGAAGCGCCGCGCCGCCCTGCGATGATGCAGCTGCACGCGGTGGCTCAGGCCGCCGCGTGCGCCCACGGCGCGGGCCGCCCCAGCAGGTAGCCCTGGCCGTAGTCGCAGCCCAGTTCACGCAGGGTCTGCCGCTGCGCGTCGGTCTCGATGCCTTCGCCAATGGTCTCAATGCCCAGCGTGCGCGCCAGCGACAGCACGCCTTCCACCAGCGCCCGCGTACTCTGCACTTCCGGACCGTGCAGGCCGGCGATGAAGCTCTGGTCGATCTTCAGCGTGCTGATCGGGAAACGGTGGAGGTAGGACAGCGCGGAGAACCCGGTACCGAAATCGTCCAGCTGTACCTGGATGCCGCGCTCGCGCAGGCCCTGCAGGATGCGCAGCGTGTGCGGGCCGTCATCCAGCAACGCCACCTCGGTGATTTCCAGGCGCAGCCGGCGCGGATCGGCACCACAGCTGTCGAGCAGGCCGAACAGGCGATCACTGAACTCTGCCGAGCGGAAATGCCGGGGCGACACGTTCACCGAGACGTAGCCTTCGCCTCCCCGTGCCAGCCCCGCGATGACCTGTTCGTAGATCAGCCAGTCCACCTGTTCGATCAGGCCGCTCTCTTCACCCAGCTCCAGGAACGCGCCGGGCAGCAGCAGGCCACGGCGCTCATGCTGCCAGCGCAGCAGCGCCTCGTGACCGACCACTTCGCCGTCGGACAAGCGCACGATCGGCTGGTAGAACGGCACGAAATCGCGGTTGTTGATCGCACGGCGCAGATCGGCTTCCAGGTCCAGGCTGCGCATGGCTTCTTCGCGCATGTCCTCGTCGAAGATCGCACAGCGGTCATGGCCCTGCGCCTTGGCCCGGTACATGGCCGCATCCGCATCGCGCAGCAGCTCTTCTCCAGTGCGGTAGCGCGGATTCCACAGGGCAATGCCCAGGCTGCCGGACGGAAACAGTTCGCGCCCGGCGATCCACATCGATTCCTGCAACGCCAGCAGCAGCCGCTGGCCGAAATCCAGTGCCTGCGCCAGGCCCTGCGGGCACTGCAGCAGCACAGCGAACTCATCACCGCCGAGCCGTGCCACCACATCTTCGGTACCTGCCATCGACACGATGCGCTTGGCCACTTCCACCAGCATGCGGTCGCCGGCGGCATGGCCGATGCTGTCGTTGACCAGTTTGAAGCGATCCAGATCGAGGAACAGCACGGCGAACACCGGTCCGCCCTCACGCTTGGCCAGCGCCAGTGAATCCTGCAGGCGATCCAGCAGGTGCAGGCGGTTGGGCAGGCCGGTCAGCGCATCGTGCATGGCCTGGTGGGTCAGGCGCTGCTCGGCACGCAGGCGCTCACCGATCTGCCCAAGCAGCTTTTCGTTGACCTCGGCCAGTTCGCGGGTGCGTTCCTCAACGCGCTTTTCCAGCTCGGCATGTGCCGAACGCAGCCGCTGCTGGTCGCGCTGGCGCGCAAGCCCGGTTCCGATGTTCTGCGCAACGAAGGTCAGCAGCCGCTGATCGTGCACGCTGAACGTGCTGTTCTCGCTGTAGCTCTGCACCACGATCGCACCCACCACCTCATCGTCGCGCAGCAACGGCACGCCCAGCCAGCAATGCGAGCGCGCGCCGGACTCGCGCACTTCACCACTGGCCAGCAGCGCATCGATCTGCGCGCGTGACGCCAGCAGCGGGCGCCGGTTGCGCACCACGTATTCGGTCAGGCCCCGGCTGAACGGCCGTGGCGCGCGGCTGGCATTGTGCTCGTCCACCGAATACACGAAGTCCAGGCCGTTGCCGGCCGGGTTGACCAGAGCGATGTAGAAATTGCGTGCGTCGAGCAAGCGCCCGACCACCCCATGCACCTGACCATAGAACTGGTCCAGGCTGTCGGCCGACATCGCCATCTCGGCGATGTTGTACAGCGCGATCTGCAACTGTTCGGCACGGCGACGCTCGGCCACCTCATCCTGCAGGCTGCGGTTGGCGCGCTGCAGTTCCTGGGTGCGCCGCGCCACCTGCTGCTCCAGCCGCACCTGCGCCTGGCGCCGGTCCATCGCGGTCTGTACGTGCTGCGCAACGAAGCCCAGCAATGCGCGCTCGGCCTCGCCATAGCGGGCTGCCTGTTCATAGCTCTGAACCACGATGGCGCCGCAGACGCGGCCGTCGCGCAGCATCGGCACGCCCAGCCAGTCCAGGCTTTCGGGCCCACGCTGCGGGTCATGCTCCTGTTCCATCACCTGCGCCAGCAGTCTGCGCGAGGGACCACTGAGCGGCTTGCCATGGCGCAACAGCGCCACGGTCAGGCTGCGCGGCATCTCGCTGGCGTCATGGCTCTGAGTGGGATCGGCGACGAAGTCATCGACCTGATCGGCGAAGTACAGGAAGCGGATCTGGTCGCGCACATCGTCGTATTCCACGATGTAGCAGTTCTCGGCATACATCAGCGTGCCCAGCACACCATGCACATGGCGCAGCATCTCGGGCATTTCCAGGTCGGCACCGGCCAGATCTGCAATCTGGAACAGGGCCTGCTGCAGCCGTTCGGCCTCTTCCAGTGCCTTGATCTGGCCGGCCTGGCGGCCGCGCTGCAGCGCCAGCTCCATCGCCTGCCGGGCCAGCCCCCACCACGCGGGTGAAGGCACCGCGCCCGCAACCGACAGCAGCAGCCGCGCACCGTCATACTCCCAGCCGTGCTGGCCATCGCCGGTGGCGGGCTCCACGGACGCAGCGCTGTCAATCGCAAGCAAGGGCCAGCCCCCTCGGCCACTCCCCAGCTGCGGGTCGTCCCAGCCAACGCGGACCACGGCCGTTTCCGGCAAAAGCGCATGCAACGCGCGCACCAGCGCCGTGCTCAACACGGCCTCGTGTAGTGGCTCTTCCGCCGATTCAGCATGCGTGGACAAATGACAATCTCTTGGCGCCGTCTGTGCGTCGCCTCCCCTGAGCCGCCGAGCATAGCGCGCCACCCGGGGGGCAATGGGAGCCCGTAAACCCCGAATCGTGCGCCCGTACGTTTTTCGTGCTGTCCGTAGCTGCTTCCATGCCATGAACCTCGCCCTGCCCGCCCCTGCCACCGGCTATGCGCCACCGCCTGCAGGCCTTACCCTGTACGCCGTGGAAGCCAGCGCACTGCCAACCGATGAAGCCTTGATGCTGGCCTGGGCCGGTGGCGACCTGCGCGCGTTCGAAAGCCTGTATGGGCGCCACCGCAAGCGCCTGTTCGGCTTCCTGCTGCGGCAACTGCGCGACACCGCGCTGGCCGAGGAGATCTTCCAGGACGTCTGGCAGCGGGTGATCAGCGCCCGTGCCGGGTGGCAACCGGACGCGGCGTTCAGCACCTGGCTGTTCCGCATCGCCCACAACCGCCTGAACGACCATTGGCGCGCCGCCCGCCACCGCCCGGCTGCCCCGGCCGATGCCGATCTGCGCCTGGCCGCGATCGAGGATGGGCAGACCCCGGAAGGCGAGCTTTCCGAATTCGAACAACGTCGCCGCATCCAGCTGGCGATGGAACTACTGCCGCCTGAGCAGCGCGAAGTGCTGCAACTGCGGCTGGATCAGGAACTGAGCCTGGAGGAGATCGGCCAGATCACCGGCGTAGGCCGGGAAACCGTGAAATCGCGGCTGCGCTATGCGATGGACAAGCTGCGTGCGGGATTGAACGCATGAACCGAGACGAACCGCTGACGCCGGAAGAACGCGAGCTGGCCCGGCTGCTCGGCCGTCGCGCCGAGCAGGCTCCGCCCGCCGCACTGGACGCTGCCATCCTGGCCGCGGCCCGCGCTGCCGTGGACGCGCCGGCCGCCGATGCGGTCGCCTCTCCCGAGGCGCCGCGCACGCAGCGCACACGCCCGCGTTGGCCGGCGGTGTTCGGCATCGCCGCCTCGATGGTGTTTGCCATCGGCATCGCCTGGCAGCTGCGTCCGGAACCGCCGCCGGTTCCGGCCGGTGAGGCCGCTGTTGCTGCGGCACCGGCAGCGGCAGAAGACGTTGCGGCTGCCGATCAGGCCGCTGACCGCAGTGCAGCCGACAGCGCTGTGGCGACCGCCGAACCAAGCGCTGCGCCCGCAGCACCCGAGGCCGCCCCTGTTGCCGCTGCCCCGGCACCGGCCATCGCACGCGCGCCCGAGCCGGCGCCGGCCGAGACCGCTGAAGCGCCGGCCCAGGCTGCACGATCGATGGCTGCGGATGCCGCCGCCGATACCGCCTTTGCGGCCCTCCCGCCGGCGCCGACGGCAGCACCGGCCGCAGCGCCGCCTGCGCCACCGGCACCCGCCGCCTACTCGGCACCGGCACCTGCACCGGCATTCGCGCCGGCAGCGTCCGGGGCACTGAAAGCACGCACGGCCGCGGCACCTGCACCGGCAGCCAATGCCGCCGAGGTCGAGCGGGCGGAGGCGCTGGATCGGGTGGAGATCACCTCGATGAAGCGTGAGGCTCCCAGCCGTTCGGCTCCGGGCATCATGCGCCGCGGCAGCGATGCGGGCCTGAGCGCGGATACCGTGCAGGCCGAGGTGGACGCCGACGCGCGCCTGCCACGCCGGCAGTGGCTGCAGAAAATCCGCGAGCGCCGTGACCAGGACCAGCGCGACCTCGCCCGCGCCAGCCTGGAGCGCTACATCCAGCAATATCCGGAAGCGCGCCTGCCGCGCGACCTGCGCCCGCTGCTGGACGACTGAAACGGGCGGGGGTACCCGGCAACACCGTAGAATGGCGGGAATGCTCGATACCCTCGCCCAGCCCGTCAGCCACACGCTGGAAGTCAAACACAGCCGCTTCATCGCCCATGCCGCGCCGATCGACGGCGCCCCCGCAGCGCTGGCGTTCCTGCAACAGGTTGCCGTGGCCGACGCCACACACAACTGCTGGGCCTACCGGCATGGCCAGGACTACCGCTCCAGCGATGATGGCGAGCCGGCAGGCACCGCCGGGCGGCCGATCCTGGCCGCGATCGACGGGCAAGGCTTCGATCGGGTGATGGTGGTGGTGACGCGCTGGTTCGGTGGCATCAAGCTCGGCGCCGGCGGCCTGGTCCGGGCGTACGGTGGCGCCGCCGCAGAATGCCTGCGCACCGCGCCGCGGCTGGCGCTGGTCGCCATGGCACGGCTGCAGCTGCAGGCCGGCTTCGAAGACCTGGGCACCTTGCATGCGGCCCTTCCGGGGTTCGGCGCGGAGAAGCGCGATGAACAGTTCGACGCGAACGGGGTGTGCCTGCGGGTCGAATTGCCGGCCGATCAGGTCGACGCATTGAAAATCCGCCTGCGCGACGCCACTCGTGATCGTATCCGCATAGAAGACGACCACCAGGATGACTGACAAGGACGGCGCCCCCGCTTCGCCCCCGCCACTGCGCCGCCTCGGCAGCCTGCGCACGCTGTGGCCGTTCGTTCGCCGCCACAGTGGCCTGTTCACCGCATGGCTGATGGCCCTGGCGGTGTCTTCGGCGGCCACGCTGAGCCTGCCGCCGGCGGTCAAGCAGATGATCGACCATGGCTTCAGCAGCGGCGGCCAGATCAACCGTGCCTTCGCCCTGCTGATGCTGGTGGCCGTGGTGCTGGCCCTGGCCACTGCCGCGCGCTTCTACTTCGTGTCGCTGCTGGGCGAAAAGGTCGTGGCTGACCTGCGCAGCCGCCTCTACGCACACCTCATCCAGCTCGGTGCCGGCTTCCATGACCGCAGCCGCAGCGGTGAGCTGGTCTCGCGCCTGACCGCCGACAGTGAACTGCTGCGCAGCGTGGTCGGCTCGACCATGTCGGTGGCATTGCGCAGCAGCGTCACGGTGGTCGGCAGCCTGGCGATGCTGTTCGTCACCAGCCCGCGGCTGGCGGCGTGGTCGCTGCTGGGCATTCCGCTTGCGGTACTGCCGATCATTATCGGTGCGCGCAAGCTGCGCACCGTCGCGCGCAGCAGCCAGGACCGCATCGCCGATGCGAACAGCCTGGCCAGCGAGACCCTGGGCGCCGTAAGGACGGTACAGGCGCATGCACGCGAACCCTACGAGCGCGGCCGCTTCGACCATGCACTGGGCGATGCCATCAAGGCCGCCCGCCGCCGCATCGGTGCGCAGTCGCTGGTCACCGCCAGCGCCATCCTGCTGGTGTTCGGCGCCATCGTCGGCGTGCTGTGGCTGGGCGCGCACGATGTCATCGACGGCCGCCTCAGCGCAGGCACCCTTGGCCAGTTCGTGCTGTACGCGCTGATCGGTGGTGGCTCGGTCGGTGCGCTGGCCGAAGTCTGGAACGAACTGCAGCGCGCGGCCGGCGGCATGGGCCGCATCGGCGAACTGCTGCAGGAAGACATCGAGATCCGCGCGCCGGCGCAGCCGCACGTGCTGCCGCAGCCGCTGCGTGGCGAGATCCGGTTCGACGACGTGGTGTTCCATTACCCGCAGCGGCCAGACCAGGCGGCGCTGGACCATTTCAACCTGCACGTGCGCCCGGGCGAGACCGTGGCCCTGGTCGGCCCGTCAGGCGCAGGCAAGAGCACGGTGCTGTCGATGCTGCTGCGCTTCCACGATCCGGCCAGTGGCCGCATCTGCGTGGATGGCATCGACGTGCGCCAGGTCGACCCGGCCGAGCTGCGCGGACAGCTGGCGCTGGTTCCGCAGCAGCCGACGCTGTTTGCCGCCAGCGCGCGCGACAACATCCGCTATGGCCGCCTGCAGGCCAGCGACAGCGAGGTGGAAGATGCCGCACGCGCCGCCGAGGCGGACGGATTCCTGCGCGCGTTGCCGCAGGGCTATGACAGTGAGCTGGGCGAGCGCGGCGCCCGCCTGTCCGGTGGCCAGCAGCAGCGTGTGGCGATTGCCCGCGCACTGCTGAAGGATGCGCCGATCCTGCTGCTGGACGAAGCCACCAGCGCGTTGGACGCGCAGAGCGAGCACAGCGTGCAGCAAGCGCTGGAACGCCTGATGGCGGGCCGCACCACGCTGGTCATTGCCCACCGCCTGGCCACCGTGCTCAAGGCCGACCGCATCGTGGTGATGGACCAGGGCCGCATCGTCGCCGAGGGCACGCACGCGCAGCTGCTGGCGGAAGGCGGACTGTACGCTGAACTTGCACGCCTGCAGTTCATCGATTGATGACGTCCGCCTAACATCGGCGCGGCCAAGCTGGCCGCGCAACAGCAGCATCCGCTGAAGGAGGTGCACGATGTCGTTCCGTCAGTTCCCCGCCGTCGACAGCAACGGCGAAAGCCACATCATCATCGAGTTCAAGCCCGAGGCGAATGGCAGCGGGCACCATTCCGAAGCCACGCCACGCTACGAGCTGGATGATGGACGGCCGCTGGTACGCGACGGCCGCGAGTTCACCACCAGTGGCGGTGAGCTGAGGCTGACGATCTGAGGTTCGCCGGGCATGGCCCGGCGCCACGGGATTTCGTACCGCTCCGCTCTGGTGGGTATCGACCTTTGTCGACACGCCTTTTGCCTCTGGTAGGTGTCGACCTTGGTCGACACGCTTTTTGCCAAAGGCGGTCGAGCCTGGCTCGACCCTACAAAAAGCGTGATCAATTTTTGACCAACCATCTTGACAGCCTTTACTACCAAGGGCTGAGCGAGGTTATCCACACCTTTGCTCAGAAACCATCCACACCGCCTGTGGATGAATGTGCTCAGCCCAGCACCCGCCCGATGCCGCTAGCGTCCACTTCGGCGGCCGCGCGACTGATCGCCCCCGGATCGCTGCCGGCCACGAACCCGATCCGGAAATGCACTTCGCCGCCAGGCGTGCGCGAGGAATGGATCGAGGCCAGGCTGATGCGGTGCTGCTCGAACACGTTCAGCAGTTCACGCAGTGAGCCCGGCCGATCTTCCGGCAGGTGCACCGACAACGCATTGCGCTCGGTCAGGTCAGCCAGCAGATAGCCCACGCGTTCAAAGGTGTAGTTGCCCTCGGCCAGTGCCTGCTCGCCGAAGGCACTGTGGTTGGCCGACAGCAGCTGCTCACGGAATGCACTGCGTGCAGTGTCGTCGCCCTGCCCGACCTGGGCCTGCAGGGCCTGCAGCTGGCCGATCAAGCGCTCCAGCATCGGCGCCACGTACGGATTGCCGAACTGGATGTCCTCGTAGATCGCGGGGTTCAGCGACAGGATGCGCGAGATGATCGCCGTATCCAGTTCGAACGATGCCGACCGGTACGGCATCATCGCGGCCAGGTCGCCCAGCTGCGGCTGGTACTGGCGCAGCACGCCGGCCTGGGCCAGGTGGGTGGCATGCACCATCGCCTGTACCAGCGCCATCATCTGGTCGTGATGCTGCGGCGTGGCCCGCACGCACTCAGCCTGCAGCGCCGTGCACAGCGAATCGACCCATGGCTGCCAGTGCCGCAGCCGCGCTTCGCAGACCACCATCACCCGACCCTTCAGTGTCGGCGCTTTCGGTGGCGCGGTCATCGGGTGCAGCCCGACCACCTCGGCCTGCGAGGCCAGCATCGCCTGCACCGGCGCCTCCTTCACCGAGGTCACATCCAGCCACAGGCGGTCCTGCTCGCGGCCGGCCGACTGCCGCACGTACTCGGCGATCAACGCCGGCGTATGCCGGATCGGCGCCGAGAACACCAGCACATCGGCCTGCGCGAGCAGCTGTTCCGGCGTATGCGAGCCCGGATCAGCCGGATCATGGCCGATTACCCGCAGCTGCATGTGCTGCTGGAAGAAGCGGGTCAGCCAGCGTCCGTAGGCGCCGGCACTGCCGACGATGCCGACCGTGCGCGGCGTGCGTTCGAGCAGGCCGCTCATGCCACGCGTTCGGCGCGGAAGCGCGTCCCCTCGGCCAGCGCGGCAGGCGCTGCAGCGATCACGTCGAATTCTTCGAAGCCGTTGTCCAAGGTCGCCTCCAGGGCCGCGTGGGTGCCGGCAATCGCACGCGAGATCGCCTGCTGCATCGATTCGCCGCGCAGCAGGAACGACACCACCAGCGACATCAGCACATCACCCGTACCAGCCACGTCCACCGGCAGCAGGGGCGAGGTCCAGCGCCAGGTCTCCTCGCGGCCGACAGCCAGGGTCACCAGTTCACCCGGGGTGCCGCCCACGCTGTGCGCGATCACCCAGTGCGGGCCACGATCCAGCAGCGTGCGTGCGGCGGCGATGGCATCGGCCTCGGCGAGCGCCGGCATGCCGGTAAGGCGATTGAGTTCAAAGGCGTTCGGGGTCACCAGCCAGGCATGCGGCAGCAGGCGCTCGGCGAAGATCGCTTCCAGGCCCGGTTCCACGTAGGGGCCGGTGTGGGTATCACCAATCACCGGATCCAGGCAGTAACGCAGCTGCGGGCAGGCCGGCAGGATGTCGTCCAGCCAGTCGGCGAAGGCCGCACCGTTGGCGGTGCTGCCGAAGTAGCCGGACACCAGCATCTTCGCCCGCTGCGGCAGGCCGCGCTCGTGGGTGCCCAGCAGCAGGTCGGCGAACCAGTCGGCGGGCAGCACGCGACCGCGCGTGGTGTCGTAGAACGGCGCGTTGCTGAGCAACACGGTCGGAATTTCGGCTACGCGCACGCCGAGAGCGCGCATCGGCGGCACGGCGGCGCTGTTGCCGGCGTGGCCGTAGACAAGTTGCGACTGGACCGAGATGACATCGATCGGCGACGGGCCGTCGGGCCGCTGGCGGCGGCCGTGGACCAGGTGGTTATCGAGGGATTCGCTCATGGCCGCATTCTACGCCCGGTGGGGGGTTCGGCAGGGCTTGCAGCCCTGCGCCTGCAGAATCAACGTCAACATCAAAAGCCAGAGCGGGCTATCCGTGGGATGGCGGGGCGGTGTGGGTGGGCAGGACACGCCGTAAACCCATCCATGGGGGCTCGATGGCGCCATCCATGGCGCCAACGGTCCTGCCCACCCACACCGCCCCACCTTCGACAGTTGGCCGACAGCTTCTGGTGGGTGCCGACCGTTGGTCGGCACATCTGTCGGATACCGAATGAATTCGTCCACGCATGGCGTGGCTCTACTGGCAACTGCGGCTGTTGGTAGGTGTCGTCCGTTGATCGACACGTCTGTCAAATATCGATATCCGACCCCGTGCCGACCAACGGTCGGCACCCACCAAAGCAGAACGCTGTTCCGACAGATCGCGGAAAACGGCGCGACCGAGCTACATGGACGTACTTGCAGTGTCCCCCGCAACCTGACCCACCCCGCCAATCCACGGATAGCGCGCTTTGGCATTTGCCGTTGCCTCTGCGGGTGCAGGGCGCAGCCCTGCAAAAAGAAGCACCCCTCAGTGAACAGCAGGCCGCGACGGCGGCAGCCACGCCGCCACGATGCCGAGCAGCGGCAGGAACGCAGTCAACTGGTAGACGTACTCGATGCTGGTCTTGTCCGCCAGCAGGCCGAGCACGGCAGCACCCAGTCCACCCATGCCGAACGCAAAGCCGAAGAACAGGCCGGACACCATGCCGATGCGGTGCGGCATCATTTCCTGTGCGTACACCACGATCGCCGAGAACGCCGAAGACAACACGAAACCGATCAGCACCGCCAGCACCGTGGTCCAGAACAGATCGGCATGCGGCAGCATCAGTGCGAACGGCGCAACGCCCAGGATCGAGGTCCAGATGATCGGCTTGCGGCCGATGCGATCGCCCAGCGGGCCACCGAGGAAGCCGCCGGCGGCGGACGCCACCAGGAATGCGAACAGATGCAGCTGCGCCTGCGCCACGGGAATGCCGAAATGGTGGATCAGGTAGAAGGTGAAGTAGCTGCCGATGCTGGCCATGTAGAAGTATTTGCTGAAGATCAGCACCAGCAGGATCGCCAGCACCTTGGCCACGGTGCGCGGGGGATGGCGCGGCGCCATCGAGGCGGTGCTGGCCGGGCGCGGGGTGCCCAGGTGCAGCGCATACCAGCGGCCGACATAGGTCAGCAGTGCAATGCCGATCAGCGCGGCGCCGGCAAACCACGACGCGGCATGCTGGCCATGGGGCACGATCACGGCTGCAGCAATCAGTGGACCGAGCGCGGTACCGAAATTGCCACCCACCTGGAACACCGACTGCGCGAAGCCATGGCGGCCACCCGAGGCCAGCCGCGCAATGCGCGATGCTTCCGGATGGAAAATGGCCGAACCAATGCCGACCATCGCCGCAGCCATCAGCACCACCGCATAGTTCGGCGCGAAGCCGAGCAGCAGCATGCCGCACAGGGTCGAGGCCATGCCGATCGGCAGCGAGTACGGCGCCGGGCGACGGTCGGTGGCGGCGCCAACCAGTGGCTGGAAGATCGAAGCGGTCAGCTGGTAGGTCAGCGTGATCAGGCCGATCTGGGTGAAGCTCAGGTTGAAGCCGCCCTTGATCACTGGATAGATGGCCAGGATCAGCGACTGCATCATGTCGTTGACGACATGCGAGGTGGAAATAGCTGCCAGCACACCGGGAGCCACCGGACGTGAGGTCGTTGCGGGAGAAGCCAAGGCGGACATGGACGCAGTCAGGTTGGGGGCGAGCCACGCATGCTACGGTTGCCCTCCCCTCCCTTCTGCCGCGTTCGGGTCATGGCCTATCGCAAAAAGGACATTGCCGGCGATGTCGACCCGGCTGCGCCGTGGCGTGATGTGCCACTGCATCGTCCGGTCACCTACCGGGTTACCCAGTACCCGGCAGGCACCCATATCGCAGGCCACAAGCACCAGCGCCACCAGCTGGTCTATGCCATCTCGGGGCTGATGGTGGTGCGCTCGGAAGTCGGTCGCTGGGTCGTGCCCTCCACCCGTGCGATCTGGATGCCGGCGGGCATGGTGCACGCGGTGGACTGCATTGCCGCCGTGCACATGCGCAGCCTGTACATCGATCCGTCGTTCGCCCCGCAGTTGCCGGCCGAACCGTTCGCGGTACAGGTGGCACCGCTGCTGCGCGAACTGCTGCAGGCAGCCACCCTGATCAAGGGCGAGCACATCGAAGACAGCCGCGATGGCCGCGTGGTGCGCCTGCTGCTGGACGAACTGCATCGCATGGACGTACTGCCGCTGCACCTGCCCTCGCCCACCGACCCGCGCCTGCAGCGGATCTGCCAGCACATCCAGAAGCGCCCCGGCGACGACGCCACGCTGCAGGACTGGGCACAGGCGCTGGAAGTGGACGTGAAAACCATCCAGCGCCACTTCGCCCACGAGCTGGGCATGACCTTCGGCCAGTGGCGACAGCAGGCGCGACTGCTGGCCGCATTGGAGCGGCTGGCGGTCGGCGACAAGGTCATCGATGTCGCGCTGGCGATGGGCTACGACAGCCCCAGTGCGTTCACCAGCATGTTCAAGCGCCAGCTGGGGCAGACGCCGGCGGCGTTTTTCCGCTGATCGCAAACGAAAACGCCGGGCATGGCCCGGCGCTGCCGCTCAACGCTTCGGTTGAAAAACTCAGGACGTCATCCGGTCCCAGAAGCCCTTCACGCCATCCATGAAGGTGGCCGACTTCGGCGAATGCTTGCGTGCTTCCTCGCCGACGAAGGTGGCTTCGAACTGTTCCAGCAGCTTGCGCTGCTCAGGGGTGAGGTTGACCGGAGTCTCCACCACCACGCGGCAGTACAGGTCGCCCTCGCTGCGGCTGCGCACCGAACGCACGCCCTTGCCGCGCAGGCGGAACAGCTTGCCGGTCTGGGTCTCGGCCGGAATGCGGATCTCCGCTTCGCCGCCGAGGGTGGCCACGCGCACGGTGTCACCCAGTGCCGCCTGCGAGATGCGGATCGGCACTTCACAGTGCAGGTCGTCGCCATCGCGCTGGAAGATCGCATGCTCGCGCACGCGCACTTCCACGTACAGGTCGCCCGGTGGCGTACCGGCCGGACCGGCTTCGCCCTCGCCCTGCAGGCGGATGCGGTCGCCGGTATCGACGCCGGCCGGCACCTTCACCGACAGCACCTTGTCTTCCTCGACACGGCCGTTGCCGTGGCAGGTCTTGCAGGGCTTGGCGATGATCTGGCCACGGCCGCCGCAGTTGTGGCAGGCCTGCTGCATGGCGAAGATGCCGCGCTGGATGCGCACCTGGCCGCGGCCATGGCACACATTGCAGGTTTCGACCTTGCCGTCTTCCGAGCCACTGCCATCGCAGTCGCCGCACTCGGCCAGGGTCGGAATCTCGATGCGGCGCTCGACGCCGCGCACGGCTTCTTCCAGGTCCAGCTCCATCACGTAGCCGATATCGGCGCCGCGACGCGCCTGGCGCGGACCACCGCCACCGCCGCCAAAGATGTTGCCGAAGATATCGCCGAAGATATCGTTCATGTCCGGGCCGCCCGGCCCGCCGCCGCCCATGCCGTGCTCGAACGCCGCGTGGCCATGGCTGTCGTACATGCGGCGCTTGTTGCCGTCGGACAGTACTTCGTAGGCTTCCTTGCACTCCTTGAAGGAGGCTTCGGCCGCCGCATCACCCGGGTTGCGGTCCGGGTGGAACTTCATCGCGCAGCGACGGTACGCCTTCTTCAGCTCGTCGTCGGTGGCGGTGCGGGCAACGCCCAGCACTTCGTAATAGTCGCGCTTGCTCATATCGTGGATCTGGTTCCGGAAAGTCGGGATTCGTCAAAGCGGAAGAGCGGAACCAGGTCCGCTCTTGCGTCGGGCGCCCCGACACGCCGGTGGGCGGTCAGGACCCTGATGCGACAACGGGACGCTGGTGGCCAGCGTCCCGTGTCGGTCCGGATCAGGACTTCTTGTCGTCCTTGACTTCGGTGAACTCGGCGTCGACCACGTCGTCCTGCGCCTTGCCGGCATTGCCGGCGTCGGCACCCGGGGCACCGCCCTGGTCGGCCGAAGCAGCGGCGAACAGCGACTGGCCAGCTTCTTCCAGCGCCTTCGACTTGGCTTCGATCTGTGCCTTGTCGTCACCCTTCATCGCGGTTTCCAGGTCGGCCAGGGCCGCCTCGACCTTGCCGATGACATCGCCGCCGACCTTGCTGCCGTGCTCGGTGATGGCGCTGCGGGTGCCGTGGATCAGGGCGTCGGCCTGGTTGCGGGCCTGCACCAGTTCCTGGAACTTCTTGTCTTCTTCGCGGTTGGCTTCCGCGTCGGCGACCATGCGCGCGATCTCTTCCTCGGACAGGCCCGAACCGGCCTTGATCTCGACCTTCTGTTCCTTGTTGGTCTTCTTGTCCTTGGCCGACACGTGCAGGATGCCGTTGGCGTCGATGTCGAAGGACACTTCCACCTGCGGCAGGCCACGCGGGGCCGGCTCGATGCCGGACAGGTCGAACTTGGCCAGCGACTTGTTGAAGCGGGCCTGTTCGCGCTCACCCTGCAGCACGTGCACGGTCACGGCCGACTGGTTGTCCTCGGCGGTGGAGAACACCTGCGAGGCCTTGGTCGGGATGGTGGTGTTCTTCTCGATGATCTTGGTGAACACGCCGCCCATGGTCTCGATGCCCAGCGACAGCGGGGTCACGTCCAGCAGCAGCACGTCCTTGACGTCGCCGCCCAGCACGCCGCCCTGGATCGCAGCACCCAGTGCCACGGCTTCGTCCGGGTTGACGTCCTTGCGCGGTTCCTTGCCGAAGAACTCGGTCACCGCCTGCTGCACCTTCGGCATGCGGGTCTGGCCGCCGACCAGGATCACTTCGCTGATGTCGCTCGAACGCAGGCCGGCATCGTTCAGGGCGACGCGGCACGGCTCGATCGACTTCTTGATCAGGTCGTCCACCAGTGCTTCCAGCTTGGCGCGGGTCAGCTTGATGTTCAGGTGCTTCGGACCCGACGCGTCAGCGGTGACGTACGGCAGGTTCACTTCGGTCTGCTGGGCGCTGGACAGCTCGATCTTGGCGCGCTCGGCAGCATCCTTCAGGCGCTGCAGGGCCAGCGGATCCTTGCGCAGGTCGATGCCCTGGTCCTTGTTGAACTCTTCAACCAGGTACTCGATGACGCGGTTGTCGAAGTCTTCGCCACCCAGGAAGGTGTCGCCGTTGGTGGCCAGCACTTCGAACTGCTTTTCACCGTCGACGTTGGCGATCTCGATCACCGAGACGTCGAAGGTGCCGCCGCCCAGGTCGTACACCACGATCTTGCGATCCTTGTTGTCGCCCTTGTCCAGGCCATAGGCCAGCGCGGCCGCGGTCGGCTCGTTGATGATGCGCTTGACGTCCAGGCCGGCGATGCGGCCGGCGTCCTTGGTTGCCTGGCGCTGGCTGTCGTTGAAGTAGGCCGGCACGGTGATGACCGCTTCGGTGACCTTCTCACCGAGGAAGTCCTCGGCGGTCTTCTTCATCTTTTCCAGCACCTTGGCCGAGATTTCCTGCGGAGCCATCTTCTTGCCGTCGCTGGTGGCCACCCAGGCGTCGCCATTGTCATGGGCCAGGATGCTGTACGGGACGTGCGCGATGTCCTTCTGCACTTCGGCGTCGGTGAACTTGCGGCCGATCAGGCGCTTCACCGCGTAGAAGGTGTTCTTCGGGTTGGTCACGGCCTGGCGCTTGGCCGAGGCGCCGACCAGGACTTCGCCGTCCTTGGTGTAGGCGACGATCGACGGGGTGGTGCGATCGCCTTCCGAATTCTCGATGACGCGGGCCTTGCCGCCGTCCATGATCGCCACGCACGAGTTGGTGGTGCCGAGGTCGATACCAATGATCTTGCCCATGGGGGAGACTCCTGAGGATGCTTGTTGGTGTCAGTCCGGCCGTTCGGCCGGTGGATGAATACGATGTGGGGGAGGCTCGTGGAACATTCAAGCCGTCTCCCGAACGCTGTGTTCAGCGCCTGGAAAACCTTGCCAGGCATGGCCTGGCACAACCGGGACCGGGCAAAGCCCGGCCTGGTCCATCAATCGGCGGCCACCACCACCAGCGCCGGCCGCAGCAGGCGCTCGTTGAGCAGGTAGCCCTTCTGGAACACGGTCACCACGCTGCCCGGGGCGGCGCCCGGCGTCGGCACCTGGCTGATGGCCTGGTGGTGTTCCGGGTTGAACGGCTGGCCGATGGGGTCCAGCAGGACCAGTCCGTTGTCGGCGGCCACCTTCAGCAGCTGCTTGTAGGTCAGCTCCAGGCCTTCGCGCAGCGGGTGCGGGTCGTCGCCGGCGGCCTTCAGGCCGGCATCCAGGCTGTCGAACACGGGGAGCAGATCGCCCAGCAGCTTCTCGTTGGCGAACTTGCGGGCCTGTTCGATGTCACGGGCAACGCGCTTGCGCTGGTTCTCCAGGTCGGCGCGCTCACGCAGGGCATCGGCCTTGACCTGTTCGATTTCGGCGCGCAGGCGCTCGACTTCGTCGTTGACGCCGGCGGTGGCGGCCGCATCGGCGGCACTCTGCTGGGATTCGATATCTGGCTGTTCGTGGTTCATGTCTGGGTCCCTGGCGGTCAATCTCCGCCTCCACCCACCCTAGTGTGGGCGGGATGCTGCGTTTCAAGCGTCGGATGTTCCCGGCGGGCGGCCGGCTGGCGAAAACGCCGCGCCCAGTACATCGGCGGTAGCCTGGACCAGCGGGATCACGCGGTCGTAGGCCATCCGCTTGGGGCCGATCACCCCCAGCACGCCCAGCACCTGGCCATTGGCCGTGTAAGGGGCAGTGACCAGCGAGACGCCCTGCAGCGGCATCATCCCGGTCTCCTCGCCGATGAAGATGCGCACGCCGGGCGCCTGGATGGTCCGCTCCAGCAGCTGCAGGATCTCGCGCTTGCTGGAGAACAGCTCGAACAGCTCGCGCAGGCGCTCCAGGTCGGACAGGTCCTGCACCCCCATCAGGCGGGTCTGGCCGGCCACCAGCATGTCGTCGGCCGCCGGCTGCAGGGCCTGCTCGGCCAGCTCGATGCTGTGCGCCAGCAGCTGTTCCAGCTCGGAGCGGGCATCGCGCAGTTCCAGCAGCAGTCGGGTGCGGATCTCGGCCATCGGCAGGCCGGCGAAATGGGCATTGAGGTAGTTCGCGACCTGCTCCAGCTGGCCCGGCGCGAACTCCTGCCGGGTCTCGATGACGCGGTTCTGCACCTCGTTGTCGGCAAACACCAGGATCGCCAGCACCCGGCGCCCGTCCAGCGCCACAAAATCGATCTGGCGGAAGGCGAACTGCTCGCGTCGTGGTGCGCTGACCACGCCGACGAAGTGGCTCATCGCCGACAGCAGCTCCGAGGCGCTGCCGAGCAGGGCCTGGGTGCTGCCGCCGCCAGCCAGTTCCTGCCGCAACCGGGCCAGCTCGCCTTCGCCCGGCGGCTGCATCTGCAGCAGGCTGTCGACGAACACGCGGTAGCCATGCGCGGTCGGGACACGCCCGGCTGAGGTGTGCGGCGAGGCCAGCAGCCCCAGGTCTTCCAGGTCACCCAGGATGTTGCGGATGGTGGCCGGACTGACCTCCAGCCCGGCCACGCGCGCCAGCGTCTGCGAGCCGACCGGCTCGCCGTCCTGGATGTAACGCGCGATCAGCGTGCGCAGCAGATGGCGCGCACGCGGGGCAAGCTGGTCGGGAGAACCGTGCATGGAATCAACCTGTGAGACACGGACACTAGATAATGGCGGCGCATCACCTTGGCAAGTCATTGGACCTCCCTCGCCCGCGTGCTAGCGTTGCGCGGCTGCTGATACCCCCTTACCCATGCTCAGACATCTTTCGATCAAGGATTTCGCCGTCGTCCGCGCCACCGAACTGGAGTTCGGGCCAGGCATGACCGTGGTTTCAGGCGAGACCGGCGCCGGCAAGTCGCTGATGGTCGACGCGCTGGGCTTCCTGTCCGGCCTGCGCGCCGACAGCGGCGTGGTCCGCCACGGCGCCGCGCGCGCCGAGCTTTCGGCCGAGTTTGCGCTGGAGCAGCTGCAGGCTGCACGCCAGTGGCTGGCCGACAACGAGCTGGACGACGAGGAGCAGTGCCAGCTGCGCCGGGTCATCCGCGCCGATGGCGGTTCGCGGGCCTGGATCAACGGCCGCCCGGTGACCCTGGCGCAGCTGGGCGACCTGGCCTCGCTGCTGGTGGAGATCCACGGACAGCACGAACAGCAGGCCCTGCTGACGCGCCCGTCGCAGCTGGCCCTGCTCGACGCCTATGCGCGCAATGAGAACGAACGCCGCCAGGTGCGACGCGCCGCCGCGGCCTGGCAGGCATTGGTCGATGAATCGCTGGCGCTGTCGCAACAGGGCGACGTCAGTGACCGGATCGGCTTCCTGGAGCACCAGCTGCGCGAGCTGGACCGTGAAGACCTTGAGCCGGAGTCGATTGCCGCACTCGGCGCCAGCCACCGCCGCCAGGCCCATGCCAGCGCCCTGCTGAGCGCCTGCCAGGCCGCCAGCAACCAGCTCAACGGCGACGACGGCAGCTCCGCGCTGGACCTGCTGCAGCAGGTGCGCCACGAGCTGTCGCGCCTGATTGAGCACGACCCGCGCCTGGGCGAGGTGGATGGCCTGATCGAGAACGCTTCGATCCAGCTGCACGAAGCCCTGTCGCTGCTGGACCGGGTGCATGACGACCTCGACGCCGACCCGGAACAGTTCGAGGAGAACGAGCGCCGCCTCGGCCGCCTGCACGACCTGGCCCGCAAGCACCGCGTGCCGATGGACGAGCTGGGTGCGCAGCGCGAGCGCATGCACGCCGAAGTGGAACAGCTGCGCGGCGCCGACGAACGCCTGCAGCGCCTGGCCGGCGAGATCGACAAGGCCGCCGCCGCCTGGCGCGCACAGGCCGAAGTGCTGACCGCCAGCCGTCGCAGCGCTGCTGCCGAGCTGTCGGCCACCACCACCGGCATCATCGCCGAGCTGGGCATGGGCGGCGGCCAGTTCCTGATCGAGCTGGAACCGCAGGACGCCGGCAAGCCGGACCCGCAGGGTGCCGAGCGCGTGGAATTCCTGGTCGCAGCCAATGCCGGCCAGCCGCCGCGCGCCCTGCGCAAGGTGGCCTCCGGCGGCGAACTGTCACGCATCTCGCTGGCCATCGAAGTGGCCGCGCTGGACCTGGATGCAGTACCGACCATGGTGTTCGACGAAGTCGACTCCGGCATCGGCGGCGCGGTAGCCGACATCGTCGGCCAGAAGCTGCGCGCGCTCGGCGAGAAGCGCCAGGTGCTGTGCGTGACCCACCTGCCGCAGGTTGCCTCCAAGGGCCATGCCCATTACCGGGTCAGCAAGGCCCCGGTGGAAGGCATGACCCAGAGCGCCGTGGAAAAGCTGGACAGCAAGGCGCGCGAGGAAGAGCTGGCGCGCATGCTCGGCGGCGTGGAAGTGAGCAAGGAAGCGCGCGCCGCCGCGCGCAAGCTGCTGCGGGCCTGAGGCCGGCAGAGCAGAGCGTGGGCCCGGCTTCCGCACGGTAGTGCCGGCCGCTGGCCGGCAACCGATGCGAGGGGTCGAAGATCGTGAGGTTGCCGGCCAGCGGCCGGCACTACCCCCGTGGCTGCGTCAGGTCGACGTTCTCCACCAGGAAATCAAGAAACGCGCGCACCCGCAGCGGCAGGTAGCCGCCCTGCCCCAGGAACACCGCGTGCACCTCTTCCAGGTCACCGGGGTTGGCCTCTTCCAGCACCGGCAGCAGGCGCCCGGCGGCAATATCCTGCTGCACCTGGAATGCTGCCAGCCGCGCCATGCCCAACCCACCCAGCACCAGCTGGCGCAGCGCATCGCCGTTGCTGGCGCGGGCGTTGCCACTGGGCAGCAGCATGCGTTCGCGCCCGTCCTGCAGCAACGGCCAGCCCTGCATCGCGCGCGCATGGCCGATATCCAGCCGGTTGTGCGACTGCAGCTCCTCGGCAGTGCGTGGCAGCCCGTGCCGCTGCGCGTAGGCCGGTGCAGCCACGATCATCATCCGCGTCGCGCCCAGCCGCCGCGCCACCAGGCTCGAGCTCTTCAGCGGACCGGCCCGCACCGCCACGTCGGTGCGCTGCTCCAGCAGGTCGATCACCTCGTCGTTGAGGGTCAGGTCCACGCCTACCTGCGGATTGCGCTGCAGGAACGCCGGCAGCAACGGCAACAGGAAATGCTGGCCGAACGGCACGTTGGAATTGACCCGCAGGCGTCCACGCGGCTCGGCGTGAGCACTGGCGCAGCGCTCGGCCTCGTCCAGGTCGGCCAGCACGCGCAGGCCGCGCTCGTAGAACGCGCAGCCCTCGGGAGTCAGCTGCAGCTGGCGGGTGGAACGCTGCAGCAGGCGCGTCCCCAGCCGTTGTTCCAGCCTCGCCACCAGCTTGCTGACCGCCGACGGGGTCATCTCCAACGTTCGGGCGGCTGCGGAAAAGCCCCCGGTCTCGATCACCCGCACGAACACTTCCAGTTCGCCGGATCGGTTGATGTCGGAACGCGCCATGGCAATGAATCCAGTTCACAGATGATTGTCCATGCGCAGTCTAGTTCACAGATGAGTACGGAATCACCATGGCCTTCCCTCCACCCGGGATTGCCCGATGAATCGTTTCAGCCAGTTCGTCACAACCGCATTGATCGGCCTGTCCAGTGCCGCCAGCGCCGCCAGCGACGCCCCTGCGCCACACTGGGTCGCCAGCTGGCAGGCCAGCCCGCAACCGGTCTGGGGCGCGGAATTCCTGTTTCCGACCCTGGTCCCAGCCGCTCTGCAGGACCAGACCTTCCGCCAGACGGCACGTATCAGCCTGGGCGGGCCCCGGCTGCGAGTGCGGCTGAGCAATGCCTACGGCACTCAACCACTGCGGATCGGGGCGGCGAGCGTGGCCGCCCGGGCGGGGGACACCCCGCAGCCGCTCAGTTTCGAAGGCCAGCCCGGGGTACTGATCGGCCCCGGGCAGGAACGGCTGAGCGATCCGCTGCCACTGGCCACGGCTGACCGGCAGGCGCTGCAGGTCAGTGTCTTCGTGCCGGGGCCGATGCCGGTACAGACGTTCCATTGGGAGGGCAGGCAGACCAGTTGGATTGCGCCTGGCGACCAGAGCCAGGCCCAGGCACTGAGCGGGGCCAGCAGCACCACGGCCCGCCTGTTCCTGGCCGGCATCGAGGTCGAGGCGCCGACCAGCGCACGCAGCGTGGTGGTGATCGGCGATTCGATCACCGACGGCGCCACCGCCAGCCTCGACCAGGACCAGCGCTGGACCGACCATCTGGCCGCGCGTTTGGCACCGCGGGGCATCGCCGTGGTCAATGCCGGCATCTCCGGTGGCCGCCTCTTGCGCGACGGCATGGGGGAATCCGCGCCGGCGCGCTTCCAACGCGATGTGCTGGATCAGCCTGGCGTGTCCAGCGTGATCGTGCTGATCGGCATCAACGACATCAGCTGGCCCGGCACCGGCTTCGCGCGCAAGCAGGCGCGGCCCACGCTTGCCGAGCTGCAGGCAGGCTACCGCGCCCTGGCCGAACAGGCCCATCGGCGGGGTCTACGCATCCTCGGCGCCACCCTGATGCCGTTCGCCGGCGCCCTGCCCGGCACGCCGCTGGACGACTACTACCACCCGGACAAGGACGCCCTGCGCCGCCAGCTCAATGCCTGGCTGCGCACCGACGGGCCGTTCGACGCGGTGATCGACCTGGACGCGGCCCTGCGCGATCCGGCCGATCCGTCACGGATGGCCGCTGCCTACGACTCCGGCGACCACCTGCATCCGGGTGATGCGGGGAACCGGGCGATGGCCGAGGCGGTGGATCTGAAGATCCTGCTGGGTCGCAAGGGGTCAGAGCCCTTTGCTCGTGCAAAGGGATCCGACTCCGCGGGGCGCCCGGGCTCAGAGCCCTTTCCTGAAGGGAACAGGCCCTGACCCCAGCAACGAAAAACCCCGGGCAGGCCCGGGGTTTCGTCGCATCTGGCTGGCCGGATCGGCTTACTTGCGCTTCTTGCGCACGTACAGCACCAGCGAGTGCTCTTCCAGTTCGTAGCCGTGGTCGGCTGCGATCTTGCGCTGCAGCTCCTCGATCTCATGGCTCTCGAACTCGATGATCTTGCCGCTGTCCACGTCGACCATGTGGTCGTGATGGCCGCCACGGTCAAGCTCGTAGACCGCCTGCCCGCCCTCGAAATTGTGCTTGAGCACGAGGCCGGCGGCCTCGAACTGGGTCAGCACCCGGTACACCGTCGCCAGGCCGATCTCGTCGCCATGCTCCAGCAGCTGGCGGTAGATGTCTTCGGCGGTCATGTGGTGCTGGGCATTGCGCTGCTCGAGCAGCGCCAGGATCCGCATCCGCGGATGGGTCACCTTCAGGCCGACTTTACGCAGGTCGTGGGTTTCCATAGGTCTCCGTTCATTGGCGATTTAGCGCCAGCTGCCTCGGATTGGGTCGCGGTGGCACGCCGGGAGTGTATCATCGGTTTGATTTCCCCAACCGCCAGTCCCGATGCGCAATCTCCTGTTGGTCGCCGCCGTCGCCCTGTCCACCACCGGGTGCGGCATCATCTACAAGCAACCCATCTATCAGGGCAACCTGATCCGGGAAGATGCCGTGGCCAAGCTGCAGGTCGGGCAGAGCAAGCAGCAGGTCACCGCGCTGCTGGGCACCCCGTCCATTCCCGATCCGTTCCACGCCCAGCGCTGGGACTACACCTCCAGCCAGCGGGTGAACCGCCTGGGACGTACTGAAGTGAAGAACTTCGTGGTGTTCTTCGAGAATGACACCGTGACCCGTTGGGAAGGCGATTACTTCCCGGGCAACGACAAGGCACTGGCCCAGCAGACCGTGCGCCAGTTCGGCCGCAACCTGCCGAAGGACAAGAAGAAGAAGGGCCGCTGAGGCCCCCTGCCCGTCCCCACGGACGGGTTGCGGGCATCAACCGCCGAGCGCGCGGCGCCGGCGGTTGTCCTTGGGGTCGGCCAGCAACGGGCGTAGCAGCTCAATGCGGTCACCCTCCAGCAACACCTGCTGCGGGCGCGCCAGTACGCCATGCACGGCCACGGCCGGGCATCGGTCACTGCCTTCCAGCGCGGCGGCGGCAATGGCATCGGCCACGGTCGCGCCCTCGTCCAGCTGCAGCCGGCGCGACAGCACCTGCTGCGGCCAGGCCAGCACCACCTCGACCTCGATCATCGCTCAGGCCTCGTCGGCGACGCGGACGAAATCATTGACCATCCGATCGGCCAGACCCTGGAAGCCGATCGCCAGGGCCGGCCCCAGCAGGCGCGAGCTGGGCTCGAATTCCAGGGTCAGGGTGACCTTGCAGGCGTCCTCGGCCAGCGCATGGAATTCCCAGCGGCCGTGCAACTGCTTGAACGGGCCATCGCGCAGCTGCATGTCGATGCTGTGCGGGCGCTGCAGGGTGTTTTCGGTCTGGAACCAGGTGCTGAACGAACCCAGGCCCAGGTCCAGGCGCGCCACCAGCCGGTCCTCGCCCTGCTCCAGGATCTGGGCAGCCGAGCACCAGCGGAAGCGGCGCGGATAGGCCTGGACATCGTTGACCAGGTCGAACATGCGCGCGGACGAATGTTCGACCAGGGCGCTGCGGCGGATAGTAGGCATGAATACAGGACGTTTCGGCAATCGACCGGGCGGGCCCGAATCGGAGACAATACGGAAATGAGCAAGAACAGCGGCAAGGATAAAGCAAAGAGCGCGACGGCCAACAAGACCATCGCGTTGAACAAGCGTGCCCGCCACGAGTACCACATCGAAGAACGCTTCGAGGCCGGCCTGGCACTGCAGGGCTGGGAGGTGAAGTCGATCCGCGCTGGCCGCGGCAACATCATCGATGCCTACGCCTACGTCAAGCACGGCGAGATCTTCCTGATCGGCGCCCAGATCACCCCGTTGATCCAGGCCTCCACCCACGTGGTGGCCAACGACCGGCGCGAGCGCAAGCTGCTGCTGCACCGGAGCGAGATCGACAAGCTGGTCGGCAAGGTCGAGCGCGATGGCTACACCATCGTGCCCACCGCGATGTACTGGAGCAAGAACAAGATCAAGCTCGAAGTCGCGCTGGCCAAGGGCAAGCAGACCCACGACAAGCGCGATGCCGCCAAGGACCGCGACTGGGCGATCGAGAAGCAGCGCGTGATGCGTCGCGGCAACCGCGACGCGTAAGGCCGCTGCGCATCACCCTGTAAAGCTGGGCCATGCTCGGCTGCCTTGGTTTTCTGTAGAGCCGAGCCATGCTCGGCTTCGGTAAGAAAAGCAGTCGAGCATGGCTCGGCGCTACAAAAGGCGGGTCACCCCGCCAGCATGCCCTGCCCGCGCATGCGCGGCGCCAGCGCCGCGTGCATCACCGCCAGGTGCATCACCACCGCCAGTTCCGGCGCGTAGCGGTCATCGCCTTCCCGCCACTGCTGGGCCAGCTGCGCGGCATCATCGGGCAGCAACGACAGCAACTGGGCATCATCCAGCGCATCGGCGGCGCCCTGCAGCTGGCGCGCCAACTGCCGCGACTGCCACACGTGCACGCCAATACTGAGACTGGCCAGCGACATCAGGACCACGGCCAGCCCGTGCTCGAACCACTGCGACAGCACTTCCGGCCCCCACAGCAGGGCCGCCAGTACGGCCAGGCCCGGTAGGCGCCAGCCGAGCCAATGGATGCGACCGCGCTGCGACCAGTGCACCACCACCGCGCTGGCGACCAGTGCCGCCGCGGCCGTGGCCGGCAACTCCGTCACCCAGGTGGCCGCCAGCAGCACCGCCAGCACGGCCCAGACCCAGCCGGGCGGCAACGCGCGCCGCTGATAGTCGGCACCGACCGGCCCGATCAGCTGTCGCAGGCTGCGTTGTTGGCTTGCATCGGTCACCCACAGTCTCCGTGTCTGTCCTGGCTCGGATGGTCGTCGCCAGTGTGTCGCAAATTCGTGCCAATGACGTTACCAATCCGCTATGACGGTGGCTCTACAACGTGTTGTGGATTGCAAAGGTGACTGTTCAGCTGTTTTGCCGTAGCATTGCAACCGTTGGGCAGGCCCTGACCGTGGCAACGCGGGATCGGCCCTGTACCTTGCAGCACTGTAGAAACCGGGGGTGCATTGTCCCCGTGACGCCATCGGCGCTGGTTTCCAGAAAGCAGAAATAACGAAGCCCATCAATGCCTTAGCTTGATGGGCTTTTTTGTTTATGGCTGCCGCATGGGCAGAAATGGGCATGGATTGGCAGCAACTTGCCAGCTTTCTTGCCAGCTTTTGAAGCTGGCAGCCAGCGGCACTCACTGCCCAGGTGGATCGCCAAGCTGCTGATTCTCGTCTTCCAACGATTTGATACGGTCGCCGATCAAGGCTTGAAGTTGATCGTGCTTGTCCGACAGACCGAACCAAAGAGCGTCTGCATCCTCTTGCCCAATTCTTGGCGATTGGGTCTTGACCACATCCGAAACGACATCGTCAATCAGACTCGTCACATCGGTCGAGTGCAGTCGCGCCCTAAGCGGAACAAGGTCCGCCAACGCCTTGCGAAGTTCTTCGTCTAGTTCGGGAGGCAAGCGAGCATTTTTCCATCCTATGGAAGCGAGTGAGGAGACCGCTCGAACCCGCTCAAGATGACATTGTGAGCACTTTCGCAGAAGATTCGTGACCATGGGCTGCAATGCCAGCATGTTCGCGCGTTCGGCTTCCAGGCGCCGCATCCGCAGCAAGTCATAGCGCTGCTCCCGGCGCAGATCCTTCTCGTGCCGCCTTCGCCCCTTTTCGGTGACGTTATCCTGAAGCCACTTAAGGACGAAGCCCAGAATCAATGTAGCCACCGGCACCAGCCACTTCCAGTCCTCGCCAGCACTCGCCGCTGCAGCGGTCGCCGGCGTCGCCTTGACGGTCGCCAAGAAAAGAGCTTCCAGCATCTTCAACTCCCTCTGCATTGTCTGCCATTGCAATTGCAAATCTTAGGAGGCCAGTGGATCGGCCAAGCGGAGCTACTCCCGAATTGTTAGCTGCTCTCCGACGACTTCATGGAACCGAAACGGGTGGTTACCTAAACGGTCAGACAACTCGTCGACCCGTTTCGTCCAGTCTGCCTCCTGATCTGACTTGAGCGGACGATTCATCTCCTCAGACCACGCGCTCAGATCTGCGAAAAAACTGTCGCGCAGATACTTTCCCGCAGCGTCACTAAAGAGGTACTGCGCCTGCCAGGACGCGTGAATGGCACTCAGCTGCAACGGCCTACTGAAATCCCGGCCCTCAATAGTTTCAGAGTAAATTCGCTCGACTTCGCGCCAAAGCGCCCACCGTCGATCAAACAGATCAACCTTGATCTTATGCCGCGCTGTCAGCCAATTCCTCCAGGTCAAATAGAGGACGATCAGCGGTGTAAAGAGCGCGGCGGCCTTCAAAAGGCCGGCCACATGGCGATCCGCACGCAACAGAGCATCGCTCGGAAGATGTCCCGCGAACCCAATCCAGTACGCTGCCCACGCGGTCCCAAAAGCAACGACCACAGCAGCCATCGCAAACGCAATTCCCTGCCAGCGACCTGACATATTCTCTCCCATTCGTTCAGGAACTTTAGCAGAGCGATGGCGGCCCGGGCAGGCTACCGCGGTTGGACCGCTGATCTGTGCTACTCGCCTTCCATCCCCGGAAACGGAGGCTTCAAGCGGCCCTTGGCCAGCCGATTGCCTCGGATCGCTTCTCGCCATCCGACGATCTTCGCCACGTCGTCCCGCAGCCTCGCCTCGTGCCTCACCACCCAGAGCTCGGCACCAACGCGGCCCTGCTCGTAGCTGGTGCATTTCCGACATGGTCCGTTGCCAGGACCATACCGATGTCGATCGAGGTGCGCGACCCAGATGCCATCATCGACACGCTCGGTCATGGACAAGACCCAGACGCCCTGGCAGGCAATCACAGTCAGCGGATCGTCCGGCCAGCTCGCAGAGCGTGCGGTCCAGTAGAAGGAGTCGGGAAGCGGCATGGCCGGCAGGATACGTCCGGCCGTCGCAGATACTGCGAACGTGGCGGCGACCTGGCTGAATCGTTCGGGCAGAGTCGAGCCATAGTCGACTCTGTGCCGGCGCGGCGTCGCTCAGGCGCTTCCGGCCTCATGCAACATGAACCTTCAATGCTCTTCGGTCGAAGCTCGCGGCTCTTCCTTAACCTGCTCTCTCAAGGCCGCGTCGCTGGCCTGAGCCCGTTCCAGCGCTTGTCTTACCTGAAACGCCGGATCTTGGGTCACGCCTTCTAGAGCCTCAAGCGCTTGGCGATTCGCTTGCAACCGATACTCGCGGTCAATCCGCGCCATTTCGGCTACAGCCAGGACAATGCTGACGATCACCACCACGGCGATGAGGCTCTTCCAAGGGAAGCCGTCTTTGTGGCCGGGCTTCTTCTTCCGCTTCGGCAATTCTTCCATGATCCAGTCCGGCCATCTCGGTCAGGGGCTCGAGAGCCATGCTAGCGCCATGGAGCCCACCTAGCACAGCTACGCGGCAATAGCGTACGGTTCGACCAACGCGGCCAGGAGGTCCATGGCCGTAGCGTTGGCATCGTCGGCATCGCCGCGCTGATTAAATCGGGTCCAATCGGCGTGGGCCAGGCGCTTCAGTTCCACTGGCTCTACCGGAAGCCACTTCATCGGCCAGAACGGCAGGCGGCGTTGACCCACCCTGCCCCTTTGCAGCTCCACCACGCCGTTGTGGCTGCTGGCACCCAGAACTCTGGAATAGGCGACCGAAAGCCCGTCCTCCGGTCCCTCCAGGTACTGGAGGAAGCGTTCGCCATCGAAGAGGAGCACCCCCGTAACCCCAGCATTACGGTTGAACCGGGCCGCGTCGTCCACAATGTGATCCAGCTTTCCGTTGGACAGGCCCAGCTTGTCGCCGGCGATTTCTTCGCCCGCACCGCTCACGTATACAACCGCTCTGATGGGCATTGCGCACCTCCTTGATCAGGCCGACCCTAACAGAGGCATGAGAACGTTTACGTGAGGTAGCAGCAACTTGCACAAGAATTCAGGAACCCGTGATGCTGAATGCGGACAGCCATCACAAGATGGAGGCATTGAGCAGTGCAACATCCCCAAAATTTCTTGGTACACCGCAATGCCCGATACAGGCCTTTTCTACGTTCTCGATCTTGATGCAGTACGCGACCGCGATGGCAACCTCGACCGCGTGACTGCAGTCAGTGTCCGTTGCAACCACTGCAAACACATCACCCATGCCAAAGCACCTGAACTGGAGACCATGCAAGGCGGCACCTTACTCGCGTGCGCCGGATGCGGCGAGCGTCAGGCTGTGAGCAACGCTCGGCTCGTGGAGTGTGACCACATCCTCGGTGCCGGTAGTCGCTCCCCACAGGCCGCCTGATCTGTCACGCCGCAAGGCGGTGCTCATAGAACGGGTGCCGCTTGTCGTCGAAGATCCGATACAGGGCGTCCAGGTCGACCGGGTTCGGGTTGAGCCAAGCGTTCACGTGCTCGGGCTTGATGTTGATGATGGTCCGGTCGTGCCCGGCCGCGGCCACCTCGGGCTCAGGCTCGTCCGTTATCGCGGCGAACGACAGCAGATCAGGATCCTTGCCGGCCGGATCCTTCCAGTGTGACCACAGGCACGCTACCAGCATGGGCTCGCCAGTGCGCGGCGTGAACTGCACCACCTGGTTCTTCCCGTCCGGCCCCTCGACGTTCTCCTAGAACGTGTCCACCACTATCAGCCCGTGGGTGTGGCCGAACGCCGGCGCCCAGAACTTCTCCAGGCTGTCGCGACGGGCGTTGTAGGTGCCGGGGAAGCGCTGGTCGTAGTTGGCCGGCTTCCCGGCCAGCCGGCACTGGTAGCGCATCGGCTTGATGACCAGCTTCCCTGCCTCGGAAACGATCACCGGGGCATAGACGCCGGGAAAGATGCGGCTGTCACGGTCCTTCGGCTCAACGCGCTGCAGATCCGCCAGCCGCGCCTTGGCCCGCTCGATCTTGTTGCCGGCAATCCGCACGTCCTCGCGGGCCTTCTTCGTCTCCTTCACCTGCAGCGCGCGCTCAGCGTCGGCCAGCCGCTTGCGGTTGGCGAACAGCTCCTGCTCCAGGAGGGCGGCCTCGGCCTGGTTCCATTGCTCGACCTCGGCCCATACCGCCAGCTCCGCCGGGCTTGCCCCGCCCCGGAAGGCGTCGTCCATAGCCTTCGGGGTCTTGGGCCGCTTCTTGCCAAAGTCGTGGGCGTAGAGCGCGGCGAACTCCTGCAGGGACAGCGTGGCGCCGGTCATCCGGACCAGCTTCTGGTAGGCGGCGGTGATCTGGGCGGAGTAGCACATGGCGGGATTACAGCACGCCGGCCTTATGGCGCCGTGAGTGCCCTGAGCTGGGAAAGGGGCCGCCGCGGCGGCCCTGTGGACCTCACAGGTCGGGCAATCCCAGGATCCGCCGCATCGTGGACAGAAACACCATCGAGCTACGGGCCTGTGCGTGTTGATCCCGTGTCAGCTGGTCATACATATCAAGCACCTCCGGCGGGATCTGCCCTGCCCGGCCTGCCTTAAAGGCCTCCATCGAGACCACCTGAGCCTTGTGGCGCTCATCTTCCATGCCCTTCTCCAGCGTCTGGCGGCGGGAATGCCGCCCCCTCGATGCCTTGGGCCCCACCTCCAGGCCTGTTGCAGGCGAAAGAAAACCAGCACCACTGTCCCTCGGCTGGGCTTTCTCCTGCGATCCCTTTCCACTGGCCACCACCTGCAAGTCCTTCTTGTCCATCAACCAATGCCCCTGTATCGATAGGGCCGGCACAATCGCCGGCGCCTTCACATTGGTTTCATCCAAGCAGATCCGATGGCGGCGCAAAGTTGCAGCAACTATCCAGTCACGGCTTTGTTCAGACGTGCGGCCAGCTTCGGGTTGAGGATGATGCCGGCCTCGGCCCTGGCGCTATAGCGGGCGCGGTTCTTGATGGACTGCTGCAGACCGCTCGACGTGATGGCCAGCTCCGGATTGACCTTGTTGAAGTCGCGGATCTTGGCCAGAACGGAGGCGCGGTCGCTGGCGTCACCATTGCGCAGCGCCATGGCGAAGGCATTTACCAGTGATTTGCGGCGATCGAGGATGTGCTGCTCGTAGTTCTTCAGCGCGCGGGTCGTCTCGTACTGCCTGGACACCTTTTCCGGCGCGAAGCCGTTGGCCTGCAGCAGGATCTCCCAAGGCGACAGATCGGCCACGACGGGATCACCGCGCAGGGTGTTCACGCCTTGGGTGGCGTAGCGGCCGGCCTTGATCATGTCCTTGAGGCCCTTCGGCAGCATGGTCTCGATGCCGCGCATGATGTGGCCCTCGTCGACCTGCTGCTTGCCAACCAGCACGTTCTTCAAGACGCCGCCCATCGGCCCCGCGGCCTGCTCGAGCAGGTTGTTGAACATGCCGCGGCCGTCGAGCTCGCGATCGGCATCGCGGATCCACAGGCTGTCCAGTCCGACACGGCCGGAAATGTTCGCGCCGGTCAGCTTGTCGGCTGGGCCATGCAGCAGCAAATCCGCCCCGCCCTGCCCCAGCAGGCCGGTGAGGAATGCCCGCAGCTCGGTCTCGGCATCCCAAGGCTCGTCGTCATCCCCGAAGGTGGCCTGGATCCCGTTCAGCGCTCCCATGATCATGCCCATCATCGGCAGCCCCATCGCGCCGGAGAACAGTGCGCTCATGCCCAGCAGGCCGGTCAAGTTGCGCCGGGCAATCTGCCGAACTTCGGGGTCTTGCCCCTTGGTGGCCTGCCATACCATCCGCCCGAGCGCCCAGGTCATGTTCAGGCTGTACTGCCGGAACATCAGCAGCACCTTCGCTGTGCCGCTCTGCATGAAGCGGGCACGGTTGGCGTTGCTGTAGTCGAAGTGGGTATCGAAGATGGCGTCGCGGGCAAACTTCACCGCCTCGTCGAACGACTTGCCATCCGCGCGTGCCAGGCGGTAGGCGGCCATGCCGGTCGCCTCGCGGTTGATCACCTCGGTCTTGTGGAAGCCCCAGCCGATGATCTCCATGGCCTTGCTCCAAGCCGGGTTGTAGCCGGTCATGCCGCCCTCGGCGATGCCGGCAAGGTTGTGGGCCTGCGTCTTCTCGATCGCGCCGGCGACTTCCAACGCCTGATAGGCGCGGAGCTCGTCGGGGTCGGTCAGGGTCTTCTGGATGTTGCCCACCGTGCGCACGGCGTCGCGGCTGGCGGCCAGCAGGTAGTTCATCGCCTTGACCCCGCCGTGTCGTGAGGCCAGATAGGGATAGCTGACCAGGGCGGTCTGGGTCACGTTCACCAGCGCCGCCGCCGGTGTGGCACCCAGGTAGTAGGTGAAGCCGAAGGACGCGATCAGGTTGGTCAGCTCCGAATCGGTCGGATTCATGATCCATTCGTGCCGCTTGCCTAGCTCTTCCAAGAGGGCGTCACCGGCCACGATCTTTCGCGTGTCGACGCTGGGGGATGCCTGGATCTTCTTCTGTGCGTCCTTCAGGTCGGTCAACACACCCTGCAGCTTGTGGGCATATCGCAGCCGGGCCAGCTGGTGCGACCCGTGCTGCATGTTGTAGGCGAAGGCACGCACGGCATCAGGGTCGAAACCAGGCACCGACTTGCGGTGGATCTGGTGCTTGCGCATCGACAGCTCCGGCATGGTCTGCAGATACAGCTGGTACACCTGGTCCTGAACAGCGTCGGAGACATGCGCCGTCCGCAGCTGGTCGATCACGTCGGCCACGAAGGTGCCGCTCGGTGCGTCGGCCGCCTTGCCCTCCATCTTCATCCCCCGGGCGGTGATGCCCCATTCCCTGGCCTGGAGGTCCTTCACGGCTCGATCCAGCTCGTTCTGTGATTCGAACATGAGGAAGGTGTTGGTACCGTCCTTCTCCGCTGCAACGAAGAACTTGCCGAAGCGCTGCAGGGGGAAATAGACGCCTTGCAGCCGCGCAGATTCGAACTGCTCGCGGATCTTGTTCACCAGCATGCGTCGGCTACTGTCGCTGATGACCTGGCCTCCAACCAAATCGCCCCCCTTCAGGTCCTCGATGCGTTGGATCAAGGCCTCTTCCACTGCGTCGGACCTTGATCGATAGGCATCACGGAACTGCAGATAGAACGATTTTGCTTCTGGAGACAGCTTTGACCACTGCTCGACCAAGGGCACATATTGCCGGCGGCGGCGTGGTTCGACCTTCAGCATTGCTTTCAGCGTCTTCACTTCGTTCATCATGTTTGTCTTGGTGTCGCCGCTGCGTTCCCTCATCTGCTGCTGGATCACATTGATCGCGTGTTGAACGTTCTTGCGGTTGACCTCCTGCAGTCCCTGGCCCCCTGGCGCCTTGAACTGCAGGGGCTGATACTCGCGGGACGGGTCGACGCCGTCCATCGTGGCCTGGTGCATGAGATCGAACAGGCGCCGGCTTTCCGCCTTGTTCTTGCTAGCCCACTGACGGGCAGGTTCGGCGATCGCCTCCGCCTCCGCTTGCAGCTTGTTCCGATCGGCCTGCATTTCGGCCAGGTAGTCCGAATAGCGATCGATGGTCGGGAAATAGTCGCGCCCCAACTCCGTCAGGTGGCGGGTGGCCAGCGCACCGAGCCACGTGGGCCGCAACGCGTCCTTCACTTTGCTCAGGCTGAGGTCTGCCAGCTTCTGCCGCGCACGCGCCAGCACGCTCTCACCCTGAAGACCCTGCTGGATAGCATCGATGTCCGCGAGAGCGTCTGCCGGCGGCATGCTGAAGAGGCGGCCGCGGGCGGCCCGTGTCACCTCGGCGCCGTTGGGCAGCACTACGCTCCAGGTGCGCGGCCCATTCTCGATCGGATCGGCCAGGACCTGGCCACCGGTGCGCTCGGCCTCAGCGCGCGCGGCGCCAAGGGTCGGGAAGTCGGCCGGCCGGCCGCGCTCGTCAGCGAGGTACCACTGATCGTCGCGGCGGAGAAATCGGCCGCCATTCTGCTCGAGGAAGGCCTCGCCGCGGCCGTCGATCTGCGGCTGGGCGAACGAGTAGGAACGCACCATTTCCCGCTGCGCCTGCGCCGACATGCCGGCGCGCAGGAAGCCGTCGGCCTGGCTCAGCAGGTCCCGAACCTCGGTCTCGGACCACTTGAGCGAGGGCATCACCCGGCGGAGGAAGCGACGCACTGCCGCGGCCACGCGGCTGGTGAAGCTGTTGCGGATCCCCCGCTCCGCCATGACGGCGATCGCTTCCTTGGCGAAAGTCTCGCGATCGACGGTGCCGTAGCGCCTGGTCACGTCGGCCAGCACCGACTTCAGTGCCGCAGAACCAGATCCGTTCGCGGCCAGCTGATCAATCGCGTCGACGATCTGGGCCCAATCCTTGGCCCCCACCACGGACTCCACGCCGTAGTGGCCAATAGCCTCATGGGCCAGCACCTGAGCAAAGCGCTGCTCGGTGGCGATGTTGCCGGCGTTGATCCAGACGGTGGGCCGCCCGTCGTACACACCTTCGGCCCGGCGATAGCCTGGATCGACCTTGGCGCTGGCTGGGAAGTCCTCGGCCGAGCGCACCACGACAACGCTGGGCGCGTTCTCGCCCCAGTGCTGGGTCAGATCGGTTTTGAGCTGCAGCGCGCGGTCGAAGTCCAGGCCGCCGCTGGCAGCCGGTGCAGCCGATCGATTTACCCGCCCGCCGGGCCCAGGTGCTTCAGCTCTGGATCCTTCGCCAGCTGCTCCTTCGCCCACTGGCCGGAGGCCCGATACTCGGCCTTCAGCGACTCGATCTCGGAGGGCGTCAGCATCGAGACGTCCCTTGTCGAGGGTGAGGATGGTGCGCGCTTCGGACTCGGTGAGGCCTTCGAAGCCGTAGCCGAACTGGTCGCGCCACCAGGGTTCGATTGATCCGAAACGTTCACGGACGTCGGCCAGGCTTTGGGAGTTGAGGGCGATTTTCCGCGAATAGTCCTTGCCGGTCAAAGCGGTGGCCAGCACCACCTTCCCGCCGTTGTCCTCGATGTGGGTTTTCAGCTGGGCCAGGGTGCCGCCCTGGGTCAGCGTGTCATCGATCAGGACATAGTCGCGGCCCTTCTCCACCTTGCCGGTGAACGGGGGCTGGTTGGCCAGCCGGTGCAGAGCATCGCCGGCGCTACGGTTGACCTTCGCGGCCTGGACGATGTCTTCGGACACCTGCAGTCCCAGCCGCTGGGCCAGCACCTCGGCAGCCATCCGCGGGATGCGGTTGTTGCCGGTGGCTTCCTGGGACTGCACGGCCACCACCAGGGGCTTGCTGCCTTCCGGCAGCGCGGCACGCACGTCCTGGACAAACTGCGGGGTGATGACGTCGCGCGCCACGCGCAGCGCCGCGGTGTCGTCGCCGGCTTTGGCTGCATCGTAATCCGCATGCGCGCTCAGGCGCCCGGGACGGTGAGCCGTCACGACGTCGGGGAAGTCGGCCTCCCACCCACGGCGGGAGAAGAGGCGGACGCCGCCGGTCGGGGTCTCTTCGTGCTTGACCTCGGCGAAGAAGCGGTCGAATGCGGCATTCATTGCCTGACGCTCGACCCCGCCAGGGAACGGCCGAGCGAACTCGGTACCGACCGGCACAGCGAAGCGCGGATCCGAACCGAAAGACATGAACGCACTGGCGCGGCCGGCGTCCTGCAGGCGGTCTTCAACGTAGGAACTGAAGGCGCGCGCCAGGAGCTCGTGCGGCGTGGTCCAGTAGTTGCCCACGCGGCCGTCATCCAGTTTTCGGGCCTCGGTCACGAACGAGGTCGGCACGCTCTTGGTCTTCGCCTCACCGGCATCCGCCGATCGCCAGAGCTCCACCCGGCGCTGGTAGGTACCCATTGCATCGCGCAGCCGATCGAGCGAACCGGTGCGATCGGAGTTGAAGCCGGTGCGGTTGGTAACAGCCTTCAGGACGCCATCCAGCGTGTCCAGCTCTTCGTTGGTGAACCGGACGCCACCTCCCTTGGTCGGCTTGGCATCGGTGCTGAATGTCTCACCGTTGAGCAACCGGTCTGCAGCAGCGTCGAACGCGGCCAGCTCCTGCTGCGTGGCCGGTCGCTTCCGCGATCCCCACGCCCGCTCCTTCTCGATGTGGGCCCGCAGGTCTCCCAGTTGCTTCTGCACCTGGTCACGGGCCTTGCCCAGGAAGGATTCAGCGCGCGCCGTGTCTTCGACGTACTGCTCTGCACGGGTGCGCATGGTGTCCATGAGCTCTTGGAATGCCGCTCGGAGCTCCCTGCGCACATTGCCCCGCAGGCGGCTGGCATTGCTCAGGTAGTCATCGACGCCAGACGCCTTCATTACCTTGTCGCCGCGGCCGTTGGTCACCTGCTCCGATCCCCGGCCATCCTGCCTGCCGAGATAGTGGTCCAGTGCGTGCATCCACTCGTGGGCCAGGGAGCCGGCGCCCTTCAGCTTGGTCAGGTTGATCACCGCATAGTCGCGCTCGTAGTGCGCGCGGGCGCCGCTGAGGCCGTGGCCACGCGCGCCAAAGGCCAGCCCAATCTGACCGTCCAGACTCATTGCCCGCGGAGGCAGGTTCAGCAGCTCGGACAGGTCGACCAGCGCGTCGAAGGCGTGATTCATCACCTCCTGGCGTTCGTCCTGGTTGTTCCATTTCCCGAACTCGACACCTCGGAAGCCAAAGGTGTCCATGAACTGCTGGCCCTGGACGTCACCCTCCCGCCGCGCCTCACCGATGCGCATGACCTGGTCCGGCCGCGGCAGAGCGTCCTCGCCCACGGTTGTCTTGGTCTCGATCAGCGCTGGCGCGTTCTCGGCCATGTACTGCAGCGCCGCCGCGCGGCTGTCGAAGCCGTCCTTGAGATAGACGCGCTTGCGATCGGTGACGTCGCGCGCGATCGCCCAGTTGTTGGGCGCGCGCTCCACGGCGCGGTGATTGCGAGCCAGCTCGACCATCGGGATTGCCGCATCGGCCTCGGCCTGGCTGGCAAAGGTCTGCCGGCTGGCCAACGGGTTGCCCAGGCGGCCCTTCTTCGCCTTGAACAGGCGCCAGGTTCCCGGGTTGCGGGTGTCTTCCATCGCGACGTACTTCTTTGACCAGGCTGCGCCAGTGTCTTGGTCGCCGTCCGGATCTGCCCGACGCTGCGGCCGGGCACCGGTCGGCTTGGCCAGGTCCTTGCGCGCGCCGCCCAGCTTCTCGCCCAGGTCTTCGATCACCGCCGGACCAGCGGCCTTCTTCTGTGGCGTCGCGGGCGCAGCGTCGGTCGCCGAGGTGCTGCTTTGTGCAGGGACGGCAGCCTTGCGCGCCTTCGCGACCGGCTTGCCGAGCACCTGCTCCAGGTCGTTCGGCGACGGGATGGTGCTGTGCCAGCGCGGAGCCTCGTCAGGCAGCGGGTTGCCGGCGGAATCGACCTGCTGAACTTTCACCTGCCAGCGCGGATCCTTCCCCGGCGGCCGAAACTCAATCACTCGATCCCGGGTGTTGCCGTAGGCATTCACGATGCGCCCCGGCGTGAAGTAGGCGCCGAGAGTGCCAATGTCGCCGCGGTCGTACTGCGGCGAGCCAGCGATGCGTCGCACCTTGGGCGTATAGGCCGGGCCGGGCTCACCCGCGGCCGGTGCTGCAGCTGCTGCAGGTTCTGTCCCGTTCTTGGCCAACGCGCTGCCGCTTTCTGCCGTCGCACCGACAGTTTCGGCCGCGGTGCTGACGATCTGGCCCGTTTCACCGACGCTCGTAGCTGGCTGCGGCGCCGGCGCTGCCTCCGCCGGCTTGGTCCTGGTGACGCGACGGGTGGTCTTCTTCGGGTCGTGCACCCACGCCTTGAACTGCTCCTGCGACATTTCCTTGATGCCACCCAGGCCGGTCCAGCCCTTCGAGTAGTTGGCCAAGTAGGTATCCCGGGCTTCCTGCTCCGACGCGGTTCCCATGATGACCTTGTGCTCATCGAAGGAGCCGTCCTTGTTGACCTGGTCGACCACGTACACCGGTAGCGCTGGATCCTCAGCGCGGTCGGTCATGAAGACGTCGACGTGGTCCTTGTCCTTGCCGACGGTGCCCTTGAAGTAGCCGTAGTGGTTCTTCAGCGCCGGCCAACGTGGATCCCGCTGGCTGCCGGCGGGGTTTTCGATGCTGATGTCGTGGCCGTTGATGCGGACGTGCCCCTTCTTGTAATTGCCGGCCTCCTTCTGCGCGTCCGTCGGCGCAGGCAGATCGTTCTGCGGGTTCGTCGCAGCCTCAGCAGCCGCAGTGGCCACCTTCGGCGCGTCACTGGGCGCGGACGCCGTCTCCTGTCCTGGCGCCGGCTCGGCAACGGCCCGCTCCGGAGCCGTCTCGGCCAGTGTGGTCGCGTCCGTCGCGCCAACAGCGCGCGGTTCTGCGACCGGTTCGCGAGACGAACCGGTATCCGATTGCGCCTCCACCTGCCCTGGTGCGAGCTGCAGTTCGCTGGCCAGCGCCGCCGGCGCGGAACGGTCGGTGGTTGCGGGGCCGTCCAGCTGCAGATCCGCCTGCGGCGCAGCATTCCGCTGCGGCTGCCGCGCCGTGCTTTCTGCCTCCGCCGCAGCTGGAGTGCCGGCGTCCGCCGGCGGCTCCGTAAGACCACGACGTCGCTCGCCCTTGACCTCTTCCAGCAGCGGCCGCACGCGAGCACTGGGCAGTCCGTACTGATCGCGCATGGAGCGCAGCAGCGTCGGCGTGTTGATTCCGCCATGGGTCTCGACCTGGTACTGCAGGCCGTTGTGCAGCAGCTGCTTGATGTCCGTCGGGGTCGGCTCGCGCAGCGCTTCACCGGTCTGTGCGTCAACCCATGGTGGCGCGACTGCGGGCGCCAGCGGCGGTGCCGCAGCTGCCGACACTTCGGGCGTAGCCAGGCCTGCCTGGCCGCCCTGCACTTGAGCAGGCTCGGGCTCGGCGATAGCCGCGATGGCAGTAAGTTCGTTGGGCCGCCGAGCCTGGGACACCAGGTTGGCTACATCTGCGATCGAGTCGGGGACTGCGTCGGGGAAAGGCACCGATGGCTGTGGACGTGTAGCGACCCGGCGCCCGTCGAAGGGCGCGGACATGCCTCGGCCCTGCGGGAACCGCATTTCGGGCTCGGCCATCACCTCCGGTCGAACACCGCCGGGCGTGATGGTCCCATCCGGGGCCGCGGTCATCACTTCAGGCGGCGGGAGCGCGAGCATCTGTGGAATCGGTGGCGGCGGCAGCGATGGCGGCGTGGGAACTGGCCTACGTGCCAGGCGCTCGCGCTCAGCATCGGCTGCCACCGCGGCCTGATTGTCGCCACGGCTGGCGATCGCGCCGCCGGCGGCCATGCCGCCGCCGAGCAAACCGCCAATCGCCGCACCGGTACCAGCGGCCTCGGGGACGCCCTCCCATGCTGCCTGGGCCGGGTCGACCTGACGCTGACCGAGATTGCCGGCCAACTGCGACCCGCCCTCCTGGAGGCCTTCTTCGACAGTCTCTCGCGCGGCACCAGCCAGCATCGCCTTCGGCTTGCGTGCCAGGCCGCGGGTGAAAACGTCAGCCTCGAACGGCGCCGCGATGCGGCCGGCAATCGCGGCGATTGGTGCCGTGATGGCTTGCGCTTCCATGGACGCGCCACGCGCGATCGTTTCCTTCACCGTCTGCGGGTCGCCGCCGGCGGCAACCATTCGCTTGTACTCCGGATTCGCGTCCCACACCGACTGCGGCTGTGCCATGGCCTGCTGGTATGTCTGCTGGCCTGCCGAACCCGTCTCCATCACCGTCGTCATACCAGTGGCAGCGGCCGTCGCTGCCCGATGCCCAGCGGCAGTCGCAGCTGTTTCCGCCGCCTCGGTACCGAGGCCCTTGGCTAGCGCCCCGGCCATGGCCCGCACGCCTGCCTGAGCCGCTGCAGCGCGCGTGCCAGCGCCCATCGTGGCAATGTTCGGCACCTGCTCGGCAAGGAAGTTTCCGATCAGCCGCGGCGAGGACAGCACCTTGCCGGCGCTGGCGAAGAAGCCCTTGGTGTCCTGCAGCTCCTGCTTTTCCTGCTTGAGCGCTTCAGACTGGCTCTCGCCGAGGTAGTCGGTGGCCATCTGCGTCGCCTTGGAGAGGCCCGCACTGTCGGATCCAGCACGACGTCCACCCAAGATTTCCGACGGCGTGCCCGGCACCAGAGCGGCCGTCTCCGATGCCCCCTTTACGCCCAGGCGATCCAGGCCGCGCAGGCCCTGCCGCACCAGGTTCGTCGGCTCCAGAGAGTTTCGCTGCTCAATGGCGCCACCAATGATGTTCGCAGCGCCGGTGGCGATGCCGAGCCCGGTGTCCTTGATAGCCTCGCCCCAGGTGCGCTCCGGGCGCTTGGCGACCTTCTGAAACGGATCTCCCTGCACGGGGGACAGAGTCGGTCGGCGCGCGACCTTGTCGCCCGCTGACGGCGCCTGGCCCGCCGCTGGAGCTGCCCCAAACGGGTTTCCATCGACCTTTTCAAGCGTTGCCATCAGAGGTTCACCTTCGAGTAGCTTCCGTCGTTGTTCTGCACGTACCAGTTCCCATCCGGCGCCCTACGCGCGCCGGCAACCGGCGGCGACTCTTCAGGCCGCAATCCGCGATAGAGCGGATCCGCGTCGAGCTCGGCCAAGGCAGCCTTCTTCCCGGCCTCATCCATAGCGACATTCCCTGAAATAGCGTTGAATCGATCGGTGTAGGACTTCAGGCGATCGGCGTCGGTGAGTTCGCCGGTTTGGCGCGGCGCCTGCGCGGCGCGCACGTTCTTGCCATCAGCACCGGTCACGGGCCGCCAGCTGCCGTCACCACCGACAACACCCATGCTGCCGTCCGCAGCAACTGAGATCTCCGGACGCCGAGCGATGCGCGCCGTTTCCAGCGACGCCTGGCGATTGGCAGCGTTGTCCTGCATCTGGGCATTGAACTGTCCGGCCTGCAGCGCGCGGTTGGCGTCGCCCTGCGCCGCGACCGCGTTTGCCTGGCCTGCAGCAAGATCGGCTTCGTCCTGGGTGCGGAGCGCAGATGCGCGCTCCGCCTGGCGCGCGCCTGCCTCGCCCAGGATCGCCTGCGCTACGGCGGCACGACCGCTCGGGCTGCCCTTCAAGCTGGCGCTACCCATTGCGCGGGTGAGCTTGTCCACTGTGGTATCGGCCGGATTCTCGATGATCCCTCCCTGACGGCCGCGCTGCGCAATCTGCGGGGTCGGCCGGGGAGCAACCACTGCCGGCGTTGCCGGCGCGGCAGCAAGGGGCGACACCAGGGGAGCCAGGGAGCCGCCTGCTGGAGCGCCTGAGGCAGCCCCACTTGCGGCTGCGACGGTGGCGGCGGACCCGGTGAACACAGAATTGCCGTTGGCATCCACTGTGCGGGTAATGCCTGCCGGCAAAGCGGCGGTGCGGCCGTCCTGCATCATGTAGGTGCTCGGCGCCGCCGCAGTGGTTGCTGCAGCCCGGGGAGCTGCAACGCCTGCAGCACCTGCAGCACCCGCAAGTGGCGCCGTGGAGCTCACGCTCGAACTGACACCTGTGAAGTCCGCCCCGATCGGCGGTCGCCCGGCCAGCCGGGAACCGCTGAGCGGCGCGGTCGAATCGACGCTCGCCGAGACCCCAGAGAAGGATGGCTTGGGTCTCGGGGCTGACGGAAGGCGCAGCGGCGACAAGCGATTCAGCGCGGCGGTGGCACCGCCAACTGGGTCCAGTTGGCTCGGTGCACGCAGTGGTTGCCCCTGCTCTGATGACGGTGCTGCACCCGCAACGGCCCTACCGGCGTCCCGCACAAACCCGCCGGCCTCACGCCCTGGCGCCGTGATGGCGTCGGCAACGGTGCCAGCAGCGCGCAAACCGGCGCCGGCGGCCCGCCGCGCCAACGCCACGCTCCCGGCAACGCCACTGCGTAGCGCGGAGCCGGCCGCTGTGCCGGCACTCGGCCTGGGCGCAATGCGGGCCTGCCCGGGGGCGACGCCGGCAGGATTCAGTTCGTCTCGATCATTGATGGCCATGCGGTTCCCCTTTTGTGGTTGAGGCTGATCACGCGTCGGCGATCTCGCCCTGGAAGCTGAAGTTCTGAGAACAGGAACTGGATTTACTGCGGCCACTGGAGACGGTTGCGCCGTAGTTGACGGCGCTCATCGTGCTGGCAGCCAACTGGCTAGAGATCTGCGCCTTCGCGCGCTGGATCTCGCCCGACTGGGACAGCAAGCCGAGCATCTGCTGGATCCGCATCTGCGCGTGCTGCAGCTGGGCCTCGACCGATGCTCGCTCTCGCGCGAGGCCGAGCTCGAAACTGCGGTCGGCAGCCGCTGAAGCCACTTGCTCCACGCCTGCATCGGCGCTGTAAATACGAGCCTTCGCGTCGAAGGCTTGGCCCACGGCCGCCAGGCGAGCACGTTCACCGCTCAGGGTGGCGTCCCAGCGGGCGATGCCGGCGCGCCAGACGTCCAGGTTCACACCGTGCTGCGCCATGCGCAGGCGCTCCGCCTCGAACTGCATGTTGTTGCTCGCCGCCCAGGCATCCACACGCTTGGCGTTGGCATCGACCAAAGTGCGATACAGGTCCGCCCGCTTGCCCTCTCCCTCTACGCTTGCCGTGTAGCCCTGCCATTCGGCGACGTGGGCACGCCAGCGCGCCTCGTAGGCGTCGACCTGGGCGCAGTACTTGTCGATGCCGAACCGATTGATGTCGGCTTGGACCTTCACCGCCTCCACACGGGTGCGGTAGAAGTCGGCCAGGGTAGTCACGCCACGAAGCTGGGACTCGTAAAGGCGCACCCGCTGCTCGTTGATTTCACCCCGAGCGCGTTCGCCTTCGATCTGGGCGCGGAAGACCTCGACCTTGGCCAGCTCTGCCTGGATGCGATCCCGCAGGACCTGGGCATCAGTCTGGTAGGCCTGCAGGCGCGCGTTGAAGACCGAGATCCTGGCATTCAGCACTGCGATGACGGTCTCGCGCTGGAACGTCGCCGCCTGCAGCAGCACCTTCTGCTCTTCGGTGTGCAGCTGCGCCAGCGTCCCCTCGAGGGCGGCGCCCTGGGCGATGGCCATGCGCTGGTTGGCTAGCGATTCCTCGAACTGCTTGATCGCAGTATCTCGGGAAGCCTCGGCAACGGCGCTTTGGCCGGTCTGGCGGATCTCCAGGATCCTTCCTGCGAGCATGCCCTGGGGCTCGGCAAAGCCTCGGGCCCCAAACTCTGCGACTGCCTGGTCCACGTTCCGATGGGTCTCGAGCTCAATGCGGCTGCGGGCCCGCTGGAAGATTGCGTCTTCAATGATCTTGGGCAGCGCCTGGCTTCCAATGATCATGGGCTTGAGCGTTGAGGTCAGCGTGTCGACCAACGTGCTGACGTAGGGCGTCGCCTCGAACTGCCAGGTGTCGTTGAATGGCGGCTCGATGAAAACCGGCCTCTCGGCGTCGAACTCTGGCAGGGAGATGTTCGGCACCGCCGGCAGGTTCAACGCCTCAAAGGTCGGCACCTGCGGCAGGACATAGTTCGGCTCCAGCGGCAGCACGATCTCCGCCGGGTCGATCGGGAGCGTCGGCTCCACCACACTGGGTGTGGTCGGCTTGGCACCGAACGCCAGCGTTGGTGGTTGAGCATCGAGCTCGGGGGCTTCGCTGATCGAGATCGGTGCGGCCGCGAATCCCGGCGCACTGGGCAGCGGAACATCGGGAGCGCGGAACTCCAATGCCCCGTCGTCCAGGTCCGGACGCCGTGGCCGCTGGAACGTCGCCTGGGGATCAGCGAAGCGAAAGTCGACATTGAAGTCGACAGGGTCCAGGCGAACACTGTTGAGACCGTCGAGGTTGGAAATCGCCAAACTGTACGTTTGGGCCCCCAACTCCATGAACTTATCGTGGGCACTGCCAACGAGTGTGACCGCGGCATCCGCCGACAGGTCAGGACACCAGGTCGAAGCCATGTTTCTTCTCCAATCAAGACCACTGCAGCAAGATGAAAACCCTCCATTGATTGCCGCCTTGGACCGCTAGGCCTGGCGTGGCATCAACGGGTACGTACCCATCCAGCAGGTACCGCCCTTCCGCTTCGAAAACCATCGGAATGGCAGTTGGCCCGTCCGGAAGGTCGATCCTTAGCTCGAAGTCGACGCCGTACTCAAAGCCTGCGGCGCCATTGAAGAACTCCGGATTCCTCCACGGATATGCGTATCCGTTGGTGACCAGAAGCTGGTATTCCTCGGGCTCCGGATCATCGCCGCACTGCTGGACCACACCACTGAGCTCGCGCCAAAAACAAGGCCCCGCCATATCTACCCCCTTGTCCGTCGTTCGAGATAGACCGGCCGGAACTCGATCGCCGCAAGATCGAAGTCGGCCCCATCCACGTTCTCGATGATGAAGTCGAAGTCCACTGCCTTGATCCCCTTGCCCAGCTTCCAGCGCGTCTCGCGCGTGCTTGTCGCCGGTCGCTCCAGAATCTTGTAGATGGCGGCCTCCTTCTGGCCAGATTCCTCATTCACCGTGATCACATGCAGCAGTAGCGTGCCTGTGCTGGTGTACCCGACGAACGCCTCTGGCACCCGCTTCAGCCGCCGCGTCCCGAGCGCGGAAAGCCCGAGCCTGATGCGTGCGGCGATCGGCTGGCCGTCATCGTCATCGCCGTCGAGTCGGTGAAGTCCGTTGCTCGCCGCACCGTAGTATCGGCTGCCGATCTTGGCGAAGCTGTTGAACGGATAATTCGTGTACCGCGACAGACCGCGGCTCTCGGTGTTCAGAACCCATGCAATGTACTCACCGGTGTCCAACGCCAAACGTGTGACGAACCCCAGCCCGTCACCAAGGCGCTGCAGAGCCTCTGCACAATCAACTTCGCCGGCGGCCACCAGCGCGCGCTCATTGATCAGTACGACGCCGGTGCCCGATCCAAACGCGTCTGCGTCGATCAGCAGCTCTTCTGCGAGACGGTCCGCCGCACGCTGCAGGTTCCCAACCAGATCCGAGGCGACCAGGCTATCGGCGACACGTTCGGACTTGAGGACTTCGGTCAAAGCACCAAACCACAAGCCGCCGGCAATCGCATTGACCGCATCCGCATAGGACCGGCACGCCCCCAGCAGCAGAAGCCTGTCTAGAACTCGCTCCAGCTTTGAGACAGTCGCCTGCGCCGCCGGCGTGAACACGACACACTCTTCCACCAGGAGCTGGTAGACGATCGCGACTGTGTCCTCCAGGCTCAACACATCAGCGGCAGCGCTGTTGCCTGACTGGGTGCTTCGCCGCCCTGCTCCGAAGGCCATTGCCTCGCCCAGCACGTGGGTCGGCAGTGTCGATTCCGACTGTCCCATGTCCAATGCAGCTCGTGGGCTGACAAACCACAATCCACCGAAGGACGACACCATGCGAGGAATGGCCTCAAGCCCCGCATAGGCCATAGGCTCTGTGAGCTGGCGCCCACGTGCGTGGATCGAAAGCCTCGCCGCGCCACCGCCATGGCCAGGGGCGGCCTGGAAGCCAGCCGCAATGACCTGGACTGATGCGCCTCCCTCCCCGACCAGGTGCAGCGATGCCACCCCATCCGTGCTGAGCTGCAGAGCCGCAGCACCGTGCGCAGGGACAACCGGGTCCACACCGCCGCCGAATCGCACCTGCGCAATGCCGGCGCCGCGAAGCCTCAGCAGGGCAGCGCCGCTGCCGGCAAATCCATGGCCAGCACCCCGCGCGCGAACTACCAACGCGCAGCTGGCGTTGCCGTCGATCGAAGCGGCGTCAAGGGGAACGAACTCAATGGTCATTCGATGACGTCTCCGGTGGCAAACATGGCGCAGCCGACCAGCAGTGGACCTTCGCTCAGATGCAGCGAGCGGTAGAAGCGATCACCGTTGCAGACGTACTCGACGGCGCCCCCCACCCTGCGGACCTGCCAGACATCTGCCGCGCTGTAGGTTCGAACTTCGCTGACCCTCGCCCCGGACTCGATCGCGCAGGCCTGCATCAAGCCGCCGGGGCTCTGGTGGAAGTAGAGCCCATGAAGAATGGCTGCAGGATCCTCCAGCCTGTCGCGATCGGTACACAGCCCCACCACAACCCCAACCACACGACCCATTGTCAATTTCATAGCCAGATCACCATCGAGCTCGGCCTCACTCCGAGCTCCGGCGTCCCACGCGAACACGCTCGCATACTCGAAGCGCCCAGGGACTCGAGGCGATGCCGGCCGTGCCTTCTGCTCCGGATAGCTGGTGCACGTGATAGGCCCTGGCGGTGCCGTCTGGACGAATACGCTGCGACAAACCTGGTAGCGGACGTAGCTGGTGCCGCCGGACTGCTCGTAGCCCAGAATCGTCGCGTTCTGCGGCAACTGCACTGCGCCGTTGTTCGGGACAGCCATCGTCCCCTCGCTGCACGACTGCCGCCAATAGCCCTTCGCGGGCTCGCCGCCGCAGAACGTATAGGCCGCACTGTACGGCTGTGCTTCGCGGGCAGGCTGCGGGGGAATGAATCTTGCGGAGGGCGGCTTCGAGAGCATGTCAGCTGGCCTGATCGGCGACCACATTGAAGATGCTGATGCCGGTGCTGTTGGTGCCATTGGCCACGACGGTGTCGGAGCTGAAGAGCACGGCCGCATTCGATGCAGGCCCCCCAGCGGTGCCCTGCAGGCGGATGCCAGTAGTTGCCCCTCTTCCATCATCACCAGCGGCACAGAAGCGATAGAAGGAAGGCGAAAGGTTCGGTGCGGCAGCATTGGCGCCGTCGAAGGCGATCAGGCCTTGCCAGTCTTCGGACGGGTTCTTCGGCAGAACGTTCCCGACTGGAGCCGCAAAGGTCAGCCCTTGGCCCGCGACCTCAAGCTTGGCGACCTGGGTATGTGCGGCGGCCATGTCCAGGGCAGTGTCGGCCGTTGCCGGAACTGGACCGGCGTATATGTAGATGAAACCACCATCGAGGGCGCCTTTGACTTGCTGCAGCAGCGCCTGAGCAAGGGGAATCGAGATCGTCATGGTTCGTGGTCCTGGTTCAGAGAGGGGGAATCGCGTACCACCAGTCACCCAGTTCGATGCTGGTGTCGGGAGTCACAGCAAGGGTCGGAAGCCGCATCTGGAAGTCGCCAGCGGACCCGTCATCCAGTCCGATTGCTCCGTCGATGCGCGGCGCAGTGAAAGAGATCTGCCCGAGGTCAGGCTCGTTGCCCACAAGCCGGAACCACCCGGCCAGGCCGTTCGCCACGCCTCGCAAGAGCCAGCGCTCCACTGGATCCTTGTAGACATAGCGGCCATTGCGGACGAAATGCAGGCCGTTGGCCGTTCCGCCCGCCTGCCACGGCCCGCCATCGCGAGTAATACGTGCCAAGAGCTGGCCCGTGGGCGGTAGGTCTGCACGCGCGGGCTGGATCCCCGAGCGGATCTCGATGCAGCCGCTCCGGAAGATCCCGTCGAACGACGTGGGCCCGAGCAGCAGCGCTTCGAACCCGGTGGAAGTGATGACCGCCATTGAGGCTCCTATATGGGTTTGGGCAGCGACGTCAGCGGGTAGAAGCGACGGTCATCGGCAACCACGCCAGTGACCGCGCCGAGCTCGTAGCCCGTCAGGTAGTTGAGCGTGCCGGTGTACGGGCCGGGGATCGACACGCAGTAGCGACCCTTGCAGTAGTTCCAGCCACCGCTCCAATCGAAGCCGAGGAAATCGGTCACGCCTTGACGTTCGACCATGGCTGTTCTGAGGCTTGCAGCGGCCGAGAAGAAGACCAGGCCCTCGCGCGGGTGTTTGCGCCAGATCACCCCGTGCTGGGTACCGTCGCGCGGCCCCCATCCAGAGCCTGACGCGCCGGTCCAGTAGTTCCCGAAAACGAGGCCGTCAGCGACAGCACCAGGGGCCCGGGTGTCAAGGCCGAGGAAAGGAGCTGGCAGGCCACTGGCCGGATCCCAGTCCACGGCCTCGATCTCGCCGTACACCAATCGCCCGCCCATGTACGCGAATGGTTGAATGCTGTGGACACCATTCACGCCTTGGAGCCGCCAACCGGAGAACAGGTTGTGGCGAAGATCCATGTACGCCAGGAAGTGATAGTCCTGGCGATCGCTGCCGACGGAGAAATCCCTGTCGATCAATGGCAGTTCCCCGCCATCAAACTCCAGCACGACGAGCACTCGCAGGGTCCCGCGATACCCTGTCGCCTCGGTGGCAACCTGCCCCTGGCTCAACCGCAGCTCAAGGTAGGCATCCCTACGCTCAGAACCAGCATAGTCGGAAGCCACCAGGCCGCGAGTCGGCGCGACCAGCGCGAAGGCCCCAAGGGCGTTGGTGTAGTCACCGATCAGGTAGTCGGCCCGGCTCAGCCTATGGTCGATACCGACGCCGGAGATTTCCACCTCCTGCGTCATCGTATTGACCAGGCCGAACACCGTGGTCGGCTCACTGCTCACCGTGCGGATTGCCTTGGTCCCATCGGCATTGAAGAACCAGGGCAGCGCTGCGTCGTTAAATCCGTTCGCGGAGGATTCGTCCTGTGGATTGATCCTGCCCGGTGTCATTCCTAGGAGGCGGTGGCTGCCTTGCACCACTTCCCAATCACCCTTCTCGGGGGTTCCCTCGCTCCGATTGATCCTGAACACCACGAACGCCGACTGAGCAGTGGTCGGTTGGTTGGTCACATAGTGGGTGAACGTCACCAGCAGCTCATGGTGTCCATCAGCCGCCCTGCGCAGGCAACCGGATGTCAGCCGCCAGGACAGATAGTCCGGAGGTGTATCGACCATCGCATCACGATAGGCAATGCGATCGAACAGTATCTGGCCCTGCTGAAAGATCCAGCGCGCGCCGTCGTCGATCAGGGTCAGGTCGCGGAGGTACCGGACGCCATACCCATAGAAGGACAGAGCCACATCCCTACCGTCCTTCCAGTCGACGTTGCCGAAGAAGTGGAGACCGGCTGGATACCGGTCTGGCTGGTTGTAGCTCTCATACCGAGCCCCGATGATATTGTCGACAACGTCCCAGCGCTTCCAGTAGCGCGTGATCAGGCGTCGGCCGCTGAACTCGAGCCAGGCCGTCGGGTTCTCACCTGCGGGGTCCACTTGTGAGCCACGGTCGGTCGGATCACCCGTGTGCACGTTCCAGCGAGGCCACAGGATGAAGCCGCCCATGGGGTCGACTGGGTCGATCGGCGGTTGCGGCTCCGGCGTGACGATCGTCAACCGCGTCAGTTCACCGATCTTCTCGGCCACGATAAGGGTTCCGTCATCCGCTTCCTGCCTTGCACTGGCAGTCCCCAGTCCATTGCGAGCGGCCTCCTGAACAACGAATCCCAGTAGCTTCCTCCCCGCCGGCACATGCAGCGAAGCGGCCGCCCGATCGCCAACCACCACGATCGGCGTCCAGCCGGTATGCCGTCCGCCGCTCATTACGGGACGTCACCCCCGTCCTTGGCAGAGAGCACGTACTCGATCGCCAACTTGTCGCCGGCGAGCTGGTTGGTGCGCGGGGTCGCGAACCGGGTCGCAGCAATCAGGATGTTCGCGGTTGCGCCCTTTGCCGATCCGGTCAGCAGCCCGATGCCGTACAGGTTGTAGGGCCCGCCTGCGGAATAGGTCAATGTCGCTGCAGCCAGTGCGGCCGTGTTGCCAATGGCTTCTGCTGTGGACGGCGAGGTGGTCCAAGGCAGTCGGGTCGCGGGGGCGTAGGCCGTGAACTCGGAGGCCACGTCCTTGAACGTACTGCCCTTCCAGTCCGCTGCAGGGGTGACGTTTCCAGTGAACGGGGCCAGGTAGAAGGCGGTTTGCTGACTGCCGCCACCCATTCCAGCGTTCAGCAGATAGTTCAGGCCTTCGTTGACCAGGCGGTTCGGGTCGACCTGCCACGGACCGAGCTCGCCACCAGCAGGCGCGTGCGCATGCCGGAAGATGCCGCCGATGCTGACGCGCGCGGCGGGAATATAGATACCCGATTCGCACCGTTCGTACTTGTGCTGGCGGATCGCGCGAATTGCATCGCGCCCCACCGCGCCCAGGGACTGCAGGGCCTTCATGACGTTCATCGATTTGCTCCTTCGGTGGTTACCATTTGCCCGCGGGGCAGGAGGCCCCTTGGAATCGGGTCTTGCTTGCCAGGGGGCAGCTGCAGAGCCTGCAGCGCAGGAAGAGGCGACGTCCTACGCGCTCGGCGTTCGGACAGGCGCGGCAGATCTCCAGGCGACGCTTCACGTCGTCCGGTTTGGCCAACAGAGTCATAGGTCAGGGATCCCGGTGGATGACGTGGGCGACGGCCCGATCGGTCACGGCCAGTGACTGGCCCTGCGGTGCCCGCAGCGCGGCCACCAGCTGGCTGAGTCCGTCCTGCTGGCGCAGTAGCACTGCGGCATGGTCTGCGTCATCGATGACCGCCTCCCCCTTCTTCAGCACCTGAACCTGACCGCCAGGCAGACCGATGCAGAAGTAGCCGTCACGCGCGAGCCAGATCAGCACGGGGGCTGCGGACTGCAGACCGATCACGTCGCCGTTGACGACCATGGCCGAACCCGGAACCGCACCGCTGCCACGCGCCACCGTCTGGCTGAAATCCTTGGGATCGGCGCCGGCGTACCAATAGGTACGCGCACCGGAGGCAACGTAGAGGCCCGCTCCATCCGGAGACCCATCACCAATTGGCTCCATCAAGTCGATCGGTGCACTGAACCGCATGCGGTTGGCCGATGGTCGGAACATGCCGTAGCGCAGTGCTTCCGACCACAGGACTTCTTGACCGCATGCAACGAACTGCCGGCCGTGCCCACCGCGCACAATGTGGCCTGCCGGCAGGGGCCGCAGGAACTGAGTAGTGAGCGCCCTGCCCTCACCGGGCGACAGCACCGGTGCCGACCGGGTACCGGCCGGGAGAATGGCGTACTGCCGCATCACCTGGTCGTTCGGTCCGGAGATGTAAATCGCAGCCGACACCGTACCCGGTGCCGACGGGAGCGGTATGTCATTCAGCTCGACGCCTCCGCCTTCGGGAACGTCGATCGCCACGGCCAGCGTGCTGCCGGACTCGCGGCCGAGCCGGTCCAAGAACGTCACCGCGACCTGGTACAGGCCTGGCGCGAGGGCACTGCCGGCCGCCTGCACGAGGGCGGGCTGTCCCGCTGGCTGCTCAGGCGCCCAGGGATGCCCCTGCAGGTCGATGTCGAGGAATCCACTGGCCGTGCTGTTGCTGAAGAAGACGCGGTCACCGATCAGCGCGTAGCTCACAGGGTCCAATCCCACCTCGATGCCCAGCGCCTCTACACGCTCGTCCTCGTGCAGAGCATGGAGCTGGCCGCCGTCGACAAAAAGCCCGTAATGCAGCAGCTCGTGGCCCCACAGAGAGTGAGTCAGCGTCCCAGGGTGGAAGCGCTGATGCCCTCGCCGGCGTTGAGGCCGACCGGCGGCGTCCAGGTCGACGTTGTCCGCCTCACGCAGAGCGCGCGGGATCCCGTCGTCATCGGTCGGCAGCGCCCCCTCTCCGGCCACGTTGTTGATGCCCAGTGGCCACGGGCCACCAGGGCGGAGATCTTCATCGCGAACGGGCATGTCAGAACCACGTGGGTTGGGTGCCGGTGGTCGGGTCGATCGACAGCTGCTGCAGCGCGCGCGCGGTGGGCCGCTCACCGAAGTAGCTCTCGAACAGTACGAGGTGGCGATCGGCGTCCGCAGTGCTCCGCTGCTCGGAATCGCGCTTGTTCAGGGCCCGCCAGCAGGCCCAGTGCACCAGCTTCCGGTGGTGGATGGCATCGATCACCGGCTCGTCCTCGCTGTCTTCCATCGCCTCTGCAGCCTCCGGCACGCGCCAGAGGGTGAGCTGCAGCACGTCCGACTCCTCCGGTACCGGGCTGACCGATACCTCACGGGCCTGCTGATCGCGCACCAGGTACTCCGGGCGCCCTGCCTCGGTGCGCCAGTGGCAGTGCCGTCCGTCGAGAGCGGTGCTGGTGGTCCTGCAGAGCGGGTCGGACAGGTTGCTGGCCAGCACCGCGCGCCGGACCACGTACACGGTCGGATGAAGCGTGTAGTCAGCCCGACCGGGCTCAAGGTTGATGTGGCAAATATCGGGGCGGCCGCTCTCGACGAGCAGCCGCGCCCGAATGCACGCCTCTTCCACAGCCTCGTTGAGATGGCGGGTCAGCGCGGCGTCACTCCACAGGTAGGGAGCCACGTCGTCGTCGAGCTCTTCCCGGCATTCCTCGATCAACTGGCTGAGGGTGCGCGCCTCCACGTCAGGCTTCCTCGAGCGCCTGGCTCAGCACCTTCAGGGTGGTGCCGCGCTGGTCCGGCTCCGGCTTGGCCAGCTCCAGATCGAGGGCGGCTTTGATCACGACCTTGGCGATGCCACCCTTGGCCAACTCGGCCTTCAGCTTCTGCCAGCTCAGGCCGTTCAGTTGGGCCGCTGCTTCGACGATCTCCGGCGGCAGCGTAGCTGCGACGTTCGCGCCTGCCGGCGGCTCACTGCTGCCGGTGTCGGAGCTCGTGGTGGTGCTGGCGCCTGAGCCATCGCCGCCGGCATCGGTACCGGTGCTGCTGACAACCGGCGCCGTTGGCGGTTCCTGGTCTGCGGCCGAGTCGGCTGGCGCTACCGGCTTGCTGGTGGTCTGCAGGCTCTGGGCCCGGGCGATGTAGTAGGCCTCCGGAATACCCAGCAGCCGCTGGATGTGGTCGGAGTTTTCGACGTCAGCGACGTGCTCCGAATCGGCATTGGCCGGGTCAATCGGCACGAAGAAGTAGACAGTGCCGTTCAGCTCAACGGGCGCTTTCGGGCGCTTGAACTTGCATGCAATCAGCATGGGATGCTCCTGGTAGGTGGGGCTGCAGCTGCAGCCCCGCTACGGGTGGGTGGCTCAGGCCGGGAACGCGGCCAGGCGCAGGATCAGCTCGCCCTGCTGGGCGCCCGGGGCGGTGTTGAGCTTCACGTACACCGGACGATTCACCGGCTTGGAGCCCAGGGCCTCCGCGACCAGGTGCAGGGACACCGGAATGAACGCCGCAGTGTCTGCCACAACCGCGGTCGGAGCGATGAGGGTGTTACCAGCCGTCGAGGCGCCGTCGATCGCGTCCGGGATGAAGACGGTGATGTTCTGCGCAGCCAACTTACTGGCGGCGTCCAGCTTGGCGAACAGGCCCGAGGCCTGGCTGTGCAGCTTGTGGTTGGCCGGCAGCTCACCGATCAGGACCAGATCGCCATCCGCTCCGGCCTCGACCGGCCAGCTGTAGTCGTTGACCACCAGCAGGCCTGCGGCCGGCGACGATGCGCCGCTGTTGCGGCCAATTGCGAGTTTCGTGGACATGGATTTCTCCTGCGAAGAATTTGGTTTCTGAACGCAAGAGCCCCGGCATGCCGGGGCTCTTGGCTTGTGGCTTACTGCGGGTTCGGATCGGCCGCAGCGGTATCCAGGGCGATCGTGCCGAAGTCCTTGCCGTTGAAGCGCGTCTTCTTGATGCCGAAGATCGCGCCGGCGCAGATCTCGATGTCGTTGCCGTGGTCGAGCGGAACCTCGGACCAGTCGAAGCGCAGGCCGTTGCCCGGCGAGCCGAAAGCCAGTACCAGAGCCTGACGGCCCAGGTACAGCGCGCGAGCCGCGGCAACGTTGCCGCCGGCACCGTAGTCCCCGAAGCGCACCACGGACTTGTGCTTGTGCAGGATCGTGTTGCCGATCATGCCCAGGTTGTCCTTGAAGATCGGGTTGCTGGCACCTTCGGCGGCGGCTGCCGCCTTCTGGATGTCCAGCCAGTTGCCCGGATCCGTGGAGGTCTTCAGGTCATGCGCCTGGAACGGGTGCATGACGGTGACGAAGTGCTCGCCGCCTGCGATGGTGATCGGCTGGATCTCGGCCACCTGGGTCGAACCGCCGCCCTGCGAAGCGGCCTTGGTGTTGGCGCGCTCGATCAGGACACGGCTCATCTTGCCGGCCGAGGTGAGCGATGCCTTGCTGGCGCCGTCGCCGAACAGGATGTGCGAGCTGTCCGGTGTCTCGAACGGGTTGCCTGCGCGACCGGTGTAGTTCAGCGGGACGTTGTAGTCCTCGTTGATGCCGCGGGCGCCCGAGCCGTACATGAAGAAGAGCTCGTCGTAGAAGCGCGCCCAGAACTCGGTCAGGCGGTTGCGGCCGACCTTTCGCAGGTCGTGGACGGTGCGCTTGCGGCTCATACGTCCACCGCAGCTGACCGGCTTACGGGCCTGGTCGATGAAGACCTTGTCGGTGAAGAAGTCGAGCTTCTCGCCCTTGCCCTCGGCCTTCTGGTCGCCTTCGATGACACCACCGGACAGCTGCACGGACAGGTCGTAGCTGATGGTGTCGCCCGCTTCCTGCTCCAGGTCGGTCTGCAGCATGACCGGCATCGAGGTCTCAGACCCCTTGCCCATCATCTTGCGCGTCCAGTAGGACTGTTTGGATACCGAAACCATGAGGTCCGCAGACCACAGCTTCCGGGCCTTGGGGTCGTTCAGACCCACGATCGTCTGTGCCATGTTGCTTCTCCTGGGAGATCACGGCACTTCTGCGCCTCTGTCGTTGACCCGCACTACTGCGCAGGTTTTGAGGATGTTCAGCCCATCGCGGGCGTTGGCCGGCGCGCCACTCGCTGCAGCGCACCGCCGGTAGGTTGCTGCTCACCGGCTCGGGTGATCGTCACCGGGGTGTTGGATTCGATGATCACACGTGAGCGCTTGCCGCTCTTTTCGGTGAAAGTGATCGACGCGCCCGAACCCGACGGAATCAGGACCACGTCGCCCGGCTCCAGGGTGGTGTGCAGCTTGGGCATGGGGCTCAGTTGTCCGCCACGAAGGAACCCGGCACGTCGCGCAGAATGCGATCGCGCTCGCTTTCCGACTTCCCGGCCAGGAACGACTCGATGTCCTCGATGTTGTCCATGCCGGCGGCAGCGTCAGCGGTCGATCGGGAGGTCGGGTCAGCGGCAGCCGGTACTGTGCTCAGTGTTGCCGGCACATCGCCCAGCGGCGCGCTGCGGTCCGGCTTCGCCGGGGGCGGCGCCACGGGAGGCGCGGTCGCAGCAGCGGAGGGCTGCAGCAGACCCTCGGCCGCCAGCAGATCGCGCGCGCCGGCCAGGATGTCCCAATCGGTGAGCTGGCGGCCAGCGGCTGCGGCTTCGTTGACCACCGACTGCATCGCCTGCTCCCACGCAGCGAAGCGCATCGGGCTTACGGCGATCGCGGCATTCTCCGGGCGGGAGAGGAACTGGCGCTGCAGGTACGCCCACGACTGGTCTGCGTTCTGCTGGCTCATCTGCTGCTGCAGGGTGGCCATGTCCTGGGCGCGCTCGACGCGGCTGCGCTCGTCGCGCAGATCTTCGTACTGCTGCTCGTATGCCTCGTCCTCAACATCGCCGGCCTTGTACTTCTCCTTCAGGGCTTGCAGCTTGCCGTTGATCTCGCCGATCTCCTTGCCATAGTCGCGCTCGTCGGCCGCGTAGGTCGGCACGAAGGGCGTGGCCGGCGGCGGCTCGGACGTTGCTGGCGGCGCATGGGTCGTCCCATCTGCAGCAACCGCCGCGGCAGCGGCGGCCGCTGCATCAGGCTGTACCGCACCGTCCGCAGGAGCGCCCGCCGCTGGCGCAGCTGAGCCTTCGGCCGCCGGCGTGGCGGTGGCGGTGGCGGCTGCCGACGCATCGGTGGTGCCAGTAGCTGCAGCGGCATCGCCAAGGGCGGCACCATCAGCGCTGGCCAGCGCCGCGCGCTCACCCTCGGTCATTTCCAGTTCGTTCGCGGCCAGCGAATGCTGGCCCGCGTTATCAGGCTGCTGCATGAGCGGTTTCCTCGGGGGTCTGTTGGGTGCTCAGGAGGCGGTCTGCCGCCGGAGCGAGGGGGAGCAGGATCTCGATCAGCTCGGCAACGTTGAGCGCGTCACCCTTGGTCTTGATCTGCAATGCCTTGGCCTTGGCCATGATCTCTTCGCGCTTGGCCTCGTCCAGTCCGACCTTGGCCATGCGCTCGCGCAGGGCGACCTCGCGGTCCTGGGCTTCCTGCTGCTGACGCGCCTGCGCCTCGGGGCTGTCGACGTCCTGGTCGTTGTCCGATTGGCCGGTGATCTTGCGGATGCGCTGCACCACCTCGTCCTTGCCCGGCATATCGATCATGTCGAAGGCCAGGTCCAGCAGCTGGATGGACATCTCCGGTGGCAGCTTGCCCAGCATGTCGAAGAACTGCTCGGCGAAGGCCTGGCGCATGGACTCGCGGAAATCCTGCTGGTCGACGATGAAGTCGGCCTGGTTGCGGCTGATGTCGTTGTCGACCACCCAAACGTTGTTGAGCGTGTCGAGGCGCAGCTGGTTGATCACTCGCCAGTTCAGACCCTTGCGCTCGCCAACGATCCGGAACTGCCGTTCCTCGGTCATGAACTGCTCGGTGAGCGACAGCTGCTTTTCGCCGCTGAGCTGGATGCCCAGGCGGTAGTTGTCGAACAGTTCCGCCGTGCTCACGGCGCCTTCCTGCTGCTTGGCCAGGATCGCCCGGCCACTGGCCGCGTTGGTCTCGCGTCCGAGAAGCTCGCGGTTCACGCCGGTGCCGTCATGGATGTGCGCCGCATCGAGCTCCAGCAGCTGGATCTGCGCCTCTGCCACGTCGAGGTTGCGCTCCACCTTGATCCTGCCCAGCCCGTTGTTCTTCAGCGGGATAACGCCATTGGGCTTGGCGATCTCGCGCTTCACTTCCTCGATGCGATCCTCATCGATGGCGCCTTCCTCGTAGAACAGCTGATTGGTGCTCAGGGCCCAAAGCAGCTTGCTCATGCGCTTGTTCAGGTCTTCCTGCGAGTCGCGCACGCCGCGGACCAGGCCGTACTCCATCCCGTCGCGATTGCGGCGATAGCACCAGTACGGCGTGTAGGGGAACCGCCCGTGTCGGAAGGGGCTGCGTTTGAGCTGCAGAAGGCCGCCTTCGGTGAAGATCGCGCACCACATTTCCTCGACCACCGCGTCGGACAGCGAGTACACCGGGGAGGCCTCGCTCTTCATCGCCGCCAGCGCTACCTGGTGCTTCACGTTGTTCGGATCGAAGCGATCACCACGGAACTCGCCGCCCCAGAGCCGCTTGTGGGCGACCGGGCGCTTGAACCAGCACTCGATCAGGCGGACCCGCAGTCGACAGCGGCTGTCCAGGGAGGCCCTGCCGGTGATACGCCGCCCGGTCACGGTGTGCCCGCGGCTGTCGTAGCGACGGAAGACCTGGGGGAGATCCAGCTCTTCGTCGAAGGTGCCATTGTCGCCGTCGTAGTGGTCCTGTGCAGCGCGGTTCACCAGCTCGATGCGGTCCGGGAACATTGCCTCCGCATAGTCCAGATCGGCGAATTTCTCCCGCAGCAGGAAGCGACAGTCGCTCAGGTCCAGCGCGCGACTGACCGGGTCCCGGCGCATCTGCCGCCAGGGAATGTGGCCCACCATCACCGGTTCGTCAGCGCGGTCGGTCCGGATGGACTCTTCGGTCCAACCGCAGCCCGCGATCGCGGCATCCTTGAACGCCTGGCTGCGCGCCCACGGCACGCGGTTGGTGTCGCTGAGGTACTTCATCAGCTCCGACTTCACCGCGGCGATGTCGACGTCATCCTCGGCCCGCGGATGCACGACGCCATCGATGCGGGTGCGGCGCTCGGTGCCGATGACCCAGTCGATGGCCATCTTGATCTTGTTGTAGGTCAGTGGCGCCTGGTGGCGGGCCGCCAGCACGGCACGGTCTTCCTCTGACCACTGGATGTGGTCGTAGAAGTCGTAGTCGAGCATCTGCTCGACGCGATTGTCGTAGAACGCATCGAGGGCCGTGTACCAGTAGTCCAGCACCTTCGCATGGAGACGGCGGTTCTCCAGACTGTCCAGCGGGTGGCCTTCCACGTCGGGCGGCGCCGCGGTGGCCACGTCGGCAGCGCCTGGGTCGTAGGCCGGCTCGCTGCGCAAGTTCTCGATCGTCTGCATCAGTTCACCTTCTGCCCGTTGATCTTGATCTGGATCCCCATCCGCGCCATCTCGCCGAGCCATTGCTCCCGGGTCTGCTCAGCCGGCGGGCGCAGGTTCTTCACGTCGTCGCAGAACTCGAGGATGGCGTCATGGATGCGGTGGCGGTAGGCCGGGACGTCCAAGCCGTAGAGGGCAACCGAGGCGTTCTGCAGGCGAGCAACCATGTCGCCGATGGTGTGGTGGCGACCACGGTCCTTGTCCTCCGGACGGAAGATCCAGAAGTCGCGGAACGGCACCACATAGGCTGGGCTGCCGTAAGCGATCATCCCGGTAATCGGGTTCATTCCTTCGACCCGGCGGTTCTCGTTGCGGATGTAGAGCGCTGCATCGTCGTCGCCATCACGCACGATGTGGGTCAGGTACAGGGTCAGATCGCCCTTCTTGCCACACCACACGAAGCCATCCGGGGCGAGCTCGACCTCGGTGCTCATGCCTCAGCTCCCAGCAGCTCCAACGCGGCATTCAGCTCTTCCACCACCGCCGCTGCAGCCTGATCCGGTGACAGGACGTGGTCCTCTACCAGGGTGCCGTGGTTCTCGCCCCCCGGCAGGTAGCGTGCGTAGGCGCGGGCCTGCTGCAGATGGATGGCCAGCTGCTGGACCGTGGTCTCGTCCACGTCAGTTCGCCTTCCTGGTGAGATCCGACTCGATCCGTGCGGCGATCGCCGGATGGGTCACGGCAATGTCCTGGGCGATGCGCTGCAGGACGGTCCTGGCGGTGAGCTCGCTCAGCTCGTGGCTGCCACGGTAGTCGACCATGGTGTCGCCCTCCGGCGATCGCAACATGAAAGCAACGCTTACCAGTTGCCCTTCATCTGCTGCGGCCACCAGCATCGACAGCAGGTCGACCAGTTCGACCGAGGTAGGCGTGTTCCGCTCGCGCGGGGAAACGTTCATGCAGTTCTCCAGTTGTCGTTGGCCATGCCGCGCGACTCGCCGACACGGCGGCCGCTGCTGCTGACATAGCCCTGGGCCGCCTGCCGGAACGCGTCGGCAGGATTACTGGCCCAGTTGTGGAATGGGAGGTCGGAATACGTTTCGGTCTTCTCGTTCCAGACCTTGGTGTAGCGCCGCAGGGCTTCCAGCCCTCCGCGGCCCTCGCCTGCCTTGGGTGGGCCGCACCGGACCCTGTCGAACCGGCAGCGCGGCAGCATGTTGCGCACCATGTCGATGCCCTCGGTGATGTCGTTGATCCTGGGCACCACGACAACCGGCTTGACCCCCAGCTTGGCGGCGACCTGCACGCGGTTCTCGTTGGCCGACCAGTCCTCGTTGGCACCGTCGTGCGGCCAGTAATGCTTGCCGTACAGGTAGCCCCGCTCCTTCAGCACCTTGGCGTAGTGCGCAACGCCGAAGCCAGAGTTCTCGTAGAAGTCGACGAAATCCAGCCAGGGGCCGTTCTCCTGCATGAACCAGATGCTCGTCGCATCGCTGCGCCCGATGTCCCAGAAGGTGTGAATGGGCACCTGCGGGTTGATCGGAAGATCGGTGATCCGCCCGCTGCTGTCGGCGGCGGCCATTTCCTTGCCGTAGTGCGCACCCTCGGTGCTCGCCTGGAAGGCCTCCTCCGGCGTGCTGGGGTGCTCCCGCTTCATCTTGTCGCGCTGCTCGGCCGCCTTCTTGACGTACCAGGCCTTCTGCTCGGGCCGCAGCGTGTAGTTCATCTCCGCCTCGACCTTGGCGAAGTAGGCCTCGTCCTCGGCGGTGAGCGTGACTCCGTCCGGATCGAGCTCGTTGATGGGATCCCGGAACCACGGATAGAAGTGGAAGCGGTAGTCCATCGCCGTCAGCTTGGCCGTGCCGGCGCGGATCTGCCGGTCCAGCTCAATCGCCGTCTGGCAACGCTCGTAGAAGTCGCCGGCGGCGCCATAGGCGGTCGATTCGATCACCACGATGTTGCCGGAGGCGATCGCGTTCAGTGCGCCCGAAGCCACCTCCCCGGCCCGCTCCGGGTACATGGCGCACATCGGCCCGTACTCGGAGATATGCAGAAAGGTCAGCGTGCCGCCGCGGTGTGACACCGACACTTCGATGCTTGAGCCGTTGGCCAGCTCCAGCACGCCGTCGCGCATGTCCCGACGGACTGCCGGCCGGATCTTCTTCAACCAGTCCGGCAGGTTGTCGTAGGCATACAGCACCTTGCTGCGGAAGAACTTCGCGGCATCGCCTGCGGTATGGGCGACTACACCGGCCTTGGTGTTCTTCTTGAACAGCGCCATGTCCAGGGCGCGGATACAGGCCCAGGTCGTGATGCCGTGCTGGCGCGACTTCAGCGCCAGATTCAACGTGTGCAGGTTGTCATCGAGGTCGGCCTGCACCTCATTCAGCTTGAACTGCACCCGCCGACCGAACTTGTCGGTGATGTAGTACAGGTTGTTCAGCCGCCACCACCGATCCCCCAGCTTCTCAATGATCCTGCTGGCGTCCTGGTCGCTCAGTTCTTCCACGGCCTACTTGCTCCGTGACGCCGACGGCCCGGGGCCCGTATCGGATCCGTCGATCAGATCCATCACATCGCCCAGGATCCGGGTCTGGGTTTCGATCGGGCCGCCATCCTTGCCGGTGTGCTCGACCTTCTTGGCGAACATCCCGAAGTGCGTGCCGAGGGTCTTCACCGCATCCAGACGGCTGACCAGCTTGATCTTCTTGGTCAGGCCGACCGCCCGGCGTTCGTCGCCACGCCCCTCCCACTCCTCGAACACCTCAACGCCCTGGACGAGGCTGGCCTCTTCGACCGTGAGCTCACTCATCGGCTTGAGGTTGCCGTGCTGGTCGAACAGGGTCCGGATGTCGCCCAACGCCATGAAAGCCAGCCGGGCCAAAACCGCTTCCTGATCGACGCGCTGAGACAGCAGCAGCTCTTCCTTCCGGCCGGCCAAGTAGGCCTGCACCTTGACGTTGGCCAGCAGCCTCGCGGCAGCGGCGCTGGCCGCGGCGCCGGTGGCCTTGTAACCGGCGCGCATGTAGGCGGCGGTGCCATTGAAGTCAACCAGGTACTCGTCCGCGAACCGCCGTTGCTGGTCCTGCAGGCCCGTCGCCGGGTCGATCTTTCCGGCCACTGGCTGGGTTCCTCTCAGATTGATCAAAGTTGAGCAGTGGGGCCGTCACCAGCCTCCAGCGGGAGCTCTACACTCGCCGGCCATGGGAACGCCTCAGGCTGCGGGAGGAGCGGACGCACCTGCTCCCAGGTCTCGATGCCGGCAGGCGGATTCAACACTAGGGTCTCAAGGGCCTGATTTACTGCATCGCGCCAGGCTACCAGTGCACGGGCCTCCAGACGGTACCGCTCAACACCGCTGTTGAAGTAGCCCACACACGTCTCGATGCTGTCGTACTGCCGGGCGTTTACCTCGGCATTCATCCATGCCCAGGCGGCCGCTCGAATTGCGCGGTAGTGCTCTGGTGAGTGAAGGGTGTATGCGGCCGGAAGCGGGAGTGGTGCATGCGATTCCAGCCATTTGGAGGGCCACATCCAATGCCCGCGGGGAATGAACGCGCCGGTTTCGATGCAGAGGAGTACGTCCGGGTTCTCCGTGAGCCGGTACATAGCTATATCTCCGCGTCGGCAGTGAAGTGATACCAGCCGCCGTAGCGTCCGGCGGAATTGGACCACTGCAGCTCGAACGAAGAAACACCTTGATTGGCCACAGTAACAGTACGCGCGCTGCCGTCGTCTTGGGCAACGCTCCCGGGCACCCCGCCTGGAGCCGTATAGACAGTAATACTTGGAGTCACTCGCTTCTGCACAAGGAAACCCTGTGTGCAAAAGAGGAAGCCTCCGGCAGCAGGCTGCACCGCGAAAGCACGTCTACCTTGGTTATCAATCGTGCCGGGACTGACCTCCGGCATGTAGCTTTTCTCGTAGTAGCGCTGGCAGAGCATCAGTTCCAAAGCCAGAGGTCGGCGTTCGAAGCTGGTGGCAGTGGCGCCCCTCTCAAGCTGGACCTGCGTGAACTCAAAAAGTCCGGTTTGGCCCACCAGTTGGTTGCCGTAGCCGCTGGCTGCGGCAAAGTCAAAGATGATCTGCAAGCAATCATTTACCGCTGAGGCACCTACGGTCTTGCCCGCCAGAGAAGGTACATCAAAGGTTGCGGTGTACTTCTGGAATGCGGTGGTTAGAGTGAAAACCGGGCCTTCGATGAAGATCGCTGGCGACGCGCCGCTACCGCCGCCAAAGTCCTGAACAAGGCGGACACCGACCTTCTTTCCTGCGACAGCGGAGCGCATCCAGAAAGAAAGTGTGGCCTTGCCGCCGGCGTAGGACCACACGTTCTCGATTTTCTGGCGGACCCAAGCCGAGTTGGTGCCTGCCGCGACGTTCACACCCTGGAAGAAGCGAGGCGGATGCGGTACCGGTAGCGCGTCGCCAATAGCGAACGTCCCTACACCCCAATTTGAGGTACCGGTACCGAGAGAGGCAAAGAGCCACCGGTCCAACGTGAAGCTCTCCCCGTCTGGCCGCGTCCCTGCTGAACCACGCTGGAAGAAGTCCATGTTTCCGTTGATCAGAAGGTTCCGACCGATGTAGCCCTCGATCAGGTTGCCGTCGATCGTATCGCCGATGGCAAGCTCGACGATACGCGCAGCGAGCTGGTCAAGAATGAGGGGTGGGCGAATGGTCATTACGCAGTCGCCTGCACGTCGAACGTGCCTCCGGCCCGGAGCCCGATCGTGAGCGTGAACGTGGTCGAGAGCGGCAAGGAGACAATGCCGCCGCTGCGCAGACCAACGGGCAGATAGAGCGGAACACCTATCAGGATGTCGCCGGCCGGAAGCTCCCTGGTGCGATTGCTCGCGTCCAGGACAAGCGGACGTCGTGCTGCCATATCAGGCTCGGACCACCGGATTGCCGATCTCGGCGTTGATTTCCCCCACGGCGGTGGCCACTCCCACGATCTGCAGAATGTGGCCGGCCGTGGCGGTGCCTGACGCCAGCGGCACGACACCTCCCGGGGAGGTATGGCTCAGCACGTACGTCGCCCCCGGGGCAAGGCCCGAAAGCGAGCTGTTCGGCCCCTCGAAGTACACAGTGGCGTCGCCGCCGATAGAACCGACCCCGGCGCGCACGAAACCATGGGCCCGCTTGCCTGCGTTGGCGGCACTGGCATCAGCCTTGCGCACCTTGGCCGTGCCGGCGTCATCCCAGATGTTCACGTAGTCGCCAGCCGCGAGCACCTCGCTGGCCGGATAGATCTTGGTGTCCGCGCCAATGCCGGCCGGCAGCAGCGAGTCGTCGAAGCGGCCATCAGGGCCGAGTGCCGCGATCTTGCCGGCATCCGGGGCGCCGGCTGACGCGGTGACGCCTTCGACCTCGGTGGTGATGTTGTTCTTGAGCTGCAGGGTCTTGTCGGCCATGGGTTCAGATCCGCGCAATAGGTGAGTCGAAGTCGATCATCAGGGTGGTGGCGTTCAGCGCCCGGCCGACGCACAGCAGCCACCCGGCTGTGCCTGGGGCCTGGGTCAGCGCGCCGTCGGCGCCGCACCACACCGCGCCGTCGCGCCAGGTCCAGCTGGCTTCCTCGATCGTGCCGGCCAGGCGCACAGCGACCTCGCCTGTGATGGCCGACTGCAGGGCGATGCCGATGCAGGCCTGCGCGTGTTCCAGCACCGCCGTGTCCGGGTGATAGGCCTTGCCACTGTCCAGGCGTACGACGCGATGACCATGGATCGGCTCACCGACCGGGTACGTCGCTTCTGGCGAGGTGCCGTCGCGGCCGGCCGGACCTGTTGGGCCCTGCGCACCGCGCGCTGCAACCTCAACCGACCGCGTGTCTGCCTGGATTGCCTCGACCCTGGTCGGTCGGGCCGTAGCGACGATAGGTGTGCGGGGATCTCGGATGGCAACGGCGCCGCGGCGCTCAACCACGATCACGCGTGCTGCTCCCTCGCTGGCCCGGATCACAGGCATCAGCGTGTTGTCTCGCCCTGGACAGTGACCTTGCCGGCCACCAGCGGGATCACGTACTCCGGATCTGCGCCAGCCGGCTTGAACAGCTCCAGGCTGTAGCAGTGCTTCACCTTGCGCGCGTTCGCTGGGTTCAGCACCTCGGTGGCCACCGCTGGCACGGTGATCGAGACCACCCCGTTCAACGGGTCGGCGATGACCAGCGAAGCGGCCGCGGTACTGAGCTCCATGACCAGGGTGTCAGCCTCGGTCAGCCCGAACTGGCCCGCCAGCGTCCGCACCTGCATCCGTGCCTGGTAGCCGGTCAGGTCGAACGGGCTCCCATCCGGGTTGGTGTAGGTGAAGTCGTCCTCCCACGTCGCGCCACGCACGACCGTGAGGCTGAAGCTGGCGGGCGTCCGGCTCACAGGGTCAGCTGAGCGTTCAGGTCGTTGATGATGTCCAGGGTGGCCGCCGCTGCGTCCCGCCGCTGGAAGAGGTCTTCGAGCAACGGCGAGGCACCGAGTGCACGGCCCGTGGACGGTGCGGCATCCGGTTTGCTTGCGACCAGCACCGGTGCGAGGCGACGTGCCAGCTGCTCGACGGCGATATGCAGCTCCTGCTGAGTTCGCGCCAGGTCCTTCACGGCGGATTCGATCGGGGTCTGCGGGTCCGCCAGTGGACTTGTACCGGCTTGCTGGTTCGACATGTTGCTCTCCTATGGCGCCGGGATGGCGCTCAAAGCTGGATTACGTTCGTGGCGTCGAGCCGGCGCAGGCACTGTTCGCAGGCCTTCCGTCGCACGTCGCAGGTGCGGAGCTTCTCCGCCAGCTGGCCGACCACGTCTCCACCGATGTTGTCCCAGGCGTCTGCAGCGGCTGGATCTGCAGTCACACGTACGCCGGTGTCTTCGCCGGCATCGACGCACGGGCGAAAGCACATCGCGTCACACTGCGCAGGCACACGCTGCAAGTGCTTCGTGCAGCCGGCCAGCAGCATCAGTGCCGCGATCGCGAGGGCGTGGCTCAGACGCATGGCCTCAGCGCTGCGGCCAGTGCCAGCGGCCGGGATGGCTGCCAGATTCTTCGCTGGCCTCGTCGCGGCTGGTGACCCACAGCACGTCGTTGCCGTCCAGGAACACCTGGGCGTTGACCTGGCCGTTCGGCTGTACCGCAACGACCATGGCGGGCAGCACGTCACCGGCGGCGACCTTGTTGCCGATGTGTGCCTGGGCCCCCACCGGCCAGGTGCTGTCGAGCAGCCGCTCCTGGATGGACGGACCGTCGGTCCGGCGCGCATTGATGCGGAGCGCGTCGGTGTCGCTCAGGGTGTAGTGGACGATTCGTCCGATCGAGGCCTTCTGGGTCACTTCGCGGTCCTGCTGGTCGGCCCGAGGGCCTGGTTGATGGCGTCGACCCGGGCCTGACCCGGGGCGCAGTTGGCTGGCAGCGGCTGCGCTGCAGCTGCTGCTCGGTAGATGGTCTTGATCCGCTCGCCGCGCGCGGCGATAGCCTCCAGGCGCTGCAGCAGCTGGCCACTGTCGGACTGGGCCTGGCGCGCGATTCCGGCCGTCACCTCGAGCGTGTCTTCGAGGGTGGCGGCCCGCGCTGCAGCTGCAGCCTCACGGCGATCGCCGTACTGCCTGACGTTGAGCCAGAGCGACACGCTCAGCAGGCCGGCCAGAATGGCTACCCACTTCCACGCTGCCCACCAGGCAGAGACGGCCGACGCGGTGATCACTTCAGGCCGCCTTGGCAGGTGGCCATTTCCCACTGCCGACGATCGATGATGCCGCCGCACTTCGAACGCCACTGCGGCAGCGCGCAGTCACGCTTGGCACCAGCGATCGTGACGTAGCGCCACTTCCACATCTCTGTGCATGCAGCCTGGCGCTCGCCGGCGTTGAGCCGCTTCGCCGCGGTGCTGGCACAGAATGCCGGGGTGCCGATGTTGTAGGCGAAGTGGCCCCAGGCCTTGATCTCGTGGAACTCGAACTCGCCACGGACGCACTGCCCCATATGGCCCAGCATGGTGCGCACGTAGGCCGTCTCCAGCTTCGTGCACTCTTCGTCGGTGTAGCGCTTTCCCTTCACCACCGCCGAGCCGGTGATGCCGGCGCAGACGGTCAGGATGCCGGCCGAGTCGTAGTACGCCGTGTACCGGCGTCCCTCGTGGGCCGAATCGTTCGTGCCCAAGGCGGCAACCAGTGCGGCGATCAGCGCCAGCGGTGCAGCGGTGAAGCCGACGCGCTGCTTGGTGCTGAGCTTGCTGTCAGCCACGGCGGCGGATCCGCGCCCAGAAGCGCTTGGCGTTGCCCATGCGCGCGGTCCACCAGGCTGACCAGTCACCCCAATTCTTCATCATCAACGTGAGGGTCTGGACGACAGTGAAGATGATCGTGCCGATCAGGGCCCAGTCGCTCAGGGTGTACCCCGGCGAGTACGTCGCAGCGGTGACGCTGACAGTCGCTCCGATCTTCGAACCTGCGACCGCCAGGTCCGTTGTGATCTGCTCTTTGATGCTCACCGCGGTTCCCCCAATGAAAGGAGGCCGGCATGGCCCACCACTACCGCGGTTGCAAGGTCGCGCGGACACCAGCGGCGCGTCTCACGACGGCCTATGTGCTGGCTTGAGTGGTGGCCATGACTACCGGCCGTTTGGTAGCGGGAGGTGGATTCGAACCACCGACCTCGTGGTTATGAGCCACGCGAGCTGCCGGACTGCTCTACCCCGCAAACAAGAAGGCCGCTGATCGACCAGCGGACTCCCACGTCCTGGTCAACCAACGGCCTTTGAATTGAGGCGCCCATAAGAACGCCCACTGTAGGAATTCAAACCTACTTTCGGTTCCCGAGGCAACTGCGGTTCCTCATGAGGAAGAAATCCTCCTCATGAGGAACAACTGAGGTCAGATATATGAACAAATCCAAACAGCTTTGTTCCCGGGCGCCTTGCAGTACGTGTCCAACCACAGCCCGAGCATCGCCATCGCGCTGAGCACAATGATGATGAAAGAGACCATTGTTCCCCATGGCAGCCCCCGGGGTCTTTCTGCCTCAAACACGTCAAGAAAGCCGTCCACGAGGACGGCAATGGCAAACCCAATCATCACGATGGAGTACAAGGTCGCGCCGCTGTTCCCAGAGAAGCGGTCGCATAGGTACGCGCTAACGGCAGCAATGGCCCACGAAATGGCAAGCCGGTTTGCTGTGATCAAAACCCATTCGGTCTTCATGAATCCCCCTATTGACCGTTTTGGCCCTAACAAACCTTAACAAATGTGATAATCCCGGCCAATACAGGGAGGGCGTCGCAATGGTTGAGACCGTACTCGGAATGACGGATCTTCAAATCAAACTGGTCACTGCAGCAGGCCAGCTGGCTTTGACCGCGATGGTTGCGTATGTCGCATGGCAGCAGTGGCGCACGGCGCGCAACAAGCTGAAAGCAGATCTCTTTGATCGCAGATTTGCCGCTTTCGAAGAGCTAAGGCGCACGGTATCAACGTTCAGGAATCTCCAGCATATGCCAGAAGCAGACGCCATCCTCGCTCTGGCACCCACATTTCAATACCTTTTCGGAACCCCAGTTAGCCAAGATGTGTTGCAGCTGGGTGGAAGCGCAATGCTCATCGCGCGGATCCGGCGCGACCTCGCTTTGCCGCCGGACCTGATCGGCCGCGAAGTGAGTCCTGAACAGAGGGACGATTGGGAAGTTGCGGAGTCAGAGATTTCGGAGGCGTTTGAACGCTTCAACGCTCGCTATCTAGCAGTGGTTGCAGGGACAAGGGTAGCCCTCCGCCTCGAGCACTGAGGCGCCCGATAGGCAGACTATCGATGCGCTGAACACGCATGCGGATAGACCGGCGCCGCGGTGCAGCGGCGGCGTGGATGGACAGCCTGCTAGCGGAAACGGTCCCTTGGAGCAAGACGAATAGGGAAGCCGGTATCAAGCCCGGCCCGCCGCATCGCGCTCTTCCGCCTGATCATGCGCGGGCTGCCCGAACCACAGGGCTTTGCGGAATCCCTTCCTGCCGCCATGAAGCGCTTCCTGCAGGACAGCGCTGGCGCACTTGTGGACCTTGATGTAGTTGCCCTTGCGCATCTTGGCGGACTTGGCCAGGCCGGCGAACGGCTGACGCCGCTCTGGCCACACCAGTTCGTGGGCTGCGTCGTAGATCACCAGGCGCAGGCGCCAACGATCTGCCGGTTTGCCGAGATCCAGCGGCCGCGGCCGCATTGCTCGCACGTCCTTGGCCACCTGACGATAGGCAGCGAGGGAGAGCCGTGCGATCGCGGCCGGGCCCATCCTCGTCGCTACGGCGAGCGCGGTGTGCTTCTCTAGCGGATTGCGCATGTAACCGACTGCGCCGGCGATGTCGCTGCTGCCCAGCGGCGCCAAGGTGCCGCGCCCTTCAACGGGCATGCGGTAGCTCCCGCCGACCAGCAGCCGCGACAGCAGCTCCAAGACGTCGCCCTTGCCCTCGTCGTCGAATCCATTCGGGGCTGCGCCCCGGCGCCGCTGGCCTGCACTGTCGTCCGCCGCCGATGGAAGAACGGGCGCACGGCGGCACCAGGCATCCAGCGCCGCCGCCAGAGCGCCAGCGGGATCCGGACCAACGAACACTGCTGAGGATGCCCTGCAGCTGCAGCACTGAATCTGTGCACCGCGGGGGAACAGGCCCGCCGCGGCGGTGCCGCACCGGCCGCACTGGAAAGGTGCTGCGCTATCAAATACGCCGGTTCGCGGACCGCACCGCTGGCACTGGAACTGCACAGGCTGTGACTCGCGGGCGGGCCAGCACACCCTGGCCCTGCCATTGCAGTTGGCGCAGGAGGGGATCCTCTTCTTTTCGAGGAAAGCCACCTCGAGCTCGCGCGCGGCTGCGAGCGCGTTGGTACCGACTGCAGTTTCGTTCATGACGTCTGTTCCTGGATCTTCTTTGCAGCAACTGCAGCGCGCGCCTCGCGCGCCTGGGCCAGCACCTGGGCATAGGCCTCGGGGTGCTGGTCCTCGAAAGCAGGGAGGGTTCCGCGGGCCCATTTCCCGCCGCCCAGTTGCTTCAGCCATCCATCGGTTGCACAGAAGCGGCGCGGATCCACGCCATGGGCCCGGACATCCTTCGCCGTCGTGAATCCATCGAGCTCGAGATCGGCCAGCACCTTCAGCGCGCCCACCTTCCAGGGCGTCAACTGCAGCGGCGCCGGAACGCCTGCGGCCACCTTCGGCACAAACTCAGGCAATTCACAGCGTTTGGTGGGGTTCCAGTCGAACCATGCTGTGGGTCCCCACTCGCGGAGATCGCCGGATGCACGGTCCCATGGGGCGGCCTGGTGCAGGCCATGCCGCTGAACCTCGCGCTGAATCTGCTGCCCGGGGTCCGTCTTCCACCGGGCGGTGCAGCTGTCCGGGACCAGGACCTGTACGCCCAGCGCATCGAGCATGCGCGCAATGCCGTAGTTGGCTGCCGTCGTGCAGGGCACCAGCACAGCCCTGAAGTCCGGGCCCCGCTGGTCGCTGTTGCTCCAGTGCGCCGGCAGGATCTGATCGGCCACCTTGGCATTGAGCTGCAGTTTCGCCTCGATGCCGAGCTGGTGCCCAGTCGCCTTCCACACAGCCAGGATGTCGAAGCCGGCCGTCTCGGGGTAGATCTCCCAGCCGTCCGTCGCGGTCAGGCAGTCGATCAGGCACGTGCACAGCGCGGCCTCTGTCGGGAACCGCGCCTTGAGCTCTGCAGGTTTCATTGACCCTTCCTCGCGAATGCCTTGGCCATGCCGTCGTACTTGACGACGTCGGCGACCAGTTGAGAGTCCTGAGCGGAACGAGCAGCGCGCTCAGCCTCGCAGGCTGGGACTGGCAGCGCACGGAGCTCCGCGAGGCGGGCACGTGCCTGGTTGACCTTGTCCTGGGCCCAGAGCGCCTTTGTCGCGAACGGCCGCTCCTTCCCCGGCCGATCAACTTTGGGCGGTCCGCCAACCGAACACCGGCGCTCGATCTCCCGCAGCAGGTCGGTGGTGGCCACCGCGCTGAGGTCGACCCGAGTGCCCGCTGCGCTGCCACTCGATCTCCAGCCGCTCATGCCAGCAGCACCTTGATCGGATAGTGGTGCTCCACTTCGCGCTTCTTGATACGGAATTCCTTCGTCTCCCGCCCCTTCACGTCCACGAAGTCGACACTGCCGTCGCGCAGAAACACCAGGAAGTCCAGGACGTACCTGGTGCCGCCTGGCAGGTGCATCGGTACCTGGCGCAGCCAGAAGTGCACCTCGCCCGCCTGCTGCCGTAGCTTCAGCTGCTCGTAGTAGCGCGCCTCGCGTTTGGAGTCGAAGCGGATCCCATCCACGGTGGTGATCACATTGCCGTACTTCGGCCGCTTCTCCACCGGTGCGCGCTGTTGGTGCTCAACGGGCCCGCGATGGGGGCCAGCTTGGCCAGCCTTGTGCACCAGCTGCTGCATGCCCTGCGGCATGTCCTCGATGCGGTTGTAGCGAAGGCCCCGGTTACTCATTGGCCACTGTCCTGCGGCAGACCCAGCAACCGTGCGGCGCGCGCCTCGAACGCCTCCATCTGGCTTCGAACCCTGAGCTCGAATGCCGCATGTTCCTTGGTCACATCCGCCAGCAGCGCGGCGCACTCTGCCTGCAGGAATGCCAGGCGCTGATCAATAGTGATCTGGCGGAGCTGGGTGCCCTGCCCCGCCATCGGTGACGCAACAGCCAACGCGGCCGCGCTCCTGCCCGGGGCCGACGGCTGCACCACTCGTGCTTGGCCAGCAGCGGCCGACCAGGTCGGCTCGGCACGACCGTAGCGTCGATTGGCCTTGTCCTCGCCCTGGATGACCAGCTGCTCGCCGAGCATGCCGCGGAGGATGCCGGCGACCGCGGCGGGAGTGATGGCAGCGCATTCCCTGGGGTGACCCAGGGCCAGCGCCAGTGTGGTCATGCCCTCGTGCACTTCGGAGGCCGTCATCGGCTCGCTGGCCTGCTGCAGGGCATACAGCACCTGCGACCGGTGGTAGCTGCGCAGTTGCTCCTGGTCGATCATCGATCCAGCCCTGCCGCTGCCATCTTCCCCGTCGTCGGCGCGTGGTCGTCGTTGCCGGGCTCTGCAGATCCGTTGCCGAAGATCTCCGCGATCTCGCGCTCGGCACGGCGGAGGGCTTCAGGGCTGGCCGGTACCGGCGTGGTCACAGCGGCTTGGCCGAGCACCGCCACCGGCTCTTCCGGCAGCTTCCCGCCGCGCATCACGTATTCGCGCGCCTGGTCGTAAGCTTCGCGCAACAGGCGATCGCTCTTGTCGGCGCTCGACGTGCGGTAGCGATGGCCGTCCAGGTACTGCCACACCAGGCGCGTGAAGCCATCCTGGCGGCCGGTGTCGTTGCGGACAGCCGCAAAGCTCGGCACGCCGAGGCAGCGCAGACGGAATTCCGGCAGGGTCGGTGGCCACGGGTCAGCCGAGGCGATGCTCGAGCCCAGCCCCGCAGCCAGCTGCTCACCGGTGAGCCCGGCAAGCCCCTTCGCCCACGTCGCGGCGGCGCCGCCGCTGGGATCCTCGCCGTAGGCGCTGGTCCAGCGGTAGCCGTAGATCTCAGCCATGCGCACCCACAGCGTTCGCGTAGCCCGGGCCGTCAAGGGCGCCTGCTGCGCCGGCGGCGGCGTCTGCCTCTGCAGCGGCGTCACGGAGCTCGTCCTCTTCTGCTCGACGTCGGACGCGTTCGGCAGCAGAGCCTGAATTGTTGGCATGGTCGGTCCCCTCGGGTTTCGGTGTTACGGGCAGTGCCAGGCCTGCAGCCATCGTCTGGCGCAGGGAGCGGTTGAGGTCGTGGCCGTCGGCGGTGAGCTGGCGGAATCGCGGCTGCAGCTCCAGCCAGCTGCTGATCGTCATCGGCTTTCCCAGCACACGGCGGTGCCGCACGAACCTGGCCAGGACTTGCGGGTCCAGACCCGCCGGCAAACGGGGAATGCCCATCAGCTCGCGATTGACCTCGTCGATGCTGAGCTGCGGCATCACCGCTTCGCAGTCGCGCGCCTGCGCGTTTGACGATTCAATGACCTTTACTGACCTTTCATGACCTTTAGGGTCCGTCTCGCGGACCGGTTGAGTACGCGAGACGGACCGGTCAGGTCCGCCAGACGTACCGGTCGAGTCCGCGAGACGCACCGGTCGTTCTTGCGTACCGGTATCTCCCGCGTACCGGTCGGCGCCTTCAGTCTCTTCCGACCCGTCCGTGACGCGTACCGGTTCGGCCTCCGTACCGGTACGCGTGGCGGACCGGTCAGGACCCTCGTTGCTCTCGGACAGGTCCGTCTGGCGAACCGGTTTGGATGCACGTCGCGGCTTCGACGCGAATGCGTTCTTGTCCAGACGGCCAAGGTTGAGGCTGTACCGGTTGCTGTACTTCGTCCCGCCGGCGTCGCTGCCACCACGTCGAATGGTCAGCACCTGGTTGTCCTCCAGCCACGCGATCGCGCTGAGCAGCGCTGTCTTGCTCAGGCAGGTCTTCTCGATCAACGTGGTGAAGCCCGGGAAGGCCATGCCGAAGTCGTCTGCGTGCCACGCGATCGCCATCAGCACCGCCTTAGCGGGCGGCGGCATCTGCAGTGGCCAGCAGAGCTTCGTGATTTCGTTGCTCATTACGCAGGCCTATCCCGTTACGGGCAGCCCACCACTACGACGGCGTTTGCCCTGGCAGGCGCGCTCCATTCGTTGGGGCTGCTGAACTGCGCGCGACCCTGTCCATGGACGGCACCCTGGCGCGGCTCCGGCGCGGGCGTGTTGAGGCGTTCCAACTGGCTCGCGACGCGCTCGGAGGCAGCCGCGCATTGCGCCTGCACGTCGAGCAGCTGCTGCATCAACGCCTGACGGCGATGCTCGGTGGGAATGGGACGGACCTCATAGCCGAGATCTGCGGCCATGGCCAGGAAGAGGTGGTGCCGGCCAAAGCGGCGCATCAGCGCCCACAGCTCGCCGATCTTGAAGAACTCGGCCTTGTTGGGGTTGAGGCAGCTGTTGAACTTAGCCACAGCGCTGGCCCAGTCCTTCAGCTTCTCCTGATCCCAGAAGCCGTTGTCCAGCAGGAACTGGATCATTTCATTGCGGGTGTGGGCGTCGACGTCGCAGGTGGCCTTCAGGGCCGCCAGGGCGTCGTGCAACCAGGTTTCTTCGATCCAGGGCATGGGAGTCCTCGGGAGTTTGTCGTCCGCGTGTAGCGCGTAGCGCGGCGCGCGGCATATGTGCGAAATACGTGCGAAATGCGTGCTACATGCGTGCAAAAGGGGTGCAATTTACGCGCAGACAAATTTCTGAACGACTGGCAGAATCGAAAGCGATCGACCCACACAGGAAGAACGCATGACCCCCGCTGAAATCGAAGCCCGTTTCGCCAAGTACGAGGAACGTCTTGCAGCAATGGAAGACGTCCAAGAAGCACAGTCATGGACGATCACGGCGCTCATTGGCAGTCATCCCAACTTGAAGCTGCTGCTGGGGATGGTTCGCCGCGCCATCCAAGGAATGCGCGACAGAAGCGCCAGCGCAGGCCACGACCCCTCGTGCGAGCGGATCCTGCAGGAGTTGCTTGAGACCGAATCGAAGATCCTCCAGGCGATTGCTTCACGTGAACGGGTGCTGGCGCGCAAGGAGGCGACGCGGGAGCAGGAGGGGCCGGAGCGGTAGCAGCCGGCTGCCTCTTCTCCAGCGCCCGGACTTTCCGCTCCAACGCACCGAGGCGTTGCAGTACCGCCACCATGACGGTGGGTGTATCCGGCGGCAGTCCGGAAGTGTTCGGTGAGGGGGGGCTGCGTCGATCACCGGCCATGGCACCCTCGGGAAAAGGTGGCGATCTCCCGGTAGGCTTGGTGGTACCACCCAACCCCACCCACCACGGAGATCACCATGGACCAGGAAGTTGCGCAGCGGCTCGCGGCATTGGAAGGCGCGCTCGTCGAGCAGAACCGGCAGATCATCGAGCAACAGCGACAGATCGTGGATATGGCCAACGCACTGAACAGCTTGACCGAAGCCAACAACAGCTCTTTCGAAGACATACTGACGAAGGAGTACAAGGACATGGGTGCCGACGTCGTGCAACAGACCATCATCACCGGCCTCCTTGCACGATCTGACGCAGCCACAAAGCGAGACGTGCAAGCGTCTCTGCAAGTAGCGTATGAAGCGTTCGGGGAGAAGATCCCCGATCCGCGCTTTCTCCGCCAGTTCGAAGCTGCTGCGGAAGCAGTGTTCCCTGGCATTCGGCTAGAGCCTGCCGCTGACTGACCATCCTTGCGGCTTGCTGCTCCTGCTCGGCGATGCTCGAGCGGACACTCTCCATTGCCGCCTCGAAACGTTCATTGGCGGGCTGCTGGTAGTGCGCGACCTGGGCTTCCAGGTCGCGGACCCTCTGCCGCAGCGCGCGCAGCTCCCTGCGATCCCGGCCATGGCCTCGATCCTCCCCATCGCGAGGATTGCTGAGGTATCGGCGGGCCATCAGGCTGTCTCCAGCGGGACGATGCGGCCGACGTCCACATCGCCGCTCGGTTCGGCGCGCAGTTCCATAACCGGATCCATAACCGGATCCGCCTGCGCCACCACTTCGGCCAGGCCGCCCCGCTCCAGGCCTTCGAAGGCATTCAGCGCCTCGATCAGCTGCTGCAGGCTGGCGATCGTCGGGTTCGTGATCTGCCCGTGCGCCAGCTTCGTGAGCCACGAATAGCCGATGTCCGGGTTCTGCCGGGCGATCTCGGCGTACTTCCCTTCATGCGCACGCAGGCGCACCACGGTTTGATGCAAGAGGGTATCGGCGTCCATGCGCGACTTTGTAGCACTACAATGCTTATTCGACAAGCACCAAAATGCGCAGGCCGGTGCTTACGCTGAACGAATGGCGAAAGTAGACCCAGTGGTAACGATTGCAGACAACGTCCGCCGCTTCATGCAGGCGCGCGGCGACTCCCAGGCGGCGCTGGCTCAGCGGGCTGGAGTATCGCAACGCGCGATCGGCGACCTCATGACGTATGGCCGCGGGCATTTCAAGAATCCGACAGTCCGGACTATCGACGCCATAGCAGCAGCCTATTCCGTAGCCCCTTGGGCACTGTTGCTGCCGAATTTCCCTTCAGATCCTGCTGTCTTAGAGTCGGTTTCAACGTTGCTCGGAAACTACTTGGACTTGGAAGCCGGGGATCGGGAAACCGTGGATCGCTTGGTCTCGGCCATGGGCAGAGGCACAGGCGGCCATGCGGTTAAGCAGCGATCTGCGGGGTAGCCTGTGTCGCTTCTCTGGACGGGATGCTGGTGCCAGTGGATTGAAGAGACCACTGGGACTGCCGTACTCCGTGTCGAGAAGAATCCTGCAATCTACGTCGTAGCGTCGGTCGATCGTCAAGATTCCGCGCGTCTTCCTCAGCACTCATTCTGGGAGTGGTCCGCACCTACTCCAGGCACTGCGGTCCTTTACCCTCGGGACGGCTCCAAGAATCGCCTCAAGATTGATGTAGTACTCACCACCGCAGAGTACGGCGTCGCCAGGTGGTTTGCGGCGCGAGCCGCCGATTGGCAGCCTGCCATATTCGGCAACTGGCTAGGCGGCAATGCGAACGTGCCTGAAACAATGGACCCACGAGAAGGCGCTTGGCGCCTGGCGGTCGCGCGGTTCTGGGATCAGCCCTCGAACAGCCGCATCTACTACGACCTCGAGACCCGCGATGTCTGCTGGGAGCTGATGCAGATCGCTGAGGACGCCTGGGCCTCCGCACCGTCGGTCCTTCCGGATGAAGCGCTGAAGGCAGCTCGCGACACCTTGGTCCAGCGCGGAAAGTGGCCTCGCGCAATGCCTCCGCCACTGCCATAGGCATTAAAGTGCTTGACAAGACATAATTAAGCACTAGAGTGCTCACCATCCCAAGCACGGATGGTTGAGCACATGTCTGCACTGTCTTCGTCGCTGTACCTGGCACTGGGGGCTCTCGGAGTCACCGGCCTTGGCGCCCTCTTCTCCCCATCGTCCCCTTCCACAGACGAACCCGGCCAGGCCGTCCGGGCACCAGCTGCGCTGGTGATCACCAGCCCGCGCATCTGCGCGGCGCTGGAGGTCTACACCCTGGCCAGCGAGAACGACTGGGGCCTGCGCACCACAATTGCCCAGGCGGTGCTCAACGGCTTCAACGACACCGGCCGTGTGCCGGACTGCGCGGCCGGCGTGTCCGCCGCGCTCGCCAAGGACTTCTCCCCCTACCGCTGGCAGCTGGCGCTCGATGCCGTAGACGCGGTTGTCGGCGGCACCTACTCCGTTTCCCCCGACGCCTGCGCCCGGGCCAATACCGTCGTCCCCCTGTCGGCGGAAAAAGCCACCTCCCCCGTGGTGGCCCGGGCGCGGTGCGTCATCTATGACTTGGCCTTCGTGGAGGTGCACTGATGGTCGCCACCGAACGTCGCTGCCGGGTGTGCAGCTGCACCGACCTGCAGGCTTGCCCCGGCGGTTGCTCCTGGGCCGGCCCCGACCTCTGCAGCAGCTGCGCCACGGCCGCCGGCGCGGGCGCCGAAGGCACCATGGCGGTCGTCGTGCGCCAGCGCCTGCTGATCGCCGGCAGCAGCATCAAGCTCAGCCGCACAGAGGCCGTGGTGATGAAGGTTCTGGTCGGGGCACCCGATCGCCTGGTGGAGGTCGACGCGCTGCATGCCGCGATGTACCCGAACAGCAAACCGCCGTCGCGCGAGTCCAACGTCCTGCAGGTCCTGGTCTCGCGCGTGCGCCGCAAGCTCGCTGCCGCTGGCCATAAGCACGCCATCGAGACCATTCGATTGCGCGGCTATCGCTTCGTGATGCCCCAAGGCGGTACCGCATGAGCGCCGTGGCCGATGTGCTGGCGGCGAAGCTGGCCGGCCGATGTGCAAACGGCCTCGAGCGCGGCCAGGGCACCAACCTGCACGCGATCCCTGCGGCCCAGGTGCGCAAGCACGGTGGGTTCGTCGAAGCCACCGGCAAGGCTTTGTGCGGAGCAGCGCCAGGCCGCCGATCCGTGGGCTGGACCGCCTGCGAATCGCATCCTGTGACCTGCCCGCGCTGCCAACGCGCCCTCGCGCGTGTGAAAGGCGGTGCAGCATGAGGACGGAGGAAATCATTGCCGAGGCCACCGCCGTCCTGTTCCGGCGAGTCTTGGCCATCGGCGGCGCGGCCGGCTTCGTGCTGGGTGTCGTGGCAGCCCTCGGATCCCGGGCGGTACTGTCATGAACTCGGTGACCATGACCGTCGACGCGGAGATCGACCTCGATGACCTGGTCGGGAATCTGGGCTCCGCCAGCAAGGACTACCTTGCCCGCCTCCTGAAGGTTGAAGGCGAGACCGCGCGCGCCCCTGACGGCCGCACCTTCGAGCAGATCATCGAAGCCGCCTTCTACGAGGCGCGCGCCATGTCCCCCGTGCCGCCGGCACTAGCCGACCTACTGTGGGTAGTGCACGGGAGGGCGATGTCATGACAGCAGACCTGCACCTGCTGGGCCACGGCGTCGACGCAATCCTGCAGCACGACCTGGACCGCATGCCGCCGGCGATCACTGCCGCAGCGCGCGTGCAGCGCTACCAGCGCGCGGTTTCCATCGCACCGCCGGACCAGTGGCGCGCGCTGCGGATCCGCTTCGGCTCAATCTTCCAGATCGCCTGGAGCGCGGGGATGAAGCCCGACCTGGCCACCTGGGCGCGGAAGTTCCAGCGCATTGCCGAGGCCTGCAAACCGTGAGGCTCTTCCACGTCCACATCCCGGGCGTGGTCAGACCGCACAGCGTCATCGCAGAAGCCGAGCAGGCGGCGATCGACGACGCGCTCTACACCCTGGGCCTTTCCGAGCTGCCCGAAGGCAGCAGCGTCACCTCTGAACAGACCGGAGACACCTGATGTTCTTCCGCAACCTCACGATGTTCACTTACCCGCAGCTGCAGATGTTCGACTGGCAGGACGGCCTGAAAGCCAGCGCTCTGAAGCCGGTCGGCCCGCTGGAAATGTGCTCCGCCGGCTTCATTTCGCCGTTCGGCCGCGAAGAGAAGGAGCTGCTGTCGCACGAGATCGGCCGCTGCATGTGGATGGCCATCGGCGCCGAAGAGAAGATCCTCCCGCCTGCCGTGGTAAGCAACCTGCTCGAACTCAAACTGCTGGAGATTGAGGAACGCGACGGGCGCCGCCCCGGCGGCCGCGAGCGGAAGCGCATCAAGGACGATCTCCTGCACGAGCTGCTGCCGCGGGCCTTCGTCCGCCCAACACGGACCGATCTCTACCTTGACCACCAGCGCGGTGTCGTCTTCGTCGACACCAGCAGCCGCAAAACCGGCGAGTACGCCATGAGTCAGCTGCGTAACGTGGTCGGCAGCTTCCCCGCCCTGCCCCTGAACGCCGAGGTTTCGCCGCGGGCGATCCTGACCGGCTGGGCTGCCGGCGAGCCGCTGCCCGACGGCCTCAGCCTGGGCGAGGAATGCGAGCTCCGCGATCCGGTTGAGGGCGGCGCAATCGTTCGCTGCCAGCACCACGAACTGCGCTGCGACGAGGTCGACCTGCACCTGGAGACAGGCAAGCAGGTCACCAAGCTCGCCCTGGTGCTGGACGACCACCTCTCCTTCGTCCTCGGTGACGACCTGATCGTCCGAAAGCTCCGCTTCCTGGACGGCGCCATGGAGCAGCTGCAGCACGGGGATGAAGACGGCCGGCGCGCCGAGTTCGATGCCCGCTTCGCCCTGCAGATCGGCGAAGTCGGCCGGCTCTACGACCTGGTTCGCGAGCACTTCCACCTCACCACCTACGCATGAGGTCTCCATGAATCCGCATCGTCCCAGCACTGGCCGCTCTTCCCTCGCCGCCCTGATGATTGCCCTACTGGCGCAGCCGACGCGCGCCGCGCGCGCCGTCCCTGTCCGTCGCATGCCGGCCCGCCATCGCACCACGTGGGCACCGGCCGGCGGTGGCCGGGCCGAACGTGCTCGCCGCCTGCGCCAAATCGAAGCTGGCACCTTGACCGCTGCCGGCGGCCTGGTTCCGACCTACAGGGACGAGCAGCCGTGAGCCGCGTGCGCGCCTTCCTCTGCGCCCTGTTCGGCTGCGCCCGTGACTGGCCGGATATGGAGTCGTGCGGCCGCTGCGGCAGCTACATGGATCTGCAGGCGGCGCCGCGCACCATGGGCCGCCGCGTGCTGGATCGCTTTGCAACCGCACTGATTCAGCGGGGCGCCCGCACTCCCTACTTCCACCTCGCCAATGCCGATGGCACGCCGTACATGGACCGCTTCTGGCTGCTGCGCATCGGCCGCGCCGGCGTCGACGACCGTGGCCAACCCCGGCCCTGGTTGGCCCTGCGCCTGCACCACATCCGCAGCAGCGACCACGGCGGCGTCTTCCATGATCACCCCTGGTCATTCTTCAGTCTGATCCTGCGGGGCGGGTACTTCGAGCACCGGCCCTTCGACGGGCCGCTGCCGGCGGTACCGGACGCGGTGCCGTCGGCGATCGCCGAGGAACCGTATTCGTCGACCTGGTACGGCGCTGGCCAGCTGCTGTTCCGCCGTGCTGACGGCTGGCATCGGATCGCCCTTGCCGAGGACCTGCAGGCTGAAGGCACCTGGACGCTGGTGCTGACGCTGCCGCCGCGCGCCCACAGCTGGGGCTTCCGCATCCGCGGTCAGAAGGTCGAGCACCGCGCGTACTTCCGGAAGGAAGCTGTCCGGCAGCGCGCGCGGCGGCAGGCCCAGGTCCCGAACAGCTCGGATTGGACCCCGTGAGCCATGGTGCGCAAGTCACACCCCAACGCGCGCCGGCCATGGACCGCCGACGAGGACGAGACGCTGCGGCTCAACTGGCCGCGGTTCCCCGCCTTCCTGATCGCGCACGTCCTCGAACGGCCCACAGCCGCGGTGTACCGGCGAGCAGCGGCTCTGGGCCTGCAGAAGGCCGACGACTTCCATACCCAGCCGCTGGCCGCGCTCTGGAACGGGACGCAGGAGCCGGGATCGATCGCCTCGCGCTTCAAGCCCGGCACCACACCGTCGAACAAGGGACTACGCAGGCCGGGATGGCACGCCGGTCGAATGCGGGAAACCCAGTTCAAGAAGGGGCGGCCGGCCAGCGAGGCGCGCAACTACGTGCCGATCGGGACCGAGAAGGTCGATCCGAAACGGAAGGTGCTGATGCGCAAGATCACAGACGACCCAGCCCTGTTCCCGGTCAACCGCTGGCGACCGGTGCACGTGATGGTCTGGGAGGCGGCAAACGGCCCGGTACCGGAGGGACACATCGTGGTGTTCCGGCCGGGGCTGAAGACGCTGGTCGCCGCAGAGATCACTGCTGATCGCCTCGAGACCGTGACCCTCGCCGAGAACATGCGGCGCAACAGCTACCACAACCGGTTCCCACCGGAACTGAAAGAACTGGTCCACCTGAAGGCGCGAATCACCCGCCGGGTCAGGCGGCGAATCAAGGAGCAAGAAGATGAAGAACAAGGTCAGTGATGTGCGCGATCACCTGGTGGCCATGCTCGAACGCCTGGGCGACGACGACCTGAGCGCAGAGCAGATGGGCCAGGTCATCGAGCGCGCCAAGGCCACCACCATCGTGGCCACCACCTACATCGGCGCGGTGAAGGTGGAGCTCGACGCTATCCGTTTGGCCCACGAAACCGGAAACCTCACGGCCGCGGTTGCCGAACCCCAGCAGATCCCCTCGCTGCCTGCCGGCCAGAGGCGCTGACGATGACCACCAAGAAGCCCGCGCCGACCTTCAGCTGCGACATGGCCGCCGGCCCTGACCTCACCTCCGTCGCGGAGATCGTGAACAGCAAGGTCATCAACGTCCGCCATCTGCCTCGCCAAGACCCGCTCACAAAGAAGTCGCAGGTGCTGCTGGTTCTGCGCGCCGGCGGCCGCATTGCCGCTGGCCACCGGTCCGGCCTGCTGCAGCTGCTCGACGCCGAGGGCAGCCCAGTCCCTGCCTGGCAAACAGCCCTGAAGGCCGCCCAGTCCTCTTCCGCACAGTCCGGAGATACTCATGAACCGCAGTGACGTCCTCTCCCGCTTCCTCGCCGATACAGCCACTCACGAGTTGCGAATCGTGGTCGACGAAGGCGCGTACCGACTCCTACTTTGCCGGCGCGATACCGGATGTGGTCGTAACACCTTCACCCTCGCCTGGTTCCGTCTCCTCGCTTGGATTTCCTGCGCTTTCCGAGTGGTCGACGGAAGCTTGATCCTGTTCCAAACGAGCTGCGGCAGCCAACACGATGAATCTCCCAATGTGGTCCCGGTATTCGGTCAACGTCTTGGTAAGCCCGTCAAACTTACTTTCGTAGTCCTCCAGGATCTCTGCATCACTGTGCATCCGTCGAATCAGGTCAATTACGATGCCGCTACGCGCCAGAGCATTAGCCACTGCTTTGGCCTCCTCCCCCGAAAAAACATGCAGCCTGCTGATCACCGACTTGGTTTGCGTCAGATCTACACTGGAGAGCTCCCCGAACGCAGCATCTCTTGCCTCCTTACGAATCGCCTCGTGTTCAGAGAAGAAAACGATCCGGATTTCCGGCGTTGGCCAGCTTGTGAGCCAAGTATCCAAAGCCGTATGTACTACGGCGAACTCAGGAAAGATGTAATTCCTGAGGAAGTTCGCCTCTTGCTTGCGATCCTCGTCAACCGCTCTTTGCGTCACCTCCGCAAGTGCGTTTGCCCTTGTTCCAAGCCTCCATACCGCGTATGCAGAGATCGCAGCAACTACCGCTGCAAGAAGGGAACCGGTCGCGGCCCAAGCATCCCACCAAACCACACAGCGATCGACACCAAGCCTACTGCACTGACTAAACCCATCCATCCAGCTCATTCAATTCCCCCCTCAAAGTTCATGGTTCATTCTGACACACGGACTGATGCCGGAGCCTTGCTGCATGCCATTTAGCCCCCTCAGCTCACGAGGATTGCCGAGGGTTAACTCCCCCGCGAACCTGCGCTTGGTCCGATTCGTGACGCTCAAGCAGTTCGAAGCGCTGACCGGCTACACGGTCCATGCCATCAACTCGAAGATCAAGCGCGGCGATTGGCTGGAGGGCGCCGTGTTCATCAAGGCGCCAGATGGAAGAAACCTGATTGATTTGGAGGGATACGAAGAGTGGGTAGTCCAAGGCAGAGTGGCGTCCGGCCAGTTACACAAGGCAGCATCGAGATAACCTTTCACTACCGCGGCAAGCGCTGTCGCGAACGGCTGAAGCTGCCCCCGACCGCACGGAATCTGCGGTACTGCGAAAACCTGCTGGGCCAGATCAAGATTGAGATCGAGAAAGGCACGTTCGATTACGCCACCCACTTTCCCAACAGCAAGCGTGCCCGTCAGGTGGCCATCCGCCCTGCAGCCCTGGACAACCTGGAGCAGGTGCTGACCCGGTGGCTGGCGCAGAAAGAGCCCGAGCTCGAGCACAGCAGCCTGATCGGCTACCGGCGCATCGTCGAGAACATCCTGGTGCCGCGTTGCGGAGCGATCGCCCTGCGTGATTTCGACCGGATCGCCCTGAAGGAGTTGGTGGCCACGTTCGACGAGTCGACGTCGGCCAAGCGCATCAACAACGTCCTGGGGCCGCTTCGCGGCGCCCTCGACGAGGCCGTCGCCGACGATTTGATCCCCAGCAATCCCCTCGATGGATTCAGGGTGAAGCGGCGCGCCAAGGCCAATGCGCGCGAAGAGGTCGACCCGTTCACGCCGGAGGAAGTCCAGGCAATCCTGGCCGCCTGCCGCGAGGACCAGGTCCGCAACTACTGCCAGTTCAACTTCGCCACGGGCCTGCGCACCTCAGAAATGATCGGCCTCTGCTGGTCGGACATCGACTGGCGAAAGGGAACGGTCAAGATCCGGCGCGCCTGGGTAATGGGCAAGATGAAGGCCCCGAAGACCGAGTCCGGCGTGCGTGAGGTGCAGCTGCTGCAACCGGCGATCGATGCCCTGAAGGCTCAGCGCGCCCACACCGCCACCGCCGGCGAGTTCGTCTTCCACGATCCCAGGACGAACGCCCGGTGGGGGTCGGACCAGAGCATCCGCGCCGGCGAATGGCAGCGCGCGCTGCGCAAGGCCGGAGTGAGGTACCGGTACCCGTATCAGATGCGCCACACCTTCGCCTCGCAAGCGCTCAGCGCTGGCGAGAACGTCATGTGGGTGGCCCGGCAGATGGGGCATCGGGACTGGACAATCACAGCGAAAAAGTACGGCCGTTGGATCCCGTCGATGGTCCCCGATGCCGGCGCGAAGGCCGCGGCTGTCTGGAAGCCAGAGCATATGCATACGGGCATCAAGCAGCCCGCATAGTCAAACGTTAAGCAAACGACGCAGTGTGCCCCGCTGAAAGCGGGGCTTCCTCAATGCCTTCGCACTAGATCCGTGATATCAAACTGGTGAATTGAACCGTAGCGCTCCCAGATCTTTACCACCATGTCTGGAAACACCGGGTTCGTGATCAGCAACACCTCAGGGTCGCCATCAGCATCGACCAGTTCGTACCAGTCGTTTCCTTGCGCTATCACCTCAACCCCGTGCGTTCTCAACACATCTAGCACATGTGTTCTGGGTTGAGCGCCGTCCCATGGCCCTTTACGAATCCTCATGCAGCGTGAGCCACCTCAGCCTCGCGGAAAGCGAGTGATGTAAAGAATCCAGTGTCCTGAGGGATGTCGAGCTCAACAACAGTCCCGCAGGTCAGCACATCGTGGTTATCGCTTTGAAGCCAAAGGTTCCACGCCTCTGGCGGCGTTTTTCCCTTCGCAAAGAGAGCCGTCAGCGGCCTATTACGCCTCAAGTAGGCTTCGATGGTTCGAAGAAGGCCATCGGCGAAGTTCTGACGAACTTCGTCAACAGTGCGACCTGTGCTCAAGTAGTCGATCTCCAAGCCCTGAGCAACGTACCCACCGTCCTCAGACGGGAGGATGAGCACGCGTAGCGAGGCGTCGACTGCATGTCGGCCGTCCTCAGACTTTCGATGACGTAGCACGGGGAAATTGTCTCTCTTCATATGCGTAACCTCGTCTCACTATCCTTAGTCTTTGAGACAAAAAAGGGCCGATCACTTTGACCGGCCGCCAGATCAGTTCGGCCACCACAGCCTCTGGATCTGGGGAAATCTTAGTCTCCCGGAGACCGCTAGCACAAGTGCACAATCGCTTCAACGGACAACTCTGTGGAAAACATTCAGAAAGGCTGAAATCTGTTGATAAGGAAAAAAATTCTTTATTTTTCAAAGGTATATTTATGAACAAAATTTCCCTTCGAGCCCGCATGCCTGAACGAAATGACGTATTCACTTTTAATTAACCTGTGACACTCATCACAAATTTGGAATTTGATGCCAACTGCGTTCGCGCTAGCGCCTCGATGACGCTCCAGGAAGCGCACTGATCGATCGCTTCGGCATCTGCATTAGATGCGCCACACCTTCGCCCCCCAGGCGCTCAGCGCCGGCGAGAACGTCATGCGGGTCTCGAGGCAGATGGGGCTCCGAGACTGGACGATCACCGCCAGGAAGTACGGCCGGTGGATCCCTTCGATGGTCACCGATGCCGGCGCGAAGGCGACGGCCGCTTGGATACCGTCATCTCTCGTCAAGCGGGCTATTCTTAGCAATCTGAATGACCGGAGCATTGGAATGGACGGCGACTCAATTGATCCAGGAAATGGTGCGGCCCCACAGAAGAACTACCCCGATGAGGAGGACATGCTCTTCATTCGCTCCCCAGAAGAGTTCACATCTCTTCTATTGGCGGGTTGGATTGTCGACGCTCGCAGCGGCGGCTTGGTTCGTGGCCGCCTTCACGAGGAAGGCCACATCCCTATGGTCCAGCACGTGGGGCCCTTGGGTACGTTCCGGTTCATGGGTTTCATGGAGGGAGGCGAGTACATCCTAAGTACGGACGCAACTGCTGCTCACCGTGGTCGATTGATCGAGATCAACAGCGATAAGGCCCCCTGCGACACCCCTTTGCCTGAGCCACCCCCAGGCCGGGTAATAGACGCATCGGCAGAGCCCCACGACAGAGTCTTGCTGATCGAACATCAGTTCATCGTCAACCGTGTCTCCACCCGACGACATCTGGCGGAGCTCGTCGCGCTCAACGCCCCACATCGGTACTACCGGGGTCAATACCTGAGCGACGAGGTGGTTGACTACCTGAACAGCCATCCTTAGCTCAGCGCCGTGCAGCCGAGTAAGTGAGGCTTGCGCGTGACTGTTCAGGAAGATTGCCGTACTATTCGGCTCGTTGGGCAGGGTTAGTGCCAGCTTTTTGCCAGCATTGACCCCAAAAGCCTTGCAATACTTGAAGAAACCGGGGGTGCATTGGTTTCGACGGGGGTTGTGAAGTCGCCTGGCGCATGCCGAGGGGGTAGCTTTCCTCGTAAATCCAGCTGCAAAACTCTAGTTGCCAACGACGACAACTACGCTCTGGCCGCTTAAGGCCTAAGCCTCGAAACCGCTTGTGTCCATGCTCGCGGTGTAGAGTCACTATCATGGAATCGCGCTGGGTGGCTGCCTGTCAGTCCGGCACTAGAACACAACAGGCTGGTTCCCGGATGCGCTTTGCACGCCGTGCTGTTCGGGGACGAGATCCAACGGTGAGCTAAGCATGTAGTGCTGGGGATGGAGTGCCTTCGGACGGCGGTTCAATTCCGCCCACCTCCACCATCTGTATGGCCTGTCGAGGCCGCAAGAAGCCGGATCTCCCGTCAATGGAGTTCCGGCTTTTTTGTTTTCCGAGGATGGCGCTTCCTCTGCTGTCCCGACATTCCCCGATGCCACCCGCATCGGGAGCCAGTCACAGAAGCTGAGATCCGGATCCAGTAGAGTCCCTGCGTCACACGACGTGACCCGAAACCTGAAAGGACATCAGATGAAGCGCATCACACTGTTTGTGGGCTTGGCCGTGGCGTTGGCACTGGGGCAGGCTTCCGCTGCCACGCCAGGCTCCCGCTATCTGCAGCTGGCCGCTGACCAGCGCGTACAACCCGGCACGGCAACCCTGCTTTCGAGCACCATCGATCTGAACGCCCCTGGATGGGTATACGTGCAGTCGGATGGACGGTACTTCCCTGGCGGCCGCTCTGCCGCCAACGCCTACATCACCATCAACGGTGAGGTGGTCTCCAACGACAGCTACATCGACTGGCGGCAGTCGACATCGGCCCAACAGCACTCCTTCAATGTCATCGGTGCCAAGTACCTGCCCGCCGGACACCATACGGTCAACCTGGCCGGACAGGCCATCGGTTCGGCCGTCAATTTCGGCTCCGCCAGCAACCTTTCCGTGCTCATCACATCTGCAGGCTCGGTAACCAACAGCAGCCTTCCGAGTGACACCGCGCAGCTGGACTTCAATACCGTCGGCAGTCCTGAAGGAATGGCGTTGCAGGCCAAGGACCGCAAGCTGCTGATGACTGCCCAGGCCGGCAATCCCGGTGGCCCCATCGTGGCCATGGCTTCCGGCCGCGCGTTCGCATGGGGCAACTACGGCGATGGCATGATGGGAATTTTCCTGAACGAGCAGGAGCCCGGCATCGAATCGATGACCTGGTCGATCAATGACATCTTCAGTGGCGCAGAAACGCAGGCTCCCTTCTATTCGCAAGGCCTGTTCGTCAATCCGCCGGCTTACAGCACTGTCAGCTTCGTCGCGTCCGAATCGCCGTACTACCAGCCGCAGGACGCCAACACCAACAACGTAAAGTACAAGTTCGGCGCCAACTCCCGACTGGTGACGCTGTCCAACGGCTTTGGCGTGGTCGGAAAGGGGTTGAATCCTGGATTCAACTACGCCGCCGCAGGCCCCTACCGCCGCTTCGCCTATGTCTGCGTCGGGACCAATGGCTTCGCGCCGGGCTGTCCGTCAGCGGGCTCGCAGGTGGTCATTGGCGAGGGCCAGGTCTGCATTCCGCAGGGGCACAACGGCGTGGTGCTTTTCTCGACAAAGTCCCGCGTGCAGGGTGACCCGAACGACGGTGGCGGAAGCGTGTTCCTGTTCCTGAAGATCGATGGCCAGCAGGTGGGCAGCCTCGGCACCCAGCAGTTGGGCTCCAGACCGGACTCGGTCAGCACCCGTACCATCTCCGCCAGCTACCTGAGCGCGGGATCGTCCGCGCTGGGAACGGGCTGCCACACCGTGCAGGCCGTGGCCCAGGTGCTAGGAGATTTCCGCCACATGTCGCTCAATGCCGACATGCCGCTGGTCTGGTTCGACTGACCCATCACGCCGAATGTGGCCGGTGGCCGGGATCTGTTCGCCCCGCCACCGGCTATCCCGCGACACATTAAAGGATCTGCCATGAAAGCTCCCGTCGCTCTCACCCTGTTCCTCGTCACCCTCGCCGCAACCCCAGCCACGCACGCCGCGGCACCGGCCATCGCGCCCCCCGGCACCGCCACGCTGGAAGCCCTGCTGGCCTGCAAGGCCGGCTCGGACTTCAGCGAGGCCGACGCCATCGATGCACTGCAGGCCGCTGGCCTGGCCAGGAAACCGGGTGGCACCTTCGAGCCGGAAGACAAGCCGGTCGCCCTGTTCGGCGGCACCGTCACCAGTGCCGATGTGAACGTGGCCGAGGGCGAGAAGAGCCTCTTCGTCTACTTGAACGGCGTTGACGCCACGCATCTGGCCAAAGCGTGGTCAGTGAACACGGTCAACGAACACGCCAACACGCAGGAACCTTCATACGTGAAGACCACTGACAAGCGCCACACCCTGCACGTGATCGCAGGCGATGACTACGAAGGCTATTCCGCTGCCGTGAAGTGCCAGATCTCTCGATAATGGGTGATGCCCGCTACAGCCAACGCCGCACTCGTTGGCGGAACATCGGATACACGTCGGGGAAGCGGGCCAGCAACGCCCGCTCTTCCGGCATGATCTGCAACCAGGTGATGTAGAGCACGAACAACGGCACAGCCAGCAACGCGATCGTGTTCTGCAGGTACAACATTGCGCCAGTGAGGATCGTTGCCTGGCCCAGATACATCGGATTGCGCGTGTAACGGTACATGCCGCGCGTGACCAGCGCGCTTGATGCCGAAGGGCGCAGCGGATTGACCGTGGTGCGCGCCCGCTGGAACGCAAGCTTCGGCAGCAGGTTCAGCGCCACACCGATCGCCATCACCCCGCCTGACATCAGCGCCCGCATCGGCAGGGGCAACACCGCCTCCGGCCACAGTCGGCTCCCCAGCCAGCCGATCCCCGCGCACAGCAGCATCACCAGCGGCGGCGGGATCCGGGTCTCAAGCCACGTCATCGCAGTCCCTGCATCGCTCCATTCACCCCAGTGTCACACGGAACCGGCTGAATCGCTTGGATGGCAGCGCCTTAGCCCCCCAAACCGACCGCCCGGTATCTTCCGCTTTGACATGCCGACCGCTAGAGTGGCGCCACCGCGCAGGAGGATCGTATGGCAACCACGGGCTTGGGCTTCATCGGCCGCACGACCCTCATCATCACTGTGCTGCTCACCCTGGGCGGCTGCGCCACGTTGCGCCAGTTCGGGCCGTCGGTGCAGGTGGCCTCGGTCACGCCCGGCCAGTACATCGCGCTCAAGCGCGGTGACATCCTCACTTCCGGCAAGCTCAGCGCGGCGACCACGGAGACCTTGCGGGTGGCCGGCCTCGACGAAGGCGTCTGCGCCAAACCGGGCCTGCCCTGCATCGAGGCCATGGAAGGCAGCATCGTGGTGCGCGAGGAGGACAAGCGCTCCAGCCTGGCCGAGTTGTGGCTGCAGTATGCGATGACCCTGCCGGCGCCGAAGCGTGAGTACTCGGCATCCGGCCGCGCCAAGAGCGCGATCACCGAACTGGATGCCGATTTCCAACCGCGCCTGGATGCGTGGATGCAGGTCGCGCGCCAGGCCTATGCCTATCTTTTCTTCACCGAGCGCACCGCCAACCAGCGCGGCTTCGAAGATCGCCAGACCCAGGTGCGCGACTACTACAACCTGGCCGTGCAGGAAGCCTCGGTACAGCTGTACGACGCCTATGCCACGGGCCGCGTGCACGGCCAGGCCAGCCACTTCCAGCTGGGCCGCTGGACCTTCGTGCTGGCCCCTTCAGGCGAAGCATCACCGCTGGATACGCGTACCCCTACCGAACTGGTACCGGCGGCCTCGCTGTCGTTCACTGGCACGCTGCGCAGCGTGCATCGCCGCGATGGCTTCGGTGCCGAGCTGGTGGCGGTGATGAACGATCCGGCTGGCAGCACGGCCACCCCGCCTTCGGCAGCGACGCCCGCCGCGCAGGCAAGCACCTCGGCCGCGCAGAGCTGGAGCGAGATGCCCTCCCCTTCAATGACGGTGCTGCTGCGCTTCTCGGGAAAGAACCTGTGGGAAGTGCTGCACGACGACGAGCCGGAGCTGGAGATCCACGATCCCTACCAGGTCACGGAAGTCACCCTGCATGGCCAACAGGTTCCGCTGGCCGCGAACTTCACCGCCGGCTATGCGTTGTGGCTGGCCCGTTCCAACTTCAGCCACCAGTCGCTGCGCTCGCTGTTCGGTGGCAAGGGCGGCATCGACACGCCGCACCTGTACATGATGCAGCCCTACGATCCGAACCGTCGCGTGCTGCTGATGATCCATGGCCTGGCCAGCAGCCCGGAAGCATGGGTGAACGTCGCCAACGAACTGATGCGCGACGACGAGATCCGCCAGGACTTCCAGGTCTGGCAGTTCTACTACCCGACCAACATGCCCATCGCGATGAGCCACGATGCGATGCGTCATACACTGTCCGAAGTGCTCAAGCATTTCGACCCCAGCGGCAAGGCGCAGGCTTCGCATGACATGGTGCTGGTCGGGCACAGCATGGGTGGCGTGATCGCGCGGCTGATGATCTCCTCTTCCGGCGATCATCTGGTCGACACCCTGCTGGAGACTGCGCAGATGACGCCGGCACAGCGTGAACTGCTGCGTACCAAGGGCGCACCGGTGCTGTCTTTCCTGCCGGAACCGGAAGTATCGCGCGTGGTATTCATCGCCACGCCACACCGCGGCACCGACGTGGCGGGCACCCGCCTGGGCCGCTGGATCGGTCGCCTGGTGCGATTGCCGCTGACCGTGCTGGAAGACGTGGCCACCATTGCCAACGATGGTCAGATCGACCGCAATGACGGCAAGCACGGTTACCAGATGAACAGCATCCAGAATCTGGACAAGGACGATCCCTTCGTCCGCGCGGTGGCCGACCTGCCGATGTCGCCGAAGGTGCACTACCACTCGATCATCGCGCGCGCCAAGGCCGATGGGCCGCTGGAAAAAACCGACGACGGGCTGGTGCCCTACTGGAGCTCGCACCTGCCGCACGCGGATTCGGAGAAGGTAATCGTATCCGGGCACAGCGTGCAGGAAGCCACGCCGGCCATCGTCGAACTGCGGCGGATCCTGCATGAAGACATGCAGCAGCATTCGGCCACGGTGAAGTAGCTGCGCGCGGCTGAGGGAAAACCCTCATCGCACGTACGCATCAGCCCTTCTATGCTGGATCCCACCACCCCACTGGAGGTCCGCATGAACACGCAAGAGCCCAGCCGCCAGCCCAGCCCCGACCCGGCCGAGCGCGATGCCTTCTTCCCGTCGCCCTACTCGCTGTCGCAGTTCACATCGCCCAAGAGCAACCTGTCAGGTGCCGACTATCCGGACGCACGCCGCGATGGCCGCTGGAAGGTGCTGATGATCGCTGCGGACGAACGCTATCTGCCCACTGCCAACGGCCACCTGTTCTCCACCGGCAACCATCCGGTGGAAACCCTGCTGCCGATGTACCACCTGGACAAGGCCGGCTTCGACATCGATGTGGCCACGCTGTCCGGCAACGCCGCCAAGTTCGAGTGGTGGGCGTTCCCGCGTGAGGACACGGAGATCGGCGAACTGTACGAACGTTACGCGTCGCGTTTCCGCCAGCCACTGCCGTTGGATGAGGTGGTCGCCGGGCTTGCTGCGGATTCGGACTATGCCGCAGTGTTCATCCCCGGCGGCCATGGCGCCCTGATCGGACTGCCGCAGAGTCGCGCGGTAAAGGCAGCCCTGCACTGGGCGATGGCCGAGCAACGTCACATCATCACCCTTTGCCACGGCCCGGCCGCATTGCTGGCCGCAGGCGTGGACGAGGCCGATGGTGGTTCGCTGTTCCGCGGCTACCGCATCTGTGCCTTCCCCGATGCGATGGACCGGCAGACGCCGGAGATCGGCTACATGCCCGGGCAGCTGCCGTGGTTCTTCGGTGAGCGCCTGGCGCAGCAGGGCGTGCAGATCGTCAATGACGGCATCGATGGCAGCGTGCTGCAGGACCGCCTGCTGCTGACCGGCGACAGCCCGCTGGCCGGTAATGCGCTGGGCAAGCTGGCCGCGCGCACGCTGCTCGACGCCCTGGCCGGGCGCTGAACCGGATGACCGCGCTGGTGCAGGCATTGCTGGAAATGGAACGCGCCCGTTCGCTGAGCGCGGTGGGTGCGGTCCTGCGAGGCATCGCGGCACCACTCGGCTACGACCGCGTGCTGGTGTTCGCCACCGGCACCGGGCTGGAGCGCGGTACACAACGCGTGTACTGGATCGAGGGCGACTGGTTCGGCGATGGCAGCGATACCGACCTTGCGGGCTACCTCCACGCCTGCCCGGTCAATCGCCACGTGCTGGACAGCGACGCGCCGTTCTTCTGGAGCAAGCGCCAGGGCGTTCGCGGCGAACGCTACCAGATAGTGAAGCAGCCACGCGGCGAAGGCCTGCATGGTCTGCAGGTGCCGGTGTTCGGCACCACCGGCCTGGAGGGCGCGATCAGCGTTGCCGGTACGTCGATCGACGCGTCGGCCAGCGCGCGCCTGCAGCTGGCGGCTGCTGCAACCGCAGCATTCCGAGCCGCACGCCATCTGGTCGAATCGCCTGCCGAGCTTTCGGGAAGCGCGTTGAGCACGCGCGAGCGCGAAGTGCTGCGCTGGGTTGCCGCCGGGCGCCGTCAGGCTGAGATCGCGGCCACGCTTGGGCTTTCCACGCGCACGGTGGAGAACCATCTGCGCCACGCGCGCCAACGCCTGGGGGTGGCAACCACCGCGCAGGCGGTACGTGCTGCCAATCGACGCGGCGAGATCGAGGACTGATCGCGGCGAGGCACTTCCGGCGGTTTGGCTCGCGTGTTACACACGCCATGCGCATGTGCGCGATTGCAGAAAGCAAGGATGATGCTTATGAAACTGCAACTGGCCGCGATGGCCGCGTTGGTGGTGGCAACTGCAACCCTGGCTCCGGTGGCGGACGCCAACACAGGGGTCCCGAGAGAGAATGTTTCCTGTGTGCCAGTGAATGTGGACCGCAACCGCGTCCACCACCACTGCACGGAAACCTACACCGATGAATTCGGCAACGTCTACACCGCCGAATACTGGATTGACGAGTACGGCAACCCTTACCTGCGCGACTGAGCCAGGGGGGACTGCGCCGGACCGCCCGCCAGGCCGGCGCGCATGCAGCAGCTGCCGCTTGATCGCATGCGCTATCGGGGGTAGTTGCACGACACCGCGCAGATGCGCGATTGCAGACACAAGGATGATGCCCATGAAACTGCACCTGGCCTCGATGGCCGCACTGATGTTTGCCGTGGGAGCTCTCTCCACGCCGTCCCAGGCCACCGCCGGCGGTGGTGGCGGTGGTCCGGAGAACACGAACTGCGTCCGGGTCAAGATGGGGCCCTATTACCATCAACGTTGCGAAGTGACGTACTTCGACGAGGACGGCACTCCCTACATCCGGGTGTACTGGATTGACCAGAATGGCCAGTGGTACCTGCCTGCCGACTGAGCACCCATGACCTCCTGATCGCGCCCGCGCGATCCGCCGGGCGGCGCTTTCACCGCCCGCCCGGCACCTGCATCCGCCCATCCCGGCATACCGCTGCCCCCACCTTCCATGGCATGCTCCATGAAACCGTTTTCATGGAATGGAGGGATTCCACGATGTTGTCGCGTTTCCGTCGCCCCGCGCTGTGTGCGCTGCTGGCGCTTGCGCTGCCTGCCGTCGCCTGGGCTGCTGCACCGGCGCCACTCAAAGTGATGTCGTTCAACGTACGCACCCCGGCCGATACCGAACCGGGCAAGCGCTGGCCCGACCGCCGCGATGCCATGGTCAAGGTCATCCTCGATGCGCACCCGGCTGTGATTGGCACCCAGGAACTGGTGAAGGAGCAGGCCGACTACCTGTCCGGACACCTGCCCGGCTACCGCTGGTTCGGCGAAGGCCGCCGTGGTGGCAGCGGTGACGAACACATGGGCGTGTTCTACGACAGCAAGGTGCTGGCCATCGAGGAGTCCGGCAACTTCTGGTTGTCCGATACGCCCGACGTACCCGGCAGCATCACCTGGGGCAACCTGTACCCGCGCATGGTCACCTGGGCCCTGTTCCGCCGCCTGGACGATGGCCGTCGTTTCTATTTCATGAATACCCACCTGCCCTACCGCGACGAGGATGAACCGCGCCGGGTGAAGGGTGCCGAGCTGATCGGCAAGCGCGTGCAAGCCCTGCCGGCCGATCTGCCGGTGGTCCTGACGGGTGACTTCAACAGCGAGCCCGGTGGTGACACCTACAAGGCATTCACCCGCCTGCTGCAGGACACCCGTACTCAGGTGAAGGTTCCGCAGGGGCCACGCCTGACCTTCCACGATTTCACCGGCAAGGCCACCGTGCAGCTGGACTGGGTGCTGGTGCGTGGCTTCCATGCACGCAGCTTCCTGACCGATGACCGTCGCATCGACGGCGTGCTGCCGTCGGATCATTTCCCGCTGGTGGTCGAGCTGGACTGGCCTGAGTAGAATCCGGTCGAATCCAAAACAATCATACTGACTGAATGGACACACCTTGGCGCGAAGATGCATCTGTCTTCATTTCTTACGCTTGGGGCGGGCAATTTCATGCAAAGGAATGGATCCGTAGCGACATTGTCCGCAACTTGGATTGGAAGTATCGAGTCTTTTGGGACAGGGACAGCGTCGGTTTTGGTCAAAACATCGACAAGCTGATTGAACGCGCGTTTGCGGAACGCCCACTGATCGTTTTCTGCCTTTGTGACAGCGACTTTCTCTCGGCCATGTCGAGACCCGGCTCAGGATTGAATCGCGAACTGGCTATGCTGGAGAAGCACGTGGATCAGTCCGACGTGCGAATCGTCCCAGTCATCCTCGATGCTGAAGCCCGCACAGCACTCCCTCCTGTTCTACAAGGACGAGCATACCTGGATCTCACCGAACTGCATTCGGAAAGCATTCCATTGGGTGAATTTCTGCTCGCGGCAACCGATGGATCCACGCAAGCCCAGATTACACAGGGGGTACAGCAGCGTCTCGAGTATCACGCACTGAGCAAACGTGCACTTTGCTGGCTTCAGCACCACGGAGTGAGATTTACCGGCTCAGCGAGAACCCATGAAGTTCTCTACAACGGCAGGCTCCTTACGCCACCAGACTGGATGTACGAGAGCCCCGACTGGAACTACATGATTCACGATGACAACGAGGACTTCTGTCCGGCAAAGGGTCGCTGGCTCTGGGACCATAGCGGTCCTTCTCTCGCGATGCGGGCCCTGGGAACTGCTGTTGCTTCGGTGCTGTTCCTTGACCGTTCAAGGCCGGAGCTGCATGGAGCATTCAATTCAGCCGGCTCCGTTCTTGCTGAAGAATTTTTCTGCTACATCAAGTCCCATGAATCATTTCATGTTGATGGAGAAGAGATCATTAGAACGTTACTGAATAGTTCCGATGGCTACCGCGTGATGTCGCGTCTATTCCCACCTGCAGGCCAAGTGTAATTCTGGAAGTGTGGCCATTGCTTCGTTCAGGATCTCAATGCGGTGCAATCTCAATGCCGCGGCTGTCGCGACATCAGCCGGTACAGCGCCTGATGCTGGTTGCGTGCCTGGCAGATGCGGGCACCGACCGCCAGAAACACGGAGATGCCGATCAGGCCCAGCCCCAGCATCTGGTCCGGCAGGCGCATGAAGCCGATCGCAGCCGCCATGGTAGCCAACACCATCAGCACTACGACCGCTACCGACAGCCCTGCGCCAGGCGGTCCCGGATCACCAAACAGCATGCGCTGGGTATCACGTTTGTCGTCGCTCATCGCCATCCCTCCCGGAATCTGCCCCACTAGTTACACCGCAGGCCCCGGTTCTGGCAGAGTCAGAAACGTCATGACTGTGACAACGTCCACAGCAAGCGACGCGCTACCCTCCCTCCATTCCCGATCTGCGGAGGACGTCATGGCGCACCAGAGCCGTCTGGCCGGATTCATCATCGACTGCCAGGACACGCCCGCTGACGAAGGCGCACGCTTCTGGGCGGCCGCCCTCGGCCTGCAGGCGCAGCCATCGTATGGCGAAGATGGCGCCGAGTACGCCGACCTGCAGGGCGCACCCGCGGGCCTGAACGTGGAAGTGCAACGTGTCGCTCACCCCTCACGGGTGCACCTGGACATCGAGAGCGACGACATCGATGCCGAGGCAGATCGACTGGAAAAACTCGGCGCGCGCCGGATCGGCTTCGTCAAACGCTGGTGGGTGATGGAAGCACCCACCGGCCATCGCTTCTGCATCGTGCGCATGCGCGAGCGCGACACACCGGCCAATCACTGGCCCTGACAGAAGAAAGGGACGGAAGCCACTGCTTCCGTCCCCTGCGGTTACTGCACCTTCGCCACGCTCGGCGGCTGCGGTGATTGCCCCCAGCCACCCAGCGCCTTGTACACGCCCACCACGCTGACATTGACCTCGGACTCAGCCGCCGCCAACGCATCGTCGGCCGCCAGCTGCGTGCGCTGCGCATCCAGCAGGGTCAGGAAGTCTTCCGAGCCCTCGCGGTAGCGGATCTGCGCCAGCGACTCAGCCCGGCGTGCCGCCTGCGCCTGCTCGACCACGATCGCCAGCCGCGCCTGCTGCTTGGAATAGCGGGTCAGCGCGTTCTCGGTGTCTTCCAGCGCCAGCAGCACGGCCTGCTCATACTGCGCCGCCACGCCCTCGGCTTCAGCCTTGCTGGCACGCAGGCGTGCACGCACGGTGCCGAAGTCGAACGCGGCCCAGCTCAGCGACGGCGTCAGCGACCAGGCCTTGTTGTTGCCATTGACCAGGCCACTGGCGTCGCCGCCAAGGAAGCCGACGAAACCGGACAGTGACAGCCGCGGGAACAGGTCCGCAGTGGCCACGCCCACCCGCGCGGTGGCAGCGGCCAGGCGACGCTCGGCCACGCGCACGTCGGCGCGTTGGCGCAGCAGCTCGCGGGTATCGCCCAGCGGCAGCGCCTTGGCAAATGCCGGCACGTCGTGCGGCGCAAGCATGGCGGTCAGCGTTTCCGGACGCTGGCCCAGCAGAACCGCCAGGCGATTGCGCGACTGCGTTTCGGCCACTTCCAGCAGCGGAATATCGGCCTCGATCGCCTTCAGCCGGGCGCGACTGCTCTGCACGTCCAGCTCGCTGCCGGCGCCCAGCTCCCAGCGCGCCTCGGTCAGCTTCTGCGTATCGCGCAGGTTGACCAGGGTGTGCTGGGCCACCGCGATGCGCTTCTGCGTACCGCGCAGCTCGAAGTAGTTGCGTGCCACTTCGGCGGCGACCAGTACCTGCGCATCGGCCAGGTTGGCCTGCTCGGCGTCCAGGTCGGCGCGCGCGGCTTCTGCTGCACGGCGCTTGCGGCCGAACAGATCCAGCTCCCAGCCGGCATCGAAGCCGAGCTGGTAGCTTTCACTGAACACCCGCTGCCCACCCAGCTGCGGATCGGGTTGCTTGCGGCGGTCGTAGCTGCCGCCCGCGGTGATGTGCGGGGCCTGGTCGAAGCGGCTTTCGACGAACACCGCGCGGGCCTGGCTGACGCGGGCCACGGCCACGCGCAGGTCCAGGTTGTCCGACAGTGCGCCGTGCACCAGTTCTTCCAGCACCGGATCATCGAACTGCGCCCACCAGCTGGCCACCGGCGAGGTAGTGCTGAACACCGGCTGCTGCGCCCCCTGCAGCACCACCGGTTCCTGCACCGGCGCCTTGTAGTTCGGGCCGACGCTGACACAGCCCGCCAGCACCAGGCTGGAGACGGCCATCGCCAACGTGCGGATCACCATGGCAGCACCTCACCCAGGTAGGTGAAGCTGCCGCTGGCACCGGATTCACCGATGAGTGCCATTTCCACGCTGGAGCGTGCACCTTCGCTGATTTCGATCTCGCCGTTGCCACCGTTCATGTCGGTCTTGACGTAGCCCGGATGCACGGTATTGACCTTGATCGGCGTGTTGCGCAGTTCGTAGGCCAGGCTCAGGGTCCAGCTGTTCACCGCGGCCTTGGAGGCGTTGTACGCCGGAATCTTGAAGTCATAGATGCCCGAGGAGGGATCCGCGTGCAGGGTCTGCGATCCGAGCATGCTGGACACATTGACGATGCGGCCGGACTTGGCCTGCTTGACCAGCGGCAGGAATGCCTGGGTGACCGCCACCAGCGCATACACGTTGGTGTCGAAGGTGCGCTTCCAGGTCTCGAGCGATTGCTCCGACGGCGCCTGCGCGGGATTCTCGATCATGATGCCGGCATTGTTGACCAGGATGTCGAGGCGGCCATGGCGCTGGCGTACCTGCTCGACCGCTTCGGCGATGCTGGCCGCGTCGGTCACGTCCAGTTGCAGGGCTTCGACCGGCAGGCCTTCAGCCTGCAGCTTCAGCGCCAGCTCAACGGCGGTCTCACGCTTGCGACCGGCCAGCAGCGTGTGCACGCCCGCCTGGGCCAGCTGGCGCACGGTTTCCAGGCCGATGCCACGGGTGGCGCCGGTGACCAGCGCGATCTTGTTCTGATGGGTATTCATGGATGCATGCCTTGTGAGGGGGAAGCCGCCGCCGGCCATTGACCGGCGGCGACGGGGTTCCATGTCAGTGGTGGATGGTCGGCTCGCCGTGCTGCACCAGCTGGCCACCACCGTTGCGGGTGACGAACTTGCGCAGGGCCACGTAGAACACCGGGGTGAGGAACAGGCCGAACAGGGTCACGCCCAGCATGCCGGCGAACACGGTGATACCGGTCACCGAGCGCACCTCGGCACCTGCACCGTGCGACAGCACCAGCGGCACGGTGCCGGCGATGAATGCGATGGAGGTCATCACGATCGGGCGCAGGCGCAGGCGGCAGGCTTCCAGCGCAGCTTCAACGATTCCCTTGCCGCCCATCTCCAGTTCTCTGGCGAACTCGACGATCAGGATCGCGTTCTTGCACGCCAGGCCCATCAGCACCACCAGGCCGACCTGCACGAACACGTTGTTGTCACCGCCGGTCAGCCAGACGCCGAACAGCGCGGACAGCAGGGTCATCGGCACGATCAGGATCACCGCCAGCGGCAGCGACCAGCTCTCGTACAGCGCGGCCAGCACCAGGAAGGCCAGCATGATCGCCACCGGGAACACGATGAAGGCGGCTTTGCCCTGGGTCGCCTGCTGGTAGCTCAGGTCGGTCCATTCGGTGGTCATGCCCACCGGCAGCACCTTGCCGGCGATCTCGGTCAGCTTGGTCATCGCCTCGGCCGAGGACAGCAAACGCGGGTCGGCTTCACCGGCCAGGTCCGCTGCCGGGTAACCATTGAAGCGCAGCACCGGGTCCGGGCCGAAGGTCTGCTTGATGGTGACCATCGAACCGATCGGCACCATCTCGCCGCGGTCGTTGCGGGTACGCAGCTTGCCGATGTCCTCGACCGTCTCGCGGAACGGACCGTCTGCCTGGGCGATCACCTGCCAGGTACGGCCGAACTGGTTGAAGTCGTTGACGTAGGCCGAACCCAGGTAGGTCTGCAGGGTGTCGAACAGTTCGGTGAGCTGCACGCCCTGTGCCTTGGCCTTGACGCGGTCGACCTCGGCATCCAGCTGCGGCACGTTGGCCTGGTAGCTGGAAATCGGGAAGGCCATGCCCGGCGTCTGCGCCACGGTGCCCTGCATCGCCTGCACCGCATTCTGCAGCGCGCCGTAGCCCAGGTTGCCGCGGTCCTCGATGAACATCTGGTAGCCGTTGCCGTTGCCCAGGCCGAGGATCGGCGGCGGCATCATCGCGAAGGCGAAGCCTTCCTGCAGGCCGGCGATCTTCTGGTTGATCTCGGCATTGATCTGCGCAGCGGTACGGCCATGACGCTCGGCGAAGGGCTTGAGCGGAATGAACGCCACACCGGTATTGGGCGTATTGGTGAACTGCAGCGCGTTCAAACCCGGGAACGAGATGGTGTGGGCCACGCCATCGGTTTCCTGGGCGATCTTGGCCACCTTGCGCAGCATTTCATCGGTACGCGCGATCGACGAACCTTCCGGCAGCTTCACGCCGGCGATCAGGTACAGCTTGTCCTGGGTCGGGATGAAGCCCGGCGGCACCAGCTTGAAGATCACGCCGGTACCGACCAGCAGGATCGCGTAGACCACGAACACCGCGCCACGTCGGCCGAGGATGCGGGCCACGCCACGCTCGTACTTCTCCGAGCTGGACTTGAAGAAGCGGTTGAACGGGCGGAACACCCAGCCGAACAGGCGGTCGATCAGGCGGCTCGGGCCATCCTTCGGTGCGCCGTGGGCCTTCAGCAGGCGCGCGGCCAGGGCCGGCGACAGGGTCAGCGAGTTGATCGCCGAGATCACCGTGGAGATGGCGATGGTGACCGCGAACTGCTTGTAGAACTGGCCGGTGACACCGGACAGGAACGCCATCGGCACGAACACGGCACACAGCACCAGCGCGATCGCCACGATCGGGCCGGACACTTCGCGCATGGCCTGGTGGGCCGCGGCGGTGGGCGACAGACCTTCCTCGATGTTGCGCTCGACGTTCTCCACCACCACGATCGCGTCGTCGACCACGATGCCGATCGCCAGCACCAGGCCGAACAGGCTCAGCGTATTGATCGAGAAGCCCAGCAGGTACAGCGCGGCGAAGGTACCCACCACCGACACCGGCACCGCGATCAACGGGATGATCGAGGCACGCCAGGTCTGCAGGAACAGGATCACCACCAGCACCACCAGCGCGATCGCTTCCAGCAGCGTGGAGACCACGGCCTTGATCGAGTCGCGCACGAAGATGGTGGTGTCATACACCGCTTCGTACTTCACGTCGGCCGGCATGGTCTTCTGCATCTCGTCCATCGTCGAGATGACCTGGTCACGGATTTCCAGCGCGTTCGCACCCGGCGACTGGAAGATGCCGATACCGACCGCGTTCTTGCCGTCCAGCTGCGAGCGCAGGGTGTAGTCGCCCGCACCCAGTTCCAGGCGGGCCACGTCGGACAGGCGCACGATCTCGCCATCGGTGCCGCTCTTGAGCACGATGTCGCCGAATTCCTTTTCGGTCTTCAGCCGGCCCTGGGCATTGATCAGGGTCAGGAACTTGCTGTCCGGCAGCGGTTCGGCGCCGAGCTGGCCGGCCGACACCTGCACGTTCTGCTCGCGCATGGCGCGCACCACGTCGCTGGCGGTCAGGCCGCGCGAAGCCACCTTGTCCGGATCCAGCCAGGCGCGCATGGCGTAGTCGCCACCACCGAAGATCTGCGCATCACCGACGCCCGGAATGCGCGCCAGCGCATCCTTGACGTGCAGGCGGGCGTAGTTGCGCAGGTACAGGGTGTCGTACTTGCCTTGCGGGGAGGTCAGGTGCACCACCATCAGGAAGGTCGGCGACTGCTTCTGCGTGGTCACGCCCTGCCGGCGCACGTCCTCGGGCAGGCGCGCCTGCGCCTGCGCCACGCGGTTCTGCACCTTCACCGCCGCTGCGTCCGGGTCGGTGCCCGGGCGGAAGGTGACGGTCATCTGCAGCACGCCGTCGGAACCGGCGACCGACTTCAGGTACATCATGCCTTCGACGCCGTTGATGGCTTCTTCAAGCGGCGTGGCGACGGTCTCGGCAATGACCTTGGGGTTGGCGCCCGGATAGACCGTGCGCACGACCACCGACGGCGGCACCACTTCCGGGTACTCGCTGATCGGCAGGATTGGAATCGTGATCAGGCCTGCGGCGAAGATCACGATCGACAGCACCGCCGCGAAGATCGGCCTGTCGATGAAGAAACGGGAAAAGTCCATGGAGGAATTCCTGGGAAAGGCATTCGGCGGGCAACAGCCACCCTGCCCCTCGCCGAAATGACGAAGGCAGGGAAGGCTGCCGCTGGCGCCGGCAGCTAAGCGGGGACGCGGATCAGTGCTTCAGGGCGGCGGTGGCATCGCGGCCCGGTGCCGGCGCCGGCTGTGGCTGCATCGCCACCGCCTTGGCCTGCACCGGCATGCCCGGCATGAAGACCTTCTGCACGCCGTCGATGATCACCTTGTCGCCCGCGGCCAGGCCGTGTTCGACAATGCGCAGGCCATCAGCGGTGCGACCGAGCTGGATGTCGCGGCGCTGGGCCTTGCCATCCTTGTCGACCACGTAGACGTACTTGCGGTCCTGGTCGGTCAGCACGGCCCTGTCATCGATCAGCAGCGCCTGGAACTGGCCGCTGCCGAGCAGCTGCACGCGGGCGAACAGGCCCGGCGTGAACTGGCGGTCGGCGTTGTCCAGCAGTGCGCGGACGCGGATGGTGCCGGTGCTGCGGGCGACCTGGTTGTCGAGGAAGTCGACCTTGCCCGAGTGCGGGTAGCCCTCTTCGCCGGACAGGCCAACCTTCACCGGCAGTTCGCTGTCACGCTCGCTCGGGCGCTCGCCCTTGCGTGCCATCTGGGCGTAGCGCAGGAAGGTGCTTTCGTCGGCATCGAAGTAGACAAAGACGGTATCCAGCGAGACCAGCGTGGTCAGTACGCTGGCACTGTCGCCGGCGGTGACCAGGTTGCCGGCGGTGACCATCGCGCGACCGGCACGGCCGTCGATCGGTGCACGCACCTTGGTGAACTCCAGGTTGAGCCGGGCCGCGTCCAGCGCAGCCTGCGCGGCCTGCACGGCGGCACCGGACTGGTCGGCGGCCGCGCGACGCTGTTCGGCGGTCTCGGTGGAGATCGCCTGCTGCTCGGACAGTCGCTTGGCGCGCTCGGACTCGCTGCGGGCCAGCGTGGCCTGGGTGCGGGCGCGGGCCAGCTCGGCAGCCGCTCGATCGTACTCGGCCTGGTAGCTGCGCGCGTCGATGGTGAAGAGCACTTCGCCCTTCTTCACTTCCTGGCCTTCGACGTAGTTGACCTTGTCGATGTAGCCGGACACGCGCGGGCGCAGTTCAACGCTCTGCACCGCTTCGACGCGGCCGCTGAACTCGTCCCACTGGCTGACCTGCTTGACCAGTACCGGCGCGGCGCTGACCTGCGGCGGCGGCGGTGCACCGGCTTCTTCGGCGTGGCCGCCGCTGCAGGCCGCAAGCACGGCTGCGGCGAGGATCGACACGCCGACCATCGCAATGCGATGGCCGAAACGATGTGGGGTGGTATTGGGGGAAGTCATGGCATGCATCCGTACGGAGGGGTGGTACAGCTATATGAGAACGTGTTGCAAAAATCGGCGGCGTATCCTGCGACCTCAACCATGGTCGAGGTCAAGCGACGCCTGCGGTATCGCGCCACAAAGGGGGAACTTCCAGGTGCAGCAGGCCGCGCGGCAGTTCGGCATCGCTGCTGTCACAGCGGACGATGGCACGGTTGTCGCGGCAACCATCCAGCAGCGACACAACGCGGCGACCCACCAGCAGCGAGCTGGGCCACTCGATGCAGGCATTGGCCGCATTGGCCGGGGTGCACACCGGGCTGCAGACTTCCAGCATCTGCGCGCGCACGCCCAGCGCCTGCGCTTCCTGGTGCACGACCTGCGCGTACATGCGCAGCGCGGCGGTGGTGATCGAGGTCTCGCCGTAGCCCGCCCATGGCTTGGCGTTGGCCGGGCTGCCGATCATCACGTAGCGGCGCGCATGCACGTTGTCCTGCAGCAGCGGCAGCAGGTGACGCACCGCGTGCACGTGCGGCATCAGATCGGCCTGCATCGCGCCCATCAGTTCGTCACCGTTGCGGTCGACCACGCGACCGCGGCGGTACGGTCCACCCATTGCGGCGATCACCGCCGCCAACGGGCGCGGGCGCTGCGCGATGCGTTCGGCCAGCGCGCGCGCCGATCCGTCGTCGCTGAGCGACCCCAGCAGCGTCTCCAGGCCCGGCTCGTCAGCGAACTGCTCGTGCAGCGCCGCCAGCCGGCCCGGATCGCGGCCGACAACCAGCACCGGGCTGCCGGCCTCCAGCAGCGCGCCAACCACACCCTGGCCGACGGCACCGGTGCCGCCCAGGACCAGGACTTCAGGCGTCAGCATCCCATTCACGGGACATTTCCTCCCAAATCCGGGATAGTCCCGATTCGGCGCAGGCGGTCACCCTTGTGAGCGGCCAGGCGGATGGCACCGCCACGCTGCTGACGCATGGGCGCGGTAAACTCACGAAAGTCCTTGTGTACCAAGGAACTCGGACGGGCTTCGACGGTCATCGCCAGGTCCAGGGTGTTCTGGCCGGCATTCCGGAGTCGGGCAAGAATGTTGCGCAGGCTCATGGCGGACGGGCTCCAATTAACGAATGGCGCCACGATAGACCTCAAACCTTTACTTGATTAGTCCTGATTAAGGGGAATAATCATCCCGCTCCCGGTCCAATCGTTCTGTCACGATTGTCCCATCCCCGACGTCCAGGATCCCCGACCATGTCCCACGATCTCAACGAGACGCTGATCTTCGTCAAAGTGGTCGAGCAAGGCAGCTTCATTGCCGCTGCCAAATCGCTCGGCCTGCCCAAGACCACGGTCAGCCGCAAAGTGCAGGAGCTGGAAACGCGCCTGGGCGCGCGCCTGCTGCACCGGACCACGCGCCGCCTCGGCCTGACCGAAGCCGGTTCGATCTACCACGAACATTGCCAGCGCATCGCGCGCGAACTGGAAGAGGCCGAGAGCGCGGTAAGCCAGCTGCAGTCCGGCCCGCGCGGCTGGCTGCGCTTCACCGTGCCCTATTCGATCGGCATCACCTGGATCGCCCCGCTGCTGGGCCAGTTCCATGCGCAGTATCCGGAGATCCGCCTGGACATGCACATGGGCAACGAAAAGCTGGACCTGATTGCCGGCGAAGCGGACCTTGCGCTGCGCGTGGGTGCCCTGCCCGATTCGAACCTGGTCGCGCGCAAGCTGGGCAGCCTGCGCACGCAGGTATTCGCCAGCCCGGCCTACATCGAGCGCTACGGCGAGCCGCTGCATCCGGAGGAGCTGCAGTTCCATCGCATCCTGGCGATGCGCAAGCCGTACCACACCGGAAATTCGCCGCGCTTCACCTGGCAGCTGGGCGAGAACGGCGGCGAGCTGCGTGACTTCCCGGTCACCCCGCTGATGACCGCCAACGACATGTCTGCGTTGAATGGTGCATTGGTCTGTGGCGAAGGCCTGCTGCTGACCGGCGACGTGATGGCCAAGCCGTTCGTTGAATCGGGCATGGTGCGCCGCGTGCTGGCCGGCTGGACCGGCCCGGAAGTGGACTTCAACGCCGTGTTCGCCGGCGGCCGCCTGGTCTCGCCGAAGGTGCGTGCGTTCGTCGACTTCCTGGTCGAAAAGCTCAACTTTGACGCCAATTACATGCTGGCGCAGTGCCCGGGCGCTAAGCTGGCGCAGCAGCAGAAGGAAAAGGAAGACGCCGCTCTGGAAAGCAGCGGCAAGCGGATCCTGGAGAAGGTGGCCGCTTCTGCGGCGTAGCCTGCAACAAGAGCGCCTACCCATCTCCTGGTAGTTGCCGACCTTGGTCGGCATGGCTTACAGAGGGATGCGCTATCGGCGTGCCGAGCAACGCTCGGCACCCACAAAAATGCCGCCTGCAAGGGCGGCATTTTCGATCCGGCCGATGGCCGGACCGGCTCAAGCAGTAACGCTACGCGTTATTGCTTGAGCGGAATCACCCGGATCTCGACGCGGCGGTTCTTGGCGCGGCCGGCGTCGGTGCTGTTGTCGGCAATCGGGTACGACTTGCCGGCGCCCAGCGTTTCGATGCGCACGCTCTGCACGCCCTGGCCGATCAGGTACTGCGCGACCGAGTCGGCACGTTCCTTCGACAGGCGGTTGTTGACCGCATCGCTGCCGATGCTGTCGGTGTGGCCGACCACTTCGATCATGGTCTGGTTGTAGTCACGCAGGGTGCCTGCCACGCCATTGAGCGCGCCGTAGAACTGCGGCTTCAGGGTCGACTTGCCGAAGTCGAAAGTGATGCCGTCCGGCAGGTTCAGCATGATGTTGTCGCCCTGGCGCTGCACATCGATGCCGGTGTTGGCAGTGCGCTCGCGCAGTGCGCGTTCCTGGCGATCCTGGTACTGGCCGACGGCGGCGCCGCTGAGCGCACCGATACCGGCGCCGATCAGGGCATGCTGGCGGCGCTCGGTGGCGCTGTCGCCGGTCAGCAGGCCGGCTGCCACGCCGATGGCGGTACCGATCAGGGCGTTGCGCCCGGTGCGGTTCTGCTGCTCGGTGGGGTTGCCGTACTGGTCACTCTGTACGTAGGAGCCGCCGGTGGCGCAGGCCGACAGGACGGCCGCGCTCATCAGGGCCAGTGCGACGTTGCGGGTGGTGTTGCGGATCATGAGGTTCTCCTTGGTTTCCGGTCGGCCGGCGGCCTGCGGGCGCAAAGAGAATAAACAGCCCGATGCGATGCCGGAATGATGATCGGGCACACCGACAGGGCCGCGTTCAGCTAACTGACCAGATCGCTCAGGTCGCCCTTTACCCCACCCCCGACTGCCGGTAAGCCGCCAATGCGGCGTCGCGGCCCGCGGCCAGGTCCACCAGCGGCGTAGGCGGATACCCCGGGGCATGTGCCGCCAGCAGCAGCGGATGCTGCCAGGGCGCAAACCGGGCCTTCACCGGCAGCGCGGCCAGTTCGGGCACCCAGCGGCTGATGTACCGTGCCTGCGGATCGAACTTCTCGGCCTGGGTCACGGGGTTGAACACACGGAAGTACGGTGCCGCGTCGGCACCGGTCCCGGCCACCCACTGCCAACCCATGGTGTTGTTGGCCAGGTCGGCATCGACCAGGGTGTCCCAGAACCAGCGTGCGCCATGCAGCCAGTGCGCGCGCAGGTGCTTGCACAGGTAACTGGCCACGATCATCCGCACCCGGTTGTGCATGTAGCCGGTGTGCCACAGCTCGCGAAGGCCGGCATCGACGATCGGCACGCCGGTGTTGCCGCGCTGCCAGTCGTACAGCTGCGCCTCACTGGGCGTTGCCCATGGGAAGCGATCGAAACGCGGGTTGAGGTTGTCGGTGGGCGTCTTCGGGAAGTGATGCAGCAGGTGGTAGGCGAAGTCACGCCAGCCCAGCTGGCGCAGGTAGCCGTCGATGTCGGCGTCGGTGCCGGCGCTACGCAGCCCTTCCAGCGCATGGGCAATCCGCCAGGGTGCGATTTCGCCGAAATGCAGGTGCGGCGACAGCCGCGAGGTCCCGACACGGTCCGGCAGGTCACGCTGCTCGCGATATCCGCGCAGGGCACCGTCTTCAAAGACGGACAGTGCTTCCAGCGCACCGGCTTCACCCGGCTGCCAGTGCTCCCAGAAGCCGGTATCCCAGTCCAGCGTCGGCGCCAGCTGGAGATCATCCAATGCCAGGCTGTCGGCCGCGTGCGGCGCCAGTGCTTCCGGTGCGGCCTGCAGTGCCGGCAGGCGCCAATGACTGAGTACATTGCGCCAGTACGGCGTAAATACCTTGTACGGCTGGCCCTGCTGGGTGGCGATGTCCCAAGGCTCGAACAACAGGCTGCCATTGCAGCTCTGCGCGTCGATGCCCTGCTCGCGCAGCATGCGCTTGATGGTGGCGTCGCGTGGCTGGGTGGCCGGTTCGTACTTGCGGTTCCAGTACACCGCCTCGGCGCCGGTCTGCGCGATCAGCAACTGCAGGGCCGGCAGGCTGTCACCACTGCGCAGCACCAGCGAGGAACCGCGCGTGCGCAGGTCCGCATCCAGCGCGGCCAGTGAAGGGTGGCGCCACGCATCGGAGGCAGCACCCGGCGCCCACTCACCTTCTTCGTGCGGCGCATGGATGTAGACCGGCACCACGTCGTGACCGGCATCCAGCGCGGCCTGCAGGGCCGGATTGTCCTGCAGCCGCAGATCACGGCGGAACCATACCAACGCTACCGACACAGGCACTGCCTTCGTTGTGGAAGGCGCACATGATAGCCAGCGGTGGTGAAGGAGATGCGCGCAGACGCCGTCTGCTAGGCTGCACGGCCGCTACCCGTTGGACTCTGACATGGATGATCTGCACGCCTCATTCGCCCGCTTCGGGCCGCTGCATGCGCAGCACGAGCGTGACTGGCAGGGCCCGTTCCCGCTGCCCACGGCACTGGCGTCGTTCTACGCGCAGGTCGGGCCGCTGGGCGAAGAGATCAATGCCAGGGTTGGCCGCGCCGGCATCACCGTTCCCGGCCTTGATGTCTGGATACCGCCACTGCAGCGCCTGTGGAGCCAGCAGGCCGGCTATCGATGGCATGGCGTCAGCGGCGAACGGATCAACGACTGGCCATCGAACTGGCTGGTGATTGCCGATCGCGGCGCTGATCCGTTCATCCTCGACCTGGACGACGGCCGTGTGCTGTTCAGCCACCACGGTGCCGGCCTGCTGGATGCCGGCGAGATCACTGCCGATGTGCCAACCTTGATGGCGGCTCTGGCTGCTGCAGGCACGGTGTACCTCGATGCCGGCGATGACCTCTACAACGACGATGACGATGGCGGCATCCGTCCTGAACACCAGGACGCAGCCGTACAGGCGGTGGCCCGGGTACTGGGCGACCGCCTGCAGGCCGAGTCGTTCATCGAGACGTTGCTGGACTGAATCCAGCCATGGCGTGGATCTATTTTTCGAAGCGCTTCATCGCTTCGCTGATCAGCGTCCGCGCCTCGGCAGCGTTGCCCCAACCGTTGAGCTGCACCGGGTTGCGCCCGGCCGGCAGGTCCTTGTAGACCCGGAAGAACGCTTCGATGCGCTGTCGTTCGATCTCCGGCAGATCGGCCAGGTCGCGGATGTTGGCGTAGGTCGGGTCAACCTTGTCGGTCGGCACGCCGATGATCTTCTCGTCGTGCTCGCCGCCGTCGACCATCTTCAGGTAGCCGATCGGCCGGAAGCGCACGATCACGCCCGGATGCAGGGGTTCACGGGTCAGCACCAGCGCGTCCAGCGGATCGTTGTCGCCAGCCAACGTGCGCGGCATCGAACCGTAGTTGGCCGGATAGGCGACCGGCATCGACTGGAAGCGATCCACGTGCACCAGGCCGTCCTCCTTGATCTCGTACTTGGTGAAGCTGCCGGCCGGAATCTCCACCGCCAGGTTCACTTCCTGCGGCGCCTGCTTCGGCTGCGCCACCAGGAACGGGTGCAGCACGCCATCGGCGGCGGCCACCGCGGTCGCGAGCAGGAGCAGGGCCCCGCCGATGGCAGCCATGGGGACAAGACGGTGCACGGTTTTCATCTGGATCTCCTCCTCATTCCCAGCAGCGATCGGCGCGGCCCTTGGCAGTCTGCGCGCGCGGGCAGTCACGCGGCGTGATGCGGCCTTCGGTCAGCTCCGTGCGCTGCTTGCCGCCCTTGGCGTCGCGACGCAGCTCGAAGGCATCGTAGAGTCGCCCGGTCACCGTGCGGGCTTCATAGCGCAAGTGCTGCGGATCGATGTGCAACACCTGGAACAGCTGGGTGTCCTCGGCCACCGGATCCATCGTCCTACGTGCCTCGTCGGAGAGACGGTACTGCTTCGGCCCCGCCACGGTCACCACATACTGCGGCGTCGCGGCCTGTCCTTCACCACGGCGGCCATAGGTGTGATCGTGGCCCTGCAGCACCAGATCGACGTTGTGGCGACGAACCACCGGCAGCAGCACGTCACGCAATGCGGCGTTCTCGCGCCCTTCGCGCGGCGAATAGAACGGCTGGTGCAGCAGCACGAGCGTCCACGGCTGCGGATTGCCGGTCAGTACCTTGTCCAGCCACTGCGCCTGCGCCTTGGCCGTGCCAAGGTCGAGTGCCGACGTGCCATCGACCACGGCGACGCGCACGCCCTGCGCATCGAACCAGTAGCTGGTCTGCTGTGCGGCGGATGCCCCATTGCCCGGCAGCGCGAACGTCACCGGCCAGTGCCTGCCCAGCACGCGGCGTTCCTGCGGAGTGTCCTCGAACTCCTCGACATACTCGTGGTTGCCGATCGCCGGCGCGACCAGGGTTTCCTGCGCCAGCCAACCGGTGGCGGCAAACCATTCGCCCCACTCGCTGTCATCGGCACCATCGCCCCCACTGACCAGATCGCCAGCGAACAGGCTCAGGCGCGCCTCGGGTGCGGCCTTCTGCGCGGCGCGCACCACGCGGCTGACATGGCTCACGTTCTTGTTCTGGGTATCTCCAAAGTACAGCAGGGTCAGCGGCTGGTCGGGCGCAGCCAGCGTGCGCAGCTGGTTCCAGGCGCTCCAGCTGCCGTTGCCCTGCACGCGGTAGACGTACAGGGTATCGGGCCGCAGGCCGCTGACATCAGCGCGGTGGTGGTGCGACAGCCCGTTCTCGGTCTGCAGCGCGCGGGTCGTGGCGCGCACCTGGCGGATGCCCTCGATGGCCGGTGAATCACCGGCAAGGGCAATCTCCAGCAGCGGCGCCTGCACGCTGCCGTCGGTGCGCCAGGCCACGGCGAACCCATGGCCGGGATCGACTGCCGGCGAAGCGACAATGCGGTCCGGCACCGTCGTCGCTGCGTAGTGGCGGCTGCCCGCCGGCACCTGGGTGTTCGCTTCAGCCGCCGCGAAGCACAACGACGGCACCGCCAGCAGCAGGCCCAGCGCCAACGTACGCATCAGGCAACGACCGCTCACGAACCACACTCCAGCGGCAATGCCAACTGCTTGGCAATGCTCTCCCAGTCGAACGCCACCACGCCCTGGTCGTCATGCACCGCATACAACGCGCCGTGCGGGAAGCGCGCGCTGGGCTGCGGCATCATCCAGATGCCATCGGTGTTGGCCACGGTATTGCCCTGGAACGCGCCGACCGGCTTCAGGGTGTGGCGGTCGAACAGGTGGAACACGCTGCGCTGCTTGCCCTGTTCGGTGGTGATCCACCAACCATCCTTGCCGCAGGTGCGCAGGGTTACGCCTTCGGCCTGCGCCTTGAACACGTCGCGGCCGAAGGTGGTGCCGGTGAAACGCCCGGCCAGCGTGTAGACCTTGAACTCGCTGGCGTAGCCCTCGTCCTCTTCGGCGATCAGCAGGCGATCGTTCTCGGGGTCGCCCCAGATCGACTCGACCACGCGCAGGGCACCCGCCTCAGTGGTATCACCGATGCTGGCCACAAGCTTCGCTTCGACCTTCGCGCCATCGCGGGTCACCTGGTACTGGCGCACGCGCTTGTCCAGCTCGGTCAGCGGCGGCAGGATGTCACGGCCCTGTGCATCCTCGCCGTTGTCCCAGGAGTCGGTCACGTAGACGCTGTAGCCATCGGCACGGCGGTCGACCCACAGTCCGTACGGCTTGCGCAGGTCGTCCGCAGCGAAGGTCGCCAGTGGAGTGAAGTCCGGCAGGCTCAGTACCTGCACGCGGTGATTGTCGCGCTCCACGATCCACAGCAGATCGTCGGTCACCGCGATGCCGTTTGGGCGATCGAACTGCCCTGGCGCGGTGCCGCTGCTGCCTACGTCGCGCAGGTGCTGGCCGCTGCTGCCGTCGTAGACCACCAGCTTGTCGGTGGCCTTGGCAGTGGCGATCAGCCACAGCTTTCCGTCAGGTGCACGCCAGGCGGCAGGCGAATCGATGTTGTCAGCCGGCGTCATCGGTGAAAGGAATGCCTCGGCGATGGTGGTCACCGCACGCTCGTTCGTGGTCTTCGCTCCGGGCTTGGCCACGGCTGGATCATTGCCGTTGGCCGGCGTACAGCCGGCCACCAACGTCACGGCCAGCATGGTGGCCAGCAGGGTGATGCGAGGCCCGCTCACAGTGCCACCTTCAGGCCCAGTGCGTAGGTGCGGCCATATTCTTCCATCTGCAGGGTGCGCGAGCGCGTGCCCTGGTACAGCTCCAGCGGCTTGTCCAGCAGGTTCTGTGCCTCGAAATACATGCTCACGCGCGGAGTGAACCTGTAGTCAAGCGAGAAGTCGAGCTGGGTGTTCGGCGCTACGTAGATGTCGAAGGCACGGCCGGCACCAAGGGTATCCAGGTACTCGCTGCGGTGCACGGCTGCCACACGGGTGCTCAGGCCGTACTTCTCGTAACCGATGTGCGCGCTGTACACGTTCTTCGAGGCGCGCGGCAGGGTGAAGTCCTCACCGGCGCGCTTGGCCAGGCCCGGGTCGAAATCAGTGTCCAGCCAGGTGCCGCTGGCACCCACCAGCAGGCCATCCCAGCCAGCCGGGAGGAACGACAGCTGCTGCTGCCAGTTGAACTCGGCGCCACGCACCTTGGCCTTGTCGCCATTGACCGAGGTCACCACCGGCAGGCCGTCGTAGATGCCGTCGGCGCCGGCCTGGCGGACCTGCACGATGTAGCCGTCGATCGACTTGTGGAACACGCCCAGCGAGAGGATGCCGCTGTCGCCGATGTACTTCTCCACCGACAGGTCGATGTTGGTCGACTCGTACGGATCCAGCTCCGGATTGCCCAGGCGCACTTCATTGTCGTTGCGGGCCAGGCCGATGCGCGGCGAGGCATCGCCGAAGCCCGGGCGCGCCACCGTCTTGTTGGCGGCGAAGCGGAATACCCAGTCGTCGCTGGCGTCGTAACGCAGGTGCAGGCCCGGCAGTACGTTGTTGTAGCTCTTGCTGGCGGTGACCCGGGTCGCGGTGTAGGAGCGTCCGTCCTTGGCCACGTCCACGCGATTGCCGGTGGCGCTGAAGCGGGTGTTCTCCACACGCACGCCGCCGATCACGCGCAGCGCACCGATGTCCCAGGTGCCCATCGCATAGCTGGCGAACACGTCTTCGCGCGCGGTGTAGTCGCCTTCCAGAGACGTCGCGGCGTTGCCACCGACATCCTGCGGACGCGCGCTGTATTCGCCACCGTGCTGCGACCAGTAGCTGCGCATCGCCGACGAGTCCATGCCCTGCCCCATCGGGCCGTGGCGATGTTCCGGCGAGCCGGTGGTCCAGTCACTGAGCTTGATCGCCGGACCCACGCGCAGCGACGCCTCATCGACATTCACGTCACGGTCGCGCCAGCGCCCGAGCAGGCCGAACTTGTAGCTGCTGTTGTCGCCGTCGAAGCGGATGTTGACCTGCGCGCTGCGCTCCTCGTCGTCCACCTTCTTCGGCTTGGCCACCACACGGTCGAACTTGTAGTTGGCGTTGTCCAGCCACTGATCGTTGTCGAAGGTGTAGGTGGGCAGGCGGCTGCGCTGGTCCAACGTGCCATTGAAGGCCTTGCCGTTGAGCTTGAAGCGCGACTCGATCTCGTCGTCCACGCGTTCTTCGGTACGGGTATAGCCGATCTTGTAGTCCAGTACCGCGTCGGTCAGCTTGTTCTCGCCACCCAGGCTGGCGGCGAAGGTGTTCTCTTCCTTGGTCCGGTAGCGCATGCGCTTGTCGATCGAATCCTTCGGCATTCCGGCAAGTCGATACTGGTCGGTGCCGGTGGCGATCATGTCGGCGCTGTTGAAGTTGAAGATCACGCGCTGGCGGGTTTCGGCATCGTCGAACTGGCTGTACAGCGTGCGCAGGTAGTAACGGCTGTCCTCGTTCGGGCGCCAGTCGAAATTGAGGTTGGCGCCGATGCGCTTGCGCTCGATCTCGTACTTGCGGTTCTGCAGGTTCAGCGCGGTGATTTCGCCCGGGCGGGTGGTGGTCGGATCCTTGTTCCCGCTGACATCACCGTACTCCACTTCGCTGTTGTCCGATTCGAACGTCCGCTTCTGGTAGTTCACGCCGGCGGCGATGCCGAAGGTGTCGTTGAACACTTCGCTGTAGTTGAACGCGGCCTTCGGGCTGGTCTCGCCCGAAAGCTGCTGGTGGCTGCCTTCGATCTTGCCACGCAGGCTGCGGCCCTCGCGGTCGAACGCCGAGGCGGTCTCGACCAGGATCGCGCCGCCAATGGCGTCGCCCGGCATGTCCGGGGTCGGTGATTTGATCACGCGCAGGCGCTCGGTCGAATCGGACGGGATCACGTCCATCGGTGCGGCGCGGCTGGAGTTGTCCGGTGTGCCGATGGCGATGCCGTCGACGCTGACGCTGTTGAGGTTGGCATCCAGTCCGCGCACGACCACGTAGCGGCCCTCGCCCTGGTCGCGCGTCACGCTGATGCCCGGCAGGCGTTGCAGCGACTCGGCCACGTTCTTGTCCGGGTACTGGCCCAGCGCGTCGGACGACACCGCATCCTCGATGGCGTTGCTGCTGCGCTTGAGGTCCACCGCGCGGATCTGCGATTCAAGCTGGGCGCGCACTTCAATGCGGTCCAGGTCGACCGCATCGGCGGCCACTGCACCGGTGGCGGCGACCGCCTGCTGCCCGGCGGCCTGCAGTGGTGCAGCAGCCCCCATCGCCAGGGTCAGGGTGATGGCAACGGCCAACGGAGTCTTGATATGCACTGGGAATCCCCATTCCTGTTAAGAATGGGTCTGCACGGTATGTCCGCAAGGTTGCATGGCAATGACATGCATCTGCACATTTCATGCAGGCCGTCTCCGGCCCCGGTTTGGGGTTGGGCGCCCAATCCGGCAAAATGGCGTCCTCTCTCCTTATCCCCCTTCCCGACCATGAAGATCGTCGAAGTGCGCCACCCGCTGGTGCAGCACAAGATCGGCCTGATGCGCAACGCTGCGCTCAGCACCAAGGATTTCCGCGAACTGGCCAACGAGCTCGGCACGCTGCTGGCCTACGAGGCCACCGCCGACCTGGACACCGAGCCGCACACCCTGGCCGGCTGGGCCGGCCCGGTCACCGTGCAGCGCATCGCCGGCGCCAAGATCACCGTGGTGCCGATCCTGCGCGCCGGCCTGGGCATGCTCAGCGGCGTGCTGTCGCTGATCCCGGCGGCACGCGTCAGCGTGGTCGGCCTGCAGCGCGATGAGGAAACCCTGCAGCCGGTGCCCTACTTCGAGCGCCTGACCGGCCGCCTGGAAGAGCGCGACGCGCTGATCCTGGACCCGATGCTGGCCACCGGCGGCACCCTGATCGCCACCATCGACATGCTCAAGCGTGCCGGCGCCCGCCGCATCAAGGGCATCTTCCTGGTGGCCGCGCCGGAAGGCATCGAAGCAGTCAAGGCCGTGCATCCGGACGTGGAAATCTACACCGCGGCCATCGATGCCCAGCTCAACGACAAGGGCTACATCCTGCCCGGCCTGGGCGATGCCGGTGACCGCATCTTCGGTACCCGCGTCGGTTGATCCGGTGAACCGGGGTCGGATCCCTTTCGCAGAAAGGGCTCTGACCCCACCCCGGATGCCGGCCTACAGGCCGGCCGCGAACGCTTCCAGCTGGCCGATGACGGTGTTCCAGCCGTCGAAGAAGCCCATCTGCTCATGCTGGTCGCGCAGGGCCTTGTCCGGGTGCATCACCTGCGCGGTGTAACGACAGCCCTGGCCCTCATCCTCCATCGAGATGATGGCGGTGAAGCCCAGCCACGGTGACTGCGGCCGCCAGCCCGGGCCCAGCATCGAGGTGAACACCAGACGCTGCTGCGGCACGATCTCCAGGAAGCTGCCCGGGTTGTCACTGCTGCCGCCGTCGGGGCCCTGCATGAAGGTGTGGAAGGCGCCGCCCGGGCGCAGGTCGAAGGCACGCACTTCGGTGGACCACGGCTTCGGGCACCACCACTGGCGCAGCAGCTCCGGGTCGGTCCACGCCCGCCACAGGGCGGCGCGCGGTGCGTTCAGTACGCGACTGATGACCAGATCGGTCTCGGGGTTGCTACCTGCGTCTACGGCCATGGGCCTGCTCCTGTCGGTGAAGGGTTTCGACAAACTCGACCATGCGGTCGGCGCGCGCTGCCCACACGACGCGCTGCGCGGCCAGCCATTGCTCGGCCTGGCCCAACCGTTCCGGCACCAGTTCGCAGGTGCGTACACGCCCCTGCTTGCGACTGCGCACCACGCCACTGCGCTCCAGCACGGCCAGATGCTTCATCAGCGAGGGCAAGGCCATCTCAAAAGGCTCGGCCAAGGTCGACACCGTGCGCGGCCCCTGCCCCAGCGCCGCCACGATCGCGCATCGGGTGGGGTCGGCCAGTGCCTGGAACACGTCTTGAATGGCGGGATCATACTTACCCATCTGGCTAAGTAATACGCCGATCTGAATGCCCCCCTGCAAGCGGTCGCTGCCGAGGCACGATTCTTCACGTGGCCTTGCTGCCTGCAGGCCAATGCTCCGCGCACCCGCCACCGCCTGGAGTGCTCTCGATGAAAGCTTCTTTCCTGCTGGCCGCTGTCCTGCTGGTCGGCCTGCCCCTGGCTGCCAATGCCACCACGCCGCAGCAGCAGCGCATGGCCGACTGCTCGGCCAAGAACAAGGGCTTGAAGGGTGACGCCTACAAGACCGCGCAGAGTTCCTGCCTCAGTGGCCACGCCGCCGAAGCCAAGCCGGCCAACGCGCAACAGGAACGCATGCGCAAGTGCAACGCTGACGCGGGTGCCAAGAAGCTGGCCGGTGACGCGCGCAAGACCTTCATGAGCAGCTGCCTGAAGGCGTCGTAGCATCGCTCGTCCAGTTCAATCGAATGGGGGCAGAGCCCGTTGCACGGCAATGGCATTCGACCCCATCTGAATATCGATATCTGACAGATGTGCCGACCAACGGTCGGCACCCACCAATAGCCACCGGCCACCTGTCAGAGGTGGGGCGGTGTGGGTGGGCAGGCGCCGTGGATGGCGCCATCGAGCCCCCATGGGTGGGTTTACGGCGTGTCCTGACCACCCGCACCGCACCGCCATCCCACGGAATGCCGTTCTTGATCTTGCTTCGGCTTCTGCAGGTGCAGGGAGCAGCCCTGCCGAACACCCGTCACCCCAGCGCGCGCGCCTTCAGTTCACCCTGCTCGTGCAGGGTCACGAAACGCCCCTTGTCATCGCGACCCAGCTGCGCCAGCGCCACCTGCGGGTCGTGGGTGAAAAACAGATGCACGTTGCGCGCCAGCTTGTCCTCAAGGAACTGCCGCTTCTCGTCGATCAGGAGCTCGGCATTGCGGTCGTAGCCCATGGTGATCGGCACGTGTACCCATGAGCGCCCCGGGATCAGGTCGGCACAGAACACCACCCCGCCGTGCGCATCTTCGCCGGCGTGCGCGTGGCCGACAATCTCGGCCAGCATCAACCCCGGCGTGTGGCCATCGCTGTAGCTGAAGCGAACGCTGCGACCCAGAACCTTCGAATACTCGCCGTCCACCACTTCCAGGCGACCGCTGGCCTGCAGCAGGCCAGGCAGCTCCGGAATGAAGCTGGCACGGTCGCGCGGATGCGGCTGCATGGCGCGCTGCCAATGCTGCGCACCGACCACATAAGTCGCATTGGGGAACAGCAGTTCCGGCTCACGCCCTTCGCTCCATGCCGCCAGCAGGCCACCGGCATGATCGAAATGCAGGTGGCTGAGCACGACGACATCAATGTCCTCGTGCTCGAAACCTGCTTCGCGCAGCGAATCGATCAGTACGTGCTGGCTTTCCTGCACGCCATAGCGCTCACGCATGCGCGGATCGAAGAACGCCCCGATACCGGTTTCAAACAGCACGGTCTTGCCTTCCAGCGGGCTGGCAAGCAGCGCACGGCACGCCAGCTCGATGCGATTGAGCTCGTCCGGTGCCGCCCATTTTTCCCACAACGCGCGCGGCGCGTTGCCGAACATCGCGCCGCCGTCGAGGCGCTGCGAGTTTCCACGAATAGACCAGAGTTTCATGTGTCGATTATCGGCGCCGGCTCGTTAAATAATCGCTAGAAAGGAAACAGAAAACCCCGCCGTCAAGGGCGGGGTTTCGGTAAACAGCCAGATTGGCGGCCAGCGGCCGGCACGACTGGATCAGCGTGCCGGCGCGACCAGGGCGCTGCCCACCGGGTTGCGCGGGTCGCTGCCGCCAAACAGCTTGTTGGCCTTCCGGTCCCATTCCACGGTCTGCAGGTTGCCCCACACGTGGCTGGACCCGCGGCCCCCGGCGGCCACATTGCCCGGCAGGTCGATCTTGTGACCCATCGCCTGCAGCTGCTTCACCGTGGCCGCGTCGAATGCATCGTCCTCTGCTTCGATCAGGTCCGGCAGCCACTGGTGGTGGTAGCGCGGCAGCGCGGCAACCTGCTGCGCGTCCAGGCCGGCGTCGTAGCCGAGGATGCCCAGCAGCACCATGGTGATGATGCGGCTGCCACCCGGGGTGCCCAGCACCACCACCTTGTCGGCGTTCTCCATGAAGGTCGGGGTCATCGAGCTGAGCATGCGCTTGCCCGCCTTCGGCGCATTGGCCTCGTAGCCCATCACGCCGAACGCGTTGGGCGTGCCCGGCTTCAGCGCGAAGTCGTCCATCTCGTTGTTCAGCAGCACGCCGGTGCCCTTCGGAATCAGCCCCGAGCCGTACAGCAGGTTGACGGTCTGGGTCGCGCCGACGCGGTTGCCGTCGCGATCGATGATCGAGAAGTGCGTGGTCTCGTCGTCTTCCAGCGGCGTCGGGTTGCCCGACAGCAGGTCGCTGGGCGTGGCCTTTTCCGGATGGATGGTCGCCCGCAGGCCCTGTGCGTAGTCCTTGCTGGTCAGCACCTTCTGCGGGATCTGCACGAAGTCCGGATCGCCGAGGAAGAAGGTGCGGTCGCGGTAGGCACGGCGCATCGACTCCACCACCAGGTGGGTGCGGTGCGCCGGGTCCATCTTGTTGATGTCCCAGCCTTCCAGGATCTGCAGCATGCTGGCCAGCGCGATGCCACCGGACGACGGCGGCGGCGCGGTGGTGATCTTCCAGCCGTTGTAGTTGAACACGATCGGTTCGCGCTGCTTCACGCGATAGCCGGCCAGCTCTTCAGCGGTCCACTTGCCGCCGGCCTGCTTCACGCCGGCCAGCAACAGCTTTCCGGTCTGGCCCTTGTAGAAGCCATCGAAGCCACCTGCGGCCAAGCGCTCCAGCGTCTGTGCCAGCTCCGGCTGCTTGAACAGGTCACCGCTGGCGATCGGCTTGCCGTTGCGCAGGTAGACCTCACGGGTGCCGGGATAGCGCTCCATCACCTCACGGCGAGAGGCATAGCCCTTGGCCATGCGGTCGTAGACCGGGAAGCCTTCGCGCGCGATGCGGATCGCCGGCTGCAGCGATGCAGACAGCGGCAGCTTGCCGTGCTTGGCCGACAGCTCGACCAGCGCCGCAGGCAGGCCCGGAATACCGGCCGACCACGCACCGTTGACCGAGCGGTCACGGTCGAGGTTGCCCTGCTTGTCGAGGAAGGCCTGCGGCGTTGCCGCGGCCGGCGCGGTCTCGCGCGCGTCCAGCATCACGTCCTTGCCGGTGGCCGCGTCGTGCAGCAGGAAGAAGCCACCGCCACCCAGCCCGGAACTGATCGGCTCGACCACCGCCAGCGTGGACGATACCGCCACCGCGGCGTCGAAGGCGTTGCCGCCCTGCGCCAGGATGTCGATGCCGGCCTGGGTGGCCAGCGCGTGGCCGCTGGCAATGGCCGCGCCGTCGGGGCGCTCGGCACGGGCCGGGCTGTCGGCCCAGGCAATCGGGCTCAGCAGCAGGCCGAGCAGCAACAGGCGGCGGACGATCAGCGTCTTCATTCGGATGGGGGCTCCGCATAGAGTTCGGGGTGATCGTGCTGCAGCTGGCGCAGCTTGGCCAGCAGCTGGTCTTCCGTTTCCACGATCTCCGGGTCCGGATCGATGCACTCGACCGGGCAGACGACCACGCACTGTGGCTCGTCGAAATGGCCCACGCATTCGGTGCAGCGCGCAGGGTCGATCACGTAGATGGTTTCACCCATCGCAATGGCCTGGTTCGGGCAGGCCGGCTCGCATACGTCGCAGTTGACGCAGAGCTCGTTGATTTTCAGCGACACGGCGATACTCCTCGCCCGCGCCTTGGGACAAAGGACCGGCCAGCGCGGGCGCGCGGGCCGGTCAGGTCATCAGCGGCGCCCTTGCAGGACGCCGCCCGGGCCATGCCGGAGCATGGCCGCCATGGCTCGGTCTTACTTGGCTTCGACGAAAATGTACTCGGCACCGGTCGGCTGGATCGCAGCCTGAACGCGGGCGTTGTCGGCCGACTGGCCGATGAAGACGACGCGCACGCCCTTCATCGAATCCGGCGACACGTCCTTGAACACGGCCTGGATCATGTCAGCCATTTTGCCCGAGGCCGACGAACCGAAGGCCAGCATGTTGCCCGGCTGCACGCCACGGGCCACGGCCTGGGTCGCGCTCTCGGTCTGGCGCTCGTACTTGGCCTGGAAGTCCGGGTCCGATTCCGGGGAGAGGTAGTACAGGAACGGGCTGTTGGTGATGTTGCCCATGTTCTGGATGGCCACTTCCTGCAGGTACTTCTTCCAGCCTGCATCGTCGTCCTTGGCCGGGGCGACCAGGGCCTGCTTGGCCTCGTCGACCGGAGCGGCCTCTTCCTTCTTGCAGGCGGTGAAGGCCAGGGCCAACGAAGCGATCAGCATCGCGCGCATGGTGGTGTTCATGGGTTTCCTCCCGGAATGGTGCGTGGTGTTGTGCGTAATGGGGTGCGGGTACAGCAGGACTTACGACTGTGCCGCCTTCGCTTCGCGGACCTTGCGCAGGGCTTCGAGCACCGCGGCCGGCACGAAACCGGACACATCGCCGCCCAGGCGCGCGATCTCGCGGACCAGCGAGGACGAAATGAAGCTGTGCTGCTCGGCCGGGGTCAGGAACAGGGTCTCGACCTCGGGGATCAGGTGACGGTTCATGCTGGCCATCTGGAACTCGTACTCGAAATCGGACACCGCGCGCAGGCCACGCAGCAGCACCCCGCCCTGGACCGAACGGACGAAATGGGCCAGCAGGGTGTCGAAGCCGATGACCTCGACGTTGCCATGGTGGCCCAGTGCGCCACGCGCCAGCTGCACGCGCTGCTCCAGCGGTAGCGCCGGGCCCTTGGACGGGCTCTGCGCCACGCCCACCACGACCTTTTCAAACAGCGGCGCGGCCCGGCTGACCAGGTCGATATGACCGTTGGTGATCGGGTCGAACGTGCCGGGATAGACGGCAATGCGGCGGTTGGCCACGGTCATGGGCGGATGCGGATGTTCAGATGAGGCCAAAGTGTAGCAGTGGCGCGGCGGTACAGGGCAAAGCGCACCTCGCGGGTGCCGCCCTCGCGGTGCAGCAGCCAGTCCGGCGGCAGCACCGGCACGTGGCCGGCCGGCGATTCCAGGTACAGCCAGGCATCGGCGGCCAGGTGCCGCGGCAGCTGCGCCAGCACGTCCTGCCACAGGCCATCGGCGAACGGCGGGTCGATGAAGACCAGATCGGCCTGCTGCGCGGGCGCGCCCTGCAGCCAGCGCAGGGCATCGGCCTGCACCACGGTGATCTGATCGGCGGCCTGGAGCTTCGCCACGGCCGCGCTCAGATTGCGTCCCAGCTGCGCGTCGCGCTCGACCAGGGTGGCGTGGGCAGCACCGCGCGAGACCGCCTCCAGGCCCAGCGCGCCACTGCCGGCGAACAGGTCCAGCACCCGCGCGCCGCCCAGTCTGGGCATCAACCAGTTGAAAAGGGTCTCGCGCACGCGGTCACTGCTGGGCCGCAGCCCCGGCAGGGTCGGCACCGGCAGGCGGGTATTGCGCCAGCGACCGCCGATGATGCGGACCTGGCCGTCGTTGCCCCCACGGCCGCTCACAGGCGCCCCCGGCGGGGTTCATTCGAGAATTTCAGCATGAGCGGGATTGTAGTTCGGCCGGGCTTTGCCCGGCACCCGTCGAAGCCACGGCAACGGCCGAAGCAACGGCAAAAGCCGGATATCCGTGGGTTGGCGGGGTGGGTCCGGTCGAGGGGGACGCTGCAAGTACGTCCATGTAAGCTCGGTCGCCGCATCCATGCGGCTCACGCCCCCTCAACCGGACCCACCCCGCCTTCGACAGTTTCCTGCGATCTGCCGGAAGGTCTCTTGGGGTCAGATCCGTTTTCCTGCGGAAAACGGATCTGACCCCAGTTTTATTTCGATATCTGACAGAGGTGTCGACCAAGGTCGACACCTGCCAACAGCCGCGTGAACCTGTCAGAGGCGGGGCGGTGTGGGTTGGCAGGACCGTTGGCGCCATGGATGGCGCCATCGAGCCCCCATGGATGGGTTCACGGCGTGTCCTGCCAACCCACACCGCCCCGCCATCCCACGGATAGCCCGCTGCTGCTGTTGATGTTGCTGTTGCTGTTGCATCGGCCTCTGCAGGTGCAGGGCTGCAAGCCCTGCCGAACAACCCCTTGATTTCGGGACAATCACCCCTACCCCTTGGCGAGGCCGCACGCGCTGGCGCGGCATTGCACATGGAGCCCTATCGATGACCGAGACCACCCAGACCGAAACCCTTGGCTTCCAGACCGAAGTCAAGCAGCTGCTGCAGCTGATGATCCACTCGCTGTACTCCAACAAGGAGATCTTCCTGCGCGAGCTGGTCTCCAACGCCGCTGACGCTGCCGACAAGCTGCGCTTCGAAGCCCTGACCCAGCCGGCCCTGCTTGAAGGTGACAGCGAGCTGCGCGTGCGCGTCAGCTTCGACCCCGCCGCCCACACCATCACCATCGAAGACAACGGCATCGGCATGAGCCGCGCCGAGGCAATTGCCCATCTCGGCACGATCGCCAAGTCCGGCACCGGCGATTTCCTCCGCCAGCTGTCCGGCGACCAGAAAAAGGATTCGCAGCTGATCGGCCAGTTCGGCGTCGGCTTCTACAGTGCCTTCATCGTTGCAGACCAAGTGGAAGTGACCTCGCGCCGCGCCGGCCTGGGTGCAGGCGAAGGCGTGCGCTGGACCTCGCGCGGCGAAGGCGATTTCGAAGTGGCCACCATCGACAAGGCCGAGCGCGGCACCCGCATCGTGCTGCACCTGAAGGACGGCGAGCACGATTTCGCCGATGGCTGGCGCCTGCGCGGCATCCTCAAGAAGTATTCGGACCATATCGGCCTGCCGATCCAGATGCCGAAGGAAGGTGGCGAAGAAGGCGGCGCGGTCGAATGGGAAACCGTCAATCGCGCCAGCGCGCTGTGGACCCGCCCGCGCACCGAGATCAGCGACGCCGAGTACACCGAGTTCTACAAGCACGTGGCACACGACCACAGCGATCCGCTGGCGTGGAGCCACAACAAGGTCGAAGGCAAGCTGGAGTACACCTCGCTGCTGTACGTGCCCGGCCGCGCGCCGTTCGACCTGTATCACCGCGATGCGCCCAAGGGCCTGAAGCTGTACGTGCAGCGCGTGTTCGTGATGGACCAGGCCGAGCAGTTCCTGCCGCTGTACCTGCGCTTCATCAAGGGCGTGGTCGATTCCAACGACCTGTCGCTGAACGTCTCGCGCGAGATCCTGCAGTCCGGTCCGGTCATCGATTCGATGAAGGCCGCGCTGACCAAGCGCTCGCTGGACATGCTGGAAAAGCTGGCCACAGACAAGCCGGAGCAGTACGCCACGTTCTGGAAGGAATTCGGCCAGGTGCTGAAGGAAGGCCCGGCCGAGGACTACAACAACCGCGAGAAGGTGGCCGGCCTGCTGCGCTTCGCCTCCACCCGTGGCGACGGCGATGCGCAGAACGTGTCGCTGGCTGACTACCTCGGCCGCATGGCCGAAGGCCAGGACAAGATCTACTACCTGACCGGCGAGAGCTACAGCCAGGTGCGCAACAGCCCGCACCTGGAAGTGTTCCGCAAGAAGGGCGTGGAAGTGCTGCTGCTGACCGACCGCATCGACGAGTGGCTGATGGGCTACCTGACCGATTTCGACGGCAAGGGCTTCGTCGACATCGCCCGCGGCGACCTCGACCTGGGCGCGCTGGAAACCGAAGCGGACAAGCAGGAACAGGAAGCAGCGGCCAAGGACAAGCAGGGCCTGGTCGAGCGCCTGAAGACGGTGCTGGGCGATGACGTGGCCGACGTGCGCGTCTCGCACCGCCTGACCGATTCGCCGGCGGTGCTGGCCATCGGCGAACAGGACCTGGGCCTGCAGATGCGCCAGATCCTGGAGGCCAGCGGGCAGAAGGTGCCGGACAGCAAGCCGGTGCTGGAGATCAACCCGGGCCATCCGCTGATCGCCAAGCTGGATGCTGAAGCCGATGGCGCGCGTTTCGACGATCTGGGCCGGGTGCTGTTCGACCAGGCTGCATTGGCCGCCGGCGACAGCCTGAAGGATCCGGGCGCCTATGTGGCGCGCCTGAACAAGCTGCTGCTGGAGCTGTCAGCCTGATCGACAAGGTGGTCGCCGGGCATGGCCCGGCTTACCCGGCGATGCTCTGGTAGAGGCCAACCTCGGTTGGCGCCCAAAAAGCGTGCCAACCAAGGTTGGCACCTACCGGGGCGGGTGGTGAGTGCCAACCAGGATTGGCATCTACCAGGCGGGTCGAGCCTGTCAACCAAGGTTGACACCCGCGAAAGCCGGGAGGCTCAGGCCTCGCGATCCAGCAGCGAGCCGAGCATCTGGTCCTGGCGTCGGATCACCGCGGCGTTGGAAGCGAAAGCCACCACCTCGGCTTTCGCTGCCAGCAGATCACCCAGTGGTGCACTGCCATCGGTGCCGGTAGGGGTCACCGCGGCCTGCACCCCGCCCTGCTCCACCGTACTGCGTTGCAGCTGCAGGGGTTGGGCATCAGGAGTCGCCAGGTTGGCCACGTTGTGCGCGGCCACCTGCACGCCCTGCTGGGCCGCACGCATCCCGCCGAGGGCGATTCCCATCACGTTGTTCATGGCGGTCTCCGGACCGCCCTGCGCAGCCCTCCGGACCGGTTAACGGCCGGCCGGCCGCGACCTTGAGTCCACATCGGCCCGACAGGCCTGAGTGGTAGCATATCCCTCTGATTTCAGCGCCTTTTGCCAATGCTCAGTTTTTTCCGCCGCAAGAAGCCCCAGGATGCCCCCGCAACGGAGGCACCCAAGACCCAGCACTACTCGGCTGAAGAGCTGGCGGCGGCGTTTCCGTCGGCCGCGCCGGTCGAGGACAAGGAGCCGGCACCGGTAGCCGTACCGGCCGAGCCTGCACCGGTCGAGCCGCCCCCGGCAACCGCCGTTCCGGTCGCTGTCGAGCCCACCCCGGCGATTCCGGCCCCAGCCGCAGCGGTTCCGGCAGCTCCTGCGCCGACGGCGCAGATCGACGTCGCCCCCATCGCGACCCCGGCCATCGAACCGGCACCCGCACCGCTGCCCGAGCCCACCCCGGCACCGGTCACCGACGACCTGCCTGCTGCCGCCTCGGTCGACGCTGCTCCGGCACCTGCCGGCAAGCCCGGCTGGCGCGAACGCCTGCGCAACAGCGTCATCGCGCGCAGCTTCGGTGGCCTGTTCTCGCGCAACCCAAAACTCGACGACGACCTGCTGGACGAGCTGGAAACCGCCCTGATCACCGCCGACGTCGGCGTGGGTGCCACCACCGACCTGGTCGAGGGCCTGCGCAAGCGCATGAAGTCGCGTGAGTTCGCAGATGCAAATGCGCTGCTGGCCGCGCTGCGCGCCGAGCTGATCGCGATCCTGCAGCCGGTGGCCAAGCCGCTGGTGATCGACCGCAATGCCAAGCCCTTCGTGGTGCTGACCGTCGGCGTCAACGGCGTTGGCAAGACCACCACCATCGGCAAGCTGGCCAAGCGTTTCAAGGATGAAGGCCACAGCCTGATGCTGGCCGCCGGCGACACCTTCCGCGCCGCCGCCGTCGCACAGCTCCAGGCCTGGGGCGAGCGCAACGGCGTGGCCGTGGTCGCCCAAGGGCAGAACGCCGATGCCGCTTCGGTGGCATTCGATGCGCTGCAGGCCGGCAAGGCCCGCGGCACCTCGGTGCTGATCGCCGATACCGCCGGCCGCCTGCACACCCAGTCCGGCCTGATGAACGAGCTGGGCAAGATCCGCCGCGTGCTCGGCAAGATCGACGCCACTGCACCGCACGAAGTACTGATGGTGATCGACGGCACCACCGGCCAGAACGCGCTGTCGCAGCTGCGCCAGTTCAATGCAGCGGTGAACGTGACCGGCCTGGTGGTGACCAAGCTGGACGGCACTGCCAAGGGCGGCGTGGTGTTCGCGCTGGCCCGCGAGTTCGGCATTCCGATCCGTTTCGCCGGCATCGGCGAGCGCCCGGAAGACCTGCGCGTATTCGATCCGGAAGCCTTCGTTGACGCCCTGCTGCCCGAAGCGCTGGGTGCCTGATAGACCGTGCAGCCACGCTTGGCGTGGCTCTACTGCAGCCCGGTAGAGCCACCCCATGGGTGGCTGCCCACCTCCGGAATACCGATGCCCCGCCAGCCGCACGCCAGCGCCGGAACCATGCAGACCGACGACTTCGTCGCCCACCTGCTGCATTGGTTCGACGACCACGGCCGCCACGACCTGCCCTGGCAGCATCCGCGCAGCCCCTATCGGGTCTGGTTGTCGGAAATCATGCTGCAGCAGACCCAGGTGAGTACGGTCATCCCGTACTTCCAGCGGTTCCTGCAGCACTTTCCGACCCTGCCCGACCTCGCCGCCGCCAGCAATGACGCGGTGATGGCGCAGTGGGCCGGGCTCGGCTACTACGCCCGCGCACGCAACCTGCACGCGGCAGCCAAGCGCTGCGTGGAACTGCACGACGGCGACCTGCCACGTGACTTCGACGCGCTGCATGCCCTACCCGGCATCGGCCGCAGCACCGCCGGTGCGATCCTCAGCCAGGCCTGGAACGACCCGTTCGCGATCCTCGATGGCAACGTCAAGCGGGTGCTCAGCCGCTACCACGGCATCGACGGCTTCCCGGGCCTTCCGGCCATCGAGAAGCAGTTGTGGGCGATCGCCGAGGCGCACGTGGCGCAGGTGCCGACCGGGCGCATGGCCGATTACACCCAGGCGCAGATGGACCTGGGTGCGACCGTATGCAGCCGCGCCAGACCCGCCTGCGTGATCTGCCCGCTGCAGGACGCGTGCGTGGCGCGCCGCGAAGGCCGCACCGCTGAACTACCCACGCCCAAGCCCAGCAAGACCCTGCCCGAGCGCGAAGCAGTGGCCCTGCTGCTGCGCGACCCCCAGCAGCGCGTGCTGCTGCAGAAGCGGCCGGCCACCGGCATCTGGGCGCAGCTGTGGACGCTGCCGCAGGCCGAGGCCGGCAGCGACCTGCAGGACTGGTTCGATGCGCATGTTGAAGGTTCGCTGGAAGACGCCGAGGAGCTGCCAGTGCTGCAGCACACCTTCAGTCACTACAGGCTGCACCTGCAGGTACTGTCGCGCCAGGTGAACGGCCTGCGCGTGAAAGAACCCACGTTGCGCTGGGTCGCCTACGATGAACTGCGCGCGCTGGGCCTGCCCGCGCCGATCCGCAAACTGCTCGACGGCGCGACGATCAAGACGCCAAAACGAACTTCCAAGAAACCCCGCAACCACGAGTGAGTGCCATGCCCCGAACCGTTTTCTGCCAGTACGAACAACGCGATGCCGAGGGCCTGGACTTCGTGCCCTATCCCGGCGAGCTGGGCCAGCGCATCTTCAACAACATCGGCAAGCAGGCCTGGGCTGCGTGGCTGGCGCACCAGACCATGCTGATCAACGAGAACCGCCTGTCGCCGCGTACGCCGGAACATCGCGCGTTCCTTGAAGGCGAACTGGTCAAGTTCCTGTTCGAGAAGGACGCGCAAAAGCCGGCCGGCTTCACTCCGGAAGCCTGACGCACAGGTAGTGCCGGGCGCTGGCCGGCAACCTGGCATCTGCGCGATGCCGGCCAGCGGCCGGCACTACCGCGCTATTTCGTGTTGTCCTCGCGCTCCTGCACCTGCGCCTGGCGCAGCTCCTGCTCGGAAGCGCGTAGTGCCTTCACATCCAGCTTGCGGATGCTGTCGATGAAACACGGCAGGCGCGGGCCGCCGGTAGGGTCGCGCACCAGCACCTTGTCGAAACGCGCCGAAACACGATTCATCTGGCTGGTCAGGCCGATGGCGGTGGCATATGGCAGGTCCTGGCAGGGCCCCCTCAACTCCAGCAGGTAGGCCTCGCTGGGACGCGTCCATACCGCAAGCGCGCTGTCACCCAGCTCAGTCCAGCCATTGAGGGTGCCGAAGAACTGCATGTCGTTCTGCGGCGCGCCGGCGTGGGCACGGTACAGGTCAAGCTTCTCGGCGCTGCTGAGCCGGCCAGTGGTCGCACACGCGGCCAGCGCCAGGCAGAGTCCGGCCACCAGGAACGGGGTCTTCATGGCGATCTCCTCGGGGAACTGTCGCCATCATGCGCCCGGGCCGGCAACGGCGGCGCGACGACCGACAGCCCCATTCAGGCGCTGGTCGGCGGTGGACCAAGGCCGACCTCTACCCAAGCAGACCCAAGGCCCCGGATTCCGGAAGTCACCAACCTTGGTTGGCGCCTGCCCTGCAGGAGCAGCCGACCAGGGTCGGCTTCCACCAAAGCGGCCCCGGCGCCTCAGACGTCGGCGTGGGCCAGTGCGTGCAAGCGCCCTTCGCGCAGCTCCAGCACCCGGTCGAGGCGGCGCGCCAGGCTGCGGTCGTGGGTGACCAGCACCAGGCTGGTGTGACGCGCACGATTCAGTTCCAGCATCAGCTCGAACACCGTGGCGGCCGTGCGGTCATCCAAGTTGCCGGTCGGCTCGTCACCCAGCACGCAGGCCGGGTGATTGACCAGTGCCCGCGCCACCGCAGCACGCTGCCGCTCACCACCAGACAGCTCGCCCGGCTTGTGATCCAGGCGGTGGCCGAGGCCGACCGCTTCCAGCAGCGTGGTGGCCCGGCTGCTCGCTTCTGCTACCGCAGTGCCAGCCAGCAGTACCGGCATCATCACGTTTTCCAGCGCGGTGAACTCCGGCAGCAGGTGATGGAACTGGTAGACGAAGCCCAGCGCCTGGTTGCGCAGCAGACCGCGCGCGGTATCCGACAGCGCCGACATGCGCTGCCCGGTCACGTAGACCTCGCCGGCGGTTGGAATGTCCAGGCCGCCCAGCAGGTGCAGCAGCGTGCTCTTGCCGGCGCCGGAGGCACCGATGATCGCCACCGTCTCGCCGGCGGTCACGGTCAGGTCCAGGCCATCGAACACCGGGGTCTGCATGCGCCCTTCAGCGTAGGTCTTGCCCAGTGCTTCGGCGCGGATCACTTCGTCGCCGCGGTTGAAGACCTTATTCATAGCGCAGGGCCTCCGCCGGCTGGGTGCGTGCTGCCCGCCAGGCGGGATACAGGGTGGCCAGGAAGCTCATCAGCAGCGCGACCACGGTGATCGCCACCACGTCGCCGGTCTGCATGTCGGTCGGCAGGCCGGTGATGTAGTACACATCCTCCGGCAGCAGCTTGACGTTGAACACGCTCTCGATGGCGCCGAGGATGCGTTCCAGGTTGAGGGTCAGGGTGATGCCGCCGATCAGGCCGGCCAGCGTGCCGAAGATGCCGATCAGCGAACCCTGCACCATGAACACCTGCATCACCCCGCCCGGAGTCAGGCCAAGGGTGCGCAGGATGGCGATGTCGGCCTGCTTGTCGGTGACCAGCATCACCTGCGACGACACCAGGTTGAAAGCGCCCATGGCGATGATCAGCGACAGCAGGATGCCCATCACTACCTTCTCCATGCGCAGCGAGTGGTAGAGGTTGGCGTTCTGCTGGGTCCAGTCACTGACCCGGTACGCGCCGCCGAGGCTCTGCGCCAGGTCCACGCCCACTTCCAGCGAGCGGTCCATGTCGTGCAGTTTCAGCCGCACGCCGGTAGCGCCATCGGAACGCAGCACGCGCTCCAGGTCCTGCATGTTGGCGAAGCCGACGCCGCGGTCGACCTCGTTGTAGCCGGCCTCGAAGATGCCGCTGACGGTGAAGCGTTTCATCCGCGGCACTGCGCCAGCAGGCGTGCCCTGCACTTCTGCAAAGGTCACCAGCACCTGGTCGCCAACGTCCACGCCCAGCCAGACCGCCAGCTCTTTGCCCAGCAGCACGTTGAAGCTGCCCGGCTTGAGGCTGTCATAGCTGCCCTTGGTGACCTTCTTGTCGATCACCGAGACCTTCGGCTCCAGCGCCGGATCGATGCCCTGGATGATTGCTCCCTGCACGCGCGGGCCGCTGATCATCGACTGGATCTCGATGTACGGCGCGGCACCGGCCACGCGCGGGTCCTTGCGGGCGACGTCCACCACGCGCATCCAGTCCGGCATCGGCTCGCCGTCGCGGCTGATGGTGGTGTGCGCGGTCATCTGCAGCAGGCGGCTGCGGATTTCCTTCTGGAAACCGCTCATCACCGCCAGGGTGGTGATCAGCACCGTAACGCCGAGCGCGATGCCCAGGATCGATGCCATCGAGATGAAGGAGATGAAGCCGTTGCGGCGCTTGGCGCGCAGGTAGCGCAGGCCAATGGCCACGGGAATGGGTTTGAACATGCAGGCACGCCGGTCAATTCAGCTTATGGTGCCATCGACCGGGGCCTACGGGAAACGCCGCGTGCGGCCACGGCCAGTCGCAGTTCACGTCGCTGCCTGGAATCGAGCACATCGGGCCAGAACAGCAGGCGCCGGCGGCGCCGATCCTCACGCCAGAGCAACAACAGCCACGGCCCACGCACGACCAGTTGTGGTGCATCGACGTCCTGCCCGGCCACCTGCAGCGGCTCGGGCGGTACCGGCAGAAGCACCTGCACGCGCGGCCTGCGCTGGCGCCAGGCCAGTTCGGCCAACCCGATGCCCCAGGCCAGCAACACCGCCGGCGTCAGCAGCCTGGGCGGCAGATCCGATGCGCGCAGCAGCCAGGGTGCGGCCAGCAGAACCGCCAGCTGGGCGGCGGCCTGCAGCCGCGAGGGGCGCCACTCAAGGCTTGAGGGCGAGGATCTTCTGCATGAGGGAGATCGCGTGCGCATGCGGGCAGGCCTCATAGCCCATGAACCAGCGCCACAACTTATCGTCCTCGCAGTCGAGCAGGAACAGGAAAACCTCGCGCTCCTCGGTCGGCGCGGTGCTCCATTCGTGGTCGAGATAACGGCCGAACAGCTGGTCCAGCTCACGCATGCCGCGTCGGCAGCGCCAGCGCAGCTTCTTCAGCAGAACATCTTCTTCCATCGTGTTTCTCCAGATACAGCAAAGCCACGCATGGCGTGGCTCTACTGGGGGTGGCACAGCCACGCGTCGCGTGGCTCTACCAGATACCGCCGGGCCTGATCAGGCGCGGCGTTCCATCATCAGCTTCTTGATCTCGGCGATCGCCAGTGCCGGGTTCAGGCCCTTCGGGCAGGTCCGGGCGCAGTTCATGATGGTGTGGCAGCGGTACAGCTTGAACGGATCTTCCAGATCGTCCAGGCGCGCACCGGTGTCCTCATCACGCGAGTCGATGATCCAGCGGTAGGCCTGCAGCAGGATCGCCGGGCCCAGGTAACGCTCGCCGTTCCACCAGTAGCTCGGGCAGCTGGTCGAGCAGCAGGCGCACAGGATGCACTCATACAGACCGTCCAGCTTCTTGCGGTCTTCCGGCGACTGCAGGCGCTCACGGTCCGGCGGTGCCGGGGTCTGGGTGCGGATCCACGGCTTGATCGAGGCGTACTGCGCATAGAAGTGGGTCAGGTCCGGAACCAGATCCTTCACCACGTTCATGTGCGGCAGCGGGTAGATCGGCACTTCCTTCTTGCCGCAGTCCGAGATGGCTCGGGTGCAGGCCAGGGTGTTGGTGCCGTCGATGTTCATCGCGCACGAACCACAGATGCCTTCGCGGCACGAGCGGCGGAAGGTCAGGGTCGGGTCGATCTCGTTCTTGATCTTGATCAGGGCGTCCAGGACCATCGGGCCGCAGGCGTCCAGATCGACTTCATAGGTATCGGTGCGCGGGTTGCTGTCGTCGTCCGGACTCCAGCGGTAGATCTTGAAGGTGCGCACGTTCTTGCCGCCGTTCTTGACGGGGAAGTGCTTGCCCTTCGTGATCTTGGAATTCTTGGGGAGTGAAAACTCGGCCATGGCTGCTCTCGTTGGCTCAGGCGGCCCGCGCCCTTGGGCGCGGATTGCATGGTAGGCGGGGTCGGATCAGTACACGCGCGGCTTCGGCGGCACCACGGACACGTCGTCGGTCAACGTGTACATGTGCACCGGACGGTAGTCGAAGCTGCACTTGCCCTTCTCGTCGACGCTGACCAGGGTGTGCTTCTGCCAGTTGACGTCGTCGCGGTCCGGATAGTCCTCGTGCGCATGCGCACCACGGCTTTCCTTGCGCTGTTCGGCCGAGTTGATCGTCGCCACCGCGTTGAGCAGCAGGTTGTTCAGCTCGTAGGTCTCGATCAGGTCCGAGTTCCACACCAGCGAACGGTCGGAGACCTTCACGTCCTGGAACGAGTCGAAGATCTTGTCCATCTTCTCGCAGCCTTCCTTCAGCGTCTGGCTGGTGCGGAAGACGGCCGCGTCAGCCTGCATGGTGCGCTGCATGCGATCGCGGATGACCGAGGTCGGGGTATCGCCGTTGGCGTGGCGCAGCTTGTCCAGCAGACCCAGTGCCTTGTCGCAGGCATCGGCCGGCAGCGGCTTGTGCGATGCGCCCGGCTTGATGGTCTCGGCGCAGCGGTTGGCCACCGCACGACCGAACACCACCAGGTCCAGCAGCGAGTTCGAGCCCAGCCGGTTGGCGCCGTGCACGGACACGCAGGCCGCTTCACCGATGGCGTACAGGCCCGGCACCACAGCATTGTCGTTGTCGCCGACCTTCTGCACCACTTCGCCGTGGTAGTTGGTCGGGATGCCACCCATGTTGTAGTGCACGGTCGGGATGACCGGGATCGGCTGCTTGTGCACGTCGACGCCGGCAAAGATGCGGGCGCTTTCGGCGATGCCCGGCAGCTTGTCGTCGATCACGCCCGGGCCGAGGTGGGTCAGGTCGAGCAGGATGTGGTCCTTGTGCTCGCCGACGCCGCGGCCTTCGCGGATCTCGATGGTCATCGAACGGCTGACCACGTCGCGCGAGGCCAGGTCCTTGTAGTGCGGCGCGTAGCGCTCCATGAAGCGCTCGCCGCTGCTGTTGCGCAGGATGCCACCTTCACCGCGGACACCCTCGGTGATCAGGCAGCCGGCGCCGTAGATGCCGGTCGGGTGGAACTGCACGAACTCCATGTCCTGCATGGCGATGCCGGCACGCATGGCCAGGCCGCCACCGTCGCCGGTGCAGGTGTGCGCCGAGGTGGCGCTGAAGTAGGCACGGCCGTAGCCGCCGGTGGCCAGTACCACGCCCTGGGCGCGGAACAGGTGCAGGGTGCCGTCGGACATGTCCAGGGCCAGCACGCCGCGGCAGGCGCCTTCGTCGTCGAAGATCAGGTCGAGCGCGAAGTACTCGATCATGAAGCGCGCATCGTGCTTCAGCGACTGCTGGTACAGGGTGTGCAGCATCGCGTGGCCGGTACGGTCGGCCGCCGCGCAGGTACGCTGCGCCGCCGGGCCTTCGCCGTACTTGGTGGTCATGCCACCGAACGGACGCTGGTAGATCTTGCCTTCGGCGGTGCGCGAGAACGGCACGCCGTAGTGTTCGAGCTCGATGATGGCCGGGATGGCCTCACGGCACATGTACTCGATGGCGTCCTGGTCGCCCAGCCAGTCCGACCCCTTGATGGTGTCAAAGAAGTGGTAGCGCCAGTCGTCTTCGCCCATGTTGGCGAGTGCGGCCGAGATACCGCCCTGGGCGGCAACGGTGTGCGAACGGGTCGGGAAGACCTTGGTCAGGCACACGGTCTGCAGGCCCTTGGCGGCCAGGCCGAACGTGGCGCGCAGGCCGGCGCCGCCGGCGCCGACCACGACCATGTCGTACTTGTGTTCGGTGATCTTGTAAGCGGACATCTAATCTGGATTCCTGTGTTGGTGCCTGGGCTCAGGCAACGCCGAGGGCGATGCGGCCCACCGCAAACACACTGACGATCATGCCGAGCACGGCGACGAACTTCACCGCGGTCTGCAGCACCAGGGCCAGCAGCGATTCGTGGATGTAGTCTTCCAGCACGACCTGCATGCCGAGCTGCGCGTGCCAGAACATGGCGATCAGCAGGCCGATCAGCGGCACTGCGTTCCACGGCTTGGCCACGGCGGCGGCGGCGGTCGCGTAGTCCGAGCCCAGCAGGCCCAGCACGAAGACCAGGAACCAGATACCCAGCACCACCAGCGCGGCGGCAGTCAGGCGCTGATGCACGAAGTGCTCGGTGCCGGTCTTGGCCGAGCCAAGGCCACGCACGTTCTTCAACGGGGTACGGAACTTGCTCACGCGGCACCTCCGAACATCACATAGGCCCACACCAGCAGGGTGATCACCAGGCTGCCGGTGACCGACAGCCAGCTGCTGCGGATGAAGGCGGGGATGCTGAAGCCGATGGCGAAGTCCTGCACCACATGGCGGATGCCATTGCACAGGTGATAGGCGAACGACCATGTCCACGCGAACAGGAACACGCGGCCATACCAGGCCCCGGCATGGCCGGTGAAGCAGTTCCAGGACTCGGGCCCCATCATCAGGGCCAGCAGGCCGGCAGCGATGATGAGGGCACCAACAGACAGAAAGACGCCAGTGGCTCGATGCAGGATCGAGGTGGCCATCTGAATCTGCCAGCGATACACCTGAAGGTGCGGGGAAAGTGGGCGTTGTCTGGTCGCCATTCGCTGGGCTCGTTGTCTCGGCTGGGCGGCACGCGGCCGCGTTGGCTCAATGCTGATCAGAAATCGATGCAGCGTCCGTTTTTCTCCCAATCGCCATACCGCACCGGATCAAGTCCGCCGCGGCCGCCGAATTCTTCTGCTTTTTCCTGTTCCACGGGCACGGGTGCCGCGGGGACCAGCGGGACTTCAGATTCGTCGTCGGGAGTGGGGGTTGTTTGGCCTATCATGTTCGGTCTCGCAACGCACAAATTTTAGACCTCGTTCACGTGCCTGACAACCTGCCCCCTGCTTTCGTCGGATATCCGCGCCTGCCCGGCCACCAGCTGCTGAGCCTGCAGGGCCCGGATGCGGCTGTCTTTGCCCACGCCCAGTTCAGCAGCGATGTCACCGCCCTGCCCCTGCTGCACTGGCAGTGGAGTGCCTGGTTGAGCGCCAAGGGCCGCACCCTGGCGGTGTTCCAGCTGCTGCGGTTGGCCGACGACCACCTGATGCTGGTGCTGGCGGATGGCGATGCCGATGCGATTGCGTCGCAACTGCAGCGCTTCGTGTTCCGCCGCAAGGTGAAGGTGCTGGTGCGCGATGATCTGTCGGCGGCCGGGGCATTCACTGCGCCCGAGGCCGCCAGCGGCGCCGCGATTGCGCAGGCCGCAGGTGATGGCTGGGAACTGGACCTGGGCAGCGATGCCCTGCCGCGCACCCTGCGCATCGGCGCCGCCGATGCCTTTGCGGCCGGCAGCGAAACCGATGAGGCCGCTTTCGCCCTGGCCTGGCGCCAGGCCGACCTGCGCTACGGGCTGCCGCGACTGGAAGAAGGCCAGCGCGAGGTGTGGACCCCGCAGCAGCTGGGCCTGGACCGCCTGAACGGCTACAGCGTGAAGAAGGGCTGCTATCCAGGCCAGGAAATCGTCGCCCGCACCCACTTCCTCGGCAAAGCCAAGCGCGCGGTGCAGCTGCTGCATACCGCGGCACCGGCGCAGGCCGGCGATGGCGTGCAGCAGGACGGCGCGGCGCTGGGCACAATCGCTTGCGTGGCCGGCGACCTGGCGCTGGCGGTGCTGCCACTGGAGGCCGGTGATGCTGACCTGCAGGTGGGTGATGCCATCGCGCAGCGCGTGCCGTTGCTGGATGGATTGGCACGCTGAAGCAGGTTGGTGGGGATCTGCACTGGTGGGTGCGGACCGTTGGTCCGCACGCCTGAAATGGTAGTGCCGGCCGCTGGCCGGCAACCAAGCACGGTTGAGGCTGCCGACCAGCGCCCGGCCCTACCCGTTACAGGCGCTCGCCGGTTTCCGCGCTGAAGAAATGCAGGCCCTGCGGGTGGATCGCCACGCGGATCTGCTCGCCCACCGCCGGCAGCGCCTGCGGCGCCACGCGCATGGTCAGCGCGTGCTGGCCACTGCTCAGATTCACGAAGATCTCGTTGCCGACCGGCTCGATGCCTTCGATGCGCGCGGTGAACGCATGCGCATCATCGGCGCTGGCCGGCTGCAGGTGCTCCGGACGCACGCCCACCGCGATCGGCTTCTGCAGCCACGCCGGATCGATCGTGGCCTGGCCCAGCGGTGCACGCCAGTCGCCGTCGACCACGGTCACGCCGCCGGCATCGCCCTGCAGCGTGCCGCGCAGAACGTTCATCGCCGGGCTGCCGAGGAAGCCGGCCACGAACAGATTGGCCGGACGGTCGTACAGCGCCATCGGCGTATCGATCTGCTGGATGATGCCGTCCTTCAGCACCACGATGCGCTGGCCCAGGGTCATCGCCTCGACCTGATCGTGCGTCACGTAGATCATGGTGGTGCCCAGCTTGCGGTGCAGCTGCGCGATTTCGGTACGCACGCTGTGGCGCAGCTTGGCATCCAGATTGGACAGCGGCTCGTCAAGCAGGAACACCGCCGGCTCGCGCACCAGCGCCCGGCCCAACGCAACACGCTGGCGCTGGCCGCCGGACATCGCCTTGGGCAGCTTGTCCATCATCTCGGTGAGGCCCAGCGTCTGCGCCGCCTCGGCGATGCGCTTGTCGATGGTGGCCTTGTCATGGCCGCGCAGCTTCAGGCCGAAGGCCAGGTTCTCGGCCACCGTCATGTGCGGGTACAGCGCGTAGCTCTGGAACACCATCGCGATGTCGCGATCCTTCGGCGCCACATCGTTGACCACGCGATCACCGATGGTCAGCGTGCCGCCGCTGATCTCTTCCAGGCCAGCCACCATCCGCAGCAGGGTCGACTTGCCACAGCCGGAGGGACCGACCAGCACCATCAGCTCGCCGTCGGCGACCTCGAAGGTGGCGTCCTTCACCGCGACCTGGCCGTTGTCATAGACCTTGCGCACACCCTGCAACTGCACTTTTGCCATATCACCTATCCGGTCCGCCCGAAGCCGGGCTGTCTTTTGGGACTGCCTCGGCCCTCCCGATGGCAGTGATGATTGCGCGCTTGCCGCATGACGGCGAGCACTGCAATCGAATACAGTTGCCCATTCTGCCATGTAAACGTTTTCACGTGGCACTATCCGATGATCGGTGCGCACCGATCTGCGTCGGCGGTTGAACGAAGGTTCCGCCGGGGTAGTGGTTTCGAATGGAACGGTCTTCCGGTGCCCCGGAGAACGCCCCCAACGAACCTCGGACAGGCAGTTGCGCGGATGTCCCCCGAACCCAGCCATGAAGCGATTGACAACGATGTCACCCGGATCTGAAACTCGAGCGATGCACGACACCCTCTTCCTGTTCGGTGCCACAGGTGATCTGGCCCAGCGCTACCTGTTCCCTTCGCTGCTTCGCCTGCTTGGCGACGGCCTGCTGCCGGAGGACTTCCGCATCCGCGCACTGGCGTTGTCCGGGCATGACACCGAAGCCTTCCATGACATCCTGCGCCCGCGCCTGCAGCAGGCCATGCCGATGGCCTCGCAGGACGACATCAACGGCCTGCTGCGCCGCATCGACTACCGTTCGGTCGACCTGCGCGACGTCGACTCTGTCGCCGCCGCCGTCTCCGATCTGGTGCATCGCAAGTGCGTCAGCTACCTGGCCATTCCGCCGGGCCTGTACATCTCCACCTGCGAAGGCCTGGCCAAGGGTGGCGCCCTCGCCGCGCCGGCACGCCTGATGCTGGAGAAGCCGATCGGCAGCGACAGCGAGAGCGCCGAGGAAATCATCAGCACCATCGGCCAGTGGATCGACGAGGACCGTGTGTTCCGTCTCGACCACTACCTGGGCAAGGCGGCGGTGCAGAACCTGATCGCCCTGCGCTTCGGCAATACGCTGCTGGAAGCGGTATGGAACCGCAACTACATCGAATCGGTGCACATCCTGGTGGCCGAGAGCGAAGGCGTGGATGGCCGCGACGCCTACTACGCCCGCTCCGGCGCGCTGCGCGACATGGTGCAGAGCCACATCCTGCAGCTGCTGTGCATGGTGGCGATGGAGCCGCCGGCCTCGCTGGAAGCCGATCGCATCCGCGACGAGAAGGTCAAGGTGCTGCGCGCGCTGCGTCCGCTCGATGCCAGGCACGCCGCGCGTGACAGCATCCGCGGCCGCTATACCGCCGGCACCATCAACGGCCAGCCGGCGCAGGCCTACCAGCCGCCGGAAGGCAGCGACGTGGAAACCTTCGCCGGCGTCACCGCGCACATCGACAACTGGCGCTGGAGCGGCGTGCCGTTCCACCTGGTCACCGGCAAGCGCCTGCCCGAGCGCACCACCCGCGTGGTGGTCACGCTGAAGCCGGTCACCCACTGGCTGTTCGAGCGCCCGCAGCGCGCGCAGGCCGCACCGAACCGCCTGGTGTTCCAGCTGCAGCCGCAGGAGAACATCGAACTGGGCCTGATGAGCAGTCTGGCCGGCCCGGAATGGGGCGCGCTGGAACTGCATCCGCTGGAACTGGAACTGTCGGTGCCGACCGGCCTGCATCGCCGAATCGCGTACGAACGCCTGTTCCTGGATGCGTTCAACGGCAACCACACCTTGTTCGTGCGTGACGACGAAGTGCGCGCCGCCTGGGCGTGGATCGACAGCGTGGCCGACGCCTGGAAGGAGGCCAAGCTGCCGCTGGAACCCTATCCCGCCGGCCAATGGGGCCCGAGCAACGCAACGGAGTTCCTGCCGCAGGGCGTGGACGCACCGGACAGCGAGGCGTCGGCATGAGTGCCAACTCGCAGCCGGTGCTGGTCGCCGACATCGGTGGCACCAACGCCCGCTTCGCCCTGGCCGACACCTCGCTGGACGCGCCATTGCTGAAGGAGAGCATCCGCGAGTACGCAGTGGCGGAGTTCCCGTCGCTTGGCGATGCCGCCCGCCATCACCTTGAGCAGATCGGCGCTGCCGCCAGCCGCGGCGTGTTCGCGGTGGCCGGTCGCGTAGACGGTGACGAGGCACGCATCACCAATCATCCGTGGGTGATCTCGCGCAGCCGCACCGCTGCGATGCTCGGTTTCGACGAGCTGCACCTGATCAACGACTTCGCCGCACAGGCAATGGCGATCTCGCTGCTGCAGCCCGAGGACGTGGTCCAGGTCGGTGGCGCCGCCTGGGTGCCGGGCAAGCCGGGCCAGCCACGCAACTATGCGGTGATCGGGCCTGGTACCGGGCTCGGCGTCGGGGGCCTGATCCTGCGCCACGGCCGCTGCTACCCGCTGGAAACCGAAGGCGGCCATGTCAGCTTCCCGCCGGGAACGCCGGAGGAGATCCGCATCCTGGAGATCCTGTCCGAGCAGTTCGGCCGCGTCTCCAATGAGCGCCTGATCTGTGGCCCCGGCCTGGTCAACATCCATCGCGCGGTGTGCGAGATGGCCGGTATCGACCCGGGCCAGCTGCAGCCGGTGGACGTGACCGCCCGCGCCCTGCATGGCGATCCGCAGGCAATGCGCACCGTCGATGTGTTCTGCGCCGTGTTCGGCGCCATTGCCGGCGACCTGGTACTGACCCAGGGCGCCTGGGACGGCGTGTTCCTCACCGGTGGACTGACCCCGAAGATGCTCGATTCGCTGCAGCACTCCGGGTTCCGCCAGCGCTTCGAACACAAGGGGCGGTTCTCTTCGATCATGGCGCGGGTGCCGTCGCTGGCCGTGATGCATCCCCATGCCGGACTGCTGGGCGCCGCCGCCTATGCCGCCGATGCCGAACGTGACGCACCTGGAGTTGCCGCATGAGCCCCACCTTCCACGACGACCGCGTCGAGTTCATCCACCACGGCGATGCCGACGGCTGGATCGAAGCGGTAGCCGCCGAGATGGCGCAGACCCTCAACCACGACATCAATGAAGTGGGCCGCGCCCGCATCCTGTTGTCCGGCGGCACCACGCCGGCACCGGTCTACCAGGCGCTGGCCGAACTGGACGTGCACTGGGACCGGGTTGAAGTGAGCCTGGCCGACGAGCGCTGGCTGTCGCCGCAGGATCGCGACAGCAACGCATGGCTGGTGCGCGAGCACCTGCTCAAGCGCGCCGAGGGTGCGCATTTCGATCCGCTGGTGCGCATTGGCAAACCCCTGCCGGAATGTGTGTACACCGCCAACCTGCAAGCCCAGCACAGCCAGCCGCCGAGCCTGGTGGCACTGGGCATGGGCAACGACGGCCACACCGCCTCGCTGTTCCCCGGCTCGAAGGACCTGGCCCGCGCACTGGAAAGCACCCTGCCCTACGCCGCGCTGGATGCCACCGGCTGCCCGGGCGCGAACCAGTGGCCGCTGCGCATCACGCTGACCCCGCATGGGCTGCGCCAATGCCGCCAGCGCCTGCTGCTGCTGCGCGGCAAGCAGAAGCTGCAGGTGCTGCGCCAGGCGTTGGACAGCAACGACGCCCAGCAGTACCCGATCCTCAACGCGATCAACCTGGAAGGCGCGCGTCTGCGCGTCCACTGGGCTGATTGATGTCGGCGGCGGCGCCCTGCCGCCGCTTGCCTCTCGCCACCTTGAACGCCGGTAGCCAATGAGCCTCCATCCGCAACTGCAAGCCATCACTGAGCGTGTCATCCGCCGCAGCGCCGCCTCGCGTGCCGCCTACCTGGCCGCGATCGACGCCTCCCTGCGCGAAGGCCCGTTCCGCAGCCGCCTGAGCTGCGGCAACCTCGCCCACGGATTCGCCGCCTGTGGCGGCACCGACAAGAGCCGCCTGCGCGGCGGCGTGACGCCGAACCTGGGCATCATCACCGCCTACAACGACATGCTCTCGGCGCACCAGCCGTTCGAGACCTATCCGGAGCAGATCCGCGAGATCGCCCGCGAGCTCGGTGCTACGGCACAGGTGGCCGGCGGCGTGCCGGCGATGTGCGACGGCGTCACCCAGGGCCGCGGCGGCATGGAACTGTCGCTGTTCTCGCGCGATGTGATCGCGCAGGCGACCGCGATCGGCCTCAGCCATGACATGTTCGACAGCACCGTCTACCTCGGCGTGTGCGACAAGATCGTGCCCGGCCTGCTGATCGGTGCGCTGGCCTTCGGCCACCTGCCGGCGGTGTTCGTGCCGGCCGGCCCGATGACCCCGGGCATCCCCAACAAGCAGAAGGCGGAAGTGCGCGAGCGCTATGCCGCCGGCGAAGCCACCCGCGAAGAGCTGCTGGAAGCCGAGTCCGCCTCGTACCACGGCGCCGGCACCTGCACCTTCTACGGCACCGCCAATTCCAACCAGGTGCTGCTGGAAGCGATGGGCGTGCAGTTGCCGGGCGCGTCGTTCGTCAATCCGGGCACGCCGCTGCGCGACGCGCTGACCCGCGAGGCGACCGAACGTGCACTGGACATCACCGCACTGGGCGACGACTTCCGTCCGCTGGGCCGGATCATCGACGAGCGCGCGATCATCAACGCGGTCATCGCGCTGATGGCCACCGGCGGTTCGACCAACCACACCATCCACTGGATCGCAGTGGCGCGTGCCGCCGGTATCGTGCTGACCTGGGACGATTTCGACGAACTGTCGCAGCTGATTCCGCTGCTGGCCCGCGTCTATCCGAACGGCGAGGCCGACGTGAACCGCTTCGCGGCCGCTGGCGGCCCGGCGTTCGTGTTCGGCGAGCTGATCAAGGCGGGCCTGATGCACGGCGATCTGGTCAGCGTGGCGCGCGGCGGCATGGCCGACTACGCACGCGAACCGCAGCTGCGCGATGGCCAGCTGGTCTATCTGCCGGGCCTGGAACGCAGCGCCGATGACGAAGTGGTGCGTGGCGTCGACAATCCGTTCGAGCACCAGGGCGGCCTGCGCCTGCTGCGCGGCAACCTCGGCAAGTCGCTGATCAAGCTGTCGGCGGTAAAGCCGCAGTACCGCACGATCGAAGCGCCGGCCGTGGTGGTCGATGCACCGCAGGTGCTGAACAAGCTGCACGCCGGTGGCCTGCTGCCGCAGGACTTCGTGGCGGTGGTGCGTTACCAGGGCCCGCGTGCCAACGGCATGCCCGAACTGCATTCGCTGGCGCCGCTGCTGGGCCTGCTGCAGAACCAGGGCCGGCGCGTGGCGCTGGTCACCGACGGTCGCCTGTCCGGTGCCTCGGGCAAGATTCCGGCGGCGATCCACGTGACGCCGGAAGCGGCACGCGGCGGTCCGCTGGCCAAGGTCCGCGAGGGCGACATGATCCGCCTGGATGGCGAGGCTGGCACGCTGGAAGTGCTGGTGGACGCGGCCGAATGGGCGGCACGTCCGCTGGCGCCGAACACAGCACCGGCTGCGCATGACCTGGGCCGCAACCTGTTCGCGATCAACCGTCGCGTGGTGGGTCCGGCTGATCAGGGTGCGATTTCGATTTCGTGCGGGCCGGCGGCGGCTGATGGCGGGCCGTGGGAGTACGACGCGGAATATGAGCTGGGGCACGATGCCGCGGCGGCGGCGGCGCCGCATGAGGCGAAGGACGCCTGAAGCGAAAAGCCGCGGCAGGCTTCCCGGCCTGGGCAGTAGAGCGCCCTGGCCGGGACACGCCGTAAACCCATCCATGGGGGCTCGGTCGCGGCATCCATGCCGCTCACGGTCCCGGCCAGGGCGCTCTACTGCCCTTGGACAATTCCCGGCGCGTCATTTGCGCTGCGGCCACTGAATCAAGAAGAGCAAAAGGCAAGGGCAAAAGCATGGGTATCGAACAACATCAGGTGAAGGCGGCGGAGCTGTTGCGTGCGGCGGGCATCCTGCCGGTGGTGACGATTCATACGCTGGACCAGGCGCGGGCGGTCAGTGCGGCGCTGCTGGAAGGTGGCTTGCCGGCGATCGAGCTGACCCTGCGTACGCCAGTGGCGATGGAAGCATTGGCGATGCTCAAGCGCGAGCTGCCGGACGTGGTGGTGGGTGCCGGTACGGTGCTGACCGTGGAGCAGATGCAGCAGTCGATCGATGCGGGTGCGGACTTCCTGGTGACCCCGGGTACGCCGCCGGCACTGGCTGATGCACTGGCCGCCGCACCGCTGCCGGTGGTGCCGGGTGCGGCCACCCCGACCGAGCTGCTGTCGCTCTACGCCCGCGGCTTCCGCGTGTGCAAGCTGTTCCCGGCCACGGCTGTGGGTGGCCTGGCAATGATCAAGGGACTGGCCGGTCCGGTGGCGGACCTGAAGCTGTGCCCGACCGGCGGCATCACCGAGAACACCGCCGCCGAATACCTCGAGCAGAAGAACGTGGTCTGCATCGGTGGTTCGTGGATGGTGCCGGGCAACTGGATCGCCAACGGCGAATGGGACAAGGTGCGCGCCAGCGCCGCAGACGCCGCCAAGATCATCCAGCGCGTACGCGGCCACTGAGCCCGACAAAGGTGCAGAGCCGAGCCCGTGCTCGGCTCCGGCATCATCAGGGGTCAGAGCCCTTTCCCACCGGGAAAGGGATCCGACCCCGGGCGACGAGTGCGCAAAGTGCGCGACCCGCTCCTGCTCTTCCTTCTTCATTCCGCGGTGGCGGCGCACGGAAACTGTCCGTGGCCCTGCGGAGGGATTGCGCAGGGGACGCCGTGAATCCATCCCTGGAGGCTCGGGCGCGCCATCCATGGCGCTTACGCCCCTGCGCAATCCCTCCGCAGGGCCAACCCCCACGAATCCTGCCGCACACCGCGAGGGGCTCAGCCGTTGGCCGGAACCCCTTACAGCGGCCGTGCCGGATCCACCAACCCGTACTGGCTGGCCATCCGCGCCAGCGCGATGTTGTCGTGGATCCCCATCTTCTCGAACAACCGCGCCTTGTGCGTGTTCACCGTCTTCGCACTCAGGCTCAGGCGCCGCGCGATGTCTTCCTGGCGCAGGCCCTGGGTCAGCAACAGCGCCACCTCAAGCTCGCGCGGCGACAGGTTGTCGAACGGCGAACCATTGCCTTCCACTGTCGACAGCGCCAGATTCTGCGCGATGCTGGTGCCCAGGTAGCGACGACCGGCCGCCACATCACGCACCACACGCAGCAGTTCCTGCGCATCGCAGCCCTTGCCGATGTAACCGGCCGCACCGGCTTCGAGCAGGCGCTTGGGCAGCGGGCCGTCTTCCAGTACCGACACGATCACCACGCGGGTATTGCGGTGGCTGCGGACGATGCGCTCGGTCACTTCCATGCCGCTCACGCCCGGCAGGTGCAGGTCGCACAGCACCACATCCGGCAGCAGCTGGCGGACTTCACGCAGCGCGTCTTCGCCGGTCTCGGCTTCGCCCACCACCTCGATGTCGGTTTCCCCCGACAGAATCATCTTCATACCGGTGCGGACCAGCGCGTGGTCATCCACCAGGTAGACTCGAATCGTCATTCATGTACCTCTTCGAATGCGGCCATTGCAGGTCAAGCTAGGCAGGGTGCCGATACCCTGCAAGCGCGTCCGGAATGCGGCATCGGCGATCTGCCTTGCGCATCACAGTACCGCGCGTTGTGCTTGCCCCCTGTCTTGCAGAACCTGCTGCAACGAAACAACTGATCTATCACGTAGACGTCCCTCAAGGGCCATCCACGTCAAACCCCCTGTGTTGGTGCTTCGCTGGCCTTCGCTGGCGGCGGGCCGTGACGTCGCCAAGGGTGCCGGCGACTGAACATGACCAGATAGCACCCTACCACCCAAACCAGCGCGGCACACCATCCGGCCAGGATGTCGGAGGGGTAATGCACCCCCAGATAGACCCGCGACACGCTTACCAGCAGGCTGAACGCGGGTGCCAGCATCAGTACCGGCCAGCGCCAACGGGTGTTCCAGGCGAGCAGTACCAAGGTCACGGCAAGGGTCATCGAACCCATCGCATGCCCGCTCGGGAAGCTGAACGTCGATTCCGGCGCGATCGATTCCCACAGGCTGGGGCGCTGCCGCTGGAAGAACTGCTTGCTGCCCATGTTCAGCAGCGCCGACCCTACGAAGCTGACCGCGACGAAGGTCGCCTCGCGCCAGCGCCGGTAGCCCAGCAGCACGCCGATGATCAGCACGTCGGCCGGGATCAGGAACCACTCGTAGCCCAGTTTCGAGATGAGCACGAAGAAGCGGTCCAGCCACGGCGAATGCAGGCCATGCATCTGCCACAGCAGGGGCGCGTCGAAATGGAACGATTCAAACTCGTGCACTTCATCCGCCAGGGCAACAAAGCCTGCCAACGGCAGCAGCACGCCACCGAACAACAGGACCAGGCGCCAGGCGTTGCGCGCCATCCAGTGGCGGAAGCCGGAGGCGGACTCCGGTGCGGCGAGGATCGCAGGCTTATCCGGCGCTTCGGACATACGTGTGTTCGACGTAATCGTCGATCAGGGCGACGAACTCCTGGGCGATGTTGTCGCCACGCAGGGTCACCTTCTTCTCACCATCGACGAACACCGGCGCCGCAGGCGTCTCACCCGTGCCCGGCAGCGAGATGCCGATGTTGGCGTGACGCGATTCGCCCGGCCCGTTGACGATGCAGCCCATCACCGCCAGGGTCATGTTCTCCGCCCCCGGGTGGTGGATCTTCCACAGCGGCATCTTCTCGCGCACGTGGTTCTGCACCACCTTGGCCAGCTCCTGGAAGAACTCGGAGGTGGTACGGCCGCAGCCCGGGCAGGCCGTGACCAGCGGCGTGAAGGCACGCTGGCCGGTGGTCTGCAGCAGTTCCTGGGCGACGATCACTTCCTGCGTGCGCGACTGGCCCGGCTCCGGGGTCAGCGAGATGCGGATGGTGTCACCGATGCCTTCCTGCAGCAGCACGCCCAGCGCCGCGGACGATGCCACGATGCCCTTGCTGCCGATACCGGCCTCGGTCAGGCCCAGGTGCAGGGCGAAGTCGGAGCGCTGCGCCAGGTCGCGGTACACCGCGATCAGCTCCTGCACGCCACTGACCTTGGCCGACAGCACGATGCGATCGCGCGGCAGGCCCAGCTCCACCGCCTGCTCGGCCGAATCCAGCGCCGAGCGGATCAGCGCCTCGCGCAGCACGCGGCCGGCGTCCCAGGGCTGTTCGCGCAGGTTGTTCTCGTCCATCAGCTTCGCCGCCAGGGCCTGGTCCAGCGAGCCCCAGTTGGCGCCGATGCGCACCGGCTTGTTGTAACGGATGGCGAATTCGATCAGCTGGGCGAACTGCAGATCCTTCTTCTTGCCGAAGCCGACGTTGCCCGGGTTGATGCGGTACTTGGCCAGTGCTTCGGCACATGCCGGTTCGGCGGTCAGCAGCTGGTGGCCGTTGTAGTGGAAATCGCCGATCAGCGGCACGTCGATGCCCATCATCGCCAGCTTGTCGACAATGCGCGGGATCGCCGCAGCGGCTTCCACGGTATTGACGGTCAGCCGCACCATCTCCGAACCAGCACGCCACAACTCGGCCACCTGCTTCACGCTGGAGGCGACGTCGGAGGTGTCGGTGTTGGTCATCGACTGCACCACCACCGGCTTGCCTCCGCCCACGGTGACCCCGCCGATCTGGACGGCATGGGTCTGGCGGCGCGGCCAGGCAGTGGCATCGGAGGGCGGAGTCGGGCGGGTGACGGCGTCGTGCATGGGCGCATTCTACCGCCCGGCCCTGCATTCGGGGTGACTCGCATTCAGCCGGCGGCACGGCTGCGGCCGATTGTCGCAGGCACGGTCACGCGCGAACGCATACGATGAGCGTGAATGACCGGTCCCGACGCCCCGTTTCTCCGAACCCTGTGCAGCCTGCGCTGGCTTGCAGTAGGCGGCCAGGCCGCCACCATCCTGGTCGCCACCTGGGTGCTGGGGCTGCCGTTGCCGCAGCTGCCGCTGTGGGCCGGCGTGGCGGTGCTGACCCTGTTCAACATCTACACCCAGCTGCGCCCGGAAGCGGCCGACACCGCACCGCTGACTGCATTCGGCCACATCCTGGTGGACGTGATCATCCTGACCTGGATGGTCGGCTGGAGCGGTGGCATGGCCAATCCGTTCAGCTCGCTGTTCCTGATCCTGATCGCACTGGCCGCGTTCGCCCTGCCCCTGCGCTGGGCGCTGGCGGTCGCGCTGGCCTGCCTGCTCGGCTACGCCGCCAGCGGCATCTTCGGCCAGCCCCTGCCGGACGGCTATTTCCGCGCGCAGGACCTCAACCGCTGGGGCGTGGTCGCCAATTTCCTGATTTCCGCGGCGGTCGTACTGGCCTTCTCCACCCGCCTGGCGCTGGCGCTGCGCCAGCGCGAACTGGAACTCTCGGCCCTGCGCGAACGCTTCGCCCGCAACGAGGGCATCGTCGCCCTGGCCACCCATGCCGCCTCGGTGGCGCATGAACTGAACACGCCGCTGGCAACCATGACCCTGCTCGCCGACGACGTGGCCGAACGCAGTGAAGAGCCGGAAGTGCGCGAGGACATGGAAACCCTGCGCGAGCTGCTGGTGCAGTGCCGTGAGCGCGTGCTGGCGCTGGCCGCACCGGCCTCGGCCGATGCGCCCGGACGCAGCCATTCCAGCGCGCAGCAGGTGCTGGAGCAATGGCGCCTGGTGCGACCGACCATCGACCTGCACCGCAACGATGATGCGCCGCTGCGGCTGCCGCTCGACCCGGGCGTGGGCCACCTGCTGATGGTCCTGCTCAACAATGCCGCCGATGCCGGCGAACAGGCCGGCCGGCCGCGCGTGGACCTGGACCTGCGCATCGAAGGCGACGATCTGATCGGCGAAGTACGCGACTACGGCCACGGCTTCAACGCACGCGCCGCGGTGCTGCCGGGCAAGCTGTTCGGCAGCAGCAAGAGTGAAGGCATGGGGGTCGGCCTGGCCCTGTCCCATGCCACGATCGAACGCCTCGACGGCGAGATGTGGATGCGCCCGGCCCAGGGGGCCGGCAGCCGCGTCGGCTTCCGCCTGCCGCTGGCCCCACGCGAGGAAACCCCATGAGCGCCTCAACCCTCGGCCTGCTGGTCGACGACGACGAACTGTACCTGCGCACCCTGCAGCGCAGCCTGGCCCGCAAGGGACTTGAAACGCAGACCGCGCAGGATGCCGCCAGCGCGCTGGCACTGGCCCGCCAGCACCCACCCGCGTTCGCCCTGATCGACCTGAAGCTGGGCAGCGATTCCGGCCTGGCGCTGATCCAGCCGCTGCGTGCGCTGCGCGCGGACATGCGCATCCTGCTGGTGACCGGCTACGCCAGCATCGCCACTGCGGTGGAAGCGATCAAGCTCGGCGCGGACGATTACCTACCCAAGCCAGCCACGGTACCGATGATCCTTCGCGCTTTGGGCGAGGAGGATGACGGCCCGGCCGACGATGGCGAAATGGAAGTGCCCGACGCGATGACACCGATCAGCCGCCTGCAGTGGGAACACATCCAGCAGGCGATGCACGAGACCGGCGGCAATGTGTCGGCAGCCGCGCGCCTGCTCGGCATGCACCGGCGCTCGCTGCAGCGCAAGCTGGCCAAGCGGCCCAGCCCGGAACGCGACCCGAGCCGCTGAGGCACCACGCCCTTCATGGTAGTGCCGGCCGCTGGCCGGCAACCCATCCGCTCCGGTAGTGCCGGCCGCTGGCCGGCAACCCATCCGCTCCGGTAGTGCCGGCCGCTGGCCGGCATCCAGGTGATGCTTCAATCGTTCATGAGGTTGCCGGCCAGCGGCCGGCACCACCAGAGCCTCAGCCCTTCAGCTGCGCAAGGATCTCGCGGGTCATCGGGTCGGCAACGGCCACATCCTCGCCCTGCAGCGCCGGCAGCAGGCCGCTGGCCAGCTGCTTGCCCAGTTCGACACCGAACTGGTCGAAGGCGTTGATGTTCCAGATCACCGACTGCACGTACACGGCGTGTTCGTACATGGCGATCAGCGCACCCAGCGCCTGCGGGGTCAGCGCGTCGAGCAGGATCAGCGTGCTCGGGCGGCCGCCCGGGTAATCACGGTGCGGGTCGTCGCTGCCCTGGCCATTGGCCAGTGCTTCGGTCTGCGCCAGCAGATTGGCCAGCAGGGCCTGATGATTGATCGTGTAGGGATCGTCGTTGTGCACGCAGCCGATGAAGTCGGCCGGAACGATACTGGTGCCCTGGTGCAGTGCCTGGAAGAAGCTGTGCTGCACATCGGTGCCCGCCCCGCCCCACCACACCGGCACGGTATCGGTGGTGACCGGCTGGCCATCACGCTGCACACGCTTGCCCAGGCTTTCCATCACCAGCTGCTGCAGGTAGGCCGGCAACAGCGCCAGGCGCTGGTCGTAGGTCATCACCGCATGCGTGGCATGGCCCAGCAGGTTGCGGTTCCAGATGTCGGTCAGGCCGTGCAGCACCGGCAGGTTGCGCTCCAGCGGTGCATCCAGCGCATGCGCATCCATCTGCGCAGCACCTTCCAGCAGCTGTTCAAAGCGCTCGAAGCCGATCGCCAGCGCGATCGGGAAACCGACCGCAGACCACAGCGAATAGCGGCCGCCGACCCAATCCCACATCGGCAGCACACGATCGGCGGCGATGGCAAAGGCCTTGGCGGCACGTTCCGGATTGGCACTGACCGCGTACAGGCGATCGCTGCCACCCAGCCAGTCGTGCAGGATCTGGCCGTTGAGCAGGGTTTCCTGCGTACCGAAGGTCTTGGAGATCAGGATGCCGGCGGTCTTGGCCGGATCCAGCGTGGCCAGCGTACGCTGCATGGCCGCGCCGTCCACGTTCGATACGAAATGCACGCGCAGGCGCGCACCGCTGACCGGACGCAGCGCGTCGGCGACCAGGCGCGGGCCAAGGTCGGAACCACCGATGCCGACACTGACTACATCGGTCACGCCAGTGTCTTCCAGCGCGCGCACCAGCACGCCCATGCGCTGGCGGATCTCGCGCGCGGTGGCATAGGCCTCGGCCGCCACCGGCGCATCGACCACGTCGCCGCGCAGTGCGGTGTGCAGCGCGGCGCGACCTTCGGTCAGGTTGACCTGCTCGCCACGGAACAGGCGGGTGATGGCACCACCGACATCACGGTCGGCAGCCAGCGCCAGCAATGCCTGCAACGCCGCGGCATCGTATTTCTGCCGGGCGAAGTTGACGTACAACGGACCGACCCGCAGCGCCAGGTCCTGCACGCGGCCGGGTTCGGCGGCGAGCAGGCCGGGGATGCTTGCGCCCTTCAGGCGCTGGGCGTGGGAATGCAGCGAGTCGAATCCGTTGTTCGTTGTCATGCGGCCTGGGTCGGGATCGTGTCGTTGGTGTGGGTGATCTGGTTCTTGCCATCAACGTACACCAGCTTCGGCTTGAAGCTGTCGGCTTCCTGCTCGGTCATGCTGGCGAACGCGGCAATGATGATGATGTCACCGACCTGCACGTGGCGCGCGGCGCCACCGTTGAGCGAGACAACGCCGCTGCCGGCTTCGGCGCGGATGGCATAGGTCGAGAAGCGCGCACCGTTGGTCACGTCCCAGATGTGCACCTGCTCGAACTCGCGGATGCCGGTGGCAGCCAGCAGGTTGTCATCGATGGCGATCGAGCCTTCGTAGTTCAGCTCGGAATGGGTGACGGTGGCGCGGTGGATCTTGGTCTTGAGCAGGGACAGGTGCATGGGGGCGCTGCAACGGCAAAGGAAAGAGCGGATTCTAGCACCCGCTTGGCCGTCGTCAGGGGCCTGCGGCAGGACGCTGAAGGCCGTTCAGGCGCCCTCGCCCGGCGGCGGCGCCGTGGCATGGACGGCACCGCCCTGCAGTGACAGCCTGAACACCGTATGGAAGGCCAGCCCGGAGGCCAGGCCCAGGCCCCCTGCAGCCAACACCGTCAGCCCATAGCTGATCACATCGAATGTATCCACATAGCGCAGGCGCTGCAGCAGCGGCCCATGGATCGCGCCCGGCCATTCATGGATGGCCATGGCCAGCGCGCCCAGAGCAGCCCCTGCAAGCACGAAGCGGGTCCGGCGCAGGAGCCGCCGAGATCGCGGGAGCAGCGCCATCGGCAGGAACACCGCGATGGCGCTGCAGACGCCCAGCCCGAACATCAGTCCACCGCCGGTGAGCGCGGGCATCGGCGTGCGCCTGAATTCGAGCGCGAACAACAGGCCGCCAAACAGCTGCGCCGGCAGCATGCCGGCAGGCAGCACGGCCAGGATCAACGCCTGCGCAAGCCGACCAGCGTCAGTGGAGGGTGTCTTCATTGCCGTTCTCCCGTCCATGGGAAGGTGCGAGGCGCCCATTGTGGGCGCCCCCGGGCCGCATGCGGCTCAGAACTCCAGGTTGTCGATCAGGCGGGTGGAGCCCAGGCGCGCGGCGATCAGCGCTACGCGGCCACCGCCATCGAACGTCGGCTCGGCCAGCTCCGGGGTGCGCAGCACCGCATAGTCGACCTGGAAACCGGCCGCCTGCAATGCCGCCGTGGCGTCGGCCTCGATGCGATCACGCGCCTGCCCGGCCACGTAGCCTTCGCGCATGCCCAGCAGGGTGCGGTGGATGGTGGTCGCGACCGGGCGCTGTTCGGCGCTCAGGTACTGGTTGCGCGAACTCTTGGCCAGGCCATCCTCGTCGCGCACGATGTCCGCGCCGACGATCTGGATCGGGAACGACAGCTCAGCCACCATCTGCCGGATCACCGCCAGCTGCTGGTAGTCCTTGCGGCCGAACACGGCTACGTCCGGCTGCACCTGCAGGAACAGGCGCGCCACCACCGTGCAGACGCCATCGAAGTGGCCCGGGCGGCTGGCACCTTCCAGCACCTCGCTCACGCCGGGCGCGTGCATCTGCGTGGTCTTGTCCACGCCCAGCGGGTACATGGCCTCGACGCTGGGCAGCCACACCGCATCGCAGCCGACCTGCTCAAGCCCGGCCACATCGGCCTCGGGCGTACGCGGATAGCGACTGAAATCCTCGTTCGGCCCGAACTGGGTCGGGTTGACGAAGATGCTTGCCACCACCTTGTCGGCGTACTGGCGGGCCAGGGTCACCAGCGAATGATGGCCACCGTGAAGGTTGCCCATGGTGGGCACCAGCGCCACGCGCAGGCCCTCGCGCTTCCACTGGGCGATCTGCCCGCGCAGTGCGCCGAGCTCGTTGAAGGTCTGGATCATTGGGCGTAGGCGTGCTGTTCGTCGGGGAAGCTGCCGTCGCGCACGGCGTCGGCGTAGGCGCGGGTGGCACCGGCCACCGAACCGCCTTCGGCAAGGAAATCCTTGACGAACTTGGGGCGGCGATGGCCACTGTCCAGGCCGAGGAAATCGTGCAGCACCAGCACCTGGCCGTCGCACTGTGGGCCGGCACCGATGCCGATGGTCGGCACCTCCACCGCAGCGGTCACCTCGGCGGCAACCGGGGTCGGCACGCACTCAAGCACCATGATGCTGGCGCCGGCAGCGGCCACGGCCCTGGCATCTTCCACCAGCTGGCGCGCGGCATCGCCGCGGCCCTGGATCTTGAAGCCGCCCAGGCGCAGCACCGACTGCGGTGTCAGGCCCAGATGCGCACAGACCGGAATCTCACGCTCAACCAGGTAGCGGATGATGTCGACCTTGAAGCCGGCACCTTCGATCTTGACCATCTCGGCACCGGCCTGCAGCAGCTGCAGCGAAGCATCCAGCGCGCGCTCCGGAGTGGCATCGGCACCGAACGGCAGGTCGGCCACCAGCAGCGCGCGCTGCAGCACACGGGCCACGGCGCGGGTGTGGTAGACCATGTCGGCCACGGTCACCGGCAGGGTCGAATCATGGCCCTGCACGACCATGCCCAGCGAATCGCCGATCAGGATCAGGTCAACGCCATTTGCGTCGAAAGTGCGGGCGAAGCCAGCGTCGTAGGCGGTCAACATGACCAGCTTCTGGCCATTGCGCTTGGCCTCGGCCAGGGCGGGAACGGTCCAGGGCTTGCTGTCTGCGTGGGTGCTCATGTGCTGATAACCGGGGGAGATAACCCGGGCATTATCACCCTATCGGCGCGATCCCGCAGGCATCCACCCGCATCACTGCATCCCGCACGCGGCCATGCCCGGGGATGGCCAGATCCGGCGCGATTTCGGCCAGCGGCACCAGCACGAAGGCACGCTCGTGCATGTAGGGGTGTGGCACCTGCAGGCCGGGCTGGTCGAGCACCTGCGCGCCATACAGCAGCAGGTCCAGGTCCAGCGCGCGCGGCCCCCAGTGCACCGCCGGATCGCGCACGCGGCCAAAGCCCTGCTCCAGCGCCAGCATCGCCTGCAGCAGTTCATCGGCTGCCAGTGACGTTTCGACCGCGGCCACCGCGTTGACGAACGGTGGCTGGTCTTCATTGCCCCAGGCCGGCGTTGCGTACAGGCGCGAAGCCTGCAGCACGCGGGTCCCGGGCAGGCCGTCCAGCGCAGTGATCGCCGCGCCGACAGTCGTGGCCGCATCGCCGAGGTTGGCGCCGAGGCCGATCCACGCTGGCGTCATTGCTTATTCGCCAGCTGCACCGGCCGAGGCACCCGGGCGGCGACGACGACGGCGACGCTTGCGCGGTGCTCCGTTCTCGTCATCGCCCTCTTCGCTGTGCATCGCGTCCAGCGACGATTCCAGCTCGCGGCCGGACTGGGCCTGTGCCTCGCGCCAGAATTCAACATCGGCAGCGTGCTCGGCCGAGGCCACCTGGCGCAGGCTGAGGAAGTCGAACGCGGCGCGGAAGCGCGGATGGGTGAGCGTGCGGAACACGCGCTTGCGCTGGCGCGAGCTGAAACGCGACTGCAGCAGCCAGATTTCCTGCATCGGCAGCGAGAAGCGGCGCGGCAGCGCGATGGTGCTCAACTGCTGCACGGTGACGCGGTCGGCGGCACGACGCTGCGCCTCTTCCGGCGCCACGCCCTGCTTGAGCAGGGTCGCCTGGGCGCGGCAGAACGCCGGCCACAGCAGCAGCGCGAACAGGAACGCCGGCGAGACCGGCTCGTCATTGGCCACGCGGGCATCGGTATTGGCCAGGCCCTCTACCAGCATGCGGCGCAGCGCGCCGGTGCGGTTGGACTTCAACGCCCTGGCGCTTTCCGGGAACAGCACGTCGAGCAGACCGTAGCGCTCCAGGCCTTCGAAGCTGGCCACGCCGTGCCCGGACAGGAACAGCTTCAGCACTTCCTCGAACAGGCGTGCCGGCGCGGCTTCGTTGAGCAGGCCAGCCAGCTGCGGGATCGGCGCGGCGGTGCCCTCTTCGATCTGGAAGCCGAGCTTGGCCGCCAGGCGCACGGCGCGCAGCATGCGCACCGGGTCTTCCTGGTAGCGCTGTACCGGGTCGCCGATGAGCTTCATCAGGCGCGCCTGCACGTCTTCGAAGCCACCGGTGTAGTCACGCACCGAGAAGTCCTCGATGGCGTAGTACAGGGCGTTGCAGGTGAAGTCGCGGCGGACGGCGTCGTCTTCGATGGTGCCGTACACGTTGTCGCGCACAAGCATGCCGTTTTCCATCTCGCGGTCGCCACTACCGTCATCGCTGTTGGCGCGGAAGGTGGCGACTTCGATGATCTCGCGGCCGAACACAACGTGGGCGAGGCGGAAACGGCGGCCGATCAGGCGGCAGTTGCGGAACAGCTGCTTGACCTGTTCGGGCGTGGCGTCGGTGGCCACGTCGAAATCCTTGGGTTGGCCATTGACCAGCAGGTCGCGCACCGCGCCGCCGACAAGGTAGGCGCCGAAGCCGGCATCGCGCAGGCGATAAAGCACGCGCAGGGCGTTCGGGCTGATGTCCTTGCGGGAGATCGTGTGCTGGTCGCGCGGGATGACGCGCAGGCTGAACGGTGATGTAGCAGAGGAAATGATGTTGGCGCTTCCGGTTGAAGTTTCGGGATTGCCCAATGGCATCGAGGTGCATATACTAGCGCTCCTGCCTCGGCAGCGACACAGTTACGCTCCCTTCGTCTAGTGGTTAGGACGTGGCCCTCTCAAGGCTAAAACAGGGGTTCGAGTCCCCTAGGGAGCGCCAGTCGCCGCAGCAGGAACCGAAAAAGCCCGCCTTGTGCGGGCTTTTCTGTTTTCCGGGATTGCAGTGGTTGCGGTCGGGTTGGTCGCTTTGGCGCCCCCCCTGCAATCGGCTTGAGCCGGTGGGGTCACCCAGGGCAGGACACGCCGTAAACCCATCCATGGGGGCTCGATGGCGCCATCCATGGCGCCAACGGTCCTGCCCTGGGTGACCCCACCGGCTCTGGACGGTTTCCCGCGAGCTGCGGCAACAACCGACCAGCGCTTCGCCGCATCCGCACGCACCATGAACTGTCAGGAGGGGGCAGGCCGCCCTCTCACACTCTGGACAAGCAGGCGCCAACGGAACGCAACCGAAGCCAGTCGCCGTCAGCCTTCCATCTGCTCCAGCTCCTTGCCCTTGGTCTCGCGCACGTAGCGGACCACGAAGAAGATCGAGAGGATGGCCGCCACCGTGTAGATGCCATAGGCGCCGGCCAGGCCGATGCCGGCCAGCAGCATCGGGAAGGTCACGGTGATCGCGAAATTCGACGTCCACTGCGCCGCACCGGCAACAGCCAACGCCGGGCCGCGGATCTGGTTGGGGAACATCTCGCCCAGCATCACCCACATCACCGGGCCCCAGGACATGTTGAAGAACACCACGTAGACGTTGGCCGCGACCAGCGCCAGCCGGCCCATGCCGTCGGACAACTGCAGTCGACCGTCGGCCAGGCTTCCACTGGCGAACGCGACCACCATCAGCACCAGCGCCACCGACATGCCGACCGAGCCGATCCACAGCAGCGGCTTGCGCCCGATGCGGTCGATCAACAGCACCGTCAGCAGGCAAGCACCGATGCTCAGCCCACCGGACAGCACGTTGATCAGCAGTGCGTCGCTTTCCGAGAAGCCCACCGCCTGCCACAGCACCGCGCCGTAATAGAACACCACATTGATGCCGACCAGCTGCTGGAACATGGCCAGACCGATGCCCACCCACAGGATCGGCCGCAGCTTGCCGCTGACCGTGTCGCGCAGGTCGGCAAAGCGCGGCTTGTGCTGGTCCTGGGCCAGGCTGGCTTCGATCTCGGCCTGCTTGGCCGCCGCTGCGGCCTCGCCGTACAGCCGCGCGAGCACCGCCCTCGCCTGCTGCTGGCGCCCCTTCAGGACCAGGAAGCGCGGGCTTTCCGGAATCACCAGCAACAACAGCAGGAACAGCCCCGACGGCAGCGCCTGCATCCAGAACATCCAGCGCCAGGCCTCATGACCCAGCCACAACGGCTCGGTCGACGCCCCGGCGGCGCGGGCCAGCAGGTAGTTGCTGAGGAACGCCGCGAACAGGCCGCAGATGATCGCCATCTGCTGCACGGTGGCCAGGCGCCCGCGATAGCGCGCCGACGCCACCTCGGCGATGTAGGCCGGCGACATCACGCTGGCCGCCCCTACTGCAAAGCCGCCCAGCACGCGGGCCGCGATGAACAGCCACGAGGCGTGGGCTGCGCCGGCGCCCAGCGCCGAGACCAGGAACATCAGCGCCGACACGATCAGGACGCCGCGGCGTCCCAGGCGGTCGCCCAGCCAGCCGGCCAGGAACGCACCGATCGCGCAGCCCAGCAGCATCGAGGCGACTTCGAAACCGAGCGCCGCCTCGCTGGAGTTGAAGGCCTGGCGCAGGCCATCGACGGTGCCATTGATGACACCACTGTCGAAGCCGAACAGGAATCCACCGAGCGTGGCCACGCAGCTGATCAGGACGATGAATGCAGTGTTCTCACCGCCATGGGGTGCGATGCTGGGCTTGGCTGGCGACATTGACGATCCTGCTGGGAAGGGGGCCGGCCACCCGACGCAGCCGGCTGACCCGCAGCGTCGCACAGGCCCCGCCCTGCCGCCAATGACTGCCACGGTCGCGCCTGCCAGACGCCCGATTTCCGCCCCGCGCCGACACCGGGGGCCAACCTGTTCTAGAATTGGCGGGTTCAGGAATCGATCCACCCCCAGCCCATGCCCTTTGTCGTCACCGAAAACTGCATCAAGTGCAAACACACCGATTGCGTGGAAGTGTGCCCCGTGGATTGCTTCCACGAAGGCCCGAACTTCCTGGTGATCGACCCGGATGAGTGCATCGACTGCACCCTCTGCGAGCCGGAGTGCCCGGTCAATGCGATCTTCCCGGAGGACGATGTCCCCGTCGGCCAGGAAGGCTTCGTCGCCCTCAACGCCGAGCTGGCGAAGGAGTGGCCGGTGCTGACCGTGCGCAAGGACCCGCCCGCCGACGCCGGCGAATGGGATGGCAAGCCGGACAAGCTGAAGCTGCTGGAGCGCTGAGAAGCGCCCACGGCGGCAACGAAAAGGGCGCCCACGGGCGCCCTTTTCTGTTTTCCGGTGAACGCCAACCGCAAGACCCGGCACGCCAGCCTTGCGATCCGGCATGCCAGCCTTGCGATCCGGCATGCCAACCTCGCGATACGGCATGCCAACCTTGCGATCCGGTAGGTGCCAACCTTGGTTGGCACAGAAGCGCCGACCAAGGTCAGCCTCTACCAGAGGCAGCCCTTACTGGGCCAGCTTCGCCTTCAGCGCAGCGATCAGCTTCACCGGCGCTTCGGCGGTGGCCGGCAGGCCACGCGGGTCGACCGCGGAGATGTAGGCGCCGGCATCGACGGCGACCACGCGGACCAGGAAGTTGCTGCCTTCGTAGGCCACGTCATACGAGCCGAGCAGCTGGGCGCGGCTGGCGATGGTCACGCCCTCCACGCCTTCCAGCGCGGTACCGACCTTGGCGAAGGCTTCATCCTTGCCACCAGCGATGGTGAAACCGGTATTGCCAACGGCCGGAGCCGCGGCCGCCGGTGCTGCCGGCTTGGTGGCCGACACCAGCGCCGGCACCTTGTTGTCACCGGTGGTGGCCGGCAGGTTCAGGTCCGGCGGCACTTCCAGCGGACGCATTTCCGGGGCCAGGGCATAGTCGCCCTTGACGCCACGCTTGAAGCAGCCGGTGGTACCGGCGGCAACGGCCACCGCAAGCAGGGCGTAGGACAGCACGCGGACAGTGGAAACGGATTGACGCATGTGAATCTCCTGGGTCAGACCAAGACGAAAGGTCAGTGGCTGGAAAGGGCTTCAAGGGCGGCGATGTCGCCGGCAAGATGGTCGGCGGCCGCGTGGTGCGGCGCCGACAGCGGCAGCAGCGGCAGGCGCAGGTCATGGCCGATACCGATACGGCGCAGCAGCGCCTTGACCGGAATCGGGTTCGGTTCAACACCGCAGAAATCATGGAACGGCTGCAGGCGCGCATCCCAGGACTCGGTGGCTTCGTGGTCATGGGCGGCGGCCAGCTCGCACATGCGGCGGTAGGCGCCGGGCAGCACGTTGGAGCCGACCGAGATCAGGCCGTCGATACCGGCCCGGATCGAACGCGCGGCCGTACCGTCGTCGCCGCTGAGCACGGCGAACTGCGGGCTGCGCAGTGCGAGCAGCGCCTGCACCCGGCCGGTGTCGCCCACCGCCTCCTTGATGCCGACGATGTTGGGGTGGCTGGCCAGTTCGGCCACGGTCTCCGGCTGCATGTCGCAACCGGTACGGCCGGGCACGTTGTACAGCACGACCGGCAACCCGCCCTGGTCGGCGACCGCACGATAATGGGCAATCAGGCCGGCCTGGGTCGGCCTCACGTAAGGCGGGGTGACCACCAGTGCATGGCTGGCGCCAAGCGCGGCCGCACGACGGGTCTGTTCGATGGTTTTGGCGGTACCGGACAGGCCGGTGCCGGCCATGACCGGGATGCGGCCGCCAATGCGTTCGACCGCGCTGGCCAGCAGCAGGCCGTACTCGGCATCGGTGAGGGTTGCCGCTTCGCCCGTCGAGCCGGCAACGACAACGCCATGGACGCCACCTTCCAGTTGCAGGTGCAGCAGGCGCTGCCAACCGTCGGGATCGAGGGCGCCGTCGGCCCGGAACGGGGTCGCCAGCGCGGTGATGAGGCCGGAAAGGGACAAGGACGTGCTGCTCTTGGCTGGAAAGGGAAAACGCCCGCCACGAAAGGCCGGGGGCGACCTGAATGTTACTTGCGGCGCGAAAGCACGGGCAAGTATGCTGGACACCGGTGGATCCCCGCCTCTGGCGGGCATTCAGACTAACGCATGCATTACCCGGAATCGCCTTGACCGACACCACCCCGCGCCCCGCGCCGAGCGAAAACCACCTCCTGATCAACGCCTATACGACGCATCCGGAGTCCCCCCTGCTGTCCGTCACCCGCCGCATCGCCGACAGCGGCTGCAATCTGGTGGACGCACGCCTGGCCACGGTCGGCCGCGATGTCTCGGTCACCGCCCTGGCCACCGGCTCCTGGGACTCGGTGGCCAAGCTGGAGGCGATGCTGACCCGGCTGGAGCGCGAGGAAGGCCTGAAGCTGGTGTGGTACCGCACCGCGGCCAAGCAGGCGCAGTCCAACCTGCTGCCGTACATTGTCGAAGTGATCGCCGCCGACAAGCCGGGCATCCTGTTCCAGCTGGCCGATTTCTTCGACCGCCAGGGCATCACCATCGAGAACCTGCAGAGCACGCGCTACCGCGCCATGCAGACCGGTGCGGAAATGTTCAGTGCTCAGGTCACCATCGGCGTGCCGGCCAACATGCACATCGCCGCGCTGCGCGACGATTTCCTTGAGTTCTGCGACCACCTGAACCTGGACGCGATCATGGACCCGATGAAATTCTGATTGGGAGTGCGGATTTTTCGCGCGCCTCTCACGGGCGCGTGGCGTTTCATGCAATTGTCGTAGAAACAACCCAGGCTCGACAGAAGGACCTCATGAACAACGGCGATACCCTGGACAGCACCACCCTCTCCCTGCCGCTGGCGCTGTCCGGTGGCAACCAGGCCACTCTCGGCGACTATGCCGGCCAGTGGCTGGTGCTGTACTTCTACCCCAAGGACAGCACTCCCGGCTGCACCACCGAAGGCATCGACTTCAACGCCCTGCTGCCGAAGTTCAAGAAGGCCGGCGCGGTCGTGCTCGGCGTCTCTCGCGACTCGGTGAAGTCGCACGACAACTTCTGTGCCAGGCAGGGCTTCAACTTCCCGCTGGTCAGCGATGGCGACGAAGCGCTGTGCACCGCCTTCGACGTGATCAGGATGAAGAACATGTACGGCAAGCAGGTACGTGGCATCGAACGCAGCACCTTCCTGATTTCCCCCGACAGCCGCATCGTGCAGTCCTGGCGCAAGGTCAAGGTTGCCGGCCATGCCGATGCCGTTCTCGCCGAACTGAAGGCCTCCCAGTCCAAGTGAGTCCCACTGCCTACTGTGTCTGCCATCACCCTGCCCCGCAGCAGGCCGTGGTGGTTTTTCCCTGTCCGTAACCAGGAATCGACGATGACCCGAGGCAAGCGCATCTACGTGCTGGATACCAACGTGCTGATGCACGATCCGACCGCGCTGTTCAAATTCGAGGAGCACGACATCTACCTGCCCATGCAGGTGATCGAGGAGCTGGACAACGGCAAGAAGGGCACCTCCGAAGCGAGCCGCAACGCCCGCCAGGTGAGCCGCTTCCTCAACGAGCTGGTGCAGGAATCCGGCCTGGACAACCTGGCCGACGGCATTCCGCTGCAGCGCCCCAACGGCCTGCAGCTGCGCGGCAAGCAGAGCGCCGGCAAGCTGCGCTTCCAGACCAGCCACTTCGACGCGGGCAAGAGCTTTGGAAAGGTCATTCCCGACAATGCCATCCTTGGCGCGATCCTGGCGCTGAAGGAAGAAACGCCGGACCTGCCGGTGGTGTTCGTTTCCAAGGACATCAACCTGCGGATCAAGGCCGCCATCGCCGGCATCGTGTCCGAGGACTACGAAAACGACCGCGCGCTGGACGATTTCAGCCTGCTCTACACCGGCGCCACCGAGCTGCCGGAAGACTTCTGGAAGCGCCACGGTGACGACCTGCGCAGCTGGAGCGACAAGGGCCGCAGCCATTACGAAATCCAGGCGCAGGACGGCGAGGAGTGGTACCCGAACCAGTACGTCTACCTGCCCGGCGAAGACGAAGTCGAACTGCGCGTCAGCCGCGTGGTCGGCGACGGCAAGGTAGTGCTGTCGCTGGTCGATGATTTCCGCCACGGCAGCCACGCCGTCTGGGGTATCAGTGCGCGCAACCGCGAGCAGAACTTCGCGCTCAACGCACTGATGGATCCGGAGATCGACTTCGTCACCCTGCTGGGTACCGCCGGTACCGGCAAGACCCTGCTGGCACTGGCCGCCGGCCTGGCGCAGACGATGGACCAGCAGCGCTACCGCGAGATCATCATGACCCGCGCCACGGTCAGCGTCGGCGAGGACATCGGTTTCCTGCCGGGTACCGAGGAGGAGAAGATGACGCCGTGGATGGGCGCGCTGACCGACAACCTGGAAGTGCTCACGCACAACCAGGAAGGCGGCACCTGGGGTCGCCAGGCCACCAACGACCTGCTGGCCAGCCGCATCAAGATCCGCTCGATGAACTTCATGCGCGGCCGTACCTTCCTGTCGCGCTACCTGATCCTGGACGAGGCGCAGAACCTCACCCCCAAGCAGATGAAGACGCTGATCACCCGTGCCGGCCCAGGCACCAAGATCGTCTGCCTGGGCAACGTCGAGCAGATCGACACCCCGTACCTGACCGAGACCACCTCGGGCCTGACCTACGCGGTGGATCGTTTCAAGAACTGGCCGCATAGTGCGCACATCACCCTGCGCCGAGGCGAACGCTCGCGCCTGGCCGATTACGCTTCGGAGGTGTTGTGAACCGCTGCACCCGCCTGCTGCTGCCCACGGCTGCGATCGCCCTCGCAGCCGTGCTCGGCGCCTGCACCACCACGCGCGGCCCGGCCAGTGTGCCGACCGCCGAGCGCACCGGGCAGTCCTGGGTGGTCACCCGCCCGATCATCGCCGCGCAGGTGCTCGACACCTGCTCGCGCGCCAGCCCCGGCCGCGAGCCCGGGCGGGTCAGCGGCTACTGGGCACCCAGCCGGCAGCAGATCGATCAGCTGGAGGCACAGCTGTCGTCGCTGGAGGCACAGGTACCGAAGGTGCTGGACTTCGACCGCCAGTACGTCGGCATCGAAAGCGCCGGCAAGCGGCTGATCTACGTCAACGCGTTCCACCTGCCCGACGACAGCGGCATCAATCCGGCACGCGAAGCGATCCGCGTCTGCGACGGCGGCACGCAGTTCTGGGGCGCGGTGTTCGACCCGGCCAGCAACACCTTCAGCGAGCTGCAGTTCAACGGCGGCTTCGGCGGGCCCTGAGGGGCCCCGCCGATGGGAATACGCCTGCCCACCTGGGTCTGGATCGGCGCGGTCGCGCTCTCGTGCGTGGCCGGCATGGTCAACGTGGTCGGCTTCCTCGGTTTCGAGCACCAGGCGGTCAGCCACATGACCGGCAGTACCAGCCAGTTGGGCATGGCGCTGGCGCAGGGGGACTGGCGCGCCGTCGGGCACCTGTGGGGGCTGCTGATCGCGTTCTCGCTGGGCGCGATGCTCAGCGGCCTGCTGATCCAGGACAGCGCCCTGCAGCTGGGCCGGCGCTATGGCGTGGCACTGGCGCTGGAATCGGCGCTACTGCTGGTGGCCATTCCGCTCTTTGAACAACACCAGATCTGGGGCGCGCTGGCCGCCGCCATGGCCTGCGGCCTGCAGAACGCGATGGCCACCACCTTCAGTGGCGCAGTGGTGCGCACCACCCACCTCAGCGGCATGTTCACCGACCTCGGCATCGGCCTGGGCCACCTGCTGCGTGGGCTGCCGCTGCAGGTACGACGGCTGACCCTCAGCGGCCTGATCATCAGCGGCTTCCTCGCCGGCGGCGTCCTCGGCGCCTGGCTGTTCATGCGCTGGCAGTACGACGCCCTGCTCGCCCCGGCCCTGCTGACCGGCCTGACCGGGCTGGGTTATGTGCTGTACCAGCAGTGGGCGCGTTGGCGGCATTGAATCAAGGACATCCACGCATGGCGTGGATCTACCTTCCCCTCCGGGACCACGGCACAATCAACTGATGAGCCCGACCACTCCCGTTTCCGCCCTCACCATCGCCGGCTCCGACTCCGGCGGTGGCGCCGGCATCCAGGCCGACCTGAAGGCCTTCGCCGCGCACCGCGTGCATGGCCTCTCGGCGATCGCTGCACTGACCGCGCAGAACACCCGCGGCGTCATCGCCGTGCACGTGCCACCCATCGAGTTCCTGCGCGCGCAGCTGGATGCCTGCTTCGACGACTTCGACATCCACGCGGTGAAGCTGGGGATGCTGGCCAACGCCGAAGTGATCCATGCCGTCGCCGAAGCGTTGGAGCGCCACCGCCCACCACATGTGGTGCTGGACCCGGTGATGGTCGCCACCAGTGGGGCACGCCTGCTGGAAGACAGCGCATTGCAGGCCATGCGTGAGCGCCTGATCCCGCTGGCCACGCTGATCACCCCCAATACGCCGGAAGCGGAACTACTGGTCGGCCGGAAGATCAGCAACGGTGAAGACGCAGAACAGGCCGCCTCCGCCCTGCTCGACCTGGGGGCCGGTGCGGTGCTGCTGAAAGGTGGCCACCTGCATGAAGGCAACCGCGTGATCGACCGCTACTTCGACGGCGTGAGCAGCGAAGAGTTCATCCATGCCCGCCTGCCGCTGGACGCACATGGCACCGGCTGCACGCTGGCCTCGGCCATCGCCGCGCAGTTGTGCAACGGCTTGAGCCTGGCCAATGCCTGCGAAGCCGGTATCGACTACGTTGCACGCGGCCTGCAGCAGGGCTATGCCCCCGGCCGCAGCGAGGTGCTGGTGCTGGATCACTTCGGCGCGGCACCACACGCATGAGCCTCACACCCGGCGTCCTTGCCGTGCAGTGCGCTGATGGCCATCGCTACGAAGTGATCGCCTGCGTGCCCGCACAGCCCATCGCACGCCTGCTGTGGCTGCCGGCACTGGGCGTGGCGGCGCGCCACTACCTGCCACTGGCTTTGGCGCTGGCGGCGAAGGGCGTGGCGGTGTACCTGCACGAGTGGCGCGGCAACGGCAGCAGTTCGCTGCGCCCATCGCGCACGCAGGACTGGGGCTATCGCGAGGTACTCGAACAGGATCTGCCGACCAGCCAGGCCGTCCTGGCCGCAGCGGATGACGAAGGCGACGCCCTGCCCTGGATCATCGGCGGCCATAGCCTGGGCGGGCAGCTGGCCTGCGTGCATGCCGGCCGCAACCCGCAGCACTTCAACCGGCTGTGGCTGGCCGCCAGCGGCTCACCGTTCTGGCGCGGATTCCCACCACCGCGTGGCTGGCTGCTGCCGCTGGTCTACCGCTTCCTGCCGTGGATCGCACAGCACCAGGGCGTGCTGCATGGCCGTCGCCTCGGCTTCGGTGGCACCGAAGCGCGCGGGCTGATCGCCGACTGGGCGCGCGTCGGCCTGAACAACCATTACGCCGCCGTCGGCATGGACGAAGACCTCGATGCGCAGATGGCGCGTGTGCATGGCAGCGCACAGGCGGTGCTGATGGAGCACGACTGGTTGGCCCCCACCGGATCGATGCAGACGCTGCTGGCGAAGCTGCCGAATGTGGACGCGCAGCTGCGCGTGCTGTCCGCGCAGGAACTGGGCACGCGCGCCGATCATTTCGCGTGGCTGAAGGCCCCTGATGCCGTGGCTGACAGCTTTTTCATTCAGTTGGATGAAAATTTTCACAAAACTGTTGACGGTACGCGCCGACATCCGCATAATTCCGCTCCTGTCGCAGGGCGCCCGTAGCTCAGTTGGATAGAGTACCTGGCTACGAACCAGGCGGTCGGGAGTTCGAATCTCTCCGGGCGCACCACTCGACAGGTTTCCGGCATCCGCCGCTGGAAATGCAGTAAAATTTGATTGTGTACCGCGCGCCCGTAGCTCAGTTGGATAGAGTACCTGGCTACGAACCAGGCGGTCGGGAGTTCGAATCTCTCCGGGCGCACCATACACAGTCAGCACAACAAGTTCATGTAATTGGCGCCCGTAGCTCAGTTGGATAGAGTACCTGGCTACGAACCAGGCGGTCGGGAGTTCGAATCTCTCCGGGCGCACCATTACACCGAAACAGCAGGCCTCGGCCTGCTGTTTTTTTATGTGTGTTTTTCGGCAGGGCTGCGCCCTGCATCCTGGTAGTGCCGGCCGCTGGCCGGCAACCTCAACGGCCACGGCAACGGCAACGGCAAAAGCTGGCATTCCGTGGGCTGGCGGGGCGGCATGGACAGGCAGGACACGCCGTAAACCCCGCTCCGCGGTCCGGCCCAGCCGCTGGCGGCTGTGCGTTCGGGCGCTTGCGAAGCAATGCTTCGCAAGCAAAGCGCCCTCACCCATGGGGGCTCGATGGCGGCATCCATGCCGCCAACGGTCCTGCCTGCCCATGCCGCCCCACCTCTGACAGATTTCCGCGATCTGATGGATCCACGCCATGCGTGGATGAATCTCCATCGAGTTCGAGTATTTCGATAATTGATCGAAGAGCATCCACGCATGGCGTGGATCTACCGTGTCGACCAAGGTCGACACCTACCAGAGCAGTACGCCGTTCCGACAGATCGCGGAAAACTGTCGAAGGCGGGGTGGGCCCGGTTGCGGGGGCGTGAGCCGCATGGATGCGGCGACCGAGCTTACATGGATGTACTTGCAGCGGCCCCCGCAACCGGACCCACCCCGCCATCCCTCAGGAAACCAGCTTCTGCTGTTGCTGTTGCAGTTGCTGTTGCTCTGGATCGTAGCGGGTGCAGGGCGCAGCCCTGCCAAACCTTACCCCCTGGCCATCGCCTGCCACCACTGCGACAAAAGCTCCGGCCTGCGCAGGCGCTCGCGCCACCAGCGCAGTGCGGCGCCATCCTCTCCGGTGCGCCAGGCCAGCCAGAAGGTCTCTTCCGGCTTGTGTTCCTCCACCTCGCGGATCACCAGTTGGCCGCGCGCCACCGCAGCGCGCGCGCACGGTTCGGGCAGGAAGCCGAAGCCCACGCCTTCGCACTGCAGCTTCAGCTTGCTGGCCATGTCCGGCACCGTCAGCATCTCCTGCCCCATCAACAAGCCGACCGTGCGCGGCAGCAACCTGCGCGCGGAATCAGAGACCGCGATCGCGCAGTGCTCGACCAGCTGCTCTCGACCCAGCACGCCCCGCACTGTGGCCAACGGATGATCGGGCGCGACCGCGAACACGAACTCCACCGTGCCCAACGGCTCGACCACGTAACCACCGCCACTGGGGCCCTCACCCGGCGCGCCGACCAGCAGGTCGGCACGGCGGTCCAGCAGGGCCTCCCAAGTGCCGGACAGGGCCTCGCCGATCAATCGCAGCCGGGTCGGTGCCTCGGCCTCACGAAACGCGGCGATATCCGGGCCGAGCAGCCAGGTCGGGAACACCGAATCCACCGCCAGCGTCAGTTCGGTCTCCCAGCCCGACGCCACCCGGCGCACCCGCAGTTCCAGCTCGCGGGCGGCGCGCAGCAGGTGCCGGCCTTCGTCCAGCAGCGCGCGGCCAGCCTCGGTCGGCTCGGCGCGCGGACCGACCCGGTCGAACAGCTGAACGCCCAGGTCCTCCTCCAGCTTGGCCACGGTGTAGGAGATGGTCGAGGGCACCTTGTGCAGGGCCTTGCCGGCGCCGGCAAAGGAGCCGCGCCGGTCGATGGCATCCAGGATCTGCAGGGCATCGAGGCTGAGCTTGAGCATTCGAATTTTTCGATGATGGCTGTCAAAACTATCCGTTTTTCAAACCCAAGGCGCAAGCGGATACTTCTCTCCAACGGGGAAACACAGCGGCTGCCAGCCCACCCCGCCCCATCGAAACCATCGAACAAGGAGATTCCATCATGCTGCAGATCCGCAAGAGCGCTACCCGTGGCCTGGCCGAGCATGGCTGGCTGTCCTCGCGCCATACCTTCTCCTTCGCCAACTACTACGACCCGCGCTACGTCAGCTTCGGCCCGCTGCGGGTGATCAACGAAGACAAGGTGATCGGCGGTCAGGGCTTCGGCACCCACGGCCACAGCAACATGGAAATCATCTCCTACGTGCTGGGCGGTGCGCTGGAACACAAGGACTCGATGGGCACCGGCTCAGTGCTGCGCTACGGCGACGTGCAGCGCATGAGCGCCGGCAGCGGCGTCACCCACAGCGAGTTCAACCACTCGGCCGACGAGACCGTGCACTTCCTGCAGATCTGGATCTTCCCGGACACCGAGAACATCACGCCGTCCTACGAGGAGACCCACTTCGCGCCGGAGACCAAGCGCGGCCAGCTGCGCCTGATCGCTTCGCCGGACGGTGCCGACGGTTCGCTGCGCATCCACCAGGATGCCCGCATCTTCGCCACCATCCTCGACGGCGGCCAGAAGCTGCACCATGCCCTTGGCAACGGTCGTGGCGCCTATGTGCAGGTGGCCCGTGGGCAGCTGCAGGTCAACGGCATCACCCTGGAAGCCGGTGATGCGCTGCAGGTCAGCGACGAAGCCCAGCTGACGCTGGAAAACGGCAACGATGCCGAAGTGCTGGTGTTCGACCTGCCGCTGTAACCACATCGCCCGCGATGCTGCAGAGCATCGCGGGCGCATCTGCGTCAGAACCTGTAATTCAAGCTCAACCGCACGTTGCGCGGCTCGCCCCAGGTGTAGGTGCTGTACCAGTTGAAGATCGTGTAGTAACGCTTGTCGAGCAGGTTGTTGACGTTGACCGTGGCCGACAGGCGATCGTTGAACTGGTAGCGCGCCATCGCATCGAGCAACCAGTACGGCTGCGTGCGATGCACCACCTTGGCCCGCGTGGCCGGGTTGGTGATCTCGCCGAAAGTCGAATCCTGCCAGCGTGCGCCACCACCCAGCGTCAGCCCCTGCCAGGCGCCACGCAGACGGTAGCGGGTGTGCAGGCTGAACTGGTTCTCCGGTTCCAGCGTGGTCACCTTGGTGCCCGCCTGGCGGGCAATCTTGTGGGAGAACCCACCCTGCACCTGCCAGCCCTCGGCCAGCTGACCCGACATTTCGAGCTCGTAACCCTTGGTGCGCACGCCCATCAAGGCGCGGTAGGCATCCTGGCCATCCGGTGTCTTGCCGCCGGTGGGCTGGGCGAAGTTGTCCTGATCAAGCTGGAACAGCGCCGCACTGGCATTGAGGCGTCCATCGAAGAACTCAGCCTTCAGGCCAACCTCGTAGCTGCGGCCCTCCAGTGGATCCAGTGCCTTGCCCTGCTCGTCACGCTCGCCCTGCGGCTTGAAGATGGTGCTGTAGCCGGCATACACCGAGTAATGCTCGCCGAGGTCGTAGACCACGCCGGCATAGGGCACATGGACACCGGTCTCGCGCGTGTCCGGCGAGCGGTAACTGGCCAGGCGGCTGCCGACGATCAGCTTCAACGGATCGGCCACGTCGAAGCGGCCAACCACGTACAGCCCATTCTCGCGGGTCACTTCATTGTTGTCATAGGTGCGCTGCCACTGCGGTTCGGCAATGTCGCCATTCCAGCTTCTGTAGTCCGGCACGGTATCCGGGAACCTCGCCTGCGGGCCGTAGCCGGTATTGGTCCAGCGCTTGCGCGAGGCACTGCCACCGACCACCAGCTCATGCTCCCGCCCGAACAGGCCGAAACGCCCACTCACATAGAAGTCGGCGGCATTGCTGACGGTCTTGCCAACGTACTTGCCGAGCCACAGGCTGACGCCCTCGCCGGTCAACGGATCAGGATTGCCGGCGGCGGCACCGGCCAGTGCGGCGTCATAGCCATTGACCTGGTGGTTGAGCTGCAGCTTGGCAATCCAATCGTTGGCGAACGTGTGCTCCAACGTGGCGAAACCGGTACGCACGTACTGGCGCCAGCCGGCCCATTGCGCACCATTGTTGAACGAGCGCGGCATGCGGTTGAAGTTGCCGGCGCTGTCCAGCAGCGGAATGCCGCCCCACGTGGAGCCCTTCGGGTCGCTGTCCATCACGTCGCCACCGACCGACAGCAGCGTGCGTTCGCCCAGATCGGCTTCCAGCACGGCATAGCCGACCTTGCTGGTGCGCTGGTAGTTGTCCAGGTTGGAGTGCTTGTCTTCCCAGGCCCCCACGGCACGGCCACGCAGGCGGCCATCGGCAGTCAGCGGACCACCGACATCGAGCTCGGCGCGGTAGTCGTCCCAGCGGCCGACACCCAGTGAGGCGCTGCCGGCGAAGTCCTTGCCCGGCTTCTTGCGCACCAGGTTGATGGTCGCACCCGGATCGCCCATGCCGGTCAGCAAGCCGGTCGCGCCCTTGAGCACCTCGATGCGGTCGTAGATGGCGGTATCGCTGAGCGTGTTGCCGGCGGAGTACGCCGAATTGCGCGACATCGGAATGCCGTCGTACTGGAAGTTCTGGATCGCGAAGCCGCGCGCGTAGTACTCGGTGCGTTCGCTGTCGTAGGTGACGATGCTGATGCCGGGGGTCACCCGCATCACGTCGTCGATGCCGTGCAGGCCGAAGTCATCCATCTGTGCGCGGGTGATCACGCTGATGGTCTGCGGGGTCTGCCGTGGCGTCAGCACCAGGCGGGTAGCGGTGGCAATGGTCCCGGGCGTATAGGCGTCGCTGCCCTCGGTGATGGTACCGAGCAGGTTGGCGGTGACCTGCACGGTCTGCAGGGTCTGTGATGCAGGCGCCTGCGAATCCTTGGCTGGATCCGTACTGGACTGCGCAACAGCAATACCGCTGCTGCCCAGAGCAGCGATCAGCAAACCTCGGGCCAGCGCCTGCGGCAACGCGCGGCGACGCGGCAAGGGGGACGGCGTATGGACAACAGGCACAGGCAGCACGGCGGGACCTCCACGATAGGGTGGGATCCTCTGGCGGCGGCTGGAGGGAAGAGAGGGACGCGGCCGGACAGCCGCGGCGCAGGAGTGTACTCCCCTGCGCCGCGGCTGTCGTGCGGAGTGCTGGCGCGGGATCAGCCGCCGATGGCGGCGCAGGCCTCCAGGATCAGCGCGGTCACTTCCTTCGGCTGCGAAGCCAGCGAGGCATGGCTGGCATCCAGCTCCAGCAGGCGCCTGGGCTGCATCCTTGCGGCCATGGCCTTCTGGTTTTCCGGCGCGATCATGCGGTCCTGGCGGGACAGCTGGTACCAGCTCGGCATGTGCTTCCACGCCGGGTCGCTGACCGCATCACCGAAGGTGCTGGCCAGCGGTGCCTTCTGGGTAACGGCCATCACCCGGCCTTCGTCTTCGCTCAGATCCTGGCAGAAGCTCTCATGGAACTTGTCCGCACGCAGCCACAGGTAGCCATCGCTGTCTGGTGCCAGGTTCGGCGCCGCCTCCGGCAGGTGCTGCTGGGTGATCCCACCGGGGCTTTCGCCTGCATCAGGCGCGAAGGCAGCGATGTAGACCAGGCCCTTCACGTTGGGCTCGTTGCCGGCCTGGCTGATTACCGCGCCGCCATAGGAGTGGCCGACCAGCAGTACCGGCCCGTCGATCTGCCGGATCATTTTCCGGGTGCGTCCTGCGTCGTCGGCCAGCGAGGTCAGCGGCAGTTCCACCGCCTGCACACGGTCGTGGCCGCTGCGATGCAGTTCCAGGATCACCTTGGCCCAGTGTGCGGCCCCGCCCCAGAAGCCATGGACGAGGAGGATGGTCGGTGTCGTGCTCATGTAGAGGTCTCCGGCAGCGGCCGGCGGAATGCAGACCGTGCAGCCACTGTCCGTGCGTGGCGTTAATCGCTGGTGACGCAATCGGGTCACTGCAATCGTATGCGTCGCCCGATGTCACGCATGGCACTTGCCGAGTCAGTCTGAAATCGTTTTCATGACTGTTCCCTGGAGCTTCGCATCGCGCATGACGCCTTCATCCCCCCGTGCCCAGCAGCACGCCACCCGCGCCGCCTTCTTCATTCCCGGATTCGCCACCGCCGCATGGGCGCCGATGGTGCCCTACGCCAAGGCCAAGGCCGGGCTGTCCGACGCCAGCCTCGGCGCCGTGCTGCTGTGCCTTGGGCTCGGCTCGCTGCTGGCGATGCCGTTGGCGGGCGCGCTGACCGGGCGGCTGGGCTGCCGCCGGGTGATGGTGATCACCTGCGCGATGATGCTGTGCGCCCTGCCCTTGCTGGTGCTGGCGCCCTCGCCGGTGGCGCTGGGTGCGGCACTGTTCGTGTTCGGCGCCGGCGTCGGTGCGCTGGATTGTGCGATGAACATGCAGGCGGTCGCGGTCGAGCGCGACGCCGGGCGCGCGATGATGTCCGGCTTCCACGCCTTCTACAGCATCGGTGGCTTCGTCGGCGCCGGCTGCATGACCGGCCTGCTGATCCTGGGTACACCGCTGTGGCTGGCCGCGCTGGTTTCGGTGGCGGCACTGCTGCTGGTCGCGGTGCTGTCGGCGCCGCACTGGCGCCCGCAACGGATCCTGCACGACGGCCCACTGCTGGCGCTGCCGCACGGCGTGGTGCTGTTCATCGGCGTGCTGGCCTTCGTGGTGTTCCTCGCCGAAGGCTCGATGCTGGACTGGAGCGCGGTGTTCTTGGCCGAAGTGCGGCAAGTGCCGCGCGACCAGGCCGGCGCCGGCTTCGCGCTGTTCACCCTGGCGATGACCGCGATGCGCCTGTTCGGCGACGGCATCGTCGAGCGCCTCGGCCGCACGCGCACCCTGGTCTTCGGCGGCATCACCGCCGCAGCAGGCTTCACCCTGGCCACGTTGGTGCCCTCGTTCCCGGTGGCGCTGGCGGGGTATGTACTGGTCGGGCTGGGCTGCGCCAACATCGTGCCGGCACTGTTCTCGATGGCCGGCCAGCAGCGGGTGATGCCGGAGAGCATCGCCATCACCGCAGTCACCACGCTGGGTTACGCCGGCATCCTTGCCGGTCCGGCAGCGATCGGTGCACTGGCACACGGCACCAGCCTCGGCTTCGCCTTCCTGTGCGTGGCCGCGCTGCTGCTGGGCGTCGCGGCGTCTGCCCGCTCGCTGGCACGACGGGTGGCCTGACAGAAAAAGGGGACGGAGGGGATTAAGTCGTTTATGTCCCAGCTGTGCGGGAAACGACTTAATCCCCTCCGTCCCCTTTTTTCAGCGGTGGGCCAGCCACTCGGCCTGGGCCGGCAGCTGTGGGGCCGGGCAGGCGCTCTTCGGGTGGTGTTCGTCGCGCGCCATCCAGTCATCGACCACGCCGGCCAGCAGGTCCAGCCGCAGCGGCAGGGTGATGTGGTCCTCGCCGCGCATCTCGATGTAGTGCGCGCGCGGGTTGGCCTGGGCCAGTTCGCGGCCCTGGCTGACCGGAATGTGCTGGTCGCCCTGGCCGTGCAGCAGCAGCACGCAGGCGCGGGTATCGGCCAGCGCGCGCGCTACATCCACGCGGTCCAGATCGACGTCGATACGGCGGCTGGCGGCGGCGATCACCTGGTTGATGTCCTGGCCGCCGTAGCGCCAGCGCGCGTACGACGCCATCGCCTGCGCCTTCAGGCCTTCCGGCTGCAGTCCCATCAAGTGTGGAATCATCGTGCGGATCGCCACACCGGCATTGGCGAACGATTCCATCGCCACCACCCCTTCCACCTGGTCGCCGAGCTTGTCGGCGGTGAATACCGCTGTGGCGGCGCCATAGGACACGCCGAACAGGTACAGCGGGCCGGTGACTTCACCACGCGCGCGCAGCTCGCCGATCACATCCACCACATCGTCGGATTCATAGGTGCCATAGCCCGACGGCCCGGTACCGGACTGTCCATGGTTGCGCAGGTCAAGCGTGACCACGCGGTAGCCGGATTCGGCCAACTGCAACGACCACGGCAGCATCGAATCACCATTCATCATCCAGCCGTGCAGCACCACCACGGTGCCGCGCGGCGCCTGCGCGCGGAACGGCTGCGGTACTGCCAGGCTCAGGCCGGTATCCAGCGGCAGGCCGTTCTCGTGGCGCTGCGGCAGGTAGTGGTAACGCGCGCCGTAATCGCCAGGATCGAACACACGCCAGAAGATCGGCACGCCATCGCGGCCCGGCGCGAAGCCGTGGCGATTGGGCAGTTCGGCAATGGCCGCAGCAATGCGCGGACGATCGAGCAGGGTCGATACGCCACCCGGCGCGATCAGCCGATCGGCGAGCGAGGTGGACGAGGCATTGATCGAGGACGAGCATGCAGCCAGCCACAGGCCGGCGCACGCCAGCAACAACAGCAGCAGGCGCTTCATGGGCAGTCGGGGAAAAAGTGCGACAGCGTGGCAGGTTAGCGATGCGCGCGTGGGCCATCTATCGCGCATGGATGACGGCTTGATGACAACGCAGGAACGATTCAGCTTGGTGTACAAGCTGTATCTGTTCAGTCATTGATTCGGATCAATGAACGCGCGCGCGGGATTGCCCACAGTGCCGCCATGCGCACCTCGTTCAAGCTCGCCATTGCCCTGGCCGCCACGCTGGCCGCCGCCTACGGCGTCGCCCGCACCACGCCCTACTGGTTCGCACCGCGACAGGCCGCGCAGGTCGACATCCACGATCCGGCATTGATCGCGCAGGGACAATACCTGTCGCGCGCGGCCGACTGCGCGGCCTGCCACACCGCGCCCGGCGGCAAGCCGTTCGCCGGTGGCCTCGGCATGCAGACGCCGATGGGCACGATCTACTCGACCAACATCACGCCCGATCCGGACACCGGCATTGGCGCCTACGACTACGCCGACTTCGAGCGCGCGGTACGTCGCGGCATCCGCCACGATGGGCAGCCGTTGTATCCGGCCATGCCGTACGCCTCGTACGTGATCGCCAGCGACGCCGAAATCAAGGCGCTGTACGCCTACTTCATGGGCTCGGTGCAACCGGTGAAGCAGGACAACGCCGACAGCACGATAGCGTGGCCGGCCAACATGCGCTGGCCACTGGCCTGGTGGCAGCTGCTGTTCGCACGCCCGCGCACGTTCAACCCGGATCCGTCGCTGGATGCCAGCCAGCAGCGCGGCGCCGAACTGGTGGAAGGCCTGGCCCACTGCGGTGCCTGCCACACGCCACGCGGGTTGGCGTTCCAGGAAAAGGCGATGGCCGATGATGGCAGCCGCCAGTTCCTGTCCGGCTCGGTACTGGAAGGCTGGTATGCGAAGAACCTGCGCAACGAGTCGACCGGCCTGGCCAGCTGGAGCGAGGGCGAGATCGTCGACTTCCTGCGCACCGGTCGCACCGATCGCTCGGCAGCCTTCGGCGGCATGGCCGACGTGGTCGAGCACAGCACGCAGTACCTGTCCGACGCCGACCTGCTGGCGATGGCCCGCTACCTGAAGCAGCTGCCCGCCCGCGAAGGACGCAGCGCACAGTGGTCGCCCGGTACCGACACCACCACCGCCGCACTGCGCAGCGGCGACTACCGCGTGGCAGGTTCGCTGGCCTATGCCGAGCACTGCCAGGCCTGCCACCGCGCCGACGGGCGCGGCATGCCGCGCGTCTATCCCGCCCTGGCCGGCAACTCGATCGTGTTCGCCGATGACCCCAGCTCGCTGGTGCAGGTGACCCTGATCGGCGGCCGCACGCCGCATACCCCACATGACCGCATGGCCTTCACCATGCCCGGCTTCGAGCAGCTGCCGAATGCGCAGCTGGCACAGATCCTGACCTTCATCCGCAGCAGCTGGGGCAACCACGCCAGTGCAGTGAGCGAGGTCGACGTGGCGCGCATGCGCCGGGTGGTGCGCGACAAGCCGGTGCACTACGTTCCGCAGGAGGCCGCACGATGAAACGTTCGCGCAAACGCTCCCGCCTGCTGATCGCCAGTGCGATCACCCTCGTGCTGCTGGCCGGCGCCGGTACCCTCGCTTACCGTCATCTGTACCCGGACCTGGATGCCGCCGTGGCCAGCACGATCGATATCCTCGATGCGCAGGGCAAGGTGGTCGGGCACTACCATGCGCCCAGCGCCGAAGAAATCGCCGGGCTCGGCAATGCCGAATCGGTGATGCTCGGCCGCCGTATCCTCAACGAGACCGCACGGCTGCTGCCGGACAATGTCGGCAACGATCTGAACTGCAACTCTTGCCACATGGCCGAGGGCAAGCGGCCTTTCGGCAATCACTACTTCAATACCGGCGGCGGCGCCTATCCGCGCTACATGCCGCGTCCGGGCAAGGTGATCGGGCTGACCGAGCGCATCAACGGCTGCCTGCAGCGTTCGATGAACGGCAAGCCGCTGCCGAAGGACTCGCCGCAGATGCGCGCGATGCTCGATTACATGGCGTGGTTGAGCAGTCCTGTGCCAGAAGGTGCAAAGGTGGCCGCCCCCAGTGAGGGGCCCATCGACAGCACGCTGACCCCGGACCCGGTCCGCGGCCAGGCGCTGTACGCCGTGCAGTGCGCCGCCTGCCATGGCGACAACGGCGAAGGTCGGCGCGACGCCAGCGGTGACATCGCCTTCCCGCCGCTATGGGGCGACCACAGCTTCAACATCGGCGCCGGCATGGCGCGCTTGTACAAGGCCGCCGGCTTCGTCAAGCACAACATGCCACCGGCGGTGACCCGCGAGCCCCCGCTTGGGCAGCAGGTGATGCCCGACCAGGATGCGGTGGACATCGCCAGCTACTTCATCAACCAGCCGCGCCCGGACTTCGCCAACAAGGCCAAGGACTGGCCACGCGACCCGAAACCCAAGGACGCGCGGTACTGACAGGCAGGCGGCCGGGGGCGTCGGCCGTCACACAACACGGTTCCTGCATCTCTACGTCATGTCGATGTCATTGGTGCTGTCGACACTCGGGGGCTTCTCTCCCCCCAAGGTCCGGTATCAATGCGAACGATTGCGCGCTTTCCCCGTGTTTCGCTGCTTGCCCTGCTGATCGCCCCCACCCTGGACGCCCTCGCAGAAGCACCGCAGGGCGATACGGGCGAAGCGCGCAGCAGCGATGCGCGTACCCTCGACCAGGTACAGGTGATCGGCCAGGCCACCAGCTATGCGAAGACTTCGGTGCGTGCGGAAACGCTGAACCGGCAGACCGTGATGAGCAGCGTCAACGACGCGCTCAACGAGGTACCTGGCGTGGTGGTCAGCGAAGCCGATGCCACCGGCTCGTCGGTGTGGGGTACGCAGATCAGCATGCGTGGCTTCGTCACCAACCGCGACACCCAGCAGATCGGCACCACCATCGACGGCCTGCCCAACGGCGGCTCCGGCTACGGCGGCGGCTCGCTGGCCAACCGCTACATCGACACCCTGGACCTGGAAACGGTGGAAGTCAGCCAGGGCACCGCTGACATCTCCTCGCGCTCGAACGAAGCCCTCGGCGGCACGCTCAACTTCCTCACCAGCGACCCGATGCAGGACAGCCGCCTGCGCTTCGTGGTCGGTGCCGGTGACAACGAGGCGCGCAAGTACTACGTGCGCTACGACACCGGCCTGCTCGGCGGCCACACCCGCGCGTGGATCAGCGCCTCCTCGTCGAAGGTGCACGACTGGATCGACGGCACCGGCCACGCCAGCAACGACCACATCGCCGGCAAGTTCATCACCGAACTGGATCGCTGGACCCTGACCGGCTACCTGTCCTACAACGATGCCGACGAGCCGGAATACACCAGCGTCTCACCGAAGGGCTTTGCCACCAATCCGGATCGCGACAACCTGGTTGGCACCCTCACCGGCATTCCCTATCTGGACCAGAACTACCGTTCCGGCTCGCGTGCGCTGCGCGAGAACACCTTTGGTTACCTGCGAGCGGCCTTCGACGGCGGCAACGGGTTCAAGGCCTCGGTGGCCGCCTACGGGCACCGCATGCAAGGTCGGGGCGACTGGCTGCCACCCTACCTGGCGCAGGTCAGCGATGAGGGCGCGGGCCGCCCCGAATCGGAATATCTCGGTGGCAGGACCGTGTACGGCGGCAGCAACCGTGGCCAGATCTTCTTCGTCAATCCCGATGGCAGCGCCGCGCAGCGCCTGGCCAGCTGCACCCCGCGCCTGGGCTTCACCGCCGAGTACGATCCGAACTGCTACGCGGGCAACGTGCTGGGCGCGCAGTCCTACCGCCACACCCACTACGACAACGACCGCATGGGCGTGACCGCCGACGTCGAATGGCGGCAGACCTTCGGTGCGATCGACAACACGATCCGTGGCGGCCTGTGGGTAGAGAAGCTGGACCGTTCGGCACGCCGTGACTGGCACCGCCTGCTCAATGTCGGCCAGGACATCGCCTTCGACCATCAGCCGTACTGGGTGCAGTTCGAGGACAAGTACAAGGTTGACGAGCAGATGTACTACGTCGAGGACGTGGCCCGCTTCGGGCCGTTCAGTACCCGCCTGGGCGTGAAGCAGTTCTTCGTCGACCAGTCGCGCCGCCGCGTGATCGGTGCCAGCGAGCACGTGAAATCCGATTCCAGGTCCGATCCGCTGCTGTCCACCGGCTTCACCTGGGCACCGGGCGTGGAAGGCATGGAGCTGTTCGCCGGCTTCTCGCAGAATTTCGCCGCCATTCCTTCAGGCGTACTTGGCGAGACCGACCCGCAGCGCTTCCGCAATGTCGAACCGGAGACCGCCGACAACATCGAAGTGGGCATGCGCATCAGCCGCTGGCCGCTGACCGCCTCGGTGACCCTGTACAACATCAAGTTCGACAACCGCATCGTCTACCTGCCGGCGGGCTTCGTCAGCGGCATCGACTACCTGGGCGAGACCGACGGCGTCTACGAGAACTTCGGTGGCGTGGAAAGCAACGGCCTGGAAGCGGCGTTCGGCTATGGTTGGGACAATGGCTGGCGGATCAACGCGGCCTACACCTACAACCGCTCCAAATACCTGGGCAGTGGCAATGCCGCACGCGATACGCAGCTGGGCATCGTCGACGGTGCCAAGGTGATCGGCCAGCCGGAGAACATCCTGGTGCTGTCGGCCGACTGGCAGGGCGCCAACTGGAACTTCGGCCTGTCCGGCCGCTATCTGGGCACCCGCTACCTCGACGCCGCCAACGTCAACAAGCTGCCCTCGGCCACCGTGTTCAATGCCAACATCGGCTTCGACCTGCAGGGCCTGTCGCCGCGCCTGAAGGGCATGGGTGCCAACCTGGTGGTGAGCAACCTCACCGATAAGCGGTATCTTGCGGGGGTGGACGGCCGCGACAACGCCTTCATCGGCGCCCCGCGCACCGTCGGCATCTCCTTCCGCGTGGACCTGTGAGTGAGCCCGTGACCGATATCGGCCGACGCCGGTTGTTGCAGGCCGGCGTTGCCGCCGGCCTTGCCCCGCTGCTGCCCAGCATCGCACGGGCCGCAGCGATCGCCCCCGCCGCGCAGACGCGCAGCCTCGAAGACCTGCAGCACATCGTGGTGTTCATGCAGGAGAACCGTTCGTTCGACCACTACTTCGGCACGCTGCCGGGTGTACGTGGTTTCGGTGACCGCTTCGTGGCCCCGGCCGCCGCGCTGCAGGCCGGTGGCCGCGCGCGCAGCCTGTGGCTGCAGCCCGATGCCAGTGGCACGCGGGCGATCGCACCGTTCCCGCTGGATACCGCCGCGCACTTCGGCTACATGCGGGTGGAAGGCACGCCGCACACCTGGCCGGACGCCCAGCGTGCCTGGGACCACGGGCGCATGGGGCACTGGCCGAAGGCCAAGCAGAACCACTCCATGGGCTACTTCCAGCGCAGCGACATGCCGTTCCAGTTCGCGCTGGCCGATGCGTTCACGATCTGCGACGCCTACCACTGCGCGATGCAGGCCGGCACCAATCCGAACCGGGTGTTCCTGTGGACCGGCCACAACGATGCACAGGCCCGCGCCGGCGGCCCGGTGATCGCCAACTCGCATGACAACTTCCCCGAACACGGCGGGCATCCGGCGTCCTACCGCTGGACCAGCCATGTCGAGCGCCTGCAGAAGGCCGGCGTGTCCTGGCAGATCTACCAGGACATGGCGGACAACTTCACCGACAACCCGCTGGCCGGCTTCGAGGCGTTCCGTCGGGCGTACAGTGCTGCACCCGGGCATGACCCGCAACTGCGCGCACGCGGGGTCAGTACCCGTGGCCTGCCACAGCTACGCCAGGACGTACTCGACGGGCACCTGCCGCAGGTCAGCTTCATCATCGCCGACGCGGCCGGCAGCGAGCACCCCGGACCCTCCAGTCCGGCGCAGGGCGCGGCCTATACCGCGCGCGTGCTGGATGCGCTGACTGCCGATCCGGAAGTCTGGAGCCGCACCGCCCTGCTGCTGATGTTCGATGAGAACGACGGCTTCTTCGACCACATGCCGCCACCGGCACCGCCTTCGCCGGTGGATGGCGGCTGGGCGGGTGCGTCCTCGGTCAGTACCGAGGGCGAATACCACCGCCATCCCGCACCGGGCGACGAGAAGTACGATGCCGCCGAATTGCGCGGCCGCCCGTATGGACTGGGCCCGCGCGTGCCGCTGTATGTGATCTCGCCGTGGAGTCGGGGTGGCTGGGTCGACTCGCAGGTCTACGACCACACCTCGGTCATTCGACTGATCGAACGCCGCTTTGGCGTGACCGCACCGGATATCTCGCCGTGGCGCCGCGCGGTCTGCGGTGACCTCACCAACGCCTTCGACTTCGCCCAGCGCGATACCCGTCCGTTCGTTCGCGGCCTGCCCGACGTGAGCGCGGTGGCCGCACGCGCCGCTGCGTTGCCAGGGCGAACCGTGCCCGCGCTGCCGGAGGGGCTGAAACCAGCGAAGCAGGAAGTCGGCATACGCCCGGCGCGCGCCCTGCCCTATCGGCCGCAGGCATCGATGGCTGCGGTGGACGCCTCGGGCGTGGATCTGGCGCTATCCTGCGAAGGCGCGGCGGCAGTGCTGCATGTCTACGACCGGCTGCGGCTGGATGCGGTGCCGCGCCGCTACACGCTGCTCCCGGGCATGGCGCTGCGCGAGCGCTGGCCGCTTGATGCCCAGGGCCGCTATGACCTGTGGCTGCTGGGCCCGAACGGCTTCCACCGCCACTTCCAGGGGGCGGCCAAGGATCCTGCGCTGCAGGCTTCAATTGATCGCACGGATGGCCAACTGCGGCTGCGGCTGCGCAACCTGGGTGACGGCGCGCAGCAGGTGCGTGTGCAGCCTGGTGCCTATGCCGGGCACATGCCCGATCAGGCGCTGGTACTACCCGCACACGCAGAAACCGCGTTGGCGTGGGACGCAACGCCCACGGCGGGCTGGTATGACCTGCAGATCGGCGCGGGCGAGAGCATGCTGCGCCTGGCCGGTCGCGCCGAGGATGGGCGCCCCGGCACGAGTGACCCGGCGATGGGCAGCGAACCACTGCGGTTCGAGCAGGATTGAAGGATCTCTGTAGAGCGGTAGATTCAGGCCTCCTGCAGCCCCGGCCGGCCGTGCTCCACCGCATAGCGCTTCCAGCTCTGCACCGCGCCATTCGGCTGCATCACGGTATCCAGCGTCTTCATGTCGCCGATCCACGCATCGCGGGTGACATCGCACAGCACGTAGCCACGCTTGTCGGTGGTCGCCTTCAGATAGGGGCTGTGCGCAAGCTGGTTCCTGGCATACGCGTCCACACCCTGGCCATCGGCGCCGGAGGTGATCGACGTGGCGAGAAACTCGCTGGAGACCACGCCCGAGTCACGGTGGTCCTGCACCAGATCGCTGGCATAGTGGCGATGCGCGTCGCCGCAGGCGGTCACCACGTTGCCGAAGCCCACCTTCTGGATGTGGTCGAGCAGGCGCCGGCGGCTGTCCAGATAGCCCGACCACTGGTCGTCGGACGACTGCACCACCCCGTCCTTCTCGCGCATGTAGTTGCCCAGCGCCACCTGGTGGGCGATGGTGTGCCAGCGCGGTGCGGCATCGGCCAGGCCGTCGAACAGCCAGCGCTCCTGCTTCGCCCCCACAATGCTGCGCTCCGGCGATTCCACCTCGTCACGCAGCGCCATGTTCACCTGCTTGCTGCGGTACTGGCGGGTGTCGAGCAGGTGCAGGTCCATCAGCGTGCCGTAGCGTGCACGTCGGTACATCTGCATGTGCCCATCGCGCGGGAATGCCGAACGGCGCAACGGCATGTTCTCGTAGTAGGCCTGGAACGCCTGTGCGCGGCGCAGCAGGAATACTTCGCTGGGCGTGTCATCCTGGTCTTCGGCGCCGGCCCAGTTGTTGTCCACTTCATGGTCGTCAAAGGTGACGAACCACGGTGCCGCCGCATGCGCGGCCTGCAGGTCCGCATCGCTCTTGTACTGGGCGTAGCGGCGGCGGTAATCATCCAGCGTGTAGATCTGCGGGCCGACGTGGTTGCGCAGGTTGGTGAACGGCTGGCCGTTCATCTTCCGCAGGCCCGGCTGGCTTTCGCCTTCGTAGATGTAATCACCATAGTGGAAGACGAAATCGAGCGGTTCCTCGGCAATGCGCCGCCACGCGGTGTAGTGGCCTTCTTCGTAGTGCTGGCAACCGGCCACCGCAAAGCGCACGCGATCCACCGCCGCCGTGGCTGCGGGCAGCGTGCGGGTGCAACCAACCGCACTGGCGTGGCCACCGACGCTGAAGCGGTACCAGTAGGGCCGTCCGGGCGCCAACCCGTCCAGCTCCACGTGCACGGCGTGGCCGAGTTCGGGATGCGCCATCGCCGCCCCCTGGCGTACCACCCTGCGCATGCCTTCGTCTGCGGCCAGTTGCCACTCGACCAGCATCGGCCGGGTCGGCATGCCGCCGCCGAACACCAGCGGTTCGGTCGCCAGGCGCGTCCACAGCACCATGCCATCGGCCGAGGGATCACCCGAGGCCACGCCCAGGGTGAAGGGTGTGCTGGCAAAGCGCGGCTTGGCCAGCAGGTTGCGCGGGTTCAGCGCGGTGGCATCGGCCTGCGCGGCCAGCGCGTGTGCCGTGCCCATCCAGGCACCGGCAGCGGACAGGCCGGCCAGGGCGAGGAATCGCCTGCGATTGATCGTCTCCACGGCTGTGGCCTCAGTTGTAGATGATGTGGAAGTAGAAGAAGCGGCCGTAGTCGTCGATCTCGGTACGGAAGCGCCCGTTCGGGCCGGTGCTGTAGGTCGGCTGGGTGTTGAACAGGTTCTTGGCCTCGTACTTCAGCGTCACGTGCTTGCTGACCTTGTGGCTGAAGCCCATGTTGAAGGTCATGTACGGGTCGTAGTACGAATCCAGCCACTGGGTGTCGCCGAAGTCGACCAGCATCCGGCTGCGGTAGGTGCCGGACAGGCGCAGTTGCGCGCTCTTCCACGGCATGCGCCAGATCACCGAACCGTTGAGCGACCAGTCCGGCTGGTACAGCAGCCGGTCCAGGCGGCGCTCGGTGCCATCACTGATGCGGTAGTTGGTCTGGCCTTCCAGCCGCGTGGCGTTGAAGTACATGTCGAAGCGCTGGCGGCCCCACTGCAGGTTGCGGTTGGCCACCGCGAACTCGACACCGCGCAGCTTGGACTCATCGGTGTTCATCGGCTGGGTCACCCGGTAGCGGGTATCACCTACGTTCTCGAAGGTGGTCAGGGTGTAGATGTCGTCCTTGATCACCTTGTCGAACAGCGCCACCGAGACCAGGCCGTTGTTGCCGTTGAAATAAAGGTCCCACGCCAGGTCGATGTTGGTGGAACGGCGCGGCTGCAGGGCGGCATTGCCCTGCTTGATGCTGCAGAAGCCCCTGCCCTCCTCGTCATCGCCACAGCTGGTGCTGGTGGCCTGGGCGATGTTGCTCGGCGTCGGCCGGCCCAGCGTGCGGCTGGCGGAAAAGCGCAGGCGCTGGTCCTCGGTGAGCTTGAAGGTTGCGTTCAACGAGGGCAGCAGATTGTTGTAGCCACCGCTCGTGTTGCGGAACGCAGAGGTATAGGTAGTGCCGCCGTCATCGCTGAACGGACTGTAGGCATCGAAGCGGGTGTGGTCGTAGCGCAGGCCGCCGATCAGCAGCAGCCGGTCCCAGGCGTAGTGCGCGGACACATAGGCATTGGTGATGTCCTCCACGTACTTGTAGTCGCTGGTGAAGTTGGCATTCGGATACGCCGCATTGTTGCTGCCCAGTTTCGGCAGCAGTTCCTCGTTCCACTTGCGGTTGTCGATCAGCGGGAAGCCCGGCACGCTGCCCAGCAGCGTCGAACCCGGATACAGGTAGTCGTTGAGCGTGGCACTGCTCTTGAAATAGTCGAAGTCGATGTCCTGCCAGATCTTCAGGTGGCGGTACTCGGCGCCGGCGGCCAGGCCGAAACCTCTCGCATCGGCGTCGATGTTGTAGCTGAAGTCGGCGCGCAGGTTGTCGATGCTCTCCTTGGCATCGCGCGGGGAGACGTAGGCCTGCGCCGGATTGAGCTTGAATGCGGAACCGGTCAGCAGGCTGGAATCGGAAACGGCCACCGCGTTGGGGAAACCGTGGCTGTCGTTCTCGTAGTCGACGAACAGGTTGCTCGGGTAGGCGCGTACCCCCCAGTAGACCTGGCTGTTGTGGAAGGTCTCTTCGGTATGGCCACCGCGCAGGGTCAGCCGCGAACGGTCACCCATGTCCCAGTTGAAGCTGGCGATGGCGCCACGGTTGCTGCGGTCCCAGCGGTCGTGGCGGTTCTTGATGTAGATGCTGTTGATCTGGGTGGTGCCGCTGTCTTCGGTCTGGTTGCGGACCGGAAACTTGGCGTTGCCGTACAGATCCGTCTTGTTCATCGTCGAGTTCTCGTAGAACCGGTACGAATACAGCAGCAACGATGCGTAGAACGGATCATCCGACGGCTTCCACTCAAGCTTGGCGGAGCCACCGAAGTTGGTGATGAAGTTGGTATAGGTGCCAGTGCTGAAGTTGCCAGGCGCACGCAGCCCGTTCCAGCCCTTGGCCTCGTCCGGACCCGTGGTACCGTCGGTGAGGTATTTGCCAGCGTCGTTGTAGTAGTAGTTCGACTCCACCCAGCGCTTGACGCTGTTGCGCGAACGCTGCTCGTAGCGTGCCACCGCAACGATGCCGAACTGCTGGTCGACACCAAACTGGTTGGAGAACACCATCTTGGCGCTCTTGCCGAAGTGGCCCAGGGTCTCGTGGTTGCCGCCAGCGCTGCGCTCGACGTTGGTCTCGGCGGTGGAATAGATGCCTGCCACATCGGCAAACACGTACTTGCCTGACCGGTCGAAGGCACTGCGGCTGATGATGTCGATCACGCCGCCGATCGCATCCGGTGCCTGCTCGGCACTGAAGCTCTTGTAGATGTCGGTACGGGTGCCGATGTCGCTGGGAATCAGCTGCAGGTTGTTCATGCGCTCGCCCGAGCCACTGCCCCCCACGCTGGCAATCGCGATGCCATCGATGGTGGTGTAGTTGAGGTTGGCCTGCACGCCGCGCACGGTCACGTAACGTGGCTCGCCGGCATCCTCCACCGCACTCAGCCCTGGAGCGGCCATCAGGCTCTCGGCCAGGATCTCGTCGCCGTAGCTGTCCATCTCGTCATACACCACCGAATCCTTGATCACCGGCGACGACTTCTTCTGGTCGATGACCTCATGTGCGGCAATCACCTTCACCGTGTCCAGGGTCGGCGCCACCATTGCCTCGGCCTCGCGCGGCTTCGGCGCGGCCGGCTTCGGTTGGTTGCGAGCTGGCGCCGGATCGATGGCGATGACATTGCCATCCACCACGGTGTACCCCAGGCCGGTACCGGCCAGCAGCGCGTCCAGCGCCTGCCTGACGGTGGCACCGCGCGGCACCGCACCGGCCATGCGGGCATCACCGCCGGCCGAGTACAGGAACTGCACCCCGGAACCGCGCGACAGCTGCTCCAGCGCACGCGCCAACGGCTGCGCCGCGATCGGCGTGGATACACGCGCCTCCAGGCCATCGGCACCGGCGGCGAAGGCCAGCGGCACGCTGCAGGGAGACAGGGCGAGGATGATCGACAGGTAGAGCGTGTTGCGCATCACGGGTCCTTGGAAGAGAGAAGGCAGCAGGTGCCACTGCGCGGATCGGCAGCGGCTTCTCCCAAGTAAGAGCCGGCATCCACCGAAGTGGAGAACGCGGATTCGATGAATTTTTTCTGACAGTCCATGACCGCACGGGCCTCAGCGGCTGCCAACCCGCACCGTGTCGCCTTCGCGCCTCACCACGAAGCGCGGGTCGCGTTCGAGGAAGGCCTGCAGCGCACCGATGCGATGCGCATCGAGGCTGCCGGACAACCGTGCCGATGCCGCGCCTTCGTCCAGCACCCGCACCTGCACCTGGTTGTGCCGGTTGAAGGCAGCGGCTACCTCGTCCAGCCGCTCGTCGAGGAAGGACACCTTGCGCTGCTGCCAATCCAGCAGCATCGACAATGGCAGGTCCAAGGACTCGACCGCATGGCTGCGCGCGTCGACCTGCACCACCCGGCCTTCGCCCAGCTGCGCAAGACGCCGGGGGTCCGCACCCTGGCTCCATACCTCCACCTCGCCGGAGACCACGCCGATGCGCGTGCTCTGCAGCCGTCGCGATACATCGAACACCGTGCCGATGTCGCGGATCTCCAGGCCGTTCACCGCCACCTCGAACGGACGGCGGTCGCGGGCGATGTCGAACGTTGCCTCACCCTGCAGCAGCTCCACCTTGCGGCTGAACCAGCCCATGCGTACCCGCAGGCGGCTGTCCGCGTTGAGCCGCACCTGGGTCTGGTCGGGCAGCACCAGGTCGCGAAGTTCACCCTGTCCGGCACTGTAAAGCTGCTCGGTGGGCATCACCTGCGGAACCAGGCCCACGCCGAGCAGAGTGATACAGGCTGCGGCCGCCGCCACCCACCAGCGCGCACGACCGCGACGCGGCACAGCGCGCGGCGGCGCGTGCACGCTACCGAACAGCGGCACCACCTTGGCGGCGACCTGCCGCGGTGGAACCGCCGCGTCGTCAGGCAACGGCGATTGCAGCGCCTCGCCCACCTGCCGGTGCAAGGCAAGGGCGTGCATGTAGGCGCGCACGTGCTCCGGCGAGCGCTTCATCCAGTCCAGGAACGCGAGGCGCCCGGCCTCATCCAGCGCCCCCTCGCGATTGCGCAGGAACCAGTCCATGGCCTCGCAGGCGATCGTGTCGTCGGCCACGGGCGATGAGGTCCGGTTCATGTGAGCTCCCTGGCGCCCAGCGCCTTCCTGCAGGCCTCCAGCCCCTTGCCGATGTGCTTGCGCACCATGTGCACCGACACCTGCAGCTGCTGGCTGATTCGCGGGCAGTCCAGCCCGTCGCGGTAGTGCAGCTCCATCACCCGCCGCGTGGTCGCCGGCAGTCGTGCGATGGTGCTGCGGATATCGTTCCAGCGCTGCGCACGCTCGAATTCACCTTCGATGTCTTCTTCGCTTTTCAGCACTTCGGCCAGCAGGTCGACGTCTTCCAGCGGCGGCAGCGACGACCGCGCGCGCGCATGCTCGCGCGCCAGGTTGGCCGCCACGGTGAACAGGTAGGCTTCCGGGTTCTCGACAGCATCGGCATCCTCGCCGGTGCTGCGCAGCAGGCGCAGGTAGACCTCCTGCGCCAGGTCTTCGGCATCCTCGCTGGCCGAACCGCGACGCAGGAAGAAGCCACGCAGCAGCCGGCGCCGCAGTTCGTAGCTCTTCTCCCAGATCCTCACGCTGTTCACGGCCGGCCAACCACCCCGAGGCTGGAAAGCCACGCAGGGTGACCGCCATCGATGACAGTGGCGTTTCAACGACCGGCAGGCAGCCGCTAGAATGCGGCCCCTGCAATGTCCCGGCAGCCCGCACAAGGAGTGCTCCCATCAACGCACGCACCGCCATCAACACCCTCAGCAGCCTGCTGTTCCTGCTGCTGGTCGCCCACACCACCGCCTACCAGCAGCAGATGTGGCCGCCCAGCCGGGTCATCCATGTGCATCCGGTGATCGTCGTCCTCGCCTATGCGCTGGGTGTGCTCACGCTGCTGTTGTGGATCGGCGGTCGTCGTGCACCGGAACCCGCCCAACGCCTGGCGCGCTGGTTGCCCATCGTCGCCTGGTGCCTGCTGGGCGTCGGCGTGGCGATCATCCCGGTGTTCCTGCCGGGGCTGTCCCCGGCCTGATCAGCGGCCGCGCCCAACGCATCGGCCCATGATACGGCGCGCGGCACCAACCCTTGCTTGCCAGAGACCCAAGCCCCGCCCGCCTACCGAAGCGTGGGGGGCAGGCCTACGCTTGTCTTCTCGGTGGCCGCCACGGTCGCCCTTCGCGTCACGGCGCCCGCCGTTGCGACCCCGCTCCAGTGCTGTGCGCCCTGCCGGTGTTGTCGCCCAGGCAGACGTCCGACCGGCGCCCTCTGGAGACAGCCATGAACCAAGCCCTCATTCCCTTCGATACCGATCCACTGGAAACCCAGGAGTGGCGTGAATCGCTGGAGGCGGTGATGCAGGCCGGCGGCCGGCCGCGCGCGCACTACCTGATCGACCAGCTGAGCGATCTGGACGCCCGGCAGCACGGCGACCTGCATACCCGTGCCTGGACCGCCTACGTCAACACCATCCCGCCCGAGCGCCAGCCGGCCTACCCGGGTGACCTGGCCATCGAGCGCCGCCTGAACGCGATGATCCGCTGGAACGCGATGGTGATGGTGCTGCGTGCCGGCAAGCACTCCAACGTCGGCGGCCACATCGCCACCTACCAGTCGGCGGCTGTGCTGTACGACGTGGGCTTCGATCATTTCTTCCGTGGCCGTACTGACACCTTCGACGGCGACATGATCTACATCCAGGGCCACTCCGCGCCGGGGATCTACGGCCGCGCGTACGTGGAAGGCCGCATCGATCCAGCGCGCATGGACAACTTCCGCCGCGAAGCCGGTCGCGAAGGCCTGTCCTCGTATCCGCACCCGCGCCTGATGCCGGAGTTCTGGCAGTTCCCCACCGTGTCGATGGGGCTGGGCCCGCTGACCGCCGCCTACCAGGCGCGCTACATGCGCTACCTGGAATACCGCGGCCTGAAAGAACACCAGGGCCGCAAGGTCTGGGCCTTCCTCGGCGACGGCGAGATGGACCAGCCCGAATCGCTGGCGGCAATTTCCCTGGCCGGCCGCGAGCGGCTGGACAACATCGTGTTCGTGGTCAACTGCAACCTGCAGCGCCTGGACGGTCCGGTACGCGGCAACGCCAAGGTCATCCAGGAACTGGAAGGCACCTTCCGCGCGGCCGGCTGGAACGTGATCAAGCTGATATGGGGCAGTGGCTGGGACGACCTGCTGGCCCGCGACCACAGCGGCCTGCTGCGCCAGCGCATGATGGAATGCGTGGACGGCGACTACCAGACCTTCAAGTCGCAGAGCGGCGCCTACGTGCGCGAGCATTTCTTCGGCCGCTACCCCGAGCTGCTGGAGCTGGTCGCGCACATGAGCGACGACGACATCTGGGCGCTGGCACGTGGTGGCCACGATCCGCAGAAGGTGTACGCCGCCTACCAGCAGGCGGTGAACACCAGCGGCCGGCCGACGGTGATCCTGGCCAAGACGGTCAAGGGTTTCGGCATGGGCGAAGCCGGCGAAGGCCAGAACATCAACCACCAGCTGAAGAAGATGAGCGCCGACGCGGTGCGCGCCTTCCGTGACCGCTTCAACCTGCCGGTCAGCGACGAGCAGCTGGAGGAGATGCCCTATCTGCGCCCGGAACCGGGCAGCGCCGAAGCAGTCTACTTCGCCGAGCGCCGCCGCATCCAGGGCGGGCAGCTGCCGGCGCGCCTGGCCAAGGTCGATCCGCTGCCGCTGCCGCCGCTGTCGATCTTCAACACCCAGCTGCAGGGCAGCGGCGATCGCGGTCAGTCCACCACCATGGGCTTCGTGCGCATCCTCACCAGCCTGCTGAAGGACCCGGAACTGGGCAAGCTGGTGATTCCGATCGTGCCCGATGAATCGCGCACCTTCGGCATGGAAGGCCTGTTCCGCCAGATCGGCATCCACTCCTACCTGGGTCAGCTGTACACCCCGCAGGACGCCGGCCAGCTGAGCTATTACAAGGAAGCCAAGGACGGCCAGATCCTGCAGGAAGGCATCAATGAATCCGGTGCGATCTGTTCGTGGATCGCCGCCGGTACCGCCTACAGCAACCACGGCCTGGCCACGATCCCGTTCTACATCTTCTATTCGATGTTCGGCCTGCAGCGCGTCGGAGACCTGGCCTGGGCCGCTGCCGATGCGCGTACCCGCGGCTTCCTGCTCGGTGCCACGTCGGGCCGCACCACGCTGATGGGCGAAGGCCTGCAGCACGATGACGGCCACAGCCACGTGCTGTCGTCGGTGATTCCCAGCTGCGTGTCCTACGACCCGACCTACAACTACGAGCTGGCGGTGATCATCCATGACGGCCTGCGCCGCATGTATGTCGACCAGGAAGACATCTACTACTACATCACCGTACTCAACGAGAACTACCCGCAGCCGGCACTGCCCGAAGGCGCCGAGGCTGGCATCCTGAAGGGCCTCTACCTGCTGCACCCGGCGGCCGCCGACAGCGACTCGCAGCCACGCGTGCAGCTGATGGGCAGCGGTTCGATACTGCGCGAAGTGGAAGCTGCGGCAGAACTGCTGTTGCAGGACTTCGGCATCGCCAGCGATGTGTGGAGCGCGACCAGCCTGACCGAACTGCGCCGCGATGGCCTGGCTGCCGAACGCTGGAACCTGCTGCACCCGGCTGAGGAACCGCGCGTACCCTACGTGCAGGAGTGCCTGCAGGGCCATGATGGCCCGGTGGTGGTGGCCACCGACTACATGAAGATCGTCGGCGACCAGATCCGTCCCTTCATCAACGACCGCCGCTTCATCGCACTCGGTACCGATGGCTTCGGCCGTTCCGACACGCGTGAGTCGCTGCGCACGTTCTTCGAAGTGGATCGCCACTTCATCGTGCTGGCCGCCCTGAAGTCGCTGGCCGACGAAGGCCGCATCGAGCGCTCGCGGATGCAGGAGGCCATCGACAAGTACGGCATCGACACCGGCAAGCGCGACCCGGCCTCGGTGTAAGGCTGCCGGTGCCATGCCCGCGGATTCCCTCCCCGTGGGCATGGCGCAGGCGGCGCCGCTACGGTATCCGCTTGAACAGGTTGGTCTGCAGGATCGGCGTGCCGTCGTGGCCGTAGAACGCCTTGGTCTCGGTCATCGTCGTACGGTCGGCCGCCACGGTATAGATGCGGGTGGAGGCCGGCGTACCGTGGTCCACCAGCTGCATCACCAGGGTATTCGGCGCCGGCAGTTTCAGGTTGGCCTTGTCCGCGCCGTAGGTGCCGGACAAGGGCCCCGGCGTACCGTCGAGCGCCAACGTGCCGTCGGATTTCATGGTCTTGCCGTCGTGCAGGACGATGTCGACGTGTGAACTCCACCGACCCGCACCGGCGTCCTTGAACTCCAGCACCACCTGCTTCGGGCGCTGTGCTTCGGGTAACGCAGACGTGGCGATATCCAGCGACCAGCGCCCCAGCAGCGGCGAGGGCGAAGCTTCCACCGCCAGCGCCGGAACGGCGGAGAGCGAAAGCGCAGACAACAACACAGCGGACAACAGCTTCATACGGGGCTCCGTTTGAATGAGGAAGCTCTGCGTGGGGCGTTGCGGGGCAGTGCCCAGATCGTGCCGGTCGCCAGCAGCACGCGCAAGGCGGTGCGCTGAACGAGGGAGACTCCGTCCCATCCCGAGAGGCCAAAGCACCCTGCCCCATTGAATCGAGGCGGTTTCCGCTCTTGTTGACCTGAATAGTTACGTTATAACATTTCACGTCAATTTCACGGACCGTGCCATGCGTCGCCATCTCCTTGCTACCGCCCTTCTGTTCGCCGTCCACAGCGCCCAGGCCGCGGACGAACCCACCCTCCCCACCCTCCAGGTCCAGGCCAGCCAGCCCTCCCGTATCGACAGCCGGGTCACCGTCGACAACCCACAGACGCAGAACCGCACCCTGGGCGGCCTGCTCGAACACGTCTCCGGCGTGCAGAACAGTGCTTTCGGGCCGAACGCGGGTGCCCCGGTCATCCGCAGCCTCAGTGGCAACCGCGTGCAGATCCTGCAGGACGGCCAGTCCATCCTCGGGATGAACGCGATCAGCGGCGACATCAACATCCCGTTCGATCCGCTGTTCGTACGCAGCGTCACCGTCAACAAGTCTTCCGACACCGTGCGCTACGGCGGCAATGCGATCGGCGGCAGCGTGGAGATCGATTCGGGCCTGATCTCGCGCCGCATGGAAGACAAGGACCAGTCGATGGAACTGGTCCTGCGCAAGGGCTTCAACGCCGCCGACGCGCAGGGCTTCCGCATGAACTTCAACAACCAGCGCAACTTCTCGACCAACCTGCAGGTCTCGCGTCAGCGCATCTCGCACTACGATATTCCAGGCAACAGCAAGGCCAGTGTCTGCAACACGCGCCTGTTCCCGCCGACCGGTGGCGTGAACTCTGCGCTGGCCGACAGCTGCCAGAAGGAAGCGCGCGTCCAGCAGATCTACAACAAGGCGTCGCAGCCCTACATCGACCAGTTCATGACCGAAAACCCGGACTGGGCCGACGGCGATTTCTCCTTCTACACCAACAATCCGACTTCGGTCTGGCAGCGCCGCACCTACATCAATCCGGTCAACCCGGCCTACGTCCCCGGCACGCCTTCGTACGTGCAGAAGCAGATCAACAACGACGTGACGCCCGATTACCATCACCGGTTGGGCAACAGCTACGCGAGAAATTCGCAGGTGGCGCTCGGGTCGACCCTGTTCTTCGACCGTGGTTACGTGGGTATCAGCATTGATGCCAAGGACAGCGAGTACGGCGTGCCGGGGTTCTCGATGCAGAACCTGTCGTTCGGTTCCAACTATGCCAACGGGCTGCCGGTGGGGGTGGTGATCAAGCAGGAACGCTATGCACTGGAAGCCCTGCTGCGCGATCCGCTGCCGTGGTTCGAGCGCGCCGAACTGCGCGTTTCCAAGCTGGACAACACCTCGGGCGAGCGGCTGGGTGCCACCCGCGCCAACGACTACGATTTCGAGAGCACCCAGGCCGAGCTGCTGCTCAGCCATCAGCGCGTAGGTCCGCTCAGCGGCATGCTGGGTTTCAGCCACCAGTCGCGTGATGTCACCGGCAGTGGCTCGCTGCGCTACCTGCCTGACGTCGACACCCGCAGCAACGCGGTGTTCCTGAAGGAGACGCTGGACTTCGGCTGGGCCAGTTTCGACGCTGGCGTGCGCCACGAGCGCGTTGACCATGACCTGCAACCAAGCCGCTTCAAGACCGCGCGCAATGCCGCCAACACGAAACTGCAGGACCGCGACTACCGGCTCAACAGCTACAGCCTGGGATCGTATGTCGAGCTCGGTCCGTTGTTCGCCGCCAAGGTGCGCTACTCGTCCTCGCAGCGCGCACCGGAGATCAACGAGTTGTATGCGAGCAATGCCCACTATTCGGTGATGACCCAGGAAGAAGGCAACCAGAACCTCGAGCCGGAACGCGCGAAGAACCTGGAACTGACCGGCCTGTTCCACCTTGGTGGTTTCGAACTGTCGGCCACCGCGTACCGGATGAAGTACGAGAACTATCTGTACCTGGGTTACTCGGGCGTGCAGACCGCCAACCGCCTGCCGCTGAAGTACTGGAAGCAGACCGACACCACGGTGAAGGGCTTCGAGATCGATGCCTCGCAGGCATTGGACCTGGGCCGCTACGGCACGTTGAACGTGTCCGCCTTCGCCGACCTGGTGAAGAACAAGGCCGATCACCCCGATTCGTTGCGTGCCCACAATGACGGCGAGTACCTGCCGAACATGCCGACCAACCGCTACGGTGCCACCCTGCAGTGGCAGCGCGAAGGCTGGAAGGCGCAGCTGTCCAGCACCTACTACGACACGCAGAAGTACGTGGGCCGCAATGTCAGCGAGGAAGTGCCGCTGGATGCGTTCAACCTGGTCGACCTGCAGGTCAGCCGTGAGCTGCCGGTACGCAGCAGCTACATCGCCGGCATGGAGGTGTTCGTCAACGGCAGCAACCTGCTCAATCAAGAAGCACGGCCGCACAACTCGCCGCTGAAGTACATCGCGCCGCTCCCCGGGCGCGGTTTCCAGGTGGGCGTGACGGTGAAGCTCTGAGGATCGAACGCGTCGGTACGCGCCTGCGGGCAAATGGCCTGCAGGCGTTCTCCCCCGCCCCCCTGCGGGGTTGCGCCACATTCACCGGTTGATTCACCATCGGCAAAAGAGGAGAGCGTGATGAACTGGAAGCATGCGGTTTCACTGGCGCTGTTGTTGTCCGTTTCATCAGCCGCAAGTGCTGCGTCTGCGATCACCTACGACAAGGATGGCCGCTACGGCTATTCGATGAACCAGTCTTCCCTCACCACTGCGATGCAGCAGTCGCTGCACTACTGCGCAGCGCGATCGCGCAATTGCGGTCAGTCCGCCAGCACCACCAGCGAAGGCTATTCGGCCATAGCGACCGGCACGATCGCGTTGGGCTTTGCACTGGGTGAGAAGACGGCGGACGCCGCGCAGCGGAAGGCCGAAAGAATGTGCAGGGAACGTGCCAACGACTGCACGCTTGCGTTGCTGTGGCGGGAAATTCCACCTCGCCACATTGAACCGCCACAGCTGCCGGGTACACCCGCTCCGGCACCGGCGACGACACCCGCGCCCATGCCAACGCCTGCCTCCCGCACCGATCAGCCAGGATAGTCAGCTCCACGCTGCGAGTGTCGGATAAAGAAAAACGCCTGCAGATCGAGGATCTGCAGGCGCTTCTTTGTATCTGGCGGAGTGAGAGGGATTCGAACCCTCGATAGAGCTTTTGACCCTATACTCCCTTAGCAGGGGAGCCCCTTCGGCCACTCGGGCATCACTCCGGGGTTTTCTCCGCGTCTGGTGCGTTGCACCTCAGCGGGGCGTGAATCATAACGTTAATCGAGTGCGAAGGTAAAGCGTTATTCGGCAGAATTTTCGCTACCGGTGCCACCGGCTTCGTCACCGCGCTGGATGCGCTGATAGATCTCTTCGCGATGCACAGCAACGTCCTTCGGCGCGGTGATGCCGATACGCACCTGGTTACCCTTGACGCCAAGCACGGTGACGCTCACCGAGTCTCCGATCATCAGGGTTTCGCCGACGCGGCGAGTCAGGATCAACATTTTTGTAAGTCTCCATGGAACCGTGTGGAAGGGTATCCCCCACCGGCTTGACGCTCCGTCAAGAAGCGCTACCACGACAAAGGGAAAAGATTCGCAATGGTACCGTCAGCCGTCCCGCTCCTACAAGGAGGGGGACGGCCAGGTTCATCACAGGCGGGGGCTGACCCATTCGACGACTGCAGCCAGCGCAGTGGCAAGGGCGGGCCCGTCCTCGCCACCACCCTGGGCGAGGTCCGGGCGTCCGCCGCCCTTGCCCCCGATCTGACTGGCGATATGGGACAACAGTTCCCCGGCCTTGACCTTGCCCATTGCACTGCCGTTCACACCCGCGACCAAGGCGGCCTTGCCGTCCTGGGCGCCGGCCAGCACGATCACCGCGTCGCCCAGCTGCTGCTTGAGGCGGTCCATGGCGTCACGCAGGGCCTTGGCGTCGAAGCCCTCCAGGCGGGCAGCCAGTACCTTCACGCCAGCAACCTCGACGGCCTGGCCGGACAGATCGGCCGTGGCACCGGCGGCGACCTTGGCCTTCACGGCCTCCAGTTCGCGCTCCAGCTGCTTCTGGCGCTGGCCGAGGGCACGGATCTTCTCGACCACGTCGGCAGCGCTGCCACCGAGCAGTTCAGCGGCCTCGGCCAGGCGGGCCTCTTCGGCGTCCACGTAATCCAGCGCCCCCTGGCCGGTAACAGCCTCGATGCGGCGCACGCCCGCGGAGACGCCGCCCTCGGAGGTGATCTTGAACAGGCCGATGTCACCGGTACGGTTGACGTGGGTACCACCGCACAGCTCGGTGGAGTAGTCACCCATCTTCAACACGCGCACGTGCTCGCCGTACTTCTCGCCGAACAGGGCCATCGCGCCGAAGTCCAGCGCTTCCTGCATGCCCATGTTGTGTACTTCGGCGGCGTTGTTGGCGCGCACCTGCTGGTTGACCTTGCGCTCGATCACGGCAAGCTCTTCCGCGCTGATCGGCTGGAAGTGCGAGAAGTCGAAACGCAGGCGGTCCGGAGCGACCAGCGAGCCCTTCTGCTGCACGTGGGTGCCCAGCACTTCGCGCAGGGCGGCGTGCAGCAGGTGGGTGGCCGAGTGGTTGAGGATGGTGGCGCCACGGCGCTCGCCATCGACCTGGCCGGAGAGCACGTCGCCGACCTTCAGGCCGCCTTCGGACAGGGTGCCGACATGGCCATGGAACTGGCCGGCGAACTTCTGGGTGTCGTCCACCGCCAGGCGCACGCCGTTGCCGGTCAGTACGCCGGTGTCACCGACCTGGCCGCCGGACTCGGCGTAGAACGGGGTCTGGTTGGTGATGACGATGACTGCGTCACCGGCATCGGCCGACTGCACCGGACGGCCGTCCTTGAGCAGGGCCAGCACGGTCAGGCCGTCAGCCTGCAGGCGGTCGTAGCCCAGGAACAGGGTCGGGCTCAGGGTCGCCACCAGCTCAGCGGGCAGGGTCACGCCACCACCGAACTTGCCGGCCGCGCGCGCGGTCTCGCGCTGCTGCTCCATCGCGGCATCGAAGCCGGCAATGTCGACGGTCAGGTCGCGCTCGCGGGCGATGTCCTGGGTCAGGTCGAGCGGGAAACCATAGGTGTCGTACAGGCGGAAGGCGTCAACGCCCGGGATCACGCCATTGCTGGCCTTGCCCGCGACGTCCTCGAAGATCTTCATGCCGGCATCGAGGGTTTCGGCGAAACGCTCTTCTTCGGCCTGCAGCGCACGGGTGACGGTGTCCACCGCAGCCGGCAGTTCCGGATAGGCTTCGCCCATCTGCTCGACCAGGGTCGGCACCAGCTTGCTGAAGAACGGCTGGCGCACGCCCAGCATCCAGCCGTGGCGCAGTGCGCGGCGGATGATACGGCGCAGCACGTAACCGCGGCCTTCGTTGGACGGCAGCACGCCATCGACGATCAGGAACGAACAGGCACGGATGTGGTCGGCGATCACGCGCAGCGACTTGTTTTCCAGGTCGGCGGTGCCGGTCAGCTCGGAGGCCTTGCGGATCAGGGCCTGGAACAGGTCGATCTCATAGTTGGTGTGCACGTGCTGCAGGATCGCCGCCAGGCGCTCCAGGCCCATGCCGGTATCCACGCACGGCGCCGGCAGTGGCACCAGGGTGCCGTCGGGCTGGCGGTCGAACTGCATGAAAACCAGGTTCCAGATTTCGATGAAGCGGTCGCCGTCTTCATCCGGGGAACCCGGGGGGCCACCGGCAATATGGTCACCGTGGTCGTAGAAGATCTCGGTGCACGGGCCGCACGGGCCGGTGTCGGCCATCTGCCAGAAGTTGTCCGAGGCGAACGGTGCGCCCTTGTTATCGCCGATGCGCACGATGCGCTCTTCCGGCACGCCGACCATGTCGCGCCACAGCGCGTAGGCTTCGTCATCGGTCTGGTAGACGGTGACCAGCAGGCGTTCGGCCGGCAGCTTCCAGACCTGGGTCAGCAGTTCCCAGGCCCAGGCGATCGCGTCCTTCTTGAAGTAGTCGCCGAACGACCAGTTGCCCAGCATTTCGAAGAAAGTGTGGTGGCGCGCGGTGTAGCCGACCTGGTCGAGGTCGTTGTGCTTACCGCCCGCGCGCAGGCAGCGCTGGACGTCGGCCGCGCGCACGTAGCTGCGCTTTTCCGCGCCAAGGAACACGTCCTTGAACTGCACCATGCCGGAGTTGGTGAACAGCAGGGTCGGATCATTGCCCGGCACCAGCGGCGCCGACGGCACGATGGTGTGGCCTTTGCCCTTGAAGAATTCAAGGAAGTCGCTGCGGATCTGGGAAGTCGTGAATTTGGCGGATGCGTTCATTGGGGGCTGGCAGTCTGCGGGCCGGCGGACCCGGACCACCGGCCGCGTTGGCCAGGGTCGCGAGGGACCGCCGAAAACCTAAAGGGTATCAGGCCCGACGCCGCCAGTCTCAGTCATCCGGGTCGTAGCGGGTCGCGCGGCGGATGCTGTCGCCGTCGAAGCCCCGTCGGGCCAGCAGATCGGCAGCCTTGCGCCGCTGTGTCAGGTCCTGCGGGCCGGCCTCGCCAAAGCGTCGGCGGACCAGATCACGGGCGTTTTCCTGCCAGTCGCCTTCGTAGCTGTCCATCGCTGCGGCAATCGCGGCACTGTCCAGGCCGTGGGTCCCCAGCTCGGCGCGGACATGGATCGGCCCATAACCGGTGTTGGCGCGCATCCTCACCAGGTTCTCGGCAAAACGGGTGTCGTCCTGCCAGCCGGCCTCGGTCAACTTGGCGACAGCGGCCTGCGCGGCTTCGTCTTCGATGCCACGGGCGGTCAGCTTGCGGGTGAGTTCCTTGCGCGAGTGCTCGCGGCGGACCAGCAGGCCCAGTGCCCGTTGCACGGGGGTCTGCTCACGCGGCCGGCGCTTGCGGCCGGTCGGAATGTCTTCGGCGTCGGACATGGGTACTCCAAGGGTGGCGCCATCCGTGGCGCCCAGCCCATCCTTGGGCGATTCGAACCTGCGGGACAGGGCGACGTCACTGACGGCGCCACCCTGCCCCACAGCAAGCCTTATTCGTCTTCGCCTTCGTCGTCGCCTTCCTCGCGGGCCGCTTCGGCCGGCTGGAATTTCTCGCGCAGCTCGGCCTCGAGCTTGGCGGCGACAGTCGGGTTGTCGCGCAGGTAGCCGCGGGCGTTGTCCTTGCCCTGGCCAATGCGTTCTTCACCGTAGCTGTACCAGGCGCCAGCCTTCTCGACCAGCTTGGCATCCACACCCATGTCGATCAGCTCGCCTTCACGGCTGATGCCTTCGCCATACAGGATCTCGGTGATGACCTGCTTGAACGGAGGTGCCAGCTTGTTCTTGACGACCTTGATCTTGGTCTGGTTACCGATGATCTCGTCACCCTTCTTGATCGCGCCGATACGGCGGATGTCCAGGCGGACCGAGGCGTAGAACTTCAGCGCGTTGCCACCCGTGGTGGTTTCCGGGCTCTGGCCCGGCATCATCACGCCGATCTTCATGCGCAGCTGGTTGATGAAGATCACCAGGGTGTTGGAGCGCTTGATGTTGCCGGTCAGCTTGCGCAGCGCCTGGCTCATCAGGCGGGCCTGCAGGCCTGGCAGCTGGTCGCCCATCTCGCCTTCGATTTCGGCCTTCGGGGTCAGCGCGGCAACCGAGTCGATCACCAGGATGTCGACCGAACCCGAACGGACCAGCATGTCGGCGATTTCCAGCGCCTGCTCACCGGTGTCCGGCTGCGACAGCAGCAGGTCGTCCACGTTCACGCCCAGTTTGGCGGCGTAGATCGGGTCCAGCGCGTGCTCGGCGTCGATGAAGGCCGCGGTACCGCCCATCTTCTGGCATTCGGCGATGGCCTGCAGGGTCAAGGTGGTCTTGCCCGAGGATTCCGGCCCGTAGATCTCAACGACACGGCCCTTCGGCAGACCACCAATGCCCAGCGCGATGTCGAGCATCAGCGAACCGGTCGGGATGGCTTCGACGGGTTCGACCACGCGGTCGCCCATGCGCATCACCGAGCCCTTGCCGAACTGCTTTTCGATCTGGCCCAGAGCTGCAGCGAGGGCGCGCTTCTTGTTCTCGTCCATCGGATTGGTCCTTGCAGAGGTCGTGTCGTTGGAGGTGCTGTCTTTGGGGGTCTTCTTTGCCATGGGTTCACTTTAAGTCGGACGTATCGCACAGGCTGAGATTCTGCCCGGCGCTCTGAAAAGAATTATCGGACATCCGTACCAACCTCAGTGGAACCAGAGAATCGCCACAAAAGACCGCGGGGTAATGCGCTATGGAACGGGTCAACGGTTGGGCCGCAGCAGGCCGCAATAGAGGCCCTCGATCGCGAAGTCCTGATCCGGCAATACCTCGATCGGCTTGTAATCAGGATTGCGCGGCAGCAGGCGGATGCGATCCTTGGCGATCTTCAGCAGCTTGACCGTGATCTCGTCATCGATGCGGGCCACCACGATCTGCCCGGAATGGGCGTCGCGGGTGCGATGCACGCCGATCAGGTCACCGTCGAAGATGCCCTCGTCGATCATCGAATCGCCCTGCACCTTCAGCAGGTAGTCCGGCGCGGGCGAGAAGAACACCCGGTCCAGCACCACGAAATCGTCCGAGCCGATGTCGGCGCCGATCGGCAGGCCGGCCGCAACCCGGCCCAGCACCGGCAGGCGCAGCACACTGTCGGGCAGGCCCGGCTCGGCCAGCTTCTCGACCGGCGGCGCCTGCACCAGGCGGATGCCGCGGGCCTGGCCCGGGATGCGACGGATCGCACCGGCCTGCTCCAGGGCTTCCAGGTGGTACTGGGCCGCGCGCACGCCCTTGAAGCCGAACGCACGTGCGATTTCAGTCTGCGAGGGCGGCGCGCCTTCGCTCTCGATACGCTCGGCGATCAACTGCAGGATCGCCTGCTGGGTGTCGGTCAGGTCCATGGTTAGTAGTATTACTACTAATATCCGGGACTGCAAGTGCCGGGGGCGACAAAAGCAAATGCAGCCGACTAACAGTCGGCTCTACAGGAATCGCTGCGCGATTCCGCGGTAAACACACTCACGTGTGTTTACCGCTTCTCCATATCGAGAACAGGATCCACACGCCGCAGAAGCCGGCGCCGATGAAGCCGCAGACGCCCAGCGCCAGCAGCCAGCGGCTGGAGACGCCGCCGACGCTGTGCATCACGATCGAGGAACCGATGATCAGCGCAGCAGTGACGATGCCCATCACCAACCGGTTCGCTGCGCGGTTCACCTGTTCGCCGAAGCCCTGCAGCGCCGTGGTTTCCACCTTCAACTGCAGGCGTCCCCGGCGCGCCGCCTGCACCAGCTTGCGCAGGTCGCGGGGAAGCTCACCGGCGAAGTCGACCAGGCCCAGCAGGCTGCGGCGGCCGCGCTTGAGCAGCGCCTTGGGCGCATAGCGCTGCAGCACCACCCGCTCCAGGAACGGGCGCGCGGCACTGGCCATGTCGAAATCCGGGTCCAGCTGCCGGCCCATGCCTTCCAGGGTCAGGAACGCCTTGATCATCAGCGCCAGGTCAGCCGGCAGGGTCAGGCTGTAGCTGCGCAGCAGCTGGGTGATGTCGCCCAGCATCAGGCCGATGTGCAGGTCCTTCAGCGGCACGCCACGGTATTGATCTACGAACTGGCTGATGTCGTGCTGCAGCCGGTTCTCGTCCACCTCAACACCGCCGGCCCAGTCCAGCAGCACGTCGGCCACGCCCTGCGGGTCCTGCTCGACCAGCCCGTGCAGCAGCTGAGCCACCTGGAAACGCCGCACTTCCGACAAGGCGCCGACCATGCCGAAATCGATCACGCCGATGCGGCCGTCACGCAGGTAGATGATGTTGCCGGGGTGTGGATCGGCGTGGAAGCTGCCGTCCTCCAGCACCATCTTCAGCACAATGCCGGCGCCACGCCGTGCCAGCTCGCGCCGGTCCAGGCCCGCCGCATCGACGCCGGCCAGGTCTCGGCCAGGAATGCCGTCGACGAAGTCCTGCACGTTCAGGCTCTCGCAGGTCCACTGCCAGTGCACCTTCGGAATCAGTATGTCATCACGGCCGCTGAAGTTGCGCGCGATGCGCTCGGCATTGCGGCATTCCGCCGCGAAATCCAGTTCGCGGCGCAGCGACACGGTGAACTGCTGCACGACCTCGGCCGGGCGGTAACGACGCAGGTCCGGCAGTCGCGCTTCAACGATCTCGGCCAGGCGGGCCAGCAGACGCAGGTCGGCCTCGACCACATCGCGGATACCCGGGCGCCGCACCTTCAGCACCACCTCACGGCCGTCATGGAGGCGCGCGCGATGGGCCTGCGCCAGCGAGGCGGCGGCCATCGGGGTTTCATCGAGGAAGGCGAACACCTGCGTCGGCGAGGCGCCAAGGTCGGCTTCGAGCTGCTCACGGATATCCGCGTACGGCAGCGCCGGCACCGCGTTCTGCAGTTCGGACAGCTCGGCGATCCATTCCGGCGGCAGCAGGTCAACGCGCGTCGCCAGCACCTGCCCGAGCTTGACGAAAGTGGGACCGAGATCCTGCATCGCGCTGCGCACGCGCACCGGTGCGGTCATCCGCAACAGTTCCTGCCGCTCCTCGTTCCAGTGCAGAAGGCGCCCTGCCCGCTCCAATGTGCTGGCCAGGCCGATGCGCCGCACCACGTCGCCGAAGCCATAGCGGATCAGGACAACCGCGATTTCCTGCAGTCGGCCCAGGTCACGGACCGTGCCCAGCGTTTCCCACATCATGCGTGCTCCGGACGATTACCGGAGCAGCATGTCACAGCTGGGCGTCGATACCGCGCAATGCCGCCGCCACGGTTTGCCGGCGGATGGCTTCGCGGTCGCCATCGAACTGGAACAGTTCGGCGCGGGCGTAGCCGCCGCGGCGCTTCCAGCCGATCCAGACACTGCCGACCGGCTTGTCCGGGCTGCCACCGCCAGGACCCGCGATGCCGGTCACCGCCACGGCGATGCCGGCACCGGAATTGACCAGTGCGCCGGACACCATCTCCAGCACGGTTTCGCGGCTGACCGCGCCGAACTGCTCCAGCGTCTGCGCACGCACGCCCAGCAGGCGCTGCTTGGCTTCGTAGCTGTAGACCACCATGCCGCAGTCGAAGAACGCCGAGGAACCGGCGATATCGGTCATGCACTTGGCGATCCAGCCGCCACTGCAGCTTTCAGCGGTCACCAGCTGCAGCGAAGCCTGCTGCAGGCGCTGCCCGAGCGCGGCGGACTGGGCGTTGAGGTCGGCGTCGGTGGGGATGGACATCGGCATGACGGTGGGGTGAAGAACCTGCACGTTGTACCGCAGATCACAGGCGGATGTCGCGCCCCTCCAGCACGGTGGTTGCCGGCCAGCGGCCGGCACTATCGGGGATTGGCCGCTACCTCACCACTCCGGCAGCTTCTCCGGCAGCAGCGCCCGGATCGGCGCGCCGTCGGCACTGGCAGCCAGCTTTTCGGCTTCGGCGATCGGCAGGTCGACCTGCAGCAGCCAGCCGTCTTCATCGGCCTGCTCGCTGCGGATCACTTCCAGCTGGTGCAGGCGCGCGCGCAGGCGGCCGGCATCGGGTGGCAGGCGCAGTTCGCCGGTGACGTGCTGCAGGCCCAGGCGCTTGCCCAGCACCGCCTGCAGCAGCTCCAGGCCCTGCCCGTCGCGTGCGGAAATCCACACCCGCTCGCGGCGCGATTCGTCCGGGATGCCATCCTGGCCGTCGTGGCGGACGTCGGCACCGTCGATGCGGTCGATCTTGTTGAATACCAGCAGCTGCGGCAGGTCGCCGGCACCGACCGCGGTCAGCACCTCGTCGACCTGCGCGATGCGCTCCTCGCGATGCGGATCGGCGGCGTCGACCACGTGCAGCAGGAAATCCGCCTCGCGCGCCTCGGACAGGGTCGAGCGGAACGCCGCAACCAGGTCATGTGGCAGGTCGCGGACGAAGCCGACGGTGTCGGCCAGGACCACGTTGCCACCCGGAACCGCAATGCGGCGCACGGTTGGGTCCAGCGTCGCGAACAGCTGGTCGGCGGCATAAGCCTCGGCGCCGGTCATGGCGTTGAACAGGGTCGACTTGCCTGCGTTGGTGTAGCCCACCAGGGCCACGCGCGGCAGTTCGCTGCGCACGCGTGCACGGCGCATCTGGGTGCGCTGCACTTCGACCTTTTCCAGGCGTTTCTGCAGCTGTTCGACCCGCTTCTGCAGCAGGCGGCGGTCGGTTTCCAGCTGGGTTTCACCCGGGCCGCGCAGACCGATCGAACCACCGCGCTGGCGCTCCAGGTGGGTCCAGCCGCGCACCAACCGCGTGGCCAGGTGACGCAGCTGCGCCAGCTCGACCTGCAGCTTGCCCTCGTGGCTGTGCGCACGCTGGGCGAAGATATCCAGGATCAGGCCGGTACGGTCGATCACCCGGCGCTCCAGGAACCGTTCCAGGTTGCGCTCCTGGCCCGGGCTCAACGCATGGTTGACCAGGATCAGGTCGGCACCGCTGGCGTCGGCCGCGGCCTTGATCTCGTCCAGCTTGCCGCTGCCGATCAGGGTCGACGGATTCGGTCGGTCCAGGCGCGCAGTGATCGTCGCGGCGATGCTGGCCCCAGCCGAGCGGGCCAGATCACCGAATTCTTCCAGCACATCGTCTTCCAGCTTGCCGAAATGGGGCTGGATCAACAGGGCGTGTTCGCCCTTTTTCGAGCGGTCAAACATTCACCGCTCCGGTCTTACTCGTCTGCTTCATCACCTGCCTGACCACCTTCACCCGACTGCACGTAACCACCGCCCGGACCGACCTTCACGTTACGTGCCGGAACGACCGTGGAAATGGCGTGCTTGTAGACCATCTGACTGACCGTGTTGCGCAGCAGGACCACGAACTGGTCGAACGACTCGATCGTGCCCTGCAGCTTGATGCCGTTGACCAGGTACACCGAAACCGGCACGCGTTCGCGCCGCAGTGCGTTCAAGAAAGGATCCTGCAGCGATTGCCCCTTGGACATTGCACACTCCTGATTATTGTTCTTATTGGGTTGCCGACGGTTGCCACGGCCCCCGAGCCGCCCGCCGACCGATGATGTTACACGGCTGGCGGGGGTTCAGCGTGCGACGAAGGTCGACACCGCGCCGGCCAGGCGCTCCCCATCGACATGGGGGTCGAACCAGCGCGCATCAAGCTCGCCGCGCAGCCAGGTCAGCTGGCGCTTGGCCAGCTGCCGGGTGGCGAAGATCGCCTTGTCACGGAAACGGGCGGCATCACCCTCCCCGTCCAGGTATTCCCAGGCCTGGCGATAGCCAACCGCACGCACCGCCGGCAGGTCCAGCGGCGCCGTCACGGCGGCCATTTCCGGCATTGCACGCAGTGCCCGCACCTCGTCCAGGAAGCCCTGCGCCAGCATGGCGTCGAAGCGCGCCTCGATGCGCTGGTGCAGTACCGCGCGGTCACGCGGGGCGAGGATCAGCTTGAGGGTGCGCACCGGCAATGGCGCGACGCCCGGCCGGCGCTGCCATTCACTGATCGGCGTGCCGGTGAGGCGATAGACCTCCAACGCCCGCTGGATGCGTTGCGGGTCGGTGGCATGGATACGTGCGGCTGCGGCTGGATCGACCATGGCCAGTTCTGCGTGCAGTGCCGCCCAGCCCCGCTCGGCCGCCTCGGTGCTGAGTGCTTCGCGCATCACCGGGTCGGCCTCCGGCATCGGCGACAGGCCCTGCAGCAGGGCCCGGAAGTACAGCCCCGTGCCACCTGCCAGGATCGGCGTTTTGCCGCGTGCCACGATGTCGGCCACGACGCGGCCGGCATCGGCGGCGAACTCGGCCGCCGAATAGGTCTGCCACGGATCGCGCAGGTCCAGCAGATGGTGCGGCGCCTGCGCCCGCTCGGCCGCATCCGGCTTGGCCGAGCCGATATCCAGATGCCGGTAGACCAGCGCCGAATCGACGCTGACGATCTCGCCATCCAGCTGCTTCGCCAGGGCGATCGCGGTGGCGGTCTTGCCACTGGCGGTCGGCCCCATCACGGCGATCGCCAGTGGCCGCCGGTCGATGCCCATCAGTCTTCGTCCGGCCAGCGGATCGTCGGCGTGGCGTCGGCGCGCGGCGTTGGCACGGCCTCGACTGCCTGCCAGATCTTCAGTGCATCAACGGTGGCGGCCACGTCATGCACGCGCACGATGTGTGCGCCGCGCTGCACCGCGATCAGGTGCGCGGCCACCGAGGCGGCCACGCGCTCGGACGGCGTGTCGCGACCGGTCAGTTCGCCCAGGCTGCGCTTGCGCGACAGGCCCGCCAGCATCGGCACGCCCAGCTCCAGGAACCGCTCGGAGCGTGCCAGCAGGGTCATGTTGTGGGCAGTGGTCTTGCCGAAACCGAAACCGAGATCGATCAGCAGGTTCTTCTTCGCAATGCCCGCCATCTCGGCAGCGAACAGGCGCTGGACCAGGAAGCCGTGCACCTCGGCGACCACGTCGTCGTAATGTGGATCGGCCTGCATGTGGCCTGGCTCGCCCTGCATGTGCATCAGCACCACCGGCACGCCGGTTGCAGCGGCGGCGTCCAGCGCCCCTTCCTGACGCAGGCCGTAGATGTCATTGATCATGCCGGCGCCAGCCGCCACGGCCGCGCGCATCACTTCCGGCTTGAAGGTGTCGATGCTGATCGGCACCCGGGTGCGTGCGGCCAGCTGCTCGATCACCGGAATCACCCGGCGCAGTTCCTCCTCCACCGATACCGGCGCAGCGCCCGGCCGGGTCGATTCGCCGCCGATGTCCAGCAGGTCCGCGCCCTCCTCGACCAGCTTCAGGCCATGGGCGACCGCGGCCTCGGTGGTGTCGTGCGCGCCGCCATCGGAGAACGAGTCCGGGGTGACGTTGACGATGCCCATGACCTGGGCACGATCGAGGCGCAGGATGCGGCCGGCGCAATCGAGCTGGGGCGAGGTATCGAACATGGGCAATCCTGCAGGGACAACGGCGGGTAGTTTAGTTCGGCAGGGCGGCGCCCTGCACCCGCTGCAATCAACGTCAACGTCAGAAGCTGGTTCTCCGTGGGGTGGCGGGGTGGGTCAGTTTGCGGGGGACGCCGCAAGTACGTCCGTGTAGGCTCGGTCGCCGCATCCATGCGGCTCACGCCCCCGCAACCGGACCCACCCCGCCTTCGACAGATCTCCGCGATCTGCAGTAGATCCACGCCATGCGTGGATGAATCTCCATCGGAATCGAATATTTCGAATTGGAATCGAAATGCATCCACGCATGGCGTGGATCTACCGTGTCGACCAAGGTCGACACCTACCAACAGCAGCAGGAATCTGTCAGAGGTGGGGCGGTGTCGGAGTGCGGGGTGTCAGCCGCATGGATGCGGCTGCCAAGCTTACAGGGACGTACTTGCAGCGCCCCCGCACTCCGACACCGCCCCGCCATCCTACGGAAAGCCCGCTGTTGCTGTTGCTGTTGCTGTTGCTGTTGCTGTTGAGGTTGCCGGCCAGCGGCCGGCACTACCACGGGTGCAGGGCGCAGCCCTGCCGACACCCTCTCAACGGCGGCGGCGCTTGCGGTCCACGTACAGGGTCCTGGCGATGCTCAGCACGATGCCGACTCCGATGCCCACCACGCAGCCCAGCAGCAGGTTGTCGGCCCCCAGGCCCACACCCACGCCGACCACGGTGGCGATCACCATTTCGGCAGTGTGGGAAATCGGTTCGGGCTTCGGGGCGGACATGCGGGCTCCAGCGTCAGATCGGATCTTCGGGATGGGCCAGTGGCCCGGAAACGACGAAGCCGGGTTGCCCCGGCCTCGTCTGGTGTCACCTGCAGCGGGCCGTCAGTGCGATTCGGCCGGGCCTGCGATCGGCGGCAGCGGACGGGCGTCGCCGCCCTTGTCGTTGCCGCCATCCTTGTTCGACTTGCTCCAGCCCGCCGGCGGCGGCGGATCGCGGCCTTCCATGATCGCGTCGATCTGCGGCGCGTCGATGGTCTCGTACTGCAGCAGCAGCTGCGACATCGCGTGCAGCTTGTCGATGTTCTCGGTCAGCAGCTGGGTCGTGCGGGCGTAGGCCTTGTCGAGGATGTTGCGCACTTCCTCGTCGATCCGGCGCGCCGTGTCGTTGGACACGCTCTTGTGCTGGGTGACCGAACGGCCCAGGAACACCTCGTCGTCCTCTTCGCCATACGCGATCGGGCCGAGCTGCTCGGACAGGCCCCACTTGGTGACCATGTTGCGGGCCATCTTGGTGGCACGCTCGATGTCGTTGGAGGCGCCGGTGGTGACCTTGTCCTCGCCGAAGATCAGCTCTTCGGCGACGCGGCCGCCGTACAGCGAGCACAGCTGCGACTGGATCGCCACGCGGTTCATCGAGTACTTGTCGCCTTCCGGCAGGTACATGGTCACACCCAGCGCACGGCCGCGCGGAATGATGGTGACCTTGTAGACCGGGTCGTGCTCGGGCACCAGGCGGCCGACGATGGCGTGGCCGGCCTCGTGGTACGCGGTCAGGGTCTTCTCGTCCTCGCTCATGGCCATCGAGCGGCGCTCGGCACCCATCAGGATCTTGTCGCGTGCACGGTCGAAGTGGTCCATGCGGACTTCCTTCTCGTTGCCGCGCGCGGCGAACAGGGCCGCCTCGTTGCAGAGGTTGGCCAGGTCCGCACCGGAGAAGCCCGGGGTACCACGCGCGATCACCATCGGCTCGACGTCGTCAGCCAGCGGCAGCTTGCGCATGTGGACCTTGAGGATGTGCTCGCGGCCCTTCACGTCCGGCAGGCCGACCACGACCTGGCGGTCGAAACGGCCCGGGCGCAGCAGCGCCGGGTCCAGCACGTCCGGACGGTTGGTCGCGGCGATCACGATCACGCCTTCGCCACCCTCGAAACCGTCCATCTCGACCAGCAGCTGGTTCAGGGTCTGCTCGCGCTCGTCGTGACCGCCGCCCAGGCCGGCGCCACGGTGGCGGCCGACGGCGTCGATTTCGTCGATGAAGATGATGCACGGCGCGTGCTTCTTGGCCTGCTCGAACATGTCACGCACGCGGCTGGCGCCGACGCCGACGAACATTTCCACGAAGTCCGAACCGGAGATCGAGAAGAACGGCACCTTGGCTTCGCCGGCGATGGCCTTGGCCAGAAGCGTCTTGCCGGTACCCGGCGGGCCCACCATCAGCACGCCGCGCGGAATCTTGCCGCCCAGCTTGGTGAACTTGGACGGGTCGCGCAGGAAGTCGACCAGTTCGCCCACTTCTTCCTTGGCCTCGTCGCAGCCGGCGACGTCGGCGAAGGTGACCTTGATCTGGTCTTCGCCCTGCAGCTTGGCGCGCGACTTGCCGAAGGACATCGCGCCTTTGGCACCGCCGCCACCGCCCTGCATCTGGCGCATGATGAACAACCAGAAGCCGATGATCAGGATGACCGGCAGGAAATTCATCAGGATCGCGCCGAGGGAAATGCCGCTGGACGGCTCCTCCTGCACGATCTCCACGTTCTTGGTACGCAGCACGTTGATCAGGTCACGATCGAACGGCGCGGTGATGGTGGACGACTGCCCACCGCGGGTGGTGTAGGTCAGCTGGCTGGTGCCGCCGCGCATGTCGCCGCCAAAGGCGACCTTCTGCACGTTGCCGCTGTCCACCTGGTCCAGGAACTGCGAGTACGACGCGCCCTGCGCGCCGGCCCCGGAGGACTTCGGCGAGAAGCTCTGGAAGACCACCATCAGCACGACGGCGACGACCACCCATAGCAGGAGGTTCTTGGTCAAGTCGTTCATCCTCATTGGCTCCGGTGTTCCTCTCAGTGCTGGCGTTGCGTTGGGGTCGAACTTGCGTACGTTGCGAGCTTACTTCATGTGGGCGCGTTTTCCCTGACCCAAGGCATACACCTCGGGAGAGCGCTTGCGCGACGCTTCCGGCTTGCGGATGGAGACCTTGTCGTACCGGCGGCGCATGTCGCGCACGTAGTCGTCAAAGCCTTCGCCCTGGAACAGCTTGATCAGGAACGCCCCACCGGTCTTCAGGTGATTGTCGGCAAAATCCAGGGCCAGCTCCGCCAGGTGCATCATCCGCGGCTGGTCGACCGCGCCTACACCACTCTTATTGGGGGCCATGTCCGACAGCACAAGGTCTACCGGCTGATCCCCGAGCATGGCTTCAAACTGCGATAGAACGGCTTCTTCCCTGAAGTCACCATGAAGGAACTCCACACCAGCCAGCGGCGGCATGTCCAGGATGTCCAGGGCCAGCACGCGGCCGGTGTCGCCGATCTGTCTCCGCACCTGCTGAGACCAACCACCCGGGGCCGCGCCAAGGTCGACCACCACCATGTGCGGCTTCAGCAACCGGTCACGTTCCAGCAGCTCTTCGAGCTTGTAGGCGGCGCGCGAGCGCATGCCTTCGGCCTGGGCCTTCTTCACGAAGGGGTCGGAGAAGTGTTCCTTGAGCCAGCGCTGGCTGCTTTTGCTGCGGGTAGCCATTGAAAATAGGGGCTGATGGGGTCCTCATGATACCCTGATCGCCCCATTCAACCGTGTTTTCCTGCATGTCCATCGCCCTGACCGCCTCCCAGACCCGTTTCCTGCGCGGCCAAGCCCACGACCTGAAGGCCCTGCTGCAGACCGGCGGCAAGGGTGTGACCCCGGCCTTCATCGCTGAGCTGAACGAAGTGCTGGAGCGCCACGAGCTGGTCAAGGTGAAGGTCGCTGCTGAAGACCGCGACGCCCGTGACGTGATGATCGGCGAGATCGTCGAAGCCACCGAAAGCGCGCTGGTGCAGCGTATCGGCCACGTCGCCGTGCTGTACCGCCCGAGCAAGGAACAGCGCCAGATCGTGCTGCCGCGCGGCTGATCGCCCTACTGCCATGCAGCTGAACCACGAACCGCCGGATTACGCCTATAGCCTCCGTGCCGCCGATGGCCGCTCGGCCAAGGTGAATGACCAGGCGCTGGGCAGCAGTTTCTTCCTGACCCCGGACCAGCTGGTCACGCAATGGCCAGTGGTGAGCGCCACTGCGCTGCAGGTCGCTGACCTGGAGCCGATCCTGGCGCTGAATCCGGCGCTCATCGTGCTCGGCACGGGTGACCGTCAGGTGTTCCCGCCGGCGGTGGTGATGGCCGCCTGCCTGTCACGCGGCATCGGCCTGGAAGTGATGAACAATCCAGCCGCCGCGCGCACCTTCAACATCCTGGCGGGCGAAGGCCGCAAGGTCGCCGCCGCCTTCATTCTGGAAGGCTGAGGTCGAGTCGCCGGGTGGCTCCCGGCCAGCTGCCCGAAGGTGTGCAGCGGAATGCCGAGAACGCCTTGAGCCGGCCAATCAGGTTGCCGCCCTGCCCCCAGCGTATATCCATGACCTTCCAGTCCCGGTCCTGCCGCTGCAGCAGGACCCGGTCGGTCCAGCGGTAGTCGCCCACGGCCATGTCGACATGGATCCAGGTGGCGTCACCGCTCGATCCGGGCATTCCCATGGATATCGTTTCCGGTCGATCCGGCGCCAGCAGATACGGGCTCTGGTCCAGCATGTGCGGCTTTTCATCGGGCGCCGCCAGTGCGGTGCAGGCCTGTTCATATGCACGCTGCGCAGCGATGGCTGAGCGGAGGGCCTCACCCAGCAGCGGGGAAATGGCCGTTTCGTTCGACGTCGGCGCCTGGATGACGTCGTAGAGGCGGGTGACCACGTCACGTGGATCGCTGCTGGCGGCGGCCGCCAATGGCGCGATGAGCAGCACGAAAAGGGCTGTTGGGCGAGACATGCGGCACCGGATTGGGGGGGCGGGTTCCGTTGAAGCATGCCGCTTCCCTGGCTTGCCGGGAAGCTTGAGATGCGCCACTCATGGTCGCAAATGGCCACCCACGGCAGCCAGCGTACAGCGAGTCGAGCATGGCTCGACGCTACAGGTCGGCAACGCCGAGCATTGCCCGGCGCCACCCGACCCCACGACCTCAACGCGCCGGCAGGTACTGCTGCGGGTCCACCGGCTTGCCGTTGTAGCGGGTGAGCCGGCGGTGTTTGCGGCCCATGGGCCGCACCGTCGGCGAACGCCCGGCGCGCTGCGCCGGGCCGGGGATCCGCCCAGATGGCGAATCGACGATCAGCGTGCCGGCAGGTATTGCTGCGGGTCCACCGGCTTGCCGTTGTAGCGGGTGAGCCGAGGGCGTTTGCGGCCCATGGGCCGCGCCGTTGGCGAACGACCGGCGCGCTGCGCCGGGCCGGGGATCCGCCCAGATGGCGAATCAACGATCAGCGTGCCGGCAGGTATTGCTGCGGGTCCACCGGCTTGCCGTTGTAGCGGGTGAGCCGGCGGTGTTTGCGGCCCATGGGCCGCACCGTTGGCGAACGCCCGGCGCGCTGCGCCGGGCCGGGGATCCGCCCAGATGCCGAATCGACGATCAGCGTGCCGGCAGGTATTGCTGCGGGTCCACCGGCTTGCCGTTATAGCGGATCTCGAAGTGGACCATGTCGCGGTTCGCACCGGTGCGGCCCATCTCGGCGATCTGCTCACCGGCCTTCACGCTCTGCCCTTCATTCACCAGGCGCTTGCGGTTGTGGCCATAGGCCGACAGCCACTGGTCGCTGTGCTTGATGATGATCAGCTCGCCGTAGCCGACCAGGCCGGCGCCGGAGTACACCACCACGCCGTTGGCGGTGGCCTTGACCGGCTGGCCGCTGGTACCGGCGATGTCCACGCCCTGCTTGGTCGCGTCACCGGCCACGTAGCGGCCGACGATCGCGCCATCGGCCGGCCAGCGCCAGGCGATGTTGCTCTTCACCGGACCCACCGGCGCCGGGGCCGGGGCCGATGTGGTACTGCCGCCGCTGCTGCCACCCGAGCGCGGCGGGGTGACCACCGTGGTCGGCGCGCGGCCGCCGCTGGCACCGGCCGGATACAGTCGGATCACCTGCCCCGGATGGATGGTCGAGGGGTTGTCCAGGCTGTTCCAGGCAATCAGGTCGGCCGGGGTGATGTCATGGATGCGGGCCAGCGCATAGATGGTATCGCCCTTGCGCACCACCACGGTCTGCCCGGGCTTGGGCACCGAGGTCTTCGGCGTGGTCACACCACCGCCGGTGCTGCCACCACCAGGACGAACCACGGTGGCGGTGCCGCAGGCGGCCAGGGTGGAAACCAGCAACGCCAGCGCGCCGATGCGCACTCCCTTGCTCAGACGATCAGGATTCATGCGAACTTCGACCTCCATACAAGCCAGGCGATCAGCACCACCACCAACGCGGTGGCGATCCAGCCCAGCGGTTCAATCCAGCGACGCAGTGCCGCTTCAGCACGCGCACCACCGATACGGATGACCGCAGCCAGCACGAACACGCGCTTGCCGCGACCGATCAGCATGCTCAACAGGTACTGCGGCATCGGCACGCCGACGATACCCGATGCCCACGTGAAGACCTTCATCGGGATGGGCATGAAGCCGCCCAGCACCAGGAAGGTGAACACCGCCCACGGCGACTCGGCCATCTTGGCCTGCACGGTGGTGATGCCCTGCTCGATGGCCGGCAGCATGCCCAGTGCTTCGAACAACGGCTTGATCGCTTCGAAGGCATAATGACCCAATGCATAGCCAATCAGCGCGCCGACCATCGAGCCGGCCAGGCTGAGGGTGGCGAACCACCAGCCGCGTTTCGGCTGGGCCACGCACATCGGCGCCAGCATCACTTCCGGCATCACCGGAAAGATGATCGCCTCGAAGAAGCTCAACACCGTCAGGTAGGTCGGCGCGCGTTCGTGCGCCGCCCACTTCATCGCCCGCTCGTACAGCGGCCCGAAAATCTTCATGCAACCCTGCTCCGTGGATTAGTCGAGCATGCCGGACAGCAGCGGCACGAAGGTGACCGGCGCCAGCACGCGTTGTTCGATGCTGCCGTCAGCCCTGCGGTCCAGCTGCACCAGCGACTGCCCACCCGGCCCGCCGACCGGCGCCACCAGGCGGCCGCCCTCGGCCAGCTGCCCGACCAGTTCATCGACCAGTGCAGGCGCCGCGGCGGTGACGACGATGGCATCGAACGGGCCGTGCTCGGCCCAGCCCGCGCGGCCATCATCATGCTTGGTGCGGATATTCATGCCCAGCGCACGGAAGCGCTTGCGCGCCTGTCGCAGCAGGTCGCCGATGCGTTCGACGGTGTAGATCTCCAGGCCCAGCGCGCCGAGCACGGCGGCCTGGTAGCCGGAGCCGGTACCGACTTCCAGCACTTTCTTTGGCGAGACCTGCAGCACGGCTTCGGTCATGCGCGCCACCACCCACGGCTGGGAGATGGTCTGGCCGTGGCCGATCGGCAGGGCGGTGTCTTCGTAGGCGCGTGACGCCAGCGCTTCGTCGATGAACAGATGACGTGGCACCACCCGGATCGCATTCAAGGTCGACTCGTCGACGATGCCAGCCTCGCGCAGGCGATCGACCAGGCGGTCGCGCACACGCTGCGAGGTCATGCCGATGCCGACGGCTTCCGGTTGCAGGCGCAGGCGTGGGCTCATGCCGGCTGGTCCAGCGCGGCGCTGAGGCCGCCGACCCAGCTGGCCACTTTCTCCAGTGCCTGGTAGCGGGTCAGGTCGACCTGGATCGGGGTAATCGAGATGTGGCCGGTGCGTACCGCGTGGAAATCGGTGCCGGGGCCGGAGTCCTGCTCACGACCGGCCGGGCCGATCCAGTACACCTCGTTGCCGCGCGGGTCCTTCTGCGCGATGCAGCCTTCGGCGCGATGGCGGTTGCCCAGGCGGGTGACCTCGAAGCCCTTGACCTCGCTCCACGGCAGGTCCGGCACGTTGACGTTGAGGATGGTGTCAGCCGGCAACGGATCGGCCTTGAGCCGGGCGACGATCTCCACCGCAGCGCGCGCGGCGGTCTCGAAGTGTTTCGGATCGTGGTTGCGGGTGACCAGCGAGACCGCCACCGCCGGCAGGCCGAGGAAGCGACCTTCCATCGCCGCCGAGACGGTGCCGGAATAGATCACGTCATCGCCGAGGTTGGCGGCGTTGTTGATGCCGGACACGACAATGTCGGGTTCGAACTCGAGCAGCCCGGTCAGCGCCAGGTGCACGCAGTCGGTCGGGGTACCGGCCACCGAGACGGTGTAATGGTCGATGCGCTTGAGGCGGATCGGCAGGTCCAGGGTCAGCGAATTGCTGGCGCCGGAGCGATCGCGGTCGGGCGCGACCACCGTGACTTCGTGACCGGCCTCACGCAGCACCGAAGCAAGCATCCGGATGCCTGCGGCGTCGACGCCATCGTCGTTACTGACCAGGATTCGCATCTTCGATTTAACCGCTTGATTTTCCAAGAATTCGATTCCATCACCGTGCAGTGTGGGCGGGACCGTCGTACTCCCCTGCGGAAGCCGTCGACCCTGCAAGGGCATCGTCTATTGTGCCGCATGCGAGCCGCCGGTCCTACCCTGCCGGCGGTCACGGCCGACATCGAACCGTCATAGGCAGACCTGCGCCAGCGGTTTACCCTGTGCGCATGTCGCACCCTGAAGACGAAGATCCGGCCGCGTTGTTCCGCGCGGCCATCGGCGAAGTGACGCCGCTGCGCAAGGATGCCGAGCCGGCACCGGCTGCGCCCCGGCCGAAGCCGCGCGCGCGCATGGCCGAACGTGACGAGGCCGAAGCCGCCGGCGAGTTCGCCCGGCTGCTGCGCGACAGCACGCCACTGGAAGCCGGCGACGTGGCCAGCTATCGCCGCGACAACCTGCCACCACGCCTGTTCCAGCGCCTCAAGCGTGGCCAGTATTCGGTGCAGGACGAACTGGACCTGCATGGCGCCACCGCCGCGCAGGCCGAGACGCTGCTGCGCCAGTTCCTGCTGGAAGCCCATGCACACGAGTATGGCTGCGTGCGCATCATCCACGGCAAGGGATTGCAGTCCGACGGCGGTGCACCGGTACTGAAGAACCTGGTCGACCGCCTGCTGCGGCTGCGCAACGACGTACTGGCATTCCATTCGGCGCCGACCGGGCAAGGCGGCACCGGCGCGGTGCTGGTGCTGCTGGCGCGGCGCTGAAAAAAGGGGACGCCATGAGTCCAGGTAGAGTCGACTGTCAGTCGACTGCTCTTCCAGCGGCAAGCGAATACCCCGCGCTGCGCGCGCAAGTCGACTGACAGTCGACTCTACCGCGCGCCCTGCTCAGGCCTGCGAGGCGTCTTCGACCGGGCCGAGCTCGTGCAGTACGGCGGTGGCGTAGCAGCCCGGCGGCAGCGCGAACGATAGCTCCAGCACGTCATCGCCCAGCCACTGGTGCTGCAACAACGCGGGGCGCAGGCGCAGCGCGCGGCGCTCCTGCTTCAGGCGCGCGTCTTCCAGGCCGGCCCGCAGTACCTTCGATTCCTCGTCGTCGAGCGCGGCCAGCTCCAGCTCGCGTGCCGCTTCGGTGCTGCGCAGCTCGCCTTCGCCCCACAGCGGTGCGCTGGGATGGATGTCGAACCGCGCGAGGCGCTCGGCCAGCACGTCGGTGTACGGCTCCGGGCCGAACACGCTGCGGCTGCCGTCCAGCATCCACACCTCGCCGTCCAGTGGCTGATCCCAGTTGCCCTGCTCCACGCGCGCAGCCAGCACGCGGTTGAACAGCGCCGATCGGGCGGCAGACAGCAGCAGTGAACGCTGGTCCTTGCGCATGCGGCGGCCACCGAACATCGCCAGTGCCGCCGGCACGTTGCCGCCGTCGCGGCCAAAGCGCTGCTCGCCAAACCAGTTCGGCAGGCCGCGCCCGGCAATCTGCTGCAGGCGTTCGCTGATCGCTGCGGCATCGCCCTGCACCTCGCGCAGGACCAGCTTGAAGCGGTTGCCGGCCAGTGCGCCACGCTGCAGCTTGCGATTGTGCCAGGTCGCTTCGAGCACTTCGATCTCGTCACTGGCCAGCTCGGCCAGGTCCGGCGCAATGCGCTTGGGCAGGTGCACGCTGAAACGCTGGGTGGTGACCGCGTGGCGGTCTTTCATGCCGGCGTAACTCACCGCCATTTCCGGCAGGCCCGCCCACTTGGCCAGCACCTTGGCCACATGCACGGTGTTCGCACCGCGCTTTCGGATGTGCAGCAACAGGTGCTCGCCTTCGCCGGTGGCCTCGAAGGCCGGCAGCTCGTCAACCTGGAAATCGTCTGGCGTGGTGCGGATGCGCGCCGTCAACAACGGCGCACCAAATGCCAACGGCAGCGGAATCATGCCGCCACCAGCAACACGACCGCCTGTGCGGCAATGCCTTCACCACGGCCGGTGAAGCCCAGTTTTTCCGAGGTGGTGGCCTTGACGCTGACTGCATCCAGCGGCAACTGCAGCAGGCCGCCGATGCGCTCACGCATCGCCAGCGCATGCGGGCCAACCTTCGGCCGCTCGCAGATCACGGTGATGTCGGTGTTGCCGACGCGCCAGCCGCGCTCGCGCAGCAGGCTGTCGCAATGACGCACGAAGTCGCTGCTGTCGGCGCCCTTCCAGCGGTCGTCACTGGGTGGGAAATGCTGGCCGATGTCGCCCAGCGCCAGCGCACCGAGCATCGCATCGCACAAGGCGTGCAGGATCACGTCGCCATCGCTGTGCGCAAGCACGCCACAGCTGTGTGGAACGTTCACGCCGCCAAGCATGATGTGATCGCCTTCGCCGAAGGCATGGACGTCGTAGCCCTGGCCGATGCGGACGGGCGGGAACGGTGCGGTGCTCATGGATGCAACCCTTGCAGCAGGGCCACGCGGGCGGTCAGCCGGCGCGGCGGGAAAGTACGAATTCGAACCGGTCCAGATCGGCCGGGGTGGTGACCTTGAAGTTGTCCTCGCTGCCTTCCACCAGCAGCGGGCGCTGGCCCTGGCGCTCCATGGCCATCGCCTCGTCGGTGACTTCAACACCGGCGGCAGCGGCGTCGGACAGCGCGCGGCTGAGCTGGTGGCGGCGGAACAGCTGCGGGGTCAGTGCACGCCAGAGGCGCTCACGCGGCTCGGTGCCATCGATGCCACCGTCGTCGCCTGCACGCTTGAGCGTGTCACGTACCGGTGCGGCCAGGATCGCCCCCACCGGGTCGGTACGACCGACTTCAAGCAGGCGGCCGAGATCGGCCGGCGACAGGTTCGGCCGCGCGGCATCGTGGACCAGTACGAACTCATCAGCGCGCACCGTCTCCGGCAGCGCCTGCAGGCCAGCCAGCACCGAAGCGGCACGGGTCGCGCCACCGATGCAGGTCAGCACCGGCTTGCCCGCCCACTCGTTCCAGCCGGGCCAGTCGGCGTCGTCCTGGCCGATCACCACCATCGCCCCGGCCACGGCCGGGTGCGCCAGCAGGGCGTCCAGGGTATGGGCAAGCAGGATCTGTCCCCCTGCCTGCAGGTATTGCTTGGGCAACGGCGCGCCGAAGCGGGTGCCACGACCCGCAGCCGGAACCACGACCCAGATGGCCGCACTCATGGCACGTCCGCCGGGTGGTCGCCAACCTGCGCACTGACACCTGCCGCAGGCTGCGCCGGATGGACCGGCGCATCCTCGACCACACGATAGAACTTCTCGCCGGGCTTGATCATGCCCAGCTCGCTGCGTGCGCGCTCCTCGATGGCGGACTGGCCTTCCTTGAGGTCCTTCACTTCGGCAGCGAGCGCATCGTTGCGCTGCTGCAGACCCTCATTGTCCCGCTCCTGGTTGGCGACCTGGGCTTCGAGCATCATCACTTCGCCCGAATTGCCCGGACCGAACCAGAAGCGGTACTGCAGCCAGCCCAGCAGCAGGGCCAGCACCAGCAGCATCCAGCGCCAGTCGCGCATCGGCTCAGCGCTTCAGCGAAACGAACGCGTCACGACCGGCGTAACGCGCGCCGGCGCCGAGGGCTTCCTCGATGCGCAGCAGCTGGTTGTACTTGGCCACGCGATCGCTGCGGCACAGCGAACCGGTCTTGATCTGGGTGGCGGTGGTAGCCACTGCGATGTCGGCGATGGTGGTGTCTTCGGTTTCGCCCGAACGGTGCGAGACCACAGCGGCATAACCGGCGCGGTCGGCCATGGCGATCGCTTCCAGGGTTTCGCTCAGGGTGCCGATCTGGTTGACCTTGATCAGGATCGCGTTGGCGGTGCCCGAGTCGATGCCTTCCTGGAAGATCTTCGGGTTGGTCACGAACAGGTCGTCACCGACCAGCTGCACCTTCTTGCCGATGCGGTCGGTCAGCAGCTTCCAGCCAGCCCAGTCGTTCTCGGCCAGGCCGTCTTCGATCGTGATGATCGGGTACTGCGCGGCCCAGTCGGCGAGGAAGTCGACGAACTGCTCGGAGGTCAGGCGCTTGTTCTCGCCGACCAGGTTGTACTTGCCGTTCTCGAAGAATTCGCTGGAGGCGACGTCCAGGCCCAGCAGCACGTCTTCACCGGCGGTGTAGCCGGCCTTGCCGATCGCTTCAAGGATGGTGTCCAGCGCTTCGACGTTGCTGCGGAAGTCCGGAGCAAAGCCGCCTTCGTCGCCGACCGCCGTGCTCAGGCCGTGGCCCTTCAGCACCGACTTCAGCGAATGGAAGATTTCGGTACCGGCACGCAGCGCTTCGGAGAACGAGGTGAAGCCGATCGGCAACACCATGAATTCCTGGAAGTCGACGTTGTTGTCGGCGTGCGCGCCGCCGTTGATGATGTTCATCATCGGCACCGGCAGCGACGGGGTCACGCCGGTCCTGGCGGCCAGGTACTGCCACAGCGCCTGCTTGTTCGATGCGGCGGCGGCGTGCGCAGCGGCCATCGAAACACCCAGCAGCGCGTTGGCACCCAGGCGGCCCTTGTTCTCGGTGCCGTCAAGGTCGATCAGGCGACGGTCGAGGCCGGCCTGGTCGGTGGCCTCAAAACCCTTCAGCGCGGCGGCAATCGTGGTGTTGACGTTGTCGACGGCCTTGCGCACGCCCTTGCCCAGGTAACGGGTCTTGTCGCCGTCACGCAGCTCGACCGCTTCCTTGGTGCCGGTCGAGGCGCCGGAGGGAACCGCGGCACGACCGAACGAACCGTCCTCCAGGATGACTTCGGCTTCCAGCGTGGGGTTGCCACGACTGTCGAGGATTTCACGGGCGTGGATGCTGCGGATCGTGCTCATGGTCGGACCGGTTACCTGTCTGGAGAGGGGGCGACAAAACGAATGCCGCGTGATTATCCCCGGCTGCCCGCCACTTGCCAAATGGCGTGGGCGGCTTCAGCCCCAGCTGGACCCGATCACGATCAGGACCATCGACACCAGCATCACCAGCAATGCACCAGCAAGCGCCGCCAGGATGGGGCCACGCCGCCGTCGCCAGGCCAGCACCATCGCAACCGGGCTACCCAGGAAGGACAGCACCATCGTGACCAGTGCGCCCAGCAACCACCATTGCGTGGTCTGCACGCCGTTGTTCCCGTCCCCCGGCGGCCGGAAACCGGCGGTGAAGGCCAGTACGCCCACCACCAGGGCGATCCAGGTCAACACGGACAGCCCCAGGGCGATCAGGCCCCAGGGCCAGCCTCGCGCCGATGTGGTCGCATTCATCAAAGCACTCCGTAGAACAGGGCGCCGAGCCACAGCGAGAGCAGGATGATCGCCAGGCCGGCGGCCACCTTGCCGCGATTCAGCCTCCAGGCCTGCACAGCAGCAGCGACGCATCCCACTGCACCGAGCAGCTCTGCCACCAGCAGCGCAATGAAGTACGCGCGCAGATCGAGTGCGCTGCTGCCATCACCCGGCGGCCGCACGGACGCGGCACCGATCAGCACCAGCCCGAACATGCCCACAGTGAACAGCACGGCCAGGCCCAGTGCGATCAGGCCCCACAGCCACTGTTTCCAATGCCGGCGGCGGCGCTGGGTTTCCAGCGCCAGCCACGGGTCACGACTCACGCGAAGCGCGAGAAGCCGTGCTTCTTGGTCACTGCGTCGAGTTCCATCAAGGTCTCAAGCAGTGCTTCCATCTGGTCCAGCGGCCACGCATTGGGGCCATCGGACAGCGCCTTGGACGGATCCGGATGGGTCTCGGCGAACAAGCCGGAGATGCCCACCGCCACGGCGGCACGCGCCAGCACCGGCACGTGCTCGCGCTGGCCACCGGAACTGGTGCCCTGCCCGCCCGGCAGCTGCACCGAATGGGTGGCGTCGAACACCACCGGGCAACCGGTGTCGCGCATCACCGCCAGCGAACGCATGTCGCTGACCAGGTTGTTGTAGCCGAAGCTGGCACCACGTTCGCAGACCATGATCTGCTCGTTGCCGGTGGCCTTGGCCTTCTCCACGACCGGCTTCATGTCCCACGGCGCCAGGAACTGGCCCTTCTTGATGTTGACCGGCTTGCCGGCCGAGCACACCTTGCGGATGAAGTCGGTCTGGCGGACCAGGAACGCCGGGGTCTGCAGCACGTCCACCACCGAGGCCACTTCGTCCATCGGGGTGTATTCGTGGACGTCGGTCAGCACCGGCACGCCGATCTGCTTCCTGACCTCGGCCAGGACCTTCAGGCCCTCTTCCATGCCCGGGCCACGGAACGCGGTGCCCGAAGTACGGTTGGCCTTGTCGAAGCTGGACTTGAAGATGAAGTTGACGCCGAGCTTGTCGGTGACTTCCTTCAACTTGCCGGCGGTATCGAGCTGCAGCTGCATCGACTCGATCACGCAGGGGCCGGCGATCAGGAACAGGGGCTGGTCCAGCCCGACCTCGAATCCACACAGTTTCATGGCGTTTCCTTGTTGTCCGCAGCACCGGCCGGGCCGGTGCGCTGGGGGTTGAAGCATGCAGGATGGGGGCCGAAGCCCCCATTCACAAGTCAGGCGCGCGCTTCGGAAAGCAGCTTGCCGCCGGCCTTGCGCTCGCGAGCGGCGCGGATGAAACCGATGAACAGCGGATGGCCGTCACGCGGCGTGGACAGGAATTCCGGGTGCGCCTGGCAGGCCAGGAACCACGGGTGCGCGTCGCGCGGCAGTTCGACCACTTCCACCAGGGTGTCGTCCATCGACTTGCCGGCGATCACCAGGCCGGCATCTTCCAGCTGGGTGCGGTAACGGTTGTTGAACTCGTAACGGTGGCGGTGACGCTCGGCGACGACGTCCTTGCCATACAGCTCGCGGGCCAGCGTGCCCGGCTTCAGGCGCTGTTCCTGCAGGCCCAGGCGCATGGTGCCGCCGAGGTCGCTCTTGTCGTCGCGCTTTTCCACGTCACCGGTCGCGGTGCGCCATTCGGTGATCAGGCCGATCACCGGGTTCGGCGACTGGCGGTCGTTCTCGGTGCTGTTGGCACCTTCCAGGCCGACCACGTTGCGCGCGTAGTCGACCACGGCCGCCTGCATGCCGTAGCAGATGCCGAAGTACGGCACCTGCTGCTCGCGGGCGAACTTCGAGGTCAGCACCTTGCCTTCGAAACCACGGTCACCGAAACCACCCGGCACCAGGATGCCGTCGACATCGGCCAGTGCGGCCATGTCGGTGCCTTCCAGGTCCTGTGCTTCCAGCCACTTCAGGTTGACCTTGGTGCGCTGGCGCAGGCCACCGTGCTTGAGGGCTTCGCCGACCGACTTGTAGGCATCCTGGTGATCGACGTACTTGCCAACCACGGCGATGGTCACTTCGTCCAGCGGATGCAGGGTCGCGTCGACCGCATCTTCCCACATCGACAGGTCGACCGGGCCGGCCTTGTCGGCCAGCTTCAGCTGGTTGACCACGATCTCGTCCAGGCCCTGCGCGTGCAGGCCCGACGGAATGCGGTACAGCACGTCCACGTCCGGCACGCTGATCACCGCGCGCTCGGAGACGTTGGTGAACTGGGCGATCTTGCGGCGCTCCGAATCCGGCACCGCCTGCTCGGAGCGGCACAGCAGCACGTCCGGCTGGATGCCGATCGAGCGCAGCTCCTTCACCGAATGCTGGGTCGGCTTGGTCTTCAGCTCGCCGGCGGCGCCGATGTACGGCACCAGGGTAAGGTGCATGAACAGCGCCTTCTCCGGGCCACGCTCGGTGCGCACCTGGCGGATCGCTTCCAGGAACGGCAGCGACTCGATGTCGCCGACAGTACCGCCGATCTCGACCAGCGCCACGTCGTAACCTTCCGTGGCTTCATCGATGCAGCGGCGGATCTCGTCGGTGATGTGCGGGATGACCTGCACGGTCGCGCCCAGGTAGTCGCCACGGCGCTCCTTGCGGATCACGTTCTCGTAGATGCGGCCGGTGGTGACCGAGTTCTTGCGGCTCAGGCGGGTGCGCACGAATCGCTCGTAGTGGCCCAGGTCGAGGTCGGTCTCGGCGCCGTCGTCGGTGACGTAGACCTCACCGTGCTGGAACGGGCTCATGGTGCCCGGGTCGACGTTGATGTACGGGTCGAGCTTCATCATCGTGACCTTCAGGCCACGGGCTTCGAGAATGGCGGCCAGTGACGCAGCGGCAATGCCTTTGCCGAGCGAGGACACCACGCCGCCGGTTACGAAAATCAAGGGAGTCATGGCTGCAAGCATCCTGTCTGGAAATGGAAAACGGCAGCACCACGCGCACCCGGAGGGCGGGCATGGAGCTTGAAGGGGGTTTTCCGGTTCGCTGGGGCAGCGAGGGAGGTGCTGGGCCGTGCGGCGGCAGGCGCCGGACGGGGACCACCCTGCGAGGTCGGGGCGGCCGTGCCGGTCAAATCGACCGTCACCTGCGACCCGCATTGCTGGCGACCACGCATGGCCGTGCCAGCCCATTCGCAAAGGGTGGACACGCACTTACTCCCGGAAAGCCATAGTTTACAGATTGATGGCCGCCAACCCAAGGGGCAGTTGCGGCCATCACCCAAAAGAAACGCCCCGCTGGGCGGGGCGTCGGGGGGCGAATCCCTTGCGGCAGGGGCTTCGGAGGGCGGAAGAATTACTTCTTCTTCCGCGCCTCTTCTTCCTCTTCCTGCTGCGGGGCCGGCTGGCCCTGCGCCTTCATTTCGGCATTGGCCTGGGCGCGGCGCTTGGCCTTGGCATCGGCTTCGGCCTGCGCCTTGTCGGCCTGGCCACCCTGCTGCGGGGCCGGCTGGCCGGCGTTCTGCGCCACCACCAGCGGCACTGCAACGGCGGCAGCGGCCAGGATCGCAATGGTCAGCAACTTCTTCATGAGGTCCTCCTCGCGGTATGGCTTGGATGTTTCGACCCAACGGGGGTCGCCGGCATTCAGATTCCAGCGGCTGCCATTTTACCCCCTCTGCGTCGCCGAGACTGAACCGCAGGCGTGCAAAATCCGGTGCCAGACCCCACACTTGCCCGTCGCTCCAAGCTTTCGAAGACAGATGAACGCCCGCTATAACGCCGCCGATATTGAAGTCCTGTCCGGCCTTGACCCGGTCAAGCGCCGTCCCGGCATGTATACCGACACCGCGCGCCCGAACCACCTGGCGCAGGAAGTGATCGACAACTCGGTGGACGAGGCCCTCGCCGGCCACGCCCGCTCGATCGAGATCACCCTGTACAAGGACGGCAGCGTGGAGGTCAGCGATGACGGCCGCGGCATGCCGGTGGACATCCACCCGGAAGAGAAGATCCCGGGTGTCGAGCTGATCCTGACCCGCCTGCATGCGGGCGGCAAGTTCAGCAACAACAACTACACCTTCTCCGGCGGTCTGCACGGCGTCGGCGTCAGCGTGGTCAATGCGCTGTCGACCCTGGTGGAAGTGCACATCAAGCGCGAAGGTGCCGAGCACCGCATCACCTTCCGCAACGGCGACCGCGCCACGCCGCTGGAAGTGGTCGGCAGCGTCGGCAAGAAGAACACCGGCACCCGCGTGCGCTTCTGGCCTGACCCGAAATACTTCGACACGCCCAAGTTCGCGGTGCGCGCGCTGAAGCACCTGCTGCGTGCCAAGGCCGTGCTGTGCCCGGGGCTGACGGTCAAGCTGACCGATGAGGCCACCGGTGAAGTCGACACCTGGTACTACGAAGACGGCCTGCGCGATTACCTGAAGCTGGAACTGGGCGAACGCGAATCGCTGCCGGCCGACCTGTTCGTCGGCAACCTGAAGAAGGACACCGAGGTGGTGGACTGGGCCGTGGCCTGGCTGCCGGAAGGCGAGCTGGTGCAGGAAAGCTACGTCAACCTGATTCCCACCGCCCAGCACGGCACCCACGTCAACGGCCTGCGTACCGGCCTGACCGAGGCGCTGCGCGAGTTCTGCGACTTCCGCAACCTGCTGCCGCGTGGCGTCAAGCTGGCCCCGGAAGACGTATGGGACCGCGTGTCGTTCGTGCTGTCGCTGAAGATGACCGACCCGCAGTTCAGTGGCCAGACCAAGGAACGCCTGTCCTCGCGCCAGGCCGCGGGCTTCGTTGAAGGCGCCGCCCACGATGCCTTCAGCCTGCTGTTGAACCAGAACGTCGAGCTGGGCGAGAAAATCGCGCAGATCGCCATCGAGCGCGCCAGCGCACGCCTGAAGACCGAGAAGCTGGTCGTCCGCAAGAAGGTCACCCAAGGCCCGGCCCTGCCCGGCAAGCTGGCCGACTGCATCAGCCAGGACCTGTCGCGCACCGAGCTGTTCCTGGTGGAAGGTGACTCGGCAGGGGGCAGCGCCAAGCAGGCCCGCGACAAGGACTTCCAGGCCATCATGCCGTTGCGCGGCAAGATCCTGAACACCTGGGAAGTCTCGTCCAACAGCGTGCTGGCCTCGGAGGAAGTACACAACCTGGCCATCGCCATCGGCTGCGACCCCGGCAAGGACGACATCAGCGGCCTGCGTTACGGCAAGGTCATCATCCTGGCCGACGCGGACTCCGACGGCCTGCACATCGCAACCCTGCTGACCGCACTGTTCCTGAAGCACTTCCCGGCGCTGGTCGATGCCGGCCACGTGTTCGTGGCGATGCCGCCGCTGTTCCGCATCGACGTGGGCAAGCAGGTGTTCTACGCCCTGGACGAAGAAGAAAAGCGCTCGATGCTGGACAAGATCGAACGCGAGAAGATCAAGGGCGCCATCAACGTGACCCGCTTCAAGGGCCTGGGCGAGATGAACCCGCCGCAGCTGCGTGAATCCACCATCCACCCGGATACGCGCCGCCTGGTGCAGCTGACCGTGGACGATCGCGAGCAGACGAGCTCGCTGATGGACATGCTGCTGGCCAAGAAGCGCGCTTCCGACCGCAAGGGCTGGCTGGAGTCGAAGGGCGATCTGGCCTCGCTGGAGGTCTGATCCTGGCACGGGGTCGGATCTCTTTGCCTGGCAAAGGGCTCTGACCCGCTGGCCGGCAACCTCGACTGCCGGCCAGCGGCCGGCACTACCGGCTCATGCGCCCTTGGCATTACGCCGCCATCGGCAAACCCGGCGGCGGCATAATGCGCGTCCACCCGTGTGGACCATCGTATTGGCCAGCCACTCGCTGCTGTTCCCCGCCCTGCCGCTGCACAGCGCGCGGTTGGTGCTGAGCCCGATCCGCCGTGACGACGCGGCCGCGCTGTTCGCGCTGCAATCCAATCCGGACGTGATGCGCTGGTGGAACCATCCGGCCTGGACACGACCGGCCGAAGCCCGCGAACAGATCGACGACGACCTTGCCGCGCACGCGATCGGCACCCAGTTGAAGCTGGCCCTGCGCGAATCACCCAACGGCCCACTGCTGGGCGTCTGCGTCGCATTCGCCATTGATCGTGAGGCTATGCGGGCCGAGATCGGCTATCTGCTGGCGCCCGACCGCCAGGGCCAGGGCTACATGCATGAGGCCCTGCAGCAGATGCTGGGCTATCTGTTCCACACCCTGCACCTGCACCGCATCGAAGCCGAGATCGATCCACGCAACGTACCCTCGGCACATGTGCTTGACCGCCTCGGCTTCCACCGCGAGGGGGTGCTGCGCCAGCGCTGGCGCATCCAGGGCGAGCTTTCGGACTCGGCCGTCTATGGCCTGCTGGCCAACGACGAAGCGGCAGCCGCCCTGCCCGTTTGATCCAATCTGGCCGCAAGCCGCTGCAGAACGTGGCCATGCCTTTGGACACATACGGCATGGCACTCCACCGGCCTAGCATCGGAACCCCCTTCCGCTGCCGATCCGGTGCCATGAAGTCCCTGCTGCACACTGCCGCGCTCTGCGTCGGCCTGCTCATCGCCCCCACCAGCGTGCTGGCCGCGCCCGCCGCTGACACCAAGCCCGATTCGAAAGACGACAGGACCGACGCGCCTGCGCTGCCCGCCGATGCGTCGACGCGCCAGAGCATGCGCCTGGCCGGCCGCACCCTGGACTACACCGCCACCGTCGGCACCCTGCCGGTGCGCGATGAGAAGGGCAAGGTCATCGCCGATGTGGTGTTCACTGCGTACACGATGCCGGGCAAGGACCGGCCGGTGACGTTCGCGCTCAATGGCGGGCCCGGTGCCTCGTCGGTGTACCTCAACATGGGCGCGATCGGGCCCAAGGTGGTCACCTTCGGTTCGGAAGGCGACAGCGCCTCGGCGCCCGCCACCCTGCATGACAATCCGGGCACCTGGCTGGATTTCACCGACCTGGTATTCATCGACCCGGTCGGCACCGGTTTCAGCCGCGCGCGCATCGGCGATGACGAGGCGAAGAAGCAGCTGTACAACCCCGGCGCCGACATCGAGTACCTGTCGCGCTCGATCTACGACTGGCTGCTGCGCAACCAGCGCATGGCGTCACGCAAGTACCTGACCGGCGAGAGCTACGGCGGCTATCGCGGCCCGCGCATCACCCATTTCCTGCAGACCCGGCTGGGCGTGGCGATGAACGGCCTGGTACTGGTCTCGCCGTACCTGAGCCCGACGCTGGAAGACAACGCCGACGTCTCGCCGATGGCATGGATGCAGACGCTGCCGTCGATCGCCGCGGCGCACCTGGAGCGCCAGGGCAGGCTCACCGACGCGGCAATGCGCGAGGTGGTGGAGTACACCCGTGGCGATTACGCCACCGCGTTGATGAAGGGCCGCAGCGATCCGCAGGCGACCGAGGCGATGCTGCGCCGGGTGACCGAGCTGACCGGGCTTGACCCGCAGTTCGTGCGCCGTGCCGGTGGCCGTCTTGAAACCCAGGCCTACCTGCGCGAAGTATTCCGCGACAAGGGCACGCTGGGCAGCCGCTACGACTCCAATGTGACCGCGTTCGATCCATTCCCGAATGACCCGGAGCAGCGCGCCAATGATCCGCTGCTGGACAGCATCATTGCGCCGACCACCACGGCGATGGTCGACTTCGTGACGCGCGTGGTCGGCTGGAAGGTGGATGCACGCTACCAGGCGCTGAACTACGACGTGAATCGGTTGTGGGACCGCAACGGCGAGCTGCGCCAGGGTGCGGTGACCCAGCTGCGCCAGGCGGTGGCGATCGATCCGCATCTGCAGGTGCTGATCGTGCATGGCTGGAACGACCTGTCGTGCCCGTTCATGGGTTCGATCCTGACGGTGGACCAGATGCCGGCGATGGGCAGCAACCCGGACCGGGTGCAGGTGCGGAGCTATCCGGGCGGGCACATGTTCTACAGCCGGGCGGACAGCCAGGCGGCGTTCCGCAAGGATGTGCAGGCGCTGTTCCAGCGTAATTGAGGGGTTCGGCCGGGCCTGCGGCCCGGCACCCGCCGGATCGACGGCAACGGCAACTGCAACGGCAAAAGCAGGGTTTCCGTGGGCTGGCGAGGTGGGGTGGGGTTGCAGGACACGCCGTAAACCCGTCCCTGGGGGCTCGATGGCGCCATCCATGGCGCCAACGGTCCTGCAACCCCACCCCACCCCGCCGCTGACAGGTTCCTGCTGCTGTTGGTGGGTCCGACCGTTGGTCGGCACGGGATCGGATCCCTGCTTCTGCTCTGGTAGGTGTCGACCTTGGTCGACACGATGTGTCCGGAAGAATTCTCTGCCCATGAAAAAGCCCGCCGGATACCGGCGGGCTTTTTCGTTTGCAACCCTGGCGTGGCGATCAGGTCCAGCCGAACAGCTCGAACAGCTTCAGGATCAGGTACGCACAGCCGCCGGCTGCCGGGATGGTCAGGATCCAGGCCCAGACGATGCGTTCGATCACGCCGAACTTCAGCGAGCGCGGGTTCTTGGCGAAGCCGACGCCCATGATCGCGGTGGAGATGCTGTGCGTGGTCGAGACCGGCATGCCGAAGTGGGCGGCCAGGGTCAGGATGGTGGCCGAGCTGGTCTCCGCGGCGAAGCCGTGGATCGGGTGCAGCTTGACCATCTTGTGGCCCAGGGTCTTGATGATCTTCCAGCCGCCCGAAGCGGTACCGGCGGCCATCACAACCGCACAGGTCAGCACGATCCACATCGCGATGCCGTCACCGGCGTGGGCGTCCGGGTGCATGAAGGCCAGCCAGGACGGCAGGTCATCCAGTGCGCCGGTGGCCTCGGCACCGATCAGGGTCATGGCGATGATGCCCATGGTCTTCTGCGCATCGTTGTGGCCGTGGGCGAAGCCCATGTAGGCCGCCGAGGCGATCTGGGCCTTGCCGAAGAAGGCATTGACGATGCGCGGGCGGGCCAGGCGACCGATGGCGCCACCGATCCTGGCCAGGCCGGCGATCAGGCCCCACAGCAGCACCATCACCACGATGCCGAGCAGGAAACCGGCGATCGGCGAGGTGATCATCGGCACGAACACCTTCCACAGCAGGCCCTTGTTCTGCGCCCAGCTGCCCAGGCGCTCGGACCAGATCAGCGCGTCCCAGTTGTTGTGGGCAGCCGCCAGGCCGGCGCCGCAGAGGCCACCGATCAGCGCATGCGAGGACGAGGACGGCAGGCCCTTCCACCAGGTGATCAGGTTCCAGATGATGCCGCCCAGCAGCGCGCACAGGATCACCTGCGGGGTGACCTCGACCACGTTGGTGTTGAGCAGGCCCGAAGCGATGGTCAGCGCCACCGCGGTGCCGGTCAGCGCACCGATGAGGTTCATGAAGGCTGCCAGCATCACCGCCCAGCCGGGCGAGAGCACCTTGGTCGCCACCACGGTGGCAATGGAGTTGGCGGTGTCGTGGAAGCCGTTGATGAACTCGAAGACGAGCGCGGCCAGGATCACCACCAGGACAAGGGTCAACATGCGGCGGCGTCCGTCAGCTGTTCTTCAACACGATCTGGTAAGCAACCACGCCTGCCTCGCGGCAACGGTCGATGGCCTTTTCCAGGATCTCGAAGAATTCCTTCAGCAGGAACATCTGCAGGTTGTCCAGGCGGCCGGAATAGATGTCGCGGTACAGCTCGAGCATCAGGCGGTCGGCCTCGTTTTCCAGCGAGCGCAGCTTCTCGTTCAGCGCGGTCATCCGGTCCAGGTTCATGTGGCGCAGGTCGGCCACCATCTCCACCACCACGCCGGCGGCCTGTTCCAGCATCGCCGCGCGCGGCGCGAAGTCGATGTGCTCCAGGTGGGTCGTGGCCAGCGAATAGCGATCGGCGAATTTCTCGATCTGCTTGGGGATCTTGTACAGGGCCGAGCCCAGCGCTTCGATGTCTTCGCGCTCGATCGGGGTCATGAAGCTGTCCACCAGCGCCTGGCTGATCTTGTCCGAGGCCGCGCGCTCGCGCAGGCGGGCCAGCTTGAAGGCGTCCAGCGCGGGCTGGCGGTCGGCCTCGCGCAGCATGGAATGCAGCGCCTTGGCGGCGTCGGAGGCCGCGACGGCAGCCTCATCGAGCAGGGTGTAGAACTGTTTGCCGGAACCGAAAATGGTCTGCAGAGAGAACATTGAGAAACCTGTCAGCCGTCGCGGGAAGGACGGCACCAGACGGAATTATGACGGCTAGATGACCATCTCGGGTATCCCCGCCCCCTTTCCGGGGCTCGGAACCCCGAACCTGAACAGGCGGTTGCCACCCTGCCACGCCCCTTTGCTAAGATGCCAGCGCGCCTTCGGGCGCACCTTATGGACGACGACCCTTACCCCCCTGCGCCGCGCCGGACCCCGTTCCTGAGCGCCTGCCGCCATCGCAAGCACCCGCCCTCCCTGCCACCAACCGGGGACGACGCCCGTGTTTGAAATGATCCTGATTGTCTTCGCGCTTGTTCTGCTGAACGGCTTCTTCGCCATGTCCGAGATGTCGGTCATGACCTCGCGCAAGAGCCGCCTGAAGCAGATGGCCGCCACCTCCAAGCGCGCGGCCAAGGCGCTGGAGCTGTCCGAGAAGCCGGAGAGCTTCCTATCCACCGTGCAGATCGGCATTACCGTGATCGGCGTGCTGACCGGCTACCTCGGCGGCGAAGCGCTGGGCGAAGCCTTCGCCGGCTGGATCCAGGGCCTGATGCCGGGCTTCGCCTATGCCGGCAACATCGGTACCGCGCTGGCGGTCAGCCTGATCACCTTCATTACGCTGATCTTCGGCGAACTGGTGCCCAAGCGCCTAGCGCTGACCCGTTCGGAGGCCATTGCCGGCCTGGTCGCGATGCCGATGAGCTGGCTGGCCAAGCTCGCCCTGCCCTTCGTCTGGCTGCTGTCCAGGACCACCCAGCTGGTGCTGCGCCTGTTCGGCCTGGGCAAGGATGAAGTCGCCTCGGTGACCGAAGAAGAGATCCGCATGCTGGTCGCCGAAAGCCACGAGGCCGGCGTGATCGATGCCCACGAGCGCGACATGATGAACCGCGTCATGCGCCTCGGCGACCGCACCGCCGACAGCCTGATGACCCCGCGCAACCGCATCGCGTGGCTGGATACCCAGGCCGGGCTGGAGCGCAACCTGGAAATCATGGCCGAACACGAGTTCTCCCGGTACCCGGTGTACCGCGACAACGACATGGACGTGGTCGGCGTGCTCGAACTGAAATCGCTGGCCACGCGCATGGCGCGCGGCGACAACGCGCTGTTCCAGACCCTGCGCGAACCCCTGTACGTCTCCGAATCGACCCACGCGATGAAGCTGCTGGAAATCTTCCGTGAGGAACAGCAGTCGATGGCACTGGTGGTGGACGAGTACGGCGAGATCCAGGGCCTGGTGACCATCAGCGACCTGATGGGCGCGGTGGTCGGCCGCCTGCAGGCGGTGGAGAACGCCGACGAGGACGCGCTGGTGGTGACCCGCGAAGACGGCTCGCTGCTGGTGGACGGCTCGCTGCCGATCGAAGACGTGCGCGAACTGATCGGCAGCAACGACCTGCCCGACGCCGAGGACGGCGACTACTACACGCTGGCCGGCATGTGCATCCATTACTTCGGCCGCATTCCGCACGCAGGCGAGTACTTCGACTGGGCGGGCTGGCGCTTCGAAGTGGTTGACCTGGATGGTGCGCGCGTGGACAAGCTGCTGCTGCGCACGTTGTCCGACGAGCAGGCCGATGAGCTCACCGCCTGAGCCCGGCAAGGGTCCGGGCGACGAGCGCCCGGCCTACCGTAACGAGGGCATCCGTACCCTGCTGGAGATGTTCGCCTCTGGCGATCCCGCCGAGCACATGCCGCTGGGCCAGATCCTCGGCAACCTGCAGCAGAGCGCGTTCGGCGTGTTCCTGTTCGTGGCGATCCTGCCGTCGTTCATCCCGATCCCGGGCATGGGCGGCGCGGTCAGCGGACCACTGGTGGTCCTGATCGGCCTGCAGATGCTGTTCTGCCTGCGCCGGCCCTGGCTGCCCGGCTTCATTGCCCGCCGCGGGCCGAAGCGCGGCACCATGCATCGTTTCCTGGACCGCATCGACCGCCCGCTGCGGCGCCTGGACAAGATGCTGAAACCCCGCCTGCCGCAACTGCTGACACCGCTGATGGCGCACGCCTTCACCGGCCTGCTGCTGGTGCTGCTGGGCCTGCTGCTGTCGTTGCCGATTCCCTTCACCAATTTCCTGTTCGGCTTCCAGCTGCTGCTGTTCTCGCTGGCGCTGCTGGAACGCGATGGCGCGCTGATGCTGTTCAACTGGATCGCCGCCGTGGCAGCGATCGCCTTCTTCGGTTTCAGTTCGGGGCAGCTGGTGGGTTATACGGTGGAGCTGTTCCAGCGCTGGTTCTGATCCGGAATCCGGTAGAGCCGGCCGCTGGCCGGCTGCCACGTTTCCAGGGCTGCCGGCCAGCGCCCGGCACTACCAATACCGGACATCGGTCATCACCGAAGATCAATGAAACCGTTGTCGGCCAGCGCCGCCGGTTCGTCCTGCACTGCCGACAGCACGAAACTCAGCGCCGTGCCCAGCAGCGTGCCCGGACCGTCCCAGTACTCGGCACTGTCGGCGCGCACATGGATCAGGCGAAGGTTGGGGTCATCCTTGCCACCGGGGAAGAACAGCTTCATCGCCGGTGACCACAGCGCCTCGATCTTCGCGCGATCGTCGACCACGCGTGCCCGCCCCGCCACCGACACATAGGTGTTCTTCGAGGGCGAGGCATACGCCACGTTGACCCGCGGGTCGAGCGCGATCTCGGCCACCTTGGGGCTGTCGCCAGTGATCACGAACCACAGGTCACCGTCGAAGGCGACCTGCTGGGTGGCCAACGGCCGGCTGTAGAGGCGGCCGTCGACGCCGGTGGTGGTGAACATCGCCACCTCCACGTCCTTGATCAGTTCGGCCAGCTGGGCGATGTGTTCGGCACGGGTATCGGCCATGTGGGGGCTCCTTCGATATGAGGCCCCATCAGACGCGGTTCGGCCGCAATGGGCCGTGACGCAATTGTTCAGCCCGCGTGGCGGGCGTGCCAGGCCTGCATGGTGAGTTCGAACGAGCGCAGGCGCGCGCGGTGGTCGTACAGGTTGGCGGTGAGCATCAGCTCGTCGGGCTTGTGCCGTTCGACGAACGCGGCGATGCCCTCCGCCACCTGCTGCGGATCGCCCAGCACGGTGCAGGCCAGCGCCCGCTCCACGCCCAGTTTTTCGTGCGGCTCCCAGAAGGACTCGATGTCGTCGATCGGTGCCGGAATCTTGCCCGGTCGGCCGCGACGCAGGTTCACGAAACTCTGCTGCTGGCTGGTGAACAGGCGCCGCGATTCGGTTTCGCTGTCGCTGGCAACGACGTTCAGGGCCAGCATCGCGTGCGGCTGCTTCAGCGTGGCCGAGGGGCGGAACTCGCGGCGGTACACGGCAAGGGCTTCATCCATCGCGTCGGGTGCGAAGTGCGAGGCGAACGCATACGGCAGGCCCATCGAGGCGGCCATGCGCGCACCGAACAGGCTCGAACCGAGGATCCAGGTCGGCACCCGCAGGCCGCCACCCGGAACCGCCTGCACCGCCTGCCCGGGTTGTACCGGCTCGAAGTAATGCAGCAGCTCGCGCACGTCCTGCGGGAACTGGTCGGCGCTGTCGAAGTAGCGGCGCAGCGCACGCGCGGTCGGCTGGTCGGTACCGGGTGCACGGCCCAGGCCGAGGTCGATGCGGTCCGGATACAGCGAAGCCAGCGTGCCGAACTGCTCGGCCACCTGCAGCGGGGCATGGTTGGGCAGCATGATGCCGCCGGCACCGACGCGGATGCGCTTTGTGCCACCGGCGACGTGGCCGATCAGCACGGCGGTGGCCGCACTGGCGATGCCCGGCATGTTGTGGTGTTCGGCCAGCCAGTAGCGGCGGTAGCCCAGCGCATCGGCATGCTGGGCCAGCTCCAGCATGTTGGCGAAAGCGGCGGTGGTGTCACTGCCCTCGCAGACCGGGGCCAGGTCAAGGATCGACAACGGGATCATCAGGCGTTTTTCCGTCACAGGATCCCCCATGCATGGGGTCGGCCGGGTGCCGCGGCCAGTGACGGTGGCGGGATGCTGATTCCCGTGTGGCGGGTTCAGGGCTGACCGGGCCGATCCGGGGTGCCCTGGTCCGCGCCAAGCGCGATTGGTAGTGCCGGCCGCTGGCCGGCATACAGGTAGATGGCTTCGCAGCCGGCCAGCGGCCGGCTCTACCGCGGAAACGTCAGAACGCGCTGGGGCGCGGCTCCGGCAGCGGCTGGTCGACCATCGGCTTCAGCTCGGCATCCAGCGCCACGCGCTCATCGAACACGAAGCAGCGGCCTTCGTAGCCTTCGCCGCCCACCTCCTCGAAGTAGCCGAGGATGCCACCGTCCAGCTGCAGCACGTTGTCCATGCCGTCGTTGACCATCCACAGCGCCGCCTTCTCGCAGCGGATGCCGCCGGTGCAGAAACTGACCACGGTGCTGTCTTTCAGCGCCTCGCGGTGCGGCGCCAGCGCCTCGGGCAGGTCGGTGAACTTGTGAATCGGCAGCACCAGCGCATCCTTGAAGGTGCCGTACTCCACTTCCTGCAGGTTGCGGGTATCGAGCATCACCACCGGCTTGCCGGCGTCGTCATGCCCCTGCCGCAACCAGCGTTGCAGCGTGGCCGGATCGACCGCCGGCGCGCGCGGATAGTCCAGCGGCTGACCGTCGTCACGGCGGAAGCTGATGATCTCGTCCTTCACCTTGGCCTTCAGCCGCGCGAACGGCTGATGTTCACTGAAGCTGGTCTTGACCCGCATATCGGCAAACCGCGCGTCAGAACGCAGCGCCGCGTAGAAACCCTCGACCGCCTCCGGCGCACCCGCCAGGAACAGGTTCAGCCCCTCGCCCGCCACCAGGATCGTGCCCCGCAACTGCGCCGCCTCGGCACGCGCCAGCAACTGGTCGCACAGGGCCTGGGGAGCGTCGATGACGGCGAAATGGTAGGCAGCAGTATTGGCGATCATCCTGCCATTTTAGCGCCTCCCGCCCCTCCGGGCAGATTCAGGGGTCAGAGCCCTCTGCGCAGCAGAGGGACCCGACCCCAAGCCCGGCAGACATCCGGAATCTGTCAGGGGGGGCGGTGTGGGCAGGCGGGGGCGCAGAGCGCCATGGATGGCGCTCTACGAGGCACGCAGGAGCAGCTTTTGCCGTCCCCCGCCTGTCCACACCGCCCCGCCCTCCCACTGAAGCCCGGCTTTTGTCGTTGCTGTTGCCGTTGCGTCTGCGGGTGCCGGGTGCAACCCGGCCAGAAGCCCCATTACCCCCGCAACAACACGAACGGCAGCAGTACCAGCGCCGCCGCAGCCACCATCCCCAGCAGCACCAGCACCACGTAGACCGGCCGCCGCCGGAACAGGCTGCCGAAGGTCTCCGCCGTGCCATCACGCAATGCCTGCTCACGCTCGGCACGGATGCGCGGCCCGCGTTCGGCCTGGTATTCCGCCATCAGCGCCTTCGCACGTGGATGATCGGCGTCCTCGCGCAGCCACAGGCCACCATTGGAGATGCCCCAAGGGCTGGGTTCGGTGCGATACCAGGCGATGCCGTGCTGGTCGAGCAGCGTGCAGACATCGGCATATTCGTCGTCGCCGACATTGCGCAGATTGAGCAGGAGTTTTGCCATGCCCCCATGATACCCGGCGCCGATGCGCTACCCTTGCCGCCCTCGCCCTGCGCCCTTCCGGAGACGCCCGATGCGCCGCCTGCTGCTTCCCCTGCTGCTGTCCCTCGCCGCCGCTGGCTGCACAACCGAACCGTCCGGCCCACCGCCCGGCGGCACCCTGACCAGCTTCGAGCGCATCGATACTGTGCCCGGCACCGGCACCGAAGCCGTTGCCGGCAGCAAGGTCACCGTGCACTACACCGGCTGGATCTACGACAACCGCACCGAAACCAAGCACGGCAAGACCTTCGACAGCTCCTTCAAGCACGGCGAACCGTTCACCTTCGCGCTCGGCGCCGGCCAGGTCATCCGCGGCTGGGATGAGGGCGTGGCCGGCATGAAGGTCGGTGGCAAGCGCACCCTGATGATCCCGCCGGATTACGGCTATGGCGACCGCCGGGTTGGCCCGATTCCGGCCGGTTCGTCGCTGGTGTTCGATGTCGAGCTGCTCGATGTCAAACCGTAATGCCGCACCGCTTCCGCGGGTCGCCGTCATCGGCGGTGGCCCGGCCGGCCTGTTCGCCGCCGAGCGCCTGCGCGCCGCCGGTCTGGAGGTGGACCTGTACGAGGCCAAGGGTTCGCCCGGCCGCAAGTTCCTGATCGCCGGCAAGGGCGGACTCAACCTCACCCATTCCGATCCGCGTCCGCTGTTCGACAGCCGCTACCGCGAGCAGTCCACGACCGTGGGCCGCTGGCTGGATGGCTTCGATGCGCAGGCATTGCGCGACTGGGCCGGCGGCTTTGGCGTGGAGACCTATGTGGGCAGCTCCGGCCGCGTGTTCCCGGTCGACCGCAAGGCCGCGCCGCTGCTGCGTGGCTGGGTGCGCCGGCTGAAGGAACAGGGCGTGCGCCTGCATGCCAACCACCGTTGGATCGGCTGGAGCAACGACGGCGCGCTGCGCTTCGCCACCGAAGCCGGCGAGATCGATGTCCACGCCGATGCCACCGTGTTGGCGATGGGCGGCGGCAGCTGGCCGCAGCTGGGCAGCGACGGCGCCTGGGTTGCACCACTGCAGGCCCGTGGCGTGGACATCGCGCCACTGCAGTCAGCCAACTGCGGCTTCGACGTGGACTGGACCCCGTTCTTCGCCCAGCGCAATGCCGGTGCACCGTTGAAGCCGGTCGTCGCGCACTGGATCGACCTGGCCGGACAGCCACAGTCGCTGCAGGGCGAATGCGTGGCCAGCGAGTACGGCATCGAAGGCAGCCTGATCTATGCGTTGGCGGCGGACCTGCGCGAGACCATCAACCGCGATGGCCACGCGATGCTGTGGCTGGATCTGGTGCCGGGCCGCGACGAGGCGCGCCTGCTGGCCGATCTGTCACGCCCGCGCAAGGGCCGCAGCTTCGGCGAGCACCTGCGTCGCCAGGCGGGCCTTGATGCGGTGAAGGCCGCACTGGTGTTCGAGATTCTGGGTAAGGAAGCCGGCAACGACCTGCCTGCCGTGGCGGCTACGCTCAAGCGCCTGCCGCTGCGCCTGCTGCGTCCCCGGCCGATGGCCGAGGTGATCAGCACCGCCGGTGGCGTGCGCCTGGATGCGCTGGATGATGGCCTGATGCTGCGGGCCGTGCCCGGCGTGTTCTGCGCCGGCGAGATGCTGGACTGGGAGGCGCCGACAGGTGGCTACCTGTTGACCGCGTGCTACGCCAGTGGCCTGCGCGCCGCCGAGGGCGTGATCAGGTGGCTGGCCGGGCGGTGACGCCTGCATTGTAGAGTCGAGCCATGCTCGACTGCCTTACAGTCCCCGGGTGCTCACCATGGCCTGCGCATGCTCACCGAAGCCAGCGCCACGCCGCTGGGATGCGGATAGACCTCTTCGCGCACGCTGATGAATCCCTGCCGTTGGTAGAACGGCACCGCGTTGAGCGAGGCCGACAGCACCACCTCACGCTCACGATCGGCCATTGCCAGCAGGCGCTGCATCAGCGCCTGGCCGATTCCCTGGCCGCCACGATCAGGATCAACGAACAACGCGTCGACTTCATTGGCATCGGCATCGAACACACCGAAGCCAAGAAGGCCGCCCTGCCCATCCTCGGCCACCACGCAGCCACCCTGCCCCAGCAACCGCGCGTACTGCGACGGCGGTGGCGAGGCCGACCAGGGCGCAATCACTTCGGGCGGATAATGGCTGCTGCAGGTCCCGCGCACGCAACGCGTGCGCAACGCCCACAGCGTGGCCACGTCATCCGTGGTGCCGGTCCTGAACCGCATGGCATCTCCTTGCAGCGTCGAGCCATGCTCGACGGTTCTTCGTTCCAACATCGCGATGAGAGAAGCAGCCGAGCATGGGCTCGGCCCTTGCCCAGACGAGGGCGACACGGTATCTACAGCAACACCTTATCGCGACTTGCTGGCGCGCAGCGCCTGGATCTTCGGCGGCGGCTGGAAGGAATCGCTGCGCGCATCGGCCCAGAACGCATGGAACACGGCGTGATCCGGTACCTTGTGCAGCAGCTCGCCCGGTTCAAGGTAACGGTACAGCGAGGCCAGCGAACGGATCTCAACAGGCGAAACCCGACGCAGGATATGCTCCGGGCCCAGTTCCGCCGGGTCGTTCAGGCCCGCAGCACACAGCAGTTCCTTCAAGGCATGCAGCGTGTGCTCGTGGTAGCTGTACACACGGGTGGCCTTGTCCGGTGCATCCAGATGCTTCCAGCGCGCCGGGTCCTGGGTCGCGATGCCGGTGGGGCACTTGTCGGTATGGCAACTCAACGACTGGATGCAGCCCAGCGCGAACATGAAGCCGCGGCCGGCATTACACCAGTCGGCACCCAGCGCGATGGTGCGCGCGATGTCGAACGCACTGGTGATCTTGCCGGCTGCACCGATGCGGATGCGCTCGCGCAGATCGAGGCCGACCAGGGTGTTGTGCACCAGCAGCAGCGCTTCGTGCATCGGCACGCCGACATGGTCGACGAACTCGGCCGGCGCCGCGCCGGTGCCCCCTTCGGCACCGTCCACCACGATGAAATCCGGTAGCAACCCGGTTTCCTGCATCGCCTTGGCAATGCCGAACCACTCCCACGGGTGGCCGATCGCCAGCTTGAAACCGACCGGCTTGCCACCGGACAGCTCGCGCAGGCGGGCGACGAACTGCAGCAGCTCGACCGGTGTCGAGAACGCCGAGTGACGCGACGGCGACACGCAGTCCACGCCCATCGGCACGCCACGGGTCACCGAGATTTCGGCAGTCACCTTCGGCGCTGGCAGCACGCCGCCATGACCCGGCTTGGCACCCTGCGACAGCTTGATCTCGATCATCCTGACCTGGTCATGGGCGGCATTGGCAACGAAGCGTTCCTCGCTGAAACCACCCTTCTCGTCGCGGCAACCGAAGTAGCCCGAGCCGATTTCCCAGACCAGATCGCCGCCCATCTCACGGTGATAGGGCGAGATCGAACCTTCGCCGGTGTCGTGGTAGAAACCACCACGCCGTGCGCCTTCGTTCAGTGCGCGGATGGCATTGGCCGACAGTGAACCGAAGCTCATCGCCGAGATGTTGAACACGCTGGCCGAATAGGGCTTGGCACAGTTCGGACCGATCAGCACGCGGAAGTCATGCTTGGCGATGGCGGTCGGCGCCAGTGAATGGTTGATCCATTCGTAGTCCACCGCATAGGTGCTGCGCAGGGTGCCGAACGGTACCGTGTCCATCTCGTTCTTGGCGCGCTGGTAGATCAGTGCACGTTGCTGGCGCGAGAACGGCACGTCCTCCAGGTCACTCTGCACGAAGTACTGGCGGATCTCCGGGCCGATCGATTCCAGCCCGTAGCGGAAGTGCGCCATCACCGGATAGTTGCGGCGCAGCGTGCTGCGTTTCTGCAGCAGGTCCCAGGTCCCCAATGCCACCATCGCGGCAGTCAGGCCGACGCCCCAGTACCAGGCCGGCCAGATCGTGGCCAGCCACAGGCATATCGGGAACATCAGGATGGCGAGCAGGTAGACGATGTACCGGTGCATGGCTTTCCTCGGTTGCAACTGTTCCCGAGTCTACCGCGCCGCTCGCTGCCAAGGCTTACAAACGATCGTCAACCACGTTGCGCGGCCAGGCCGATTTGACGTCGTAGACCAGGCCGCCTGGCGCCAGCAGCGCCCGGATTGCGTCTTCATCCATTGCCTTGAAACGGGCGTGGGCCACCGCCAGCACCACCGCGTCGTAGCGCCCTGCCCCGGGTTCGGCCAGCCAATCCAGGCCCTCGCCGGTCAATGCCGCCGGGCCGACCCACGGGTCGCTCACCTCCACCTGCGCCCCCGCATCGCGCAGGCGCTGGGCCAGTTCCAGCGCGCGGCTGTTGCGCAGGTCGGGGCAATCCTCCTTGAAGGTCACGCCCAGCACCAGGATGCGTGCCTCCGCCGGTGCACGGCCACGCTCGGCCAGCATCGCCAGCACGCGCGCCGCCACGTGCTCGCCGACGCGGTTGTTGACCTGCCTCGCGGTGTGGATCAGGTCCGGGTGGTAGCCCACGCTTTCGGACTTGTGCAGCAGATAGTACGGATCGACGCCGATGCAGTGACCGCCAACCAGGCCTGGCCGGAACGGCAGGAAATTCCACTTGCTGCCAGCGGCGTCCAGTACGTCCTGGGTATCGATGCCGAGCCGGTCGAAGATCAGCGCCAGCTCGTTGACCAGCGCGATGTTGACGTCGCGCTGGATGTTCTCGACCACCTTGGCTGCTTCGGCCACGCGCATCGACGGCGCCGGGAACGTACCGGCGTCGATGATGCGCTGGTAGAGACCATCGATCACCGCAGCGACTTCCGGGGTCGAACCAGACGTGATCTTGCGGATGTCGGCCAGGCGCCGCTGGCGGTCACCTGGACTGACCCGTTCCGGGCTGTAGCCGCAATAGAAGTCTTCGTTGAAGCCCAGGCCCGAACCCTGTTCCAGCAGCGGCACGCACACTTCCTCGGTGGTGCCGGGGTACACCGTGGACTCGTAGATCACCAGATCGCCGGCGCGAAGATGACTGGCAATCAGCCGTGTCGCCGAACGCAGGGGCTCCAGGTCGGGCTGCTCGTATGCATCGATCGGGGTCGGCACGGTGACGATATAGACGTTGCAGGCATCGAGCAGCGAAGGATCGCTGCCGTACTGCAGATGCGTGGCTTCGGCCAGCTCGTCGGCCTCCATCTCCAGCGTGTGATCGCGGCCACCGCGTAGCTCCGCGATGCGGCCGGCATCGATGTCAAAGCCCAGTGTCGGCCAGTGCCGGCCAAACGCCACCGCCAATGGCAGGCCGACGTAACCCAAGCCGATCACGGCGAAACGCGGCGTCACCGCCGCCGCAACGGGCACGCTCATCGGCATGTCCCGTGCACCGGGTGAAACCGGATGCGTGCCGCCATGGCTTGGGCCAACCCACTCATTCGCTGTACCACTCCGGAAAACCCGCACCAGAAAGGCTACAGCCTACCGGCCCCGGTACCCCGCCGCCAAGGCGGGCTCAGGAACCCAGCGCGACCGCAGCGGGTTCCAGCTCGCCGTCGGCACCGGTCCAGGCCTGCAGCAGGCGCTCGAAACCACCGCTGCCAAGCAGGAAACCCGGCCACGCCGCGTCAACGATCTGGGTCAGCAGGTCCGCATCGATCCGCCGCGTCCCCATCGACCAGCGCGGGAACGCACGCTGCACCACCGGCGCGCGGCACAACAGCCTCATCTGCGCGTGGCTGCGTGCATTGAAGATGCGCTGGAACACCGAATCGATGCCATCTTCGGGGCCTTCCAGATACTGCAGGAAGCGGCTGCCGTCGAACATCAGGACACCGGTGACACCGGCTACACGATTGAATGCCGTGGCGTCGGCCAGCAGGCGATCAAGATCGGTTGTCCGCAGATCGGCGCGGGCCTCACTGGCATAGGCAATCGCGTGCAGCGACATCGGGTGGCTCCCCCCCTGGGAACGGTGGCTGGGACTATGACATGAACAGGGATAACAGTTAAGCACGTCGCTCACGCGCAATCCGGCTGCAGCGACACGGGTAGGCTACAATCGGCGCCGCGCTGCAGGCCCGGATGGCGAAACTGGTAGACGCATCGGACTTAAAATCCGCCGGGGGCAACCCCATGCCGGTTCGATTCCGGCTCCGGGCACCACACGCACGCAGCACATCCGGCTTTCAGATCGCCCGCGAGTAACGTGGCTGCTCATGTGCGGCACGCAGATACGGGTCGAAGCACATTGCCAGCAACCGCAGCAACGGTCGCCCGGGTTCGCTCGCACGCACCACGCCATCGCGGTATTCGGCCAGGCCATCTTCCTGCAGCCGCTGTACCGAACGCAGGTCCTCGGCGAAGTACTGCTGGAAATCCACGCCGTGGCGCTGCCCCAGCACCGCACCATCCACCTCGCCCTGGCACATCAGCTGCTGGATCAGCTCCGCGCGCAGCTGGTCGTCGGCACTCAGCGCGACACCGCGCCAGACCGGCAACTGCCCCTGGTCCACCGCGTCCTCCCAAGACGCCAGGTCACGTGGATTCTGGCTGTAGGTGGCGCCGATATGGCTGATCGCACTTACGCCCAGGCCGAGCAGATCGGTATCGGCGTGGGTGGTGTAACCCATGAAGTTGCGATGCAGCTGGCCGGCACGCTGCGCGCGTGACAGATCCTCTTCCGGCAATGCGAAATGATCCATGCCGATGTACTGGTAGCCAGCCGCAGAGAGCTTCTCCACCGCCAGGCCCAGCAGCGCCAGCTTGTCTTCCGGCGACGGCAACCGGCTTTCGTCGATCTGCTTCTGCGCCCGGAACAGATGCGGCAGGTGCGCATAGCCATACACCGCCAGGCGGTCCGGGCGCAGCGCCAGCACCCGTTCGAGGGTGCGGCCGAATCCTTCCAGGCTCTGCCCGGGCAGGCCGTAGATCAGGTCGACGTTGACCGAACGCATGCCGCTGTCGCGGCAGGCGCGCAGGATGTCCAGTGTCTGCTGCACGCCCTGTATGCGGTTGATCGATTCCTGCACCTGCGGGTCGAAATCCTGCACGCCCAGGCTGGCCCGGTTGAAGCCCAGGCGCGCCAGCATGGCGACGTCACGGGTGTCGATGAAGCGTGGATCGAGTTCGATCGAGAAATCGCGCTGCGGTGAATCGCTGAAATCGAAGCGCCGGCGCAACCCTTCCACCAGTGTGGTCATCGCCTCGGCATCGAGGAAGTTCGGCGTACCACCGCCCAGATGCAGCTGGATGACCTCGCGACCGTCCTCGAACTGTGGTGCCAGCAGATCGGCCTCGGCCAGCACGCGCGACACATAGCTGTGGCCACGGCCGCGATCGCGGGTGATCACCCGGTTGCAGCCGCAGTAGAAGCACGGGCTGGAACAGAACGGCACATGCACGTACAGCGACAGCGCGCGGGCCAGCTGGTTGCTGTCGGCGATCGCCTGGCGCAGCGCCGGCGCGTCGAACCCATCATGGAAATGCGGCGCGGTCGGGTACGAGGTGTAGCGCGGGCCCGGCCGGTCGTGCCGGCGCAGAAGGTCGGGGTCGAAGGTCCAGGCCAGGCCACCAGCGGCGGGAGAGAACGTGTCCATGGCGCCAGCATCGCGCCGGGCGGCCTGCGCCGCCTTGACCCAGATCAATCCTTGGCGGGCATCCCCAGCACCGGCAGGCCGACCTGCGGCCATCGCAGCATCTGGTAGCGCTTCCAGAAGGTGTCACCGATGCGCGCGGCCACGTCGTTGGCCAGCTCCTGCATCGGCGGGTTGTTGCATTCGGCGGTGGTGATCCGGAACAGCACCAGCCAGCGGTCGAACAGATCCTTGTCCAGCTCGATGGCCATGTGCTTGGACATCGGCGAACCCTTGAAGCGCCGGGTGCCGCGCAGCATCGCCGACCAGAAGTCGACCAGCTGGGCCAGATGCTCCGGCCAGTCGTGGACGTGGGCCTCGAACACCGGCCCCAATCGCTCCTCCCCGCGCACGCGGGCGTAGAAGTCGTGGACCAAGCGGGTCACTTCCTGCTCGGTGCACAGCTCGGGCGAGGCGACAGGAAGGACAGGCGGCGTTGCGTTCATCGGGGTACCCAAAGCGTGCCGGCAGTGTGCCGCAGCCGGCCGGCACCACCGTTGATCCAGATCAATGTCGGCGCAGTCCGCTGCACCTAGGCTGGCACGCTTGCAGGAAGCATGCCCTGCGGATGCCGCGCCAACCCAGGCGAGTATACGCGCCGCCCACTTTTCGATCCGGGACAGCATGAACAGACCCTCTCCCAACCGTCGCCAGCAGTTGATCCAGCAATGGGGCGCGATCCTCTGGCCCAGCTTCATCGCTGCCGGCCTGGCCAGCGTGGTGTTCTTCGCCTTCGTCGACCCGCTGCGGTTGCAGGCCATCAGTTTCCCGGGCACGCAGATCAGCCGTGAAATGGGCTACACGGCCGGCTTCTTCATGTTCTGGACGGTGACGGCGCTGTCCAGCGCGATCACCTGGTACTTGCAGCGACCGATGCCCAGCGGCGACGACGACGAGCTGCCGCTGGGATGAGTACGACCTGCACACCGAGACCACGGCACTGGCGCGGCACGCTCAGCGCCGCCTTGCTGGTGCTGTTCTACACATTGCCATGGCTGCGCTGGGACGGCCGCCAGGCCTTGCTGCTGGATATCAACGCCCGCCGCTTCGATCTGTTCGGCTGGACGCTGTGGCCGGGAGACGTCGGGGTGCTGGTCGGCCTGCTGGCGGTGCTCGCGGTGGGGCTGGCACTGCTCACCCACCTCGCCGGGCGCATCTGGTGCGGCCACGCCTGCCCGCAGACACTGTGGCGCCGTGCCTTCGACTGGATCGCCGACGGCGTGGCCCGCGCGCTTCCGGCACGCGTTGCGCGCGCGGCCACACAGCTGGCCTGGGGGCTGCTCTCGCTGTGGACCGGCATCACCTTCGTGGGCCTGTTCAGCCCGATCGCCGAGCTGGTGATCGCAGCGCCGCGCGCCGGCTGGAGCGGCTGGGAAACGTTCTGGGTGCTGTTCTATGCCGCCGCCACCTGGGCAAACGCCAGCTTCCTGCGCGAGCAGGTCTGCCGTTCGCTGTGCCCGTTCGCACGCATGCAGCCGCTGCTGACCGATCCACATACGCCGCGCATGCTGTACGACGCCCGCCGCGGCGAGCCACGCGGACCTCGCCCATCCGGACTGGGCGGCGTGCTGGGCCGTGGCCGCGGCCTGCTCGACCCGACCACTGCACAGGACTACGTGTTCCGCGCCGCGCATCCGCTGCTGGCCGGACCAATGCCGACCTTCAGCGCCGACCGTCTTGGCGACTGCACCGATTGCGCGGCCTGCATCAGCGCCTGCCCGATGCAGTTGGACATCCGCCAGGGGCCGCAGGCCGACTGCCTGGCCTGCGGCGCCTGTCTGGAAGCCTGCGCACAGCAACAGCACCGGGCCGGGTTCGGTCCGGGGCTGGTGCGCTACTGCAGTCCGCAGGCGATGGCCGGACAACCGAAGCGCTGGTGGCGACCCCGGACCCTGGCCCTGCTGTCTTTGCTGCTGGCGCTGCTTGCCTGCGGCGCCTGGCGCCTGCTCTGAATCAACGCGGCCCGTCGGCGTGCGGTGGTACCAGCTGCGCGCGTCGGACAATGCCCAGCTGCTCGATGATCAGCGCCATTTCGTTGGTGAACTCGGTACGCTCGGTCCCCTGCGGGACGAGCCGGTCCAGCACCTGCTGGTAGGTATCCCAGAACGCCGGACCGCATCCGTGTTTGTGATAGCTGGCTTCCAGTTCGCGGCGTACCCGTTCAGCCAAGCCATGCATGCCGTATTCCATACGACCTCCGTTGGACTTGTTCTGCATCGTTGACGGTCTACCGACTCACTTGCGTGCTACTGAAAGACTCCCAGGCTTCACGCCCGGTTGATTCAAATTAGTCACAGATTTCACGACAGGTCAATTACATGCAGCGACTTTCGCGATTGAAATTATTAATCGTTCACGAAACCACATACGGGACTCCGCCCCTCGCGGATGGGGTGAAGCCGACAACGCGCCCCAGGCACCTGTCCGGCAGCCGGTAGGCCTCGACAATAGGTACTGCCAAAACGATCAGTTTTTCCTATTTTGCTAAATGAACTTAACAGAATGCGCTTAGCATGCTAAATGCGACAAAAGGCGGCGCAATTCAGGCGGATTCGACTTCGGCGGCGCCCGTTGCGGGGAACAGGTTCGGGTAGCGCTGATGCAGGATGTACTGCCGCAGAGCGGGGATCGGGAAGTCTTTCGGCCATTGCGATACCGCGGAACGGCTGATGCCGAAGAAGCGCGCCAGCTCCGCATCGGTCTGGAACCCCAGCCGCGTACGCACCTGCCGCTTGTTCCAGAATTCGGTCATGGTCTGCCCTTTTGTTAACCAGACTTATTCTTGCGGCAAGGATTCTTCGCATTCCACGCGTTAAGCTGGCTTGCATAGATGAATACTCTCGGCCAACGACTCGCCGCCGCCATGAAGAAAGCCGGGCACCCCCGCCCGGCCGATCTGGCCCGCGCCGCCAAATCCACCACGGCAACCATCAGCAACTGGCTCAACGACCATGTCAGTGCGTCCCATGTGAAAGCCGAGCAGCTGTTCCGCATCGCCGATGCGGCCAAGCTGGACGCACGCGAGCTGCTGTATGGAGTGAACGGGCGTGGCGTCGGGGAGCCGGGTAACGCCTACATTCCCAGCCAGGCCCACCTTGACGTCTGGCAGGACGCCTATGAGCTGGTCAGTCACCTGGTGGCCGAGAATGGCCTGGAGATCGACCACCGCCGCCACGCGGCGCTGGACCTGCTCGCGTTCGAACTGCTGATGGATGGCTTCAGCCGCAGCAAGGTGGCCCGCGTGCTGACGACCTCGATGACGTGAATGCACCGCCGCTGGTAGCATGGACCGCGATGGGGATGGGGCTCCCCCGATAACCGCCTGAGAAGGCTGATGGCTCCTGCCAGGACGAACCCGGTGTTCGTCGACGGCAGGTCGTGCCTGCCCTCGGCGTTCGCCATTGACCCTGCGAACCCGCATTCGAGGCACGCCATGCAAGCATTGAACAACTATTTCCTGGTCTTCGTCGGCGGCGGTATCGGAGCCTGCCTGCGCCACGCCTGCAACCTGATCGGCGCCCGAGTGGCCGTCGGCAGCCCCTGGCCGTGGTCGACCTTCCTGATCAACATCAGCGGCGCCCTGCTGATGGGCGTGGTGGTCGAGGTCTTCGCGATGCGCAATGGTGCCTCGCCGCAGCTTCGCCTGTTGCTCGCCACCGGCATCCTTGGCGGCTACACCACGTTCTCTACCTATGCGCTGGAGATCGGCCTGCTGCTGCAGCGCGGGCAGCACGGACTGGCCGCGCTGTATGCCGGTGGCTCGGTGGCGCTGGGCCTGGCCGGCCTGTTCGGTGGCATGAAGCTGGCCCGGCTGGTGCTGGGCTAAGGCTCAGGCCGTGCCAGCACGCGCCTGTCCGCGCCATTCGCGTGGTGACTGCCCCGTGTGCGCCTTGAACGCGCGCGAGAGTGCCGCCTCGCTGCCATAGCCCACCTCGTCGGCAATCCGCTTCAGCGGCCGGCCCTGGCGCAGCGCCTGCTGTGCCAGCCCGACCCGCCAGCCTTGCAGGTACTGGCCCGGGGTGGTCCCCATCGCTTCGCGGAAGCTGGCGGCGAACACGCTGCGTGACATGCCGGCCACCTCGGCCAGATCTTCCAGCGTCCACCCCTGCGCCGGGGCTTCGTGCATCGCCACCAGCGCCAGCCGCAATCGCGGGTGGCCAAGCCCAGCGAACAGACCGCCGCGCATTTCGCCACCTTCCATCAGCTGGCGCAGCACCTGGATCATCACCACCTCGAACAGGCGGTTGACCATCGCCGCGCGCCCGCAACGCTGCTCGAACGCTTCTTCGAACAACAACTCCAGCGCTGCGTTGCCGCCATACAGCCCAGCCAGCGGCAGGCAGATGAAATCCGGCAACGCGGCGCTGATCGGATTGAGCCGGCCGCCTTCGAAATGCAGGTTCGCGCAGGCCATGTCGGCGCCCTGCTGTGGGTCGGTACTGAAGCGGTGCGGCATCGGCCGCGGATACAGCAGCAGGCTGGGCACATCCACCTGTACGGTCTGCTGGGCATGACTGACCTGCAGCGGGCCACGTCGCACCAGGTGCAGCTGCCCGGCTTCATCCTCACCCTCCAGCGTGTTGATGCCGCACAGCGCACCGGCATGGAACACCGAGGCGGTGACCGCGAAGCGTTCAAGCAGAATGGCGAGACGGTCGACCATGACGGGACTTCGGGTCAAACGAGACAAGCTCAATGTGACAGATCGTATCGGAATCAGCACTGGAAAGGACGGCACTGGCCGTGTGATCTGGCGGGCGCTATACAGGCCGCACATTCCCGCGCATGGAGGCACCGATGTCACTCCGCATCGCCCTGGCCCTGTTGTCGCTGCTGCTCGCGGCCCCGCACGCGCTATCCGCCTCACCCTCGAAGATCGAACACCTGGCCTGGCTGGCCGGTTGCTGGCAGCTTGATGGGCAGCCACCCGGTGCCGGCGAGCAATGGACCAGCCTGGCTGGAAACACTCTGTTCGGCAGCAGCCGCAGCCTGCGTGACGGGCGAACCGTCGGCTTCGAGTTCATGCAACTGCGCCAGCACGATGATGGGCGCCTGGTGCTGACTGCCCTGCCCTCTGGCCAGAACGCCACGGACTTCAACGCCACCCGGGTCGATGCCAACGAGGCGGTCTTCGAGAATCCTGCCAACGACTTCCCACAGCGTATCCACTACCGGCGCCTCGACAACCAGCGCGCACATGCGCGCATCGAGATCGCGCAGGACAATCCGAAGCAGGCAATGGACTTTCCCATGCATCGCGTCGCCTGCGGTGGACCGACGCCCGCACCCTGACACGCAGACGCCCCGGGCCGGCCGGGGCGCCTGCATGCGGTCAACGCCACACGGGCATTCACGCGGCCAGCGTGGTTTCCAGGGCCTTCAGGCCATCGCGATAGATGCCCTCGAACAGCGCGGACGCTTCTTCGTTGCTGACGCCCACCGGAGTGAAGTCACCGGACCAGTCGATCCGCGAACCGTCGCCCTGCTCGACCACACGCAGGGTGGATCGATAGCCGCTGACCGGGAACGGGGCCTGCAGGATCGAGTAGGTGTAGCTGCGATCGGCCTGGTCGAAGGCTTCCAGGCGCTCGACGATGGCATCGCCATCGGGATTGGCCAGATGGCGCACGCGACCGCCTTCACTGAGCGTGCTCTGGGGAATGTACGGAAGCCAGTCGGGCAATGAATCGAAGCCGCCGATGAGGTTCCAGACCTGGTCGGCCGGGGTCGGCACGGTGATGGATACAGAAGCAGTTGCCATGGGAATGTCTCCTTCGGGACTCAGATGTTGTCGATCGGCAGCGGGGCGTTGGCCGCGACCAGGCCCTGGGCGCGCAGCGCCTGCCAGAACCCGGCCGGGATGATTTCCTTCAGTGCGGCGTAGTCTTCGGCGATGCGCTCGGGACGGCTGGCGCCCGGGATCACCGCAGCCACTGCCGGGTTGGCCAGCGAGAACTGCAACGCGGCCGCCTTGATGCTGATGCCGTACTCGGCCGCGATGGCCTTGATGCGCTCGACCTTGGCCAGGATCTCCGGCGACGCCTTCTGGTACTCGAAGTGGCTGCCACCGGCCAGCACGCCGGAGCTGTACGGACCGCCGACCACGACGCCGGTGTTGCGCTCGGCCGCCTTGGGCATCACCCGCTGCAGCGCACGCTCGTGGTCGAGCAGCGAGTAGCGGCCTGCCAGCAGGAAGCCATCCGGACGGGCTTCGTCCAGGTCCAGGGTCAGCTCGATCGGCTCGACACGGTTGACGCCCAGGCCCCAGGCCTTGATCACGCCCTCCTCGCGCAGGCGGGTCAGCACCTTGAAGGCGCCGCGGCGTGCGGTCTCGAAGTACGACAGCCACTCATCGCCGTAGAAGTCCTGTGCGATGTCGTGCACCCAGACGATATCCAGGCGATCGGTCTTCAGGCGCTTGAGGCTGTCGTCGATCGAACGCAGGGTGGCATCGGCCGAGTAATCGTTGACCAGCTTGTTGGGGCGGCCGGCGACGAACAGGCCGCCCTTCTCGCCAAGGTCGCGGGCGCTGGTGTCTTCCACTTCGTCCAGGATCAGGCGGCCGACCTTGGTGCTGAGCACGAAGTCATCGCGGTTGCGCTTGGCCAGCGCGTCGCCAAGGCGGATCTCGGCCAGGCCTGCGCCATAGAACGGGGCGGTATCGAAGTAGCGGGTGCCCTGTTCCCAGGCCGCGTCCACCGTGGCCTGGGCCTCGGCTTCCGGGATGTCACGGAACATGTTGCCCAGCGGCGCGGTACCGAAGCCGAGGGTCTTGCCAGCCAGCAGCGTGTTGATGCTCATGGATTCCCCCTTGGGGAGGTTGTTGAAGTTGAGGCACAGGCTAGGCTTGCCCGATAAGACTGTCCAAGACATAATTTAATTATCTTAAGTCCCACAAGGTCTTATGCTCGACCTCCGCCAACTGCGCTACTTCGTGGCCGTCGCCGAAGATGAACACGTCGGCCGCGCTGCCGAGCGCCTTCACATCTCCCAATCCCCGCTCAGCCGGCAGATCGCCCAGCTGGAGGAACGGCTGGAACTGCAGCTGTTCGAACGCTCCCAGCAGCGCATCCGGCTGACCGCCGATGGCCGTACCTTCCTCGCCGAGGCGCGGGCCCTGCTGACCCATGCCAACCGGCTGGAATCGCTGGCGCGCCGGCTCGGCCGCGGCGACGAAGGCGGCCTGTGCATCGGCTATCTGGAGTACGCGATGCACTCCGGCGTATTGCCCACCGCCCTGCGCGAACTGCGCGGCGATCGCCCGGCGGTGCATATCGCGCTCTACAACCAGCAGTCGGACGTGCAGCTGGAAGGCCTGCGACAACGCAGCCTGGACATCGCCCTGGTCTGCGAACCACCGGCATTCGACGATCCGGACCTGGAGGCCACGCAGGTGCTGAACGACCCGATGCTGCTGGCCGTGCCGGCCGACCACCCACTGGCCAGTGCAGAGACCATCACGCCAGAGGATCTGGCCAGCCAGCAGTGGATCGGCGTGATGCACAGGGAAAACGCACTGCGCCACGACACCTTCATCGCCGCGTGTGCGAAAGCCGGGTTCACCCCGACCATCGCCATGGAAGCGACCGAGCCACTGGCCGCGCTTGGCCTGGTTGCCGCCGGCCTGGGCCTGACCACCGTCCAGCAGAGCCTGGATCACCAGGCGCCGGACGGCGTGGTGCTGCGCGAGCTGCCGTGGTTCAGCTACCGCACACCGCTGTGGGCGGCCTGGCACCGCATCAACCTGCGCCCCCTGGTCGAGACCTTCCGCAGGACGCTCGTGCGCACCGCCACCGAAGGCAAGCCGGCATTCGGCGACTGAGCCGACCCCGCTATGCCGAGCCTGCCTCGGTGTAGCGCATCACCATGAAACCCTCTTCTGCTGCCGGTGCAACGAAGTGGCGGGTGATCTGCTCGAATTCCTCATCGCTGGCCTGGAAGGGATGCTCGCCGCATGCATTGCGTGCACGCAGCCGCGCCTTGCAGACCTCGTCGGCGATATCGAGGAAGTGCAGTTGATGCGCGGCGCCCACTGGCGAGAACACCGCACGTGCCCACCCGCGGGTGGCGGGCGTGTTGAAGGGGAAATCGAGCACCACCGAGACGCCGGCCTGCAGCAGCGCACGCAGATGATCGGTCAGCACGCTGCGCAGCGTGGCTGCGCGCTGCAGATAATCGGCGACGGAGTGGATTTCGCCCGGGTGCAGCGTGGCCAACCAGGCATCTTCGCTGATCAATACGTGGCGAGGCTTGGCCGCCAGCTGTTGCGACAACGTCGATTTGCCTGCGCCGATCTTGCCGCACAGCAGGTGCAGGGTTGCGCCGCCATCGGCGGATGAAGGGTGTTGCATCTGCGATCTCCTCGGTGGATTCCAGTTCCCGGGAGAGCGCTGCATGCAATCCGCCTTCCCGGGCGGGTTGCAGGGCCGTGACGACCGCGCGCTACCCCGCCTTCCCTTGGGGAATGCGGATAATCGACGCGGTGACGTGCGGAGCCATGCCACCAGCGTAGAGCGCCGCCTGTACGGCCCGCAATCCCCTGCGGCAGTGCAGCGCGCGCAACATTCCGCTGGCATCTATGCTCTGCGCCATTCCCGCATGGAATGACCACGATGCGCCCCTTGCTTCGATGTGCCCTCGCCCTTGGCCTGCTGCATGCTTCGACGGCATCGCTGGCAGCACCAACCTCGGCACCACGCACGCTCAGCGGCGAGCTGCAGGGCGCCCCCTGGCGGCTGGATGTACCGGCAGACTGGAACGGCGACCTGGTGATGCTGGCCCATGGCTATGAGCCCGTGGGCGTGCCACGCACCACGCCGATGGCCGCCGGTGACAGCACCGCAGCACTGCTGGGCGCGGGCTACGCCGTCGCGCAGAGCGCGTATTCCAGCCAAGGCTGGGCGGTGGCCGAGGCGATCACCGACATGGAACACCTGCGACAGCATGCGCTGGGTGAACTCAAGCGCGTGCGACACACCTGGATGCTGGGCTTCTCGATGGGTGGTGCCGTAACCATTGGCAGCCTCGAGCGTTTCCCGCAGCACTATGCCGGTGGTGTGTCGCTGTGCGGCGCCAATCTCAGTGGCGAACAGATCGCGGCCGACCTGCTGACCACACTGGTCGCGTTCGATTATTTCTTCCCCAAGGCTGAGGGGCTGCCGGTCACCGGGTTGGCGTCGCGCGAAGCAGCCACGCTGCCCCAGAGTGAGCTTTACCAGGGCATCGCCACCGCGCTGCAACGCGACCCGGCGCATGCCGCGTTGCTGGCGCAGCGGCTGCAGGTTTCCCCCGATGAAGTGGCCGGCACGATCAGCCTGCACGCCCTGGTCCTGCACGAGCTGGCCACACGCAGCGGTGGCATGCCGGTCGGCAACAGGGGCATGGTCTACAGCGGCTTCGGCGATGACGCCGCATTCAACGCCGGGGTGCGGCGCATCGATGCTGTACCTGCCGCGCAGGCCAGGGTGCGCGCGACGCTGGCGCTGACCGGCGCACTGCAGCGCCCGCTGGTGATCCAGTTCAACCACAACGACCCGACCATCGTGCCGCACATGCAGACGGTGTATCCGCAGTTGGCCGCACACGCCGGTGCGCGGCCAGCGCCACGGGTACTGCCATCGGTGGGCGAAGGACATTGTGGCTTCTCTGAGGCACAGGTTGTCGATGCCTTGAAGACAGTGCAACACTGAGTCCATCGCATAGCGAAACGCGTCCGCCACGCTGGCAACGCTTACGGTGCAGGGACCCGCGCAGCATGTGCCGCCTCCCCTCGATCTGACCGCGCACCTGTTCGGCATGTCCGAAGGCGAGTGGCTGGGCTTCGACATGTCGGTGCCGTTTGGCCACCCGGGTGTCGGCCGACCAGCACAGTGCCGTTCGATGCGCGCGGTCAGATCGGCGCGATCGGCCAGGTCTTGGCCGTGCGCCCGCAGCCGCAGCAGGCGGGGATCAGCCGCCCAGCGTGCCCATCGTGAAGGTGTAGCCCGAGCTCATCAGGAATTCGCGCATGCGCATTTCCGCGCGCCGCGGTGAGGCCAGGTTGGCCGGCGCATACAGGGCGTACACCAGGCCTGATCCCTCGATATGCTCGCGGCGGACCTCGCAGCGGGCGGTTTCCGAGGCAATCACCCATCCGTCCTTCAGCCGCTCCGGCCCGATGGATTGCCCGTTCTTCAACCGAAAGGTCAGCCAACGCACATCTGCCATGATTTTGCTCATTTCCGATTCGCTCCGTGCCCGAAGCGACCCGTGATGTCCTTGCTCGCCATTGCAGCTCCCTGAGACGTGGAACTCGACCATAACGCCTTGCCATGTCGCGGGTGGCTGAGACTGGCCGCGCCGCTCAGGTCGCCAGGTTGAAGAGCCGCCACAACGCCTCGCGCCCGGGTGGCGTCAGCCGCAGTTCGCGCCGGCCCTCGACGCGCCGCAGCCAATCGTTGTTCACGAAACTGTCCAGCATGGCCTCACCGACCAGCCCTGCCAGGTGCGGCCGCCGTTCGGTGCAGTCCAGGCAGCCACGGCAGTAGCGCGCCGGCTTGGCCGTCACCGGCTGCTGCAGGAGCTCGCGCAACGGCAGGCCCAGTCCGGCAAGGAATGCGGCGCCTCCAGCGCTGATCTGCCAATGCCCTTCGCATGGCAGTACATGCCCCGCCTGCAGCAAGCGATCGGTGATGGCGACCGCGTGCACGCCGGCCAGGTGCCGATAGCAGGAACGCGCCTCGCGCAGTGCAGGCATGCTGCGCGCGGCCGCAGCGGTACACGAAGGGGTACGGTCGGCCACGCGCAGGATGCCTTCGAGCATCTCTGCCACCTCGTTTGATGCCAGCCGGTGGTAGCGATGACGCCCCTGCGCCACCGCCACCAGCAGGTCGCCCTCGACCAGCCTGCGCAGGTGCGTGCTCGCCGTCTGCGGCGTTACCCCGGCCACGCGCGCCAGCTCCATCGCGGTGTAGGCCCGTCCATCCATCAACTGCAGCAGCATGGCGGCACGCGCCTGGTCCCCGACCAGGGCACCGACACTGACAAGGGAACCGGAGGTGTGGACCATGCCCCATTGTGGCATGCCGTCATCTGCCAACAGTTCGATGCAGGCCGAAGCGTCAGCAGCCGACTGCGCGGCACAGTGCTCGCCCGCAACCGCGAGACCTGCCGTGAAGACCGCTTCGATCCATCGCCGCCGCATCACCCCTTCGGTCCTGTACCCAGGCACGGCCGTGCTGCTGATGACCACGTTGAATGACGACGGCAGCAGCAACATCAGCCCGCTTTCTTCGTTCTGGGCACTGGGCAACCGGGTAGTGCTGGGTCTCGGTACGCAGGGCCAGGGCTATCGCAACCTGCAGCTGCGCAACGAGTGCGTGCTGAACTTCCCCTCATCCGCGCAGGCCGCACAGGTCGAGGCAATCGCGCGGGCAACCGGCTGTAACCCAGTGCCGACCGCCAAGCAGGCGATGGGCTACGTGCACGTGCGCGACAAGTTCGCACTGGGCGGATTCACTGCCGTCGTGTCGACGCACGTTGCTCCGATGGCCATTGCCGAGTGCCCGCTGCAGGTGGAGGCCACCGTCATGGCGATGCATCCACCCGGCGAGGATGATGGCCAGGGCTTCGTGATCGTCGAAGGCCGCATCCGCTGCGTGCATGCGCACGAAGACATCGCGGTGGACGGCACCCAGCACATCGATGTGGCGCGCTGGAAACCGCTGATCTACCTGTTCCGGCACTACCTGGGCGTGAGCGCGCCGGTCGGGCGCAACTTCCGTGCGGAGACACCCATGCGCCTTCCCGCCTAGCGGGAACGACTCATGGCGTACCCGCGGGTACGTTGCTGAACTTGTCGCGCACCGAACGCTCGCGTTCACGCCGGGTCGAGGCGCACTGTTCGCGCGCACTCGCCATCTGTGTATCCGCCGCCATCCGCTCGGCACTCAACGATTGCTGCAGGCTGGCAATCTGCGTACGGATGCCCGAGTCACGGGTTGCGCCGGCCAGGTTGTTGCTCGACGCGGCCATCTGCCGGTTCAACTCGGCGATCTGCCGACCGATCTGCTGGCTGCGCGACTCCAGCGGACCGTAGATGCGCGAGCGCTCGCCCTGCACGCAGTTGCGCTCGGCGATACCGGCGTCGGCCAGTTCGGTGTTCTGGTACACCGCCGCGCGGTTCGATGCCTCCCCCGCCGTTTCCATGGAGGAACGGCTGGAACGCAGCTTCATGGGTTCAGCGCCGGCAGCACAGGGATTCTGGCTGTATACCGTTTCACCGGAAGCGCCCTTGCACTTGTAGACCTGGGCCGATGCCAGCGGGAAACACCCCAGCAGCATCATCGCCATCACTACCTTCCCCTTCATCCTGCACCGCTCCCTGGTTCATTGGACAACCGCCACGATACGGTGGTTTGGTGGCGACTGCACGCTGGCGCCGTTCAGACCGTTTCGCCCTGCAGATCGAGCAAGGCCGTGGTCCAGCGGCGCGCTCCCAGCGTGGCCACCATGCCGCCGCGATAGACGAACCTGCGTACGTGGCCGTCTTCAATGAAGCAGGTCTCGTTCTGCATCGGCACATAGCCCACAGAGGCATAGTGCCGATGATCCAGGGTGAACAGCACGGCGAAATCGATACCGTGCCGGCGCAGCTCTGCATGGGCCGCTTCGAGCAACCGCGAGGCAATGCCCTGCCGGCGAACGTCGGCACGCACCACCACGCCGCCGATCAAGCCCATGCGTTCCGGCTCGCCGTCCAGCAGTACGTTGCGTTCGTACAGCGCGAGATGTGCGACAACGTGATCACCTCCCATCGCCAGGACCAGAGCGACCGGCCCCGGGATGGCGTAGCCCTCGCCCTGCATGTCCGGGAAAGCCTGGCGAAGCAGATCCACCGCCTGCTGACGGTGTTGCGGCCCTACGCTTTGCCAGCGGCATACCTGAACGTGCATTGCCCTATCTTCGTCGAATGAATGTGTGTCCAGGCCCATCGTGCCAAGGAAACATGACCGGGCTCGCAGTAACGTTTCACTGTCAGTGCAATGTGATCCAGTACGAGACGATATCCGTGTAGATGCCCTCGCGCTTGACTGCGCGCGGCTCCCTGCCGAGTACGCTGAAACCCAGCGATTCATACAGCCCGCGCGCAGCAGCATTGTCCTCCAGCACCGTGAGGGTGAGCGATTCAATGCCCTCGGCGCGCGCAAATGCAAACGCAGCAAGAAGAAGCTGGCGGGCGATACCCTGGCCACGGTGGCCGGTGCCCACGTGGACACTGTGCACTTCCGCCGTATGCCGTCGCGCCATTCGCACCGGGCGCACGAAACGCAGGAAACCCACCAGCATGCCGTCAACGAACGTGCCGAAGTAGCGCGTACCAGGATCAGCAAGCTGGGCGCGCATCACGTCCGCCGAGTCATTCTGCGCTTCGGCCAGCGTGGACAGGAACGCAGCGGGCGACTCGCGAAGCGCCTGCAACCGTGCTTGCCAGAGAATATCGGCGTCGTCAGCGCTGAGTTGCCGGATAAGCATGCGACACACCCGTGAAGTTGTTGATGCGCAGGTGCCCAGCCTAGCGCGGGTTCGCTTGACACGGCGTGCATGCAAGAATGAAGACAACCCCTTCTTCATTCACCGCCATGACTGAACTGCAGATTCCCCGCCTTGGATGCGGCGCCGTCGTCCGTGATGCCGGCGGCCGCATCCTGCTGATCCAGCGCGGACGCGATCCGGAGCGCGGGTATTGGGGCCTGCCTGGCGGCAAAGTCGACTGGATGGAAACGGTGGAGGCTGCCGTGGTCCGCGAAGTCCGCGAGGAGACGGCGTTGGAAGTGACGCTGTTGCGCCTGCTGTGCGTTGCCGATCATTTCGAGCCGGCGCTTGCGCAGCACTGGGTCGCGCCGATCTTCGAGGCACGGGCACCTGCGGGTGCCGAGGCTTCCATCCAGGAGCCGGGTGTGCAGACTGGCCTGGACTGGTTCACGCTGGATGCCCTGCCCCAGCCGCTCACGCAGGCCACGGTGCAGGCGCTGGCCAGGCTGTAGCCCATCAGGCCACGACCAAGGCGGCACGGATGCCGCCCGGCCTTGCGGCTCACTCGATCGGAAGACCGTGCATCTTCAGGAACGAGAGTTTGTCCCAGTAGCCGCGCTGGAACGTGATCAATCCTCCGTCAACCGTGAAGAAGCCGCATCCACGCAGGCCAAGAGGGTCGCGCCATTCCAGCGCAGCGACATTGCCGGCCTCATGGATGACTTCGGGAATGCAGACCATTTCAGCAGTGCTGAATTCACGCTCGAAGGTGGCACGGATCGCATCGCGGCCCTTGATCGGGTCCTGGGTGACCTGGTGATTGATCGCGTCGGGGTGATACAGCTCCGCCAGGCCAGCAGCATCGCCTGCGTTGAAGCGCTCGATCCAGGTTTCCACGATGCGTCGGGGAGTCATCCGCATGAAGTCCGCTAAGGCCCAGACCCGATCATAGCGCTCGTACAGCACATTCCAGATCGCAGAAAAACAAAAAGCCCTGACCGGAGTCAGGGCTTTTCAATTGGAGGCCTCAAGCGGAATCGAACCGCTGTAAACGGATTTGCAATCCGGTGCATAGCCACTCTGCCATGAGGCCAACGTACTGCGCGCCAGGAACTGGCGCCCTGACAAGACAAAACCCCAAGATGGGGCCTGTCGGAACATGGAGCGGGAAACGAGACTCGAACTCGCGACCTCAACCTTGGCAAGGTTGCGCTCTACCAACTGAGCTATTCCCGCGTAAGCCGACATGCTACCGGAAATCCGGAAAACACACCAGCGATTTCACCTTTCTGACTGCGCGCAAAGCCTTGTGGCCCAACGTGCCCCGCCTTGCCATGGCGGGAGAAAAACAAGGCCCCTGCCGGGGCCCTGTAGAATCTGGAGCGGGAAACGAGACTCGAACTCGCGACCTCAACCTTGGCAAGGTTGCGCTCTACCAACTGAGCTATTCCCGCAGATTCCGTTCGACCTGCGTCGAAGGAGCGCTATTGTGTCCAAATTCCTTCACGCCGTCAACAGTCTTCACATCATGCGGTCACGGGCGTCCGCAGTGGGGTACGCTGCCCCGCCCGGCCCCGTTCGCCCATGCTCCTTCGCGGCACGCCTCTGTTGATCGCCCTGCTGCTGCATTTGCTGGTGGCCCTGCTGTACTGGGCGCTGATGCCGATAGGAATGAACTGGTATCGCGACCATTTCGGCTTTGCTTCACATCGTGACATCGGCCTGGGCATCGCCCAGTTCTATCTGTTCTGGATGTTCATTGGCGCCCAGCCGCTGATCGCGGTGCTGCGGCCACTGTTTGCCAAGCTGCTGGTGCTGGCGATTCCCCTGGCGTTCGCGAGCTGGACACTGATGCACAACCATCCGCTGCGCCTGCTGTACTTCACCCTCGGGCCCGGCCTGCTGGCACTGGCCGCGATCGCCATTTCCGCGTGGTATGCATCACGCAAGCGCCTGCCTGCCGCCACGGACACCGCCGATGCCTAGACGCTACGTCCGCCTGTTCTGGTTGCTGGTTGCGTTGACCTGGCTGGCGCTGATCGCCGCACTGGTCAATGCCGGCTTCACCCCGGACTACTGGCTGCTGCATCACCTGGAGGGCGCCGAACTGCCCTACCCGACCAGCACTGTCATCGTGTTCGCGTTGCTGGGCACCGTCGAACTGGTGGTGGCCGCCTTGATCGTGCGGCCGTGGCGACTGAAACGACTGTGGCTGCGCCTGCTGATCGCCTTCGCCCTGCTGCTGGCATGGTCGGTGCCGTGGATGCTGTCAGCCATGCACCAGCCGCCGGTACACGGCATGCATCTGCTGTGGTTGTTGCTGCTGGACGTGGGACTGCTGCTGGCGCTATGCATGGTGTCGGCGGTTAGCGCATGGCGGGTGCTCAGGCGTCGAGGGCGCGCGGATGCGCCCCCGCCGCAGCACTAGGCTTACTTCCGGAACTCCACCCGCACATGCTGGCCGAAGCGCGCCTTGGCCTCGCCATCGAACTCCAGTACACACTCCACCACCTTGGCCACGCCACGCCCTGCATCTTCAGGCAGGCGCGCCTGCGCGAACACCGGGCTGATGCGTACGACGCGTGCAGGCGGCAGCGTGCTGGTGTTTTCGGCACCGTCGCTGTCCGGCACCACGGTGGCCTGCATGCCAACCTGCACGGCATCGGCGTAGGCCGCGCTGAGTTCGGCACGTACCTGCAGCGGGCGCGCGGGCAGCAGGGAGATTGCCGGCTTGCCGGCCTGCACGAACGCGCCAACGCCCGGCACCTGGCCGACCACGGTGCCGGCTTCCGGCGCGCTCAGCGACATCTGCTGCAGTTTCAGCCTGGCGTGTTCCAACTTGTGCTGGGCCATGTCGACCTGCGCACTGGCCACGTCGACATCGGCGCGCACACCCGCCAGCTGCTGCTTGGCCGCATCGGCCTGCTGATTGGACGACACGCCTTCGCTGGCCCCCGTGGACAGGCGAGTAGCGTTGCGCTCCAGTTCGCGCAGCTGCGCCTGACTGCCCTTCAGGCGGTCATTGGCCAGGGCGAGATCGGCGCTGGCCATCGCCACCTCCTGCTGCAGCAAGGCACCATCCAGCGACAGCAGCAGCTGCCCCTTCTTCACCGTGGCGCCTTCCTTCACCGGTGCGGCGGTGATCGAGCCATCCACCGGCGGTGCCAGCGCGATCAGGCCACCCTCGACGTCGATGATGCCGCGCGCCACCGCGACCTTGCCGACGGCGGTTGCACCGGCCTTGCCCGAAGGCGACTGTGCAGGCGCAGGCGCGTCCCTGGAACAGGCGCCGAGCAGCAGTGCCGCGGACAGGGCCAGGCTGAGGGGAAGCAGGTGCGACGTCTTGGTCATGGGGCGGACTCTACAGTTTCGTTCTGGCGGCGGTCGTCACGGACCATGCCGTCTTCCATGGCGATCACCCGATCGGCATGCCGGATCAGGCGCGGATCGTGGCTCACGCACAGCACGGTGGCGCCATGCGCACGTGCGTAGCGATGCAGGATGTCGATCACGCGCTGGCCGTTCTCGGCGTCCAGCGCGCTGGTGGGTTCGTCGGCGAAGATCAGCGTCGGCGACTTGGCGAAGGCGCGGGCAACGGCCACACGCTGCTTCTCGCCGCCGGACAGCTGCGCCGGGCGCATGTGGCTGCGGTGGCTGAGGCCCACTTCTTCCAGTGCCTTGCGCGCCAGCGGTTCGCTTTCGCGATTGCGCATGCCGCGGTAGCCCAGCGGCAGCTGCACCTGTTCCAGCGCAGTCAGTGCCGGGAACAGGTTGAAGCCTTGGAACACGAAACCGACATGGTGCAGGCGGAAGCGCTCCACCTCGCTGCGGGTCATGTGCCCCACATCCTGGCCAAGTGCGTGTACCCGACCACCATCGGGCGCGGACAGGCCGGACAGCAGCGACAACAGCGTGCTCTTGCCGCAGCCGGATGGGCCGGATACCAGGGTCAGCTCGCCGGGATAGATGTCCAGCGACAGGCCACGCAGCACCGGCACCTGCACATCGCCGGACATGAAGCCCTTTTCCAGTGCGTCGGCCTGCAACGTGGGGGCGACGGCATGTTTGGAGGTCATCGGCCGGTCCTCAACGCAGCAGCAACGATGGATCGGAACGGACCACGCTGCGCACTGCCATGATGCTCGACAGCATGGCCATCACCGCAACCAGCGCCACGCAACCGAGGATCACCATCGGCGTCAGCTGCACCGGCACGCGCTGGGTCTGCGCGATCAACAGCACCACCGTGCTGAAGGCCGCCGCCAGCAACATGCCCACGCCACCGATCAGCAACGCCTGCTCGAACACCACCCGTGCCAGCGCATAGCGGCCTGCACCGAGTGCATTGAGCGTGGCGTACTCGCGAACCGAGCCAGCCACCACCGACGCGAACGACTGGTTGGTGATCACCGCGCCGACGAAGCAGACGATGACGGCCATGAACAACACCGCGATGCCGGCACCGGTGTCGAACAGCCAGTACTGCTGCGAGCGGCTGGCGAACTCCGGCGCGGTCCAGAACTCGACCGGCGTAGCTTGGCCCATTGACGCGGCCAGGCGATCGCGCACGCGGTCGGCCAGGTCCGGCGAGCGCAGGCCCGCCACGAAGTAGGTACTGCCCTCATGTGGGTCGGTACCGGCGATGGCGCGCGCGGTATCCAGCGAAGCCAGTACGTTGACACCACCAAGGCCACGCAGGCCTGGCTGCGCGGCGACCACGCGCACCGCCTTGCCATTGATCCAGGCACGGTTGTTCTGCAGGTCCACGCCGAGCGTATCCAGATCGGCACTGTCGACGATCACCGCACCCGGCTCGCGCAACTGCGCGCGCAGGTCGGCGGGCAGGATGCGCGCGAACATCATCGCGTCGTCCTGGGTGGAGATGCCGGACAGGTACACCGACACGTTGCCGGTGCCCTGCGCGCCTGAGCGCCATTCGCCATCGACCCATTCGTAGGGCTCGACGCGGGTGACATCCGGATCCATGCGCAGGTGGCTTTCCACATCGGCGCTGATCGCATGGCCGTAGTTGACGCTCTGGGTACCGGGGAAACCGGCCCAGATATCGGCCGAAGATGCCTTCACATAGATCGCGGCGGTACCGAAGATGCCCAGCACCAGCGCCGCCTGCACGATCAACAGCACGCCGGCGAAGCACATCGCCAGCACCACCGGCAGGAACCGGCGCCACTCATAGGCCAGGGTCTTGCGGGCCAGCGCGATCATTGCGGTTCGCCCTCAGCCTCGACCGGCAGCGGTGCGCCACCAAGGGCGCGGTACAGCGACGCAAACGCCAGCACGCGCGCGCCCTGCGCACCGATCAGATCCGCCTGCGAAGCGAGCGCGGCACGTTGCGTGTCCAGCCCATCGAACTCGCTGGACAGGCCCAGCTGCACCTGCCGCACCTGGCGCTTGACCTGCTGGTTGGCGGCATCATTGGCCGCACGGAGCGATTGGATGCTGCTGTCCTGGCGCGCCAGGCTGCCCAGCGCGCCTTCCACTTCGCTCACGCCTTCCAGCACGGCCTTGCGATACCCGAGCAGCGCGGCGTCCAGTTGCTTCTCATCGGCATGGAAACGCGCACGGCGTTGGCCCCAGTCCCACAGCGGAATATCGACGTATGGACCGATCGACGGACTGGAGTCGGAATTGGAGCGCGCGTTCTGGGTGAGGTTGTAGGCATACAGAATGGAGCCGCCGAGGCTGATCCGCGGGTACATCGCGGCGCGCGCCGAGCCCTTGCTGGCGGCGGCCTGCATCACCTCCGATTCGGCCAGCAGGATCTGCGGACGATGGCGCAACAGGTCCGCTGGGACCTGCTGCAACGAGAACGTGCCCAGCGTCGGCGGCGTTCGGTACGCACGCCAGGCCGGATCCGGGCCATCGCGGCCCAGCAGCAATGCCAGGGCGCGGGCCGCGTTGTCGGCGTTTTCCCGGGCCTGTGCCGTGGCGGCGCGGGTCGCCGCCTGGCGCGCACGCAGGCGTTCCAGCTCGCCCGGCTCATCCAGGCGCAGACGCTGGCGGACCAGGGCCAACTGTTCGCCGCGGTCATCCACGGCCTGCTGGCGCATCAGCAGATCCTGCTGGGCCTGCGCCACGGTCAGGTCCAGATAGCTGCGCACCACGTCGGCAATCACCGCGACCTGCGCGGCATTGCGCAGCGCCTCGGCATTGCCGGCCGAGGCCTGCGCGCTCAGCTGCGCACTCTCGGCGGCGCCGAACAGGCCCAGGTCCCAGATCGCTTCAATGCCGGCATGGAAGTAGGTATCGACCGCAGCGGCGTCCTGCACCTGCTTGGCGCTGGCGGAGATTTCCGGCAGGAAACGCGAGTCGGACGTGCCAGAGACGATCCGAACGGCCTGCAGGCGCAAGGTGGCCTGCTGCAGGTCGAGATTGCCGGCGACCGCCTGATCGACCAGGCCATCCAGCGCCGGGTCGGCCAGCACCTTCCACCACTGCCTGGCGTCCACCGCCACGCCCTGGCCCTGCGGTACCTGGGTCCAGGCGCTGGGTGTGCGATCAGGCAGGCCCGGGACGGGCACCGACATGCAGCCGGCCAGGGCAAGGGTTGCCAACAACGCACCGGGGCGCAGCACTGCCTGCAGGGAGAGTCCGCGCCCTGTCCTGGGCACTGCCACTGAAGTGATACGCCTGACCACCAGCCCGCCAACGTGTAGAAGGAGCATGAAGGCTACCGTGCGATTGTGGAGCGAACATGGAGAAATGGTCCGAAAAAGGTCACAGCACGCATGCGGTTCAGGCAACGATGGCGTTGGCCTTTCGCCAGCCTTTCACTGCATGCGACGCACGGAACGCTGGTGCGACATCCGGGTCATTGCGTCTTGTTGCCACCTTCCCCGAGCCCCGCGCCTGCGGTCATCCCCACGACCGATACGCCCCGCCATTCCGATTGCGACACTAACGCTGGAATCGTCCCGCCAGGCCGTCGATATCACGCCCGCCATGACGATGCCATGGCGCGACTGTAGCGCCCCGTGCCGCCAACGTCATGACAAACGAAAAACGCCCCCTTTCGGGAGCGTTCTTCTTGAATCTGGAGCGGGCGATGGGAACATCACGCCGCACTCAAATCGTTGATTGATAACGGGTTTATTCCGTTGGCGCTACGGAATCAGGCCAGATTATGTACCTGTAGCGAGCCCTCGGCAACTCGGCGTGCCCGCTACTGCCGCATTGGCCTACCCAGAGCCGTCAGACGCTGCCCTGTGCCAGATGCAAGAGCCCCCAGCCAATCCCAGGCTCATCCAGCCACCTCACGTCTCACGCAGGGGCAACGCCGTCCGGCAGGAAGCCACCATGTTCATCGTCATGCAGGCTGAGGTACTCAAGTCGCCATTGATCCACACGTCGAAGGTCGGCGAGGGTCATGTGTGTATCCGGGACTGGCTCGCAGGCGTCGAGGGCGATTTCCGTTGCCGCATCGGGAGGGCCGTACGCTTCGATGAAAAGCTCTCGCAATTGTTGTACTACGCTCTCGGCGGACTCACGCGCACCTGGCCCACCTTCGATGGCGTCATAGGCCACCGATATGGACAACGCATAGGGTTCACCATCAGAAGCCTCGATGCCCCGCTGCTCGCCCAGATCGAAGAACAATCCCACCAGATGTCTGGCTTCCGGAGCGAGGATGCGGGCGATCCGGCTCTTGACGTCCCTCTTGCCGACACGCTTCGCAAGCCGGTTCTCGAAGGCGTTGGGGAACGCGGGCCGGCCATAGCGTGCCGCCAGCCATTGCTTCAGGGTGCGCTTCGATTCATCCGAAAGCGACGCATCAAGAAACCGAGACGCACTCTGGCCAAACTCGACTCTCGGGATGGACCTCTTCTCTGCATGCCGCAACTCCAGCACCATCGAGCCTCCATCCGCCTTGTCATACGCAAGATGCAGCCGCCGGGGGTTCTTGGCATGGGACAGTTGCGGATCCCCACGGGCATCGCCGATCAAGTCCGCCACGATGACCTCAATGCAGGGTTCGTGCGGGTGGGGGATGTCACAGTCGTGGGAGATCACGACAGCGAAGCGGCCATCCTCCAGTGACTCGACCAATCCCAGTTGCAGCGATCCATCGCTGGTCAGCAAATCTCCCTGCCGCCATGACGTCTCCCGGTCCAGCATCGCGCGATCCCCGAATCACTGCTCGGGATAACCAGGAATGGAAGCAGCGGAACGCCAATCATCCGTTGGCGCGGCCTTGCTCTTGGCCAGCCCCGAGCTTTCGTATGCCGCATCCATGGCCTGGGCCTCTGAGATCAGCGTTTGGACATGCTCCATGACAGTCTGGTTTGCAGCGATGAGATCCAGGAGAGACCTGCCGTCAAACGCCTTCATCTTCAGCATCATTGGTGCCCGTTTGACGCCTGCTTCGCGAAAGGCGTCGGCCACTTGGCTGAGTGCCTGTATCCGAGCGAAATTGTCCGCTTCTGGCGTCGACTCTCCCCCCAGCCATTTGTAGATCGCTTGCCGGGAAACACCAAAGGTCCCGGCGAGATCAGCGATTGCTGGATTGAGCACCTCACGGATGTTGGCCAGATGCTCCGAAGCGCTTCGCAGATCGGGACGAGCTGCCTCCTCGCCATCCACCTCGATTTCGACGTGAAGGGGAGTCCGCGCCTCCACCAGCCTGCGCCATTCCCCCGCCCGGGTCACATCGAACACACTGCCAGTACCGCCAACCAACTGCGTGATCCCCATCAGGGCGAAGGCGGCCGTGGCCGCGACCCGAACGGGCACGATCGACGGCGAAGTCCTGATTGTTGGGAGCGTCTCGGTGTACATGTGGGTCTCCAGTGCTACGCCCATGCCCGGCGCGCATGGTCCGTGGTGGTCGCCTCGAACACGGACTTGATCGGGGCATGCAACGAGCGCAGTTGTTCTTCGATCTTGCCAAGGTCGATAGGCATGTGACCTTCGCAAAAATGGTCGGTATCGAGCACACCATGCTCGCGTGGCGCAGTCATGGCGAAACGCGGATTCAGTGCCAGCCCGTTCGGCAACATATCGGGAGGGAAACCAAGCTGCGCCGCTGCCCTGTATACCCTTGCAACCAAGGTTCCGCCGGGAACGAGTGGACCAACATCAGTCGAGAATACGGATTCGCTCATTGCGTGCCGGCGAACCGCGTCGAATCCCACCCCATGGACTCCACCGACAAGGTACTGTTCGACGGACTCCCCGCCTGCCGGCACCACCGCATCCAGGTAGCGCAACCCAAGCCGACCCACATGGTCAAGGCTGACTGCCTCATGCACGGCATCCAACCCCCGCAGTAATTCCGGAATGAATGTCTTGTGGGTGTCGTAATGCGTCGTATGAAACGTGATTGTCGAAGGGGACAGGATAAAGCCCGCAGATCGATCGCTCCTGGTCAGGAGCCAGGATACCGTTTGCTGGATCTTTGGTTCGGCTTGTTGTGCCTGGCCTGGCCCGGACACGACCAAGTGAGTGACCTGCTGCGGCTCGAACAAGGGGTACCCTTCACGACGCAGTCGATCTTGTATTTGGTCGACATACTTGACCATGGCCGCCACCGGATTGAAATGCGCCTGTGCCAGCGCGTAGTACACCGGCGCATTGGACATTCGTTCGCTCACAGGCCGCTCCATCTTCTCGGTTGACACTTCAGTTGCCAGTTTACACCATGGTTGACATCCATTCCAGGGGACTTGCTCAATGCGGCTGGATCAGGGGGACGCAAGCTAAGGAGAAGGCGCCGTCAAAAGCCTTCCATTACGTCGACACTCCCGCTCGCGTCACCATCGCCGGCTCCCGACGTTCGCCCAGCCGGCTGCCCTTGCCTGCGGGAAACGCTGCGCACCCGCTGTGGCAACGATTCCCGCACCAGTTCCATGCCAAGGGCGTCCTTCTCCAGGGTCATCGCCCTTGACAGGTCATCGAGCCGGCCCAGCATGTGCAGCGCGCGCAGGAAGGTGTGCAGCGCGGTGCCGGGATAGCCGTCTTCCATGCGCCTGACGGTGCTCAGGGACGTGCCGATGCGCTGAGCAAGGTCTTCCTGGCTCAAGCGGCGCATGCGCCGTGCCGCCGAGATGTCCTGCCCCAGGCGACGCAGCGCACGCGCAACGGGCTGCGGCATGGCTACCTGGGCACCGGAGCGCTTCTGACCGGAAGAGGACATAGCTTAAGCCTCAGATATGAACTTAATTCATTAATAAGCATTCAAATTTGAATGCATAAGTATGGTCTGGTCAACAAGCCCAAGCTTGGAATCAGTAGGCCATGAAAAAAGCTGGCTGCTCTCGGTCCGTTACCCTGCTTGCAGTTCTGGGGACCGCGCTACGCCATCGTGCTGTCCTGATCTTGCACGACGATCAGGCCACCAATGCCCAATGAGCACCGACAAGCAATCCCCTAGTCATCGCTAGTCCTGTCGTCGGAATCACTCAATCGCTCCTTCCCATGAGTGCGGAACCGGACTGTCATGCTTTGTCGATCTGTAGGCAGACCCCTCGGGTCTTGCCCCAAACCTCGCCGCACCCCGTCGAGGCGGCATCGCCACACCTGTTTCCGCCTGCACTGCGTCTGCTGATAGACCGTCGCTGTCTTGCACGCCGGTATCGCCCTGGCTCGAACGCGAGAAGACCGAATCCGTCTTTCGCCGCGATGGCGTCTGTAGCAAAACCTCGTTATCGAGCCATCCTGCCATGTGCAGTCAACCGCTTGAGCATACCGCCACGCAGAGGCTCGGTGCTGGTGGACAAGCGCCATATCGACAGGCGGCTGCTCTGCTGAACATCCGTCATCCCGGCCTTTCCCACAAGCCAAGCCGCCACCGTCTCGCGACGTGAAGGCGCACCCGGCAGCGATTCCAATCAACGAGGGAAACAGATGTCCTGATTCCGGTTACCTGGGAGCAGCCATGCGAAAGCCACCTTCATCCGGCCCCCAAGCCAAGGTCTTTTACCGTCCGATCGAGGCGGCCATCCAGTGGGCGGGGCTGTCGCGCTTCGAGCGCCGCATCCTCGGTGTCGCCAAGGGGATGAACCGCTTGCCTGAGCACCCCGAACTGGCACGCTGGCCACAGCTTCGTCTCAACGCGGAACGGATCTATGACGCACTGGTGCACTTCGACCTCCCCTACGGCAAGGACGGCATCACGAGCAACGACCCCGCCTTGCTTGATGACCCCGGCCTCACGATCCGCCATGTCGACCTGAAGGCCTGGATGACCCGTTTCTATCCCGACCAGCGACCGGCCTTTTTGTTCGATGCCTTCGAGCGCCACCTGCATCCGGCCGTCAGTGTCGATGCCGTGCAGGCACTGATCATGGATCGCGAGGCGTTGAAGCTCCAGCTTGCCGACAGGGTGCAGGCCTGGGATGCGCTCTATGCCCAGTTCCAGACGCTCAGCCAGGAGCACCAGGCACGCGCGGAACGCGAGAAGCGCTCCGGGATGCCGGGCGCCCGCAGTGAGTCCACCTACCTGAACATCGTTGGCGGCCTTCTGACCCTGCTGTTGGGCAAGTCGCCCAATGGCGTTCCCTATTCGTCCTTCGAGACGCTGGAATCGGTCATCAGTGCGCTGGTTGCCCACTACGGCGACAAGTCCGGAATCAGCGAGCGAACGCTGTGGGCGAAGTTTTCGGCAGCCAAGCGTCATCTCGCCACCCAGGACCGCTGACTGCAAGTGCAGATGGCGAGCCTGCACTTGCGGTGACTGCGCGAGAACAGCGCTATTGAATACGGGGCACGTCCATCACCGTCGCTACACAGCGCCAAGGAGTGACCCTCGTGACTGCCCAGACCATCGCCACCGCGACGCCGAACGAACACCGCATCCTGCGCCGCGCGGAAGTCGAGGCCAAGACCGGCTTCAAGCGCGCCCACATCTACAACCTGATCAAGGAGGGCAAGTTTCCCAAGCCCCTGCGCCTCGGGGTACGCGCCATCGGCTGGGATTCGGTGGAGATCGATCAGTGGATCACCGATCGCCTCAGGGAACGGGCGTGAGCCCGCGCTGCGCCGGAATTCCTTCCACGAGGAGTCGCGCCATGCAGGTGGTATCTGTTATTTCGACCAAGGGTGGCGTCGGCAAAACGACCACGGCAGCGAACCTGGGCGGCTTCATCGCCGATGCGGGGCTGCGCGTGCTGCTGCTGGACCTGGACGTACAGCCCACCTTGTCGAGCTACTTCACGCTCGGTACGCAAGCGCCCGCCGGCATCTACGAGATGCTGGCCTTCAACGAGCAGCGTATCGAGCAATTGGCTTCGCAGACCGCTGTGGCGGGTCTCGACCTGGTGGTCTCGAACGACCACCGCGGCGAACTGAACACGCTGCTGCTGCACGCGCCCGACGGCAGGCTTCGCCTGCGTCACCTGCTCCCCGCGCTGGCGTCGCACTACGACCTGCTGCTGATCGATACCCAGGGAGCGCGCAGCGTGCTGCTGGAGATGGCGGTACTGGCCTCCAGCCTGGCGCTGTCACCGGTGACGCCGGAAATCCTGGCGGCGCGTGAGCTGAGGCGCGGCACGCTGCAACTGATCGAGGACATCGCTCCGTATCGGCACCTCGGCATCGAGCCACCGCCGCTGCGCTTGCTCATCAACCGCGTGCATCCGGTGTCGTCGAACGCCCGACTGATCCAGCAGGCCCTGCGCCAGATGTTCCAGGCGCACGCTGGCATACAGGTACTGGACACCGACGTTCCGGCCATCGAAGCCTACCCACGTGCCGCAACACGGGGACTGCCGGTGCATCGCGTCGAGTATCGGCAACCAGTGGGCCGCAACGCGCCTGCGGCATTGGAGACGATGCGTGCGCTGGCGGGAGAACTGTTCCCGGCCTGGCGGGAACGCTTTGCGTGCGTTACCGGCAGAGGTCACGCAGCGGGAGCCAGTCATGGCGAACGCGCATGAACTGGCGCGCGGCCATGCGCGGCTGCGTACCCTGATCGAGTTCGCGCTGGGCGAAGGCTGGCACGTAAAACGCACGCGCGGCGGGCACCTAGTGTTCACCAAGCCCGGCTGCGCCGCGATCTACACCAGCTCGACCGCGAGCGATCACCGCGCGAGCCGCAACGCTCGCGCGCAGCTTCGCCGCGCCGATCGTCAGGCACCAGCGGCATCTCGGGAGAGCAGCGATGGCTGAGCCGACGCCTCAGGACATGGCCGCCAAGCTGCTGGCCAAGGGCTTCGACCGCAGCGGCCCGTCGGCAGCGACCTTGAGCGACCCCATCGCCGACACGCCGATGGTGGTGACGCTGGACGAGCTGCGCCCCTATGAACACGACCCACGCGTGACGCGCAACCCGGCCTACGAGGAAATCAAGGCCTCGATCCGCGAGCGCGGGCTCGACGCACCGCCCGCGATCACCCGCCGGCCGGGCGAGGCGCACTACATCATCAGGAACGGTGGCAATACGCGGCTCGCCATCCTGCGCGAACTGTGGAGCGAAACCAAGGATGAGCGCTTCTTCCGCATTGCGTGCGTGTTCCGCCCGTGGCCGGCGCGCGGAGAAATCGTGGCGCTGACCGGGCATCTGGCCGAGAACGAGCTGCGCGGCGGGCTGACCTTCATCGAGCGGGCCTTGGGCATCGAGAAGGCGCGCGAGTTCTACGAGCAGGAAAGCGGCCAGGCGCTGTCGCAGAGCGAACTCGCGCGGCGGCTGACCGCCGACGGCTATCCGGTGCCGCAGTCGCACATCAGCCGCATGAACGATGCGGTGCGCTACCTGCTGCCGGCGATACCGAACCTGCTCTACGGCGGATTGGGCCGGCACCAGGTGGACCGGCTCGCGGTGCTGCGCAAGGCGTGCGAGCGCACCTGGGAGCGGCGTGCGCTGGGCCGCACCGTGGCCGTGGACTTCGCCACCTTGTTTCAGGACGTGCTGACGCAGTTCGACACACAGCCGGACGACTTCTCGCCGCAGCGGGTGCAGGACGAACTGGTGGGCCAGATGGCCGAGTTGCTGGAGGCGGACTACGACACGCTGGCGCTGGAGATCGACGACAGCGAAAGCCGCCAGCGTGCGCTGACCAGCGAACCGGCGGCGCCGAAGCCACCGACAGCACCTGTCGTGCCTGCCGGTCCTCCCCCGGCGGTCTCCACGCCTCGGCAGCCCCCCGTCTCGTCTGTGCCGCGCGACACCACGCCGGTCACGCCTTCGGCGCCAGCAGCGACACCGCCTGCACCGCTCGAAGCGCCGGAGGACCAGCACCAGCAACGCGACGAGCGCCTGCAAGGGCACATCGTGACACCGGCACCGACCACCGAGCGCCTGCAGTCCATCCAGCGGATGGTCGCCGACCAGCTTGGCGACAAGCTGCCCGACTTCGAGGCCGATGCGCTGCGTGCGATCCCCGTACAGGTCGGCGGGCTCTATCCCATCTCGGACGTCTGGTACGTCGAGCCGGGGCTGGACGCGCCGGATCGCCTGCGCGTGCACATCGCGCAGTTCGCGCGCGAAATCGGCGAGGAAGCGGCGGTTGCCGACCACATCGAGGCCAGCGACGGCGGCATCGGCTTCGTCTGCGTGGCGCCGGCCGTGGGCCAGGCGAAGGCGCTGCCGGTGTTCGCGCGGGCGGTGCTGACCCTGCTGCATGCGCTGAGTGCAGCGCCGCCCGCCGCGAACGGATTGGACCGCGCGCGGCTGGCCGACGAGCTGGCGGCGCTGCTCCATGGCCATGGCGGCTCGGCCACACGCCTGAGCGATGCTGCGCTGGTGAAGCTGTTCCGTCTGCTGCGCCTAGCGCGCCGGCTGCTGGATCTGGAAGCCGGCGTAGCGAGCCAGGATTCCTGAGCGCAGGAGGCTCCCGTATGTCGGCACCGCACCCGCTCAACCAGGCCGTGATCGCCCAGGCCCTGCATGACCTGCGCAACGGCCAGTTGCGCCGCTGCAAGGCCATGGGCTTCGGCGAGGAGGAGCTGGATGCGCTGAAACACCCCGAGCTCGTGAGCATGCTGGTGAATGCCACGGTGTCGTGGTGTTCGGTATCGGTGAACCGGGAAGTGTTGAAGCGGCTGCTGAGCCAGGTGCACGACGTGGAGCGGGAGATCGCCACGGTGGACCGCATGCTGCGCTTGGGGGCGAGCACGGAGATGGTCAGCAAGTTCTACGGCCTCACGCATCAGGAAGTGGCGCTGCGCCGCGACATCCTCGGGCTGCCCAAGCGCAAGGGCCGGCATCCGGTACTCGACGAGGCGCAGGACGTGGCCTTGTGGGAGCGCTGGAAGGCCGGCGTCGCCGAGCGCCATGTCGCCCTGACCGACGACATGGCGATGCTGGCGCTGACCATGGACCTGGCCGAGACCATGACCCTGCCCATGTCGGTGATCTGGTCGGCGATACGCAACTGGATCGACCAGGGGCTGGTGTAGGCCATGACCACGGGCGGCGCACCACGGCGCGAAGGCCCCGTTGCGCTGTCGGCGTTGTTCGACGAGGCGCTGCGGCACCTTGAGTCGAAGGAAGCGGCGCAGGGCACGGCGCCGGCCGCCGACGGTTTCCTCTACAGCGGCAACCGCCATGAGAGCGTGCCGCGCAGGCTGTTCCTCGACCGACGCCTGACGCCGCTGGAGCGCAACGCCTGGCAGGTGTTCCGCCTGCAGCTCAACGACGACGGCGTGACCGCCTTTCCCACCTACGACCAATTGCGCCCTTACTTGGCCTCGATGCCCTGCGCGGCACAAGCCTCGTACGAGACCGTGGCGCGCGCCCTGACGCTGTTGCGGCTGACACGCTGGCTGAGCCTGGTGCGACGACGGCGCGACCCGAAGACCGGCCGCATTCAAGGCAACCTCTACGTGCTGCACGACGAACCGCTGTCGCCCTTCGAGGCGATGCAGCTCGATGCCGACTACCTCGGCCTGGTCAGTCAGGCGCTGACCCATGCCGCCAAGGCGGTGCAGATCGTGGGCATGAACACGCTCAAGGAGATTGCCGAAGACCCGCTGCTCAGCGGCCGCACGCTGCCGACCCGCCTGCAGGTGCTGGCGCAGCGCATGGCGCGACATGGCTGGACGACGCCAGGTTATCCACAGGAGGGTGCCGACCACGAATCCGAAGAAGGCCAGGAAGCCCTTCTTCGGAATGCTGCGCGCCCGTCTTCGGAATCCGAAGCAGGGCCGAAACCCGCGCCGGACGGCTCTCTTCGGATTCCAAAGGAGGACCGTACAGTACGTAATGATCGTATAAATGAAGTACGTACAGTACCGCGCGCGAGGGCCTTGCAGAACCTGCGGCTGCCCGAGCGTTTCCTGCGCTTGAAGGACGAGCAGCAGGCCGGCGCGCTGGTGGCGCTGCAGCAGGTGGACGAGGCGCAGAGGCAGGCTGTTCTCGACGAGTGGGTGGCACGCTGCCACAACAGCGCGGTACGCAACCCAGCCGGCTACCTGTTTGGCATCATCCAGAAGGCACTGCGCGGGGAGTTCAAGGCCTGGGCCGGAGAAAGTGCATCGGCACCGCCAGCGCCCCCGCCACCTGCGCCATCGTCACCGCCGGCATCCCGTGCGGCTGACCCCGAGGTGGCACGTGCCTACCTGGCGCAGCTCCGAGAAGCCTTGCGTGATCGCTGAGTTGACTATCCCCAGGGGATAGCTGGAACAGACATCTTTCCGCAGCGCTCGATTGTCGCCCGCCGAATGACAGGCGAAACTGTCGCCTGTGAATCAGACGAGGACAGCCACGCACGAGCCCGGCCGACGATGGACATGACGACTTCCCCCGCCACAAACGCACTGCAACCACTACAGCGAGACGTTCAGCGCTTGCTGGGCAGATGCCTGTTGCGCCTTCAACAATACGAGCGCCTCATGAAAGCCATCGTGGCCCACCACGAGATTTCAGGCCCAGCGCATTCGCTGGAGGCCATTCGCGCAGCGCGGATTGAAGATGCCGCGACCAAGACCCTGGGCACGTTGGTCGGACAACTGTTTGGTTCGTATGTCGTCACCGATGAAAATGGCGGCGAGGAACGCGACGACGATCTTCCCGGCGATGTGATTTCCTTTCGCACGCGCGTGCAACTGAGCCTGTCTGCACAGGACTACGCCAAGACCCAGGCCGACCTCAAAGACCTGGTATCGCTGCGCAACACCCTGGTGCACCACTTCATCGACCAGCACGATCTATGGACCGTGGACGGGTGCCGCACCGCACAGGACGAACTCGGTTCCGCCTACACGCGCATCGATCAACACTTCGAGCAGTTGCGCGGCTGGGCCGAGCACATGGATCAGGCGCGGCGCCTGGCAGCGGAGTTCGTCCAGTCGGATGTGTTCCACGACCTGGTGGTCAATGGCATCGCGCCGGACGGCACGGTGGACTGGCCGGCCGCCGGCATCGTCCGCGCGCTGCGCGAGGCCGCCGCGCAGTTGGCCGTCGAGGGCTGGACACCCATCGCCGCTGCTGGCCGCTGGATCGCGGGCCGGCATCCAGAGCAGCTTCCAGCCAAGTACGGCTGCAGCAGTTGGCGTCAGGTGGTGCACGAGTGCCGCCTGTTCGAGCTTCGCTACCGTGAGGTGGAGGGTCAACGGGCCGCCTGGTACAGACCTCGCGAGGCATAACCCCGCGACGCGGTCTCACCTCCGCGCGAGCCGCGAACGACTCCGCCGAGCTATCCCCAGGGGATAGCCGGCACACACAGCCTTCCGTGCGGAACAAACCGGGCGCGCATGGGCTGCGGTTTGTTGACTGACGGCCTTCCGGTCGATGCCGATGCTGGCGACTCGCCCCTTCACCGCGAGTCGCTCTCATGGCCAACGAACGCACAGAACCCCTGCAACTGAATCTCGGATCGCTGCGCAGCGCGATGTCGCTGACGCTGCACACACACCACGCATCGCGCATCTGGCACGGCCGCGCGCCGACCGAGGGGCGCCCAGGCATCATCGGTCTCAACGGCTTCATCGGCGCCATGAACAAGATGAAGCGCGGCGCCGAGCAGGACGACCCGTACTCGGACTGGTGGATGCTGCGGATCGAGGACAAGCTCGCCGACACCAAGACCCGTCTGCAGACCCTGCGCGACCAGGTGGATCAGGCCTTGGCCGACGTGCCAGCGGCGCTGTCGCTGGGCGAGAACATGAACGTGCAGCCGGTGAAGCTGCCGCTGTTCGTGAACGCCCAGCTCGGCTTCATGGCGGTGTATCTGCTGGCCGACTACGACGACCTGGCACGCAAACTCATCCTGGCGCACCACACGGCGCTGATCGATCGCAGCACCTTGGAGCGCTGGCTCAATGATGGTGCGCACGCGCTGCGCAGCCTGTTCTCGCTGGCCCAGCAGTACCGCTACTCGGGCACGACGCGCGACGACTTCGCGGCGAAGAATGCCGCGGCGCGGGCGGCGTTGGAGAAATTCGGCGAGCTGCCGCTGGATGTGCTCGAAGGCACACACCGTTCGCGCTTTGCGCCACCGATCGCGCGGCGGACAACCAAGCCCGGCACGCCGCCTGCTGCGCCTGCCATTGTGCCCGATGCGCACGCTCCCACGGGTGGCGCAGCCGATGGTGCTGCGGGCGATGAGGATGCTGGCGCATGACAGCATCGCCCCCCATCAGCCACTCCACGCGCTTCGTGGCGCTGGAACAGGCGGACTTCCAGCGGCTGGAACACGCAGGCTACCTAAAGGGCCTTTTACAGCCTTTTAAGGGTAAGGGGAGTCTGGAGACCTGGGCCAGGCAATGTGCTGCGCTGCGCGACGACGTGATTGGCCTGGCGCAGCGGCGCGTGCTGCCCCAGGCGCGCGCCTACCCCTTCAGCCTGCTCGACGTGCAACTGGCCCAGCAGGCCACTGGCGCAGGGACGACCTTCCTGCGCTGGCGCAACCTCGACCGTTCCTCCATGGGCGTGGCGTTGTGGGAGGCCCTGCTGGCCAACCCCGCGACGCCGGCCTCGCTGATCGACGAGCTGTACGCGATCGAACTGCAGCGCATCGTGCTGAACATGCAGATCAGCCTGACCCACAGCATCGCTCGCCAAGCCCTGGAATGCGCCAACAAGGCCGCGCAGGCCGAAGCGGCTTACCTGCGGCGCGTCCACGGGCATACCGCGTCCGTTCCACCCACCACCAAGGAGTCACCATGAGCACGCACTTCGTCGGCGAGGGCAACATCGGTTCTGCGCCGGACTACCGCGAATTTCCGAACGGCAACGACGAGCCGCGCCGGCTGCTTCGCCTGAACGTCTACTTCGACAACCCGATCCCGAAGAAGGACGGCGAGTACGAAGATCGCGGCGGCTTCTGGGCGCCCGTGGAGGTGTGGCACCGCGACGCCGAGCACTGGAAGACGCTGTACCAGAAAGGTATGCGGGTGCTGGTCGAGGGCCGCACCGTGCGCGACGAATGGGAGGACGCCGACGAGAACGAGCGCGTGACGTTCAAGGTCGAGGCGCGGCGCGTGGGCATCCTGCCGTACCGCATCGAGTCGGTGGCGCTCAGCACCAAGCCGACCGGCGGACAGTAATTCGCCCATCGCCGTTCCCCCGAGGGCGGCTGTAGCAACCGTCATACGCCCGCGATGCACCAGCGAGCTATCCCCAGGGGATAGCTCCAAGCTCGTCCACGGAGTTCCAGCCGCCCTCCCAAAACGACGCTCTTGCTGTGCCAGCTCCTGCGGTCTATGCACACCGCTGCGGCAACGGACCGCCTGCCGATCACAAAGCGGTGTCTGCATCAATCGGCTTCCTTGCTGCCGGCATCTCCTGGCCCCGCCAAGCTGACGCCCATCCAATGAACCGCACATTTCCAAGGAGGCTTCATGCGCGTGTTCCTGTGCGAGAAGCCGTCCCAGGGCAAGGACATCGCCCTTGTGCTGGGTGCCGGTCAACGCGGCAACGGCTGCTACAGCGGCGCGGGTGTCGTCGTGACCTGGTGCATCGGTCATCTGGTCGAGGCGGTTCCGCCCGAAGGCTACGGCGAGCAATACAAGCGCTGGGCCATCGAGCAACTGCCCATTCTTCCCGAGCGTTGGCGCGTCGAGCCCAAAGCGGCGACCGCAGCGCAATTCAAGGTCGTGCAGCAGCTCGTCGCCAAGGCGGGCGAGCTGGTGATAGCGACCGACGCCGACCGCGAGGGCGAGATGATCGCCCGCGAGATCATCGACCTGTGCGGCTACCACGGGCCGATTCAGCGCCTGTGGCTGTCGGCGCTCAACGATGCGTCGATCCGCAAAGCGCTGGGTGCGCTCAAGCCGTCCGCCGAGACGCTGCCGCTGTATTTCTCCGCACTCGCCCGATCGCGCGCCGACTGGCTGATCGGGATGAACCTGAGCCGCTTGTTCACGCTTCTAGGTCGGCAGGCCGGCTACACCGGCGTGCTGTCGGTGGGGCGCGTGCAGACACCGACGCTGAAGCTGGTCGTCGATCGTGATCGCGAGATCGCACGCTTCGTCTGCGTACCGTTCTGGGCTATCGAGGTTGCGCTTTCGCATGCAGGCCAGTCCTTCGTCGCAAGCTGGACGCCGCCGCAAGGCAGCACCGACGATGCGGGCCGCTGCCTGCAACAGCCGGTGGCGCAGCAGACCGCCAAGCGCCTGCGCACGGCCGGCTCCGCCCAGGTGCTGTCAGTAGAAACCGAGCGCGTTCGCGAAGGGCCGCCGCTGCCGTTCGACCTGGGCACTCTGCAGGAGGTGTGCTCCAAGCAGTTGGGCCTCGACGTGCAGGAGACGCTGGACATTGCCCAGGCGCTGTACGAGACGCACAAGGCAACGACCTATCCGCGCTCAGATTCGGGCTACCTGCCCGAGAGCATGCTGGCCGAGGTGCCGGCCGTACTCGACAGCCTGGTCAAGACCGACCCCAGCCTGCGGCCGCTGATCGACCGCCTGGACCGCCAGCAGCGCTCGCGCGCCTGGAACGACGGCAAGGTCACGGCGCACCACGGCATCATTCCGACGCTGGAACCCGCCAATGTCTCGGCGATGAGCGACAAGGAGCTGGCTGTCTACCGACTGATCCGCGCCCACTACCTCGCGCAGTTCCTGCCGCATCACGAGTTCGACCGGACGGTGGCGCAGCTCACGTGCGGCGGCCAGCGGCTGGTCGCGGTCGGCAAGCAGATCGCGGTGGCTGGATGGCGCCAGGTACAGGCGGCGTCGGAGCCCGAGGACGGTGACGGTGACGGAGAGGACGCGCAGCGCGGGCAGGTGTTGCCGGTGCTACAGGCTGGAACTTACTGCCAAGTCGCCCAAGTCGAACTGAAGGCGTTGAAGACGCTGCCGCCCAAGCCCTACACGCAGGGCGAGCTGGTCAAGGCCATGAAGGGCGTCGCCAAGCTCGTTACCGACCCGCGGCTGAAGCAGAAGCTGAAGGACACCACGGGCATCGGCACCGAGGCGACGCGCGCCAACATCATCAGCGGGTTGCTGGCCCGCGGCTATCTCTTAAAGAAAGGCCGTGCCATCCGTGCATCGGATGCGGCCTTCACGTTGATCGACGCGGTGCCGGCAGCCATTGCCGACCCAGGCACGACGGCAGTGTGGGAGCAGGCACTGGACATGATAGAGGCCGGCCAGATGACGCTGGACACCTTCATCGCCAAGCAATCGAGCTGGGTCGCCCAGCTCGTGCAGCAGTACCGCGGCGCCACGCTCGCCATCAAGCTGTCGCCTCCGCCGGACTGCCCGCAGTGCGGCGCATCGATGCGCCAGCGCGGCGGCAAGAGCGGCGCGTTCTGGTCGTGCAGCCGCTACCCGGACTGCAAGGGTACGCAGCCGGTCGAAGATGCCCCGGCAGGAAAGCGCGGCGCATCTAGCCGCACCTCCAGCACACCGCGTCGGCGCCCCAAGGCGAACTGACGCCCATGTCTCCCTCTGCCACGCCGGCTCTTGCCGACGGCGGGGCAAACCTCCCGCGCCCCGCGGGACTCCCCAGCGCGCGTTCCCTTCTGCAACGGTGTGCGCGTCCTGCACAGGCCGATCACGGCTGGCAGGGCGAGAAGGTCATTGCTTCGTCGAGTCGCGCTCGCCGCGATTCCGCTGATCGACGTGCTTCCGCCCATCCGCGAGCGGTCTCCTGACGCCTTGGCCCGCAAGGCTGCGAGGTGCCAGGAGACCGCTTTCGGTCGACGGTATTCGGTGCCGGTGCCCGCCGGCGGAACAACGGGCTCCCTTTGTGTGTGGATACATGCCAGAGGATGCCGGCCCCAGCCACGAAACGGGTCGGGTGAGATTGCTGAAGCAGCGAATGGCTTTGACGACGACCTGGCCTGCTTGCAGCCCACAGGTGGATTGATTTCTCTCCAGCCAAAGCCCTGCGGGGCTTCGGCGCCTTGGTCGTGGGCAGCCGGAAGGTGCATCGGTTCCTGCACCCAGCACTCGGGGCAAACCGGACGGCGAGCGGTTCCGTTTGATCGGCGACGGCGCGGCGCCGCGCTTCCATCCTTCTCGCATGTGTCGCTGACGGTCGTCAGCACCATGCCCTGGCAGCCCCGGTCTTCAAGGCTGCAACGCGGTTCGCCGCGTTGACCGATCCAGTCCGTCTCGCACCGACCACCGCGGACGCGCGTCGCCACGACGCGGATGCTTTCGATGTTCAACCTTTCGGGAGGTCTCCGCTCCCGTCAGGGCGTGGTGCTCTCGGTCTTCAACCACCAGGAAAAAACCATGTCCCTTGCGTTCGCATCGGCACTTTCGAGTGCTGAACAGGCCCGCGCCGAATCCATCGGCTACCAAGCCCTGGCCTACGTCGGCAAGCGCCTGCCCCTGCAGGTGCTCTGCAGCGCAGCCGGCCATTACATCGGCACCGCCGACGCGGATGGTCCGGTCTCGCGCGAGTCGGTCAGCTACTTCCGATCGCACCACGCTGCCGAGCACGCCCTGCAAACTGGCCGCTGGCAGCAGCGCCTCAACCCGTGATGTCCAAACACCAGGAGCCCCCGTCATGAACCGTGCTCTGCCTCAAGAGGTAATTGATCAGATCGAGCTGGAACACCAGCACTTCGCCGCCGCGCCCCAAGCCTTCTTCGAGGCGTGGAAGCGCGGTGTCAACATCGCCGGTGCCGAATGGTTCGGCGACGGCACACGCGAAGGCCTGCGGCGTGCCACCACCAAGTGGGATCTGCGCCCGAACCTGCTGATGCTCAACGACGCCCTCGGCGTCCTGAGCAGCGGCCAGCGGATGTTCCTATCCGCGATGGTCAGCTTCTACAACGCCCGCGAGGGCGGCGCGATGCTCAAGCGTTGCGGCTTCGAGGGGCTGTCCGACCTCGGCGGTCTCGACCTAGAGCGGCGCAAGGTCATCGCCGACCTGACGCTTCACTACAGCGGCTGGTGAGCCACACCCGGCACACCACCGTCCTTTCATCCCACCCCACGAGGGACATGCGTCCCCACGCGGGGCCATGTCCCTCCTTCTTTTCGCTGGAGCGGCCATGACCGGAATCTTCCCAGCCACTGACCTTCACCGGCGCCGGCTCTCGTCATCACTGATCAGCGTTCTCGATCAATGCTGGCGCCCCCACCGCCGCGCGCTGGCCTTCCTGCCGCATGTCGATCACAAAGAAAATGACTGTGACATCTTCTCCATTCCTACGATAGCTTCCCCTGACAGCGCCGGGCCTTGCCCCGTCGGCGGGTATCGCCGATTGGCATTGATACGTTGTGCCCGGAGGTGGCTGCCGTGCCACCTCTTCGACTGCAGTGCGCATCTCTGAGATGTCCTTGCGATTGCTGTAGGTGACATGGAAGAGGATGTCGGCCCAAGAGTAGCCAAAGAGCTTGTGGAGATGTGCAGAAATCCGCTTGTCGTTTGGCTGCGATGCTTTCAGCGCCTCGAAAACGGTAATGTCTACGCCTCGGCGACGGACCACGAAGTCACGCCTTCCGGCATTGCCCTTCTCTGTGTAACCGCCCGGTGACTGCTCGTGCGCCTGCCAACCCAAACTTCCTTCGAGTCGCGCTTCGACCAACTCGGCGACAATGCCATTGAAGTCGTCTTCATCGAATTCCGTATGCCTGTCGAGCTTGAGGAATGACAGCGTTCGCTGAAAAGCGGCGAGCGCGTCCTGAAAGGCTGCCGTCAGCAGCTTCTCCAATGCCAAGGGTGGCCCCATCAGAACTTCTGCCTGCTCCGAAGCGGGGAGCTCCATGAATGAACGCATGGCTGCGCGCAACTGGACCGCCGCCTCCTGTTTGAAAAGCAAGAGGGGAGGCGCGCCAAAGCCGGCCGAATGATCGATGTGGCTCTCGGCCCCGACGAGCAGCGATGCGTCGCCGTAGCGCTCCCTGCCCGACCGAATCAACGCACGGGCACGATCCGGCTCGCCAAGCCTCGCGCTGGCCACCGCCTCGAATGCCGTGCTCTCGGCGGTGCGCTCCGCAGACGCAAGTTCCTTGAGGCGATTCATGGCCTCCCTGGGGCGCCCAACGGCTAGCAGCATGGCTGCGCAATTTGGCACATGGATGGCGCGGGACATGTCGCTGAGTCCCTTGATAGAAGGAATGGCCCGGTCAGCCTCATCGATTGCGAGGCGGGCCATCTCAGCATCCTCCCCGACCACGACACGAAACAGGTTCTCCCCGAGGAGCTTGACCACACGTGCGGCGAGCAGGTTGATCGCGTATGCAGGCAACGGGTGCTGCCGATACAGGCTGTGAAAAATCCCTGCAGCTTTCAAGGCTTCGGGTGGCTCGTTCTTGAGGCACACCAGCGCGCGGAAGAAATCCAGTGTTCTCTGCGCCTCGGCCTGGTGTTCCGGCCGCAGACCGTCTGGAATCTTGGCGGATGCAACCGCATCAAACGTGCCGCTCAGGTAGTGGATCTGCAATTGCTGATTCAGGGTCTGCACGGCCAACGCGGGAAGATTTCTTCCACGTTGCGCTTCTTGGGCCTCTCGCAGATATGCACTGGCAAGCTCAGGAAGCCCTGCATCCAGAAGCGCTTGCCCGCGCTCCGACGCTTGTGTGACGAATGCTGCACGGCTAGCTTCGTCGGGTGTCAATACCCGCAACCGGGCAACAATGCGCTCTCGGTACACCGCCGGCACACGGGGCAACAACATGGCCAGTATCAGAGGATCCTCGACCAGCAGGAGCGCCTTTACGAGGCGCTCTTGTTGAGCAGGAACCTCCGGCCGATTCACGGCCTCGATCAAATCTGACTCCAGGCGCGGCCCTTGCCGACCTCGGACCTGGTTGTCCAGCTGGAATGTGAAGGCGTCGACCCGGCCCCTGTCTGGGCGATTACTCGCCCCAGCCTGGATCGCCACAGCCAATGCTTCGACGAGGTCGCCAGGTACGCTTTCGGGGTAGCCCACCACCGCACGGCTCAGCATTCGTATCTGCTCACGCATGGACAAACCCAGACCCACGACATCGTCCGGTCGACGAGCCAGTTCGGCCTGCAAGTCGAGGGGATAGAAGATCCTGGGTTGGAGGTGGCCGTGATCCATTGCCAGCCGGGCCAGCGCGGCCGCGCCCGTAACGTCTACCCATCGTGTATCGGCCCGTTCCTTTGCATGGAATGCCTTTCGATAAACAGAAGCCACGGTCTCCGCTTCTGCAGGAGGCAACGACTCACCCACCACGGCAACGGCCTTCAGCATGACCGCAAACTCCAGGGAGGTGGCCTGGGCGCTTGCCATTTCTATAAGTGACTGGCGAACTTGCCGCTTGATATCCACGGGCAGTCCACGCAGGTGGTCGAGGCCGATGGGCAGCAAAGGCACGCCATCACTCCCCCCGCAATCGTGCTCCTGCATCACGATCAGCAAGCGCGCGGATTCAGTCGGAGCTACGTCGCCCTGAACAAGGTGATACCGGAGAACCTCCAGACAGTCCGCCAACAATGACGCTTGCACCGAGTCGGCAGCCTCATTGCGATAGTCCCGGTCGATCTGGAACTGCACATGCCATGTAGCGACCAGGAGACAGACGAGGCCCGCTGCAGATGGACAGAAAATGAGGTCGGCAAGGACCTGCGGCGCTTGCAAGCAGCAGTCGGTCAGCACGTCGCAAAGCTCAGGATGGCACGTCGCCAGCGCGACCAGTTCCTGCGCCATCTTGGAAGGGACCGGCCCAGCCTCGACATGCGCCAGCTCAAGCACCAGTACCCTCATGAGCGCACAGAGCGCATGCGCCTCATAGAGGTCGGTTCCGTAGTGAGAGCGCGTACGAGCGAGGACGCGCCCCAGCAGATCAGGCTTCACTTCGATAGGTGCCAGCTCTCGCATGTCCCCGGAGGCCCGCAGGCTTTCGGCAACGGACACATGGTCCCATGTGGGGAGATTGGCATTGCGTAGGATTTGAAGTGAAGCCTCCCTGAACCGCTGTGCATCCTGCTCAGACCAAACGGCAGAAGGAATCAGGGGGACCCAATCGAGCAATTCCCAGCGCATGGCCCACGTTGCGATATCGACTGGTGGCGGGTCATCCCAAAGTCGCGCCGCAATCCAGGTCGGCGTCTGGACGGGCGGCTTGTGCCCCGATTGGGCTCCAGCGACGAAGTAGTCCTCAAAGGTACTTGCACTGGCATGGGCGCCTGGCTGCGCGATTTGATATTTCACGTCGCTCAGCCAGTAGACGAAAGACCGTAGCGCCTCTGCATACGGCACATCGTGCCGAAGGTAATAGTCGCTCAACGCAGCAGCAGGAACTACCCGTCCCTGAATGAGCCGAAACCATCCCCTCGCCAGCGCTTCATCGAAGTCCGGCAGCTCGGCTCCCACCTCCAAGCGAATGCGCATGTACTCCTGCCGTGCCGTCGCTTCATCATCGTTTCGGCTCGAAGTCGTATCCAGCAAAAGCTTGAGCAGATCTACGTCGCCAGGCGCCTCCTGTTCGTCGGACATCAAGCCCATATGAGGACGGCGCATCGAAGGCAATGCAGCGAGTCTTGCGCGCAGCACAGCTCGTGCATGGAAGGATGAGTAGCGCAGGCTTGGAATTCGATTCATTGCTCACGGGCTCTTTGGGCTCTTACCTGTCGGTCGGGAAGGGGCAAAGTACGACTACATGAATTTGACCACGGCCACCAAGCCTGAGCCAATGTGATTCTCGGTAGCGCACTTAAGGACGATTCCTCGACCGTGCAAGCCTTTACAGGGTCCTTCTTTGAGAATGCGGGCAGTTAGGGGTACCAATTTTCGCTAACGCTTGCGCCGCCCCGGCGCCACGCTTCCGGCCATGTTCCGCTGACGTCCGTCAGCAACATGCCCAGGCAGCCACGATCTTCAAGGCTGCGACGCGGTTCCGACCGCGTTGATCACTCCAGTTCGCACCGGCATCCATGCGCGAACGGCCATCGGTTCTCGATGGCGATGCCACCAAGCTGTTCCATCAACCCACGCGGGGGTTCCACACCTTCCCCGCCTTGGGTCGGGTGTGTCTCCGCCTCATTGTTCTCAGGAGATTCACCATGACCACTTCCACCGAAAAGTCCTACTTCGATCTGCACATCACCGGCCTCGGGTATCTCAATCGCATCCGCGAAGTGAAGCCCAAGAAAGGCGATGCGTTCCTGGCCTGCGACATCGCAGCCCTGAACGGTCCCAGCGATGACGTCTCGTATGTGCGTTTCGACACGCGCGTATCGGGATCGGAAGCGCAGCACCTGGTGCGCCGCTGCATTCAGGCGGTCGACGCCGAGAAGAAGGTGATGATCGGCTTCCGCCTGGGCGACCTGTGGACCGACACCTTCACCTACTCCAAGGGCAAGCGTGCCGGCGAGCAGGGGGTGAGCCTCAAGGCCCGCCTGCTGTTCGTCAGTTGGATCAAGGTCGACGGCAAGCTCGTCTACAAGGCCGAACCCAAGCCGACCGAGACCGACGAGCGCGAGCCGGAAGTCCCTGTGACGTCCGACGCGCCCGCTGCGCAGCAAGCCTCGGCACCGGAGCCTTCTGAGCCCGTCGCCGATGCTGCCGACGACGCAGCCGATGCCCCCGCATTGGCCGTTGCCGAGTCGTTCTGATCCGCAAGGCCCCATCCCCGGGGCCTTGTCTTCTCTTCGTCAGCAGGAGACCTTCATGATCACCATCCCCGGCCAACTGGCCATCAAGACCATCCACGGCAGGAACGGCGACTTCAACGTCGGCCGCCTGGCGACCTCGATCGGCGAGTTCGTCGTGAAGAACGCCGAACTCGATCAGTACCGCGAGGGCAAGTACGACGGTGATTTCGTCATCGTCGAGATTCGCCCCTCCACGTACAACGCCAACGGCCGCATGGTCATCGAGATCCGCGCCCATCTGGGCGGGATGACGCTGTCCAACATCGACGCCCTGAGCCGCGACGAAGCCCGCTGGCTGAGTCCGCAGGAAGTCGATCCGATCGACGAGGAAGCGCAGGCGCCCGTGCCGGCGACGCCCCCGGCCAAGCCGAAGGCGAAGCCGCGCAGTCCGCGCGATCCCCTGGTCGATACCACGCCGTTCGGCAGCGAACCGGCTCCCGTGTCCGCTGCGGCCTCGGCCGAGGCAGACGACGCGGCGCTGTTCGGTGCCTTGTGGCCCCTGGGCGAGACCGTGAAGCTCGATGCGACCGTGGATCGTCGTGTGCTGCGTCAGCAGCGCGACCGTCTCGACAAGCTGGGCTACGAGTTCGCTCCGTTGTCCCAGGACTGGCACCTCCAAGCTGCCTGATCCATCCGCCGCCTTGCGCGGCATTCCGCCACCCGCCGGGGTTCTCCCCCGACGGGGAGGGCTCCGGCCTTTTCTTCAAGGAGACCCTCATGGGCTGGACCTTCGTTCGTCAGACGCGCGATCAGTTGATCCGCGAGCTGCTCGCTCCGCAGGCGTCCGAACGCGCTTGCTGCGAAGTCATCGACCACACACTGGACGGCGACGTCCTGTGGACCGTGGTTCGCATCACCGCCAGGCAGGCGGGCGTCATGGGCCTCGCGGCCGGTGAGTCCGCTTGCTACATCGGCTGCCATCTGCTGGAAAGCTCGGGAGGCGATTGGGGCTACAAGTCCCTCGATGAGTCCGTGCATCCGTACTACTACTCGTGCCCGCTGCGCTATCTCGACATGGCGCCGGTGCAAAGCCCCGAGTGGCGCGAGCGGGTTCGCCGCTTCCACACGGGGCGCGCCGTCTAGCGGCACGCACCTTCCTTCACCCAACCGGGGCGAGCATGGCCCCGCGGGCTGTGGTCGCTCCTTCATCTCCAAGAGGACATCACCATGCCTGCACTTTCTTCCGCGAAACCGCTGTACCGCATCGACGAATGCCCCGACCTCATGGCCGACGGTTGCGTCGGTGACGAGCAGGGCAATCTCGTCTTTCTCTCGATCTGGGCGCGCGACACCGCCGTTCAGGAGTTCCTCGCCCGCCTGACCCTCGGCCGGGACGAACAGGGGCTGGACCAGTTCCACGTCATCACCGAGCAGGGCGCATCCATCCCGGTCTTCGTCGGCAACGTCGAGAACCTGGAAAAGCGCATCACCCGCGCCTATCGGCGAACGCTGTTCGGTTCGCTGACGAATGTGTGGCTGTTCGATCGTCGCTGCGTGAAGCCAGACAAGGCCAACGCCAGCGCGCTGGCGCTTCTGCCCAGGGATTCCGCCCGCCGGCTTGACCGGCTGTGGACGCTGGTGCAGGACACCTGCCCGCTGCCACTGCTCGACCACTGGCGCGACACCGTGCTGGAGCTGTTGCAGACACGACGGATGCTGACCGGTCTTCCCTTGGCCCTCGGGCCGCTGGAAGGCCATCGGCTGGCCCTCGATGTCCCGGCGCTGACGAAGGCGCTGGGCGAGCTGATCCGCAACGGCACCCTCGGCGCCACGCAGTACGAACTGGCCGCGAACGCACCGCTTCGGCGTGTGGCGTGAGCCATCCCCACGGGCATGCGCGCCGCGCGTGCCCGCCTTCCCTCATCCATCACCAGGAGAAATCCATGGCACTCATGTTTCCGCGCCTGGCGCGCAATTTCATCCGTAACGGCCACTTCCCCACCGACGAGCAGACGCTGGAGCGGGCCTTGTCCGCACTGGCGCCGTCTCCCGGCGCCATGGCCATCCTCGATCCCTGCGCCGGCGAAGGCGTGGCGATCGCCGAAGCCGCCCACGCCCTCGGGCGCGAGCAGGTCCAGGCCTTCGCCGTCGAGTACGACGCCGAGCGTGCCCGCCACGCACGGCAACTGATCGATCGCTGCATCCAAGGTGACCTGATGGACACGCTGATCTCGCGCCAGTCCTTCGGGCTGCTGTGGCTGAACCCGCCGTATGGCGACCTGGGCAAGGACGTGAACGGCAACATCGGCTATCAGGGCCAGGGCCGTGCGCGGCTGGAAAAGCTGTTCTACCAGCGTGCGCTGCCGCTGCTGCAGTACGGTGGCGTGCTGGTCTTCATCGTGCCGTCCTACGTGCTCGACGCCGAACTGGTCGGATGGCTGACGCGCCACTTCGCCGACCTGCGTATCTACCGTGCGGTGGAGACGCAGTTCAAGCAGGTGGTGATCTTCGGCCGTCGGATTCGCCAGCGCGACCAGGCGTCGGAGTCGGTCAAGGCCGTGCGCGGTCTGCTGCTGCAGATCGGACAGGGCGACGCCGAGGCCGAGGAACTGCCGCTCGAATGGCCGTTCCTGCCGTACACCGTCCCTGCCAGCCCGGCCGAGCCGGAGCACTTCTATCGCGTGACGATGGAGCCCGAGCAGTTCGCCGATGAAGTCGGCCGGCTGCAAGGTCTCTGGCCGGCGCTCGATACGCACCTGGGCGCCGCGCAGCAATCGCTGCGTCCGCCCGCGCGGGCCTTGTCGCACTGGCATCTCGCCCTGGCCTTGGCCGCAGGCGCGATCTCCGGCGTGGTGAAGTCCAAGAGCGGGCGCGTGCTCGTCGTCAAAGGTGATACCCACAAGGAGAAGACCCTCCAGACGGAATACACCGAACGCGACGACGGCTCCGTGGCCGAGACGCGCATCCTCACCGACAAGTTCGTGCCGGTCATTCGTGCATGGGATCTGACGCCGGGCTCCGCCACGCGGGGCGAGGTGCTGACCATCCGCTGATCCCTGTTCCCTGACGGTTCGCCGTCGCTTTCATCCACCCACCGGGATCACGTTGCCCCGATGGGGGTGCCGTGGCCCCTTCGTCCACAAGGAGAAACCACCATGGCACTCGCAATCCTCCACCTCGCATCACAAGCCCGCTTTTCGCCAGGGCAGGTCGTCATGACCGCCGGCGTCGACAAGTTGGTCCGACAGGGCCGGCTCAACCCCACGCCGTACCTGCGCCGCCATCTTCATGGCGACTGGGGCGACCTGGACGACAGCGATCGGCGGCAGAACGACGCCGCGCTGAAGTCCAGTGAGGATCGCCTGTTTTCGTCCTACCAGGTCACGCGCGACCTGAAGCTCTGGATCATCACCGAATGGGATCGCAGCGTCACCACGCTGCTGCTGCCCAGCGAGTACTGATCCGCATCCAGCGGTCTCGCGCCGCTACTTTCTTCCCACCCAGGGGCATGTCAACGCCCCGTGGGGGAGGTGCATGCCCCATCTTCTTTGGAGCATCACCATGTCCCTCGATCTCGAAACCGTTCCCGAAACCGCTGTGCAGGGCGACCTGCTCGAAGCGGCCGCTTCACCCCTCACGCTCAGCCTGCAGGACTTCGTATCGGAGTTCGGCGACGAACTGCTCGATTCGCTCAACCGCGCCAATCCTCCGGTCTACACCGGCCAGGTGCGGGTGCATCGGCAACTGATCCTCACCGCGCTCAAGCGCCAGCTGTTCCCGGCGCAAGCCGATGTGGTCCACGCCGTCACCGAGTTGTTGGTCGACCGCGGCGAACGTGCCGCGATCGTCAATGGCGAGATGGGCTGCGGCAAGACGACAGTGGGTATTGCCACCGCCGCCGTGCTCAACGCCGAAGGCTACCGCCGTACCCTGGTGCTCTCGCCACCCCACCTGGTCTACAAGTGGCGGCGCGAAATCCAGGAGACGGTGGCCGGCGCCAAGGTCTGGGTGCTCAATGGACCGGACACGCTGGTCAAGCTCCTGAAACTGCGCGAGCAGTTGGGCGTGCCGGCGCAGGGCCAGGAGTTCTTCGTCCTGGGGCGCGTGCGGATGCGGATGGGGTTCCACTGGAAACCTGTCTTCGTTCGCCGGCGCACGCCTCATGGCGACGTGGGGGCGTGCCCGGATTGCGGGCATGTCATCACCGACCTTGACGGTGAGCCGATCAACCCGGCCGAGCTGGAAGCCGAGGAGTTCCGCCGCAAGTGCAGCCACTGCCGTGCACCGCTGTGGTCCTTGATCCGTCCCAGAGGCCTGTCCGCCAGCGACCAGTCCTCGACCGTGCTCAAGGCACTGAAGCGTATTCCAACCATTGGCGAAGTGACAGCGCAGAAGCTGATGCAGAAGTTCGGTGACGCCTTCCTCGCGTCGATGCTCGGGGACAACATCCACGAGTTCATCAACCTGATGGATGGCAACGGCGAACTGGTCTTCTCGGACCGGCAAGCCCACCGGATGGAACGTGCGATGGCCAACATGGAGTTCGGCTTCGGCGGAGGCGGCTACCAGCCGTCCGAGTTCATCAAGAGACAGCTTCCCCAAGGCACGTTCGACCTGCTCATCGCCGACGAGGCGCACGAGTACAAGAACGGCGGCTCCGCCCAGGGCCAGGCCATGGGGGTGTTGGCGGCCAAGGCGCGCAAGACGCTGCTGCTCACCGGCACGCTGATGGGTGGCTACGGCGACGACCTGTTCCACCTGCTGTTCCGAGCCCTGCCGGGGCGGATGATCGAAGACGGCTACCGGCCGACGAAGAGCGGCAGCATGACGTCGGCGGCGATGGCGTTCATGCGCGATCACGGCGTGCTCAAGGACATCTATTCCGAGAGCACGGGCACGGCGCACAAGACGGCCAAGGGCACCAAGGTATCGGTGCGCACGGTCAAGGCGCCGGGCTTCGGTCCGAAGGGCGTGCTGCGTTGCGTCCTGCCGTTCACCGTCTTTCTCAAGTTGAAGGACATCGGTGGCAACGTGCTGCCGCCCTACGACGAGGAGTTCCGCGAAGTCGCCATGGACACGGCGCAAGCCGCGGCCTACCGCGATCTGGCGGGTCGGCTGACCCAGGAGCTGAAGCAGGCCCTGGCGAAGCGCGACACGACGCTGCTCGGCGTGGTCCTCAACGTTCTGCTGGCCTGGCCAGACACGTGCTTCCGGTCGGAAACCGTGGTGCATCCACGCACGCGCAACACCTTGGCGTTCGTACCGGCTCAGTTCAACGAGTTGGAGGTGATGCCCAAGGAGCGCGAACTGATCGAGATCTGCAAGCGGGAGAAGGCAGAAGGTCGCAAGACCCTGGTCTATTCGGTCTATACCGGCACGCGCGACACCACGTCGCGTTTGAAGGTGCTGCTGGAGCAGGAAGGCTTCAAGGTGGCGGTACTGCGCGCGAGCGTGGATGCCTCCCGCCGGGAAGACTGGATCGCCGAGCAGCTCGACCGAGGCATCGACGTGCTCATCACCAATCCCGAACTGGTGAAAACCGGCCTGGACCTGCTGGAGTTCCCGACCATCGTGTTCCTCCAGAGCGGGTACAACGTGTACTCGCTGCAACAGGCCGCCCGGCGCTCATGGCGCATCGGCCAGAAGCAGCCGGTGCGCGTGATCTACCTCGGCTACGCCAACTCCTCGCAGATGACCTGCCTGGGGTTGATGGCCCGGAAGATCATGGTGTCGCAAAGCACGTCGGGCGACGTGCCGGAGTCCGGGCTCGATGTCCTGAACCAGGACGGTGATTCCGTCGAGGTGGCATTGGCACGACAACTCGTGGCGGCATGATCCATGCGTTGCATGCCGGCGGCCCTATGGTCGCCGGCATTTTTCCTGGCAAATCGGGAGCCGATGGATTCGCTTTGTTTGCTGCGGCAGAGGGCCGGCGCGGCGATGGTGATGGCTCGTTGTTCAGGACACCGATCCATGCGCCCATCCCGCCAGCCCTTCCGTATCGCCGGACGCAGCCATCTGATTTGTTTGCCCGGCTTGCTCCTGGCCGCCATGGCCAGCGGCTGCGCGATGACGAACGCCGTGCCACCGACGCCCGCATCCGAAGCCACCGACATCGCGCCCGAAGCCGTGACGGAGTTCGTGCCGGTGACACGGTATGGCCGCTACACCCTGGTCGAACTCGCGCCGACGGCGGCCCAGCACGACCTGTTGCTGCAAGTGGTGGATGTGGAGGTCCCCGGCACGCTGGGCGCCACCGTCGGGGATGCCCTCCGGCACCTCGTCCTGCGTTCCGGCTACCGGCTGTGCGATGAGCAGTCCGCCGATCTGCTGGCCTTGCCGCTGCCGGCGGCTCACTACCGGCTCGGCCCGGTCCTGCTGCGCGACGCGCTCTTGACCCTGGCCGGCCCCGCCTGGGATCTGCAGGTTGACGACGGCGATCGGAAGGTGTGCTTCATCCGCAGGCTCAGGGAGGCTCGTACGCCGCACGAGCCCAAGCCACCGGAAATCAACCGTTCGGCGGAGCCCCCTCCGCTGATCCGGGAGGTTTCGCCATGACCATCCGGGACTCGGCGACGGGCCAGCGCACGACGCTGCTGCGGGTCGCGGCCGCAACCTGGTTGTTGCTCGTCAGCGCGGTGGTGCTGGTGGATCACATGGCCTTGTCCGGGCTGGCGGAACAGACCCAGGCCTTCGCGCCCACCGCGCAGGTGTCCCTGCTCGAATCCCGAGTGGATGGCCTCTCGCATCGGATCGAACAACGCGATACTCAGCCCGCCGCCTTGCCGCAGGCGCGCTACGAGCAGGACACTGCGGCGTTGGACCAACGGCTGGCGGCGATCGAGCTGGCGCAGGCCTATTACGCCGCCACCGATGCGCTGCACGCATTGGAAACCCGAGTCACGCGACTGGAAGCCCGCCCGGTCTCGCACCAGCCCAAACCGCCCGCACCACGGCCATCCAAACCCGTGCCGGCCCAACCCCAGCCTGCTGAGCCTGCATTCCGCCTGATCGGAGTGGAACTGCGTGCGGAAGAACATTTCGTGTCGGTGATGCCTGTCGGTGGCAGCGGGATGGCCGATGTCCGCCTGCTGCGCGCCGGAGAGTCGGAGGGCGGCTGGCGACTGGACGGCATCGCGCGCGATGGCGCCGTCTTCCGGCGGGGCGACGAGATCCGCCGGCTGCCCATCCCACCCCGATAGGGAGGTCCACGCCAATGGTCCCGCGCCACTTGATCCCGCAATTGCTGGCTGCGTTGCTGGCCGCCTCCGCCGCGCAGGCGGCGCTTGCCCAGCACACCAGCGCAACCACCGCGGCCAGGACGGCGCCGAGCCGCGAGGCGCCTGCGGCCATCGCTCGCAGCGACGAACAGCGGGCGCAGGACTGGGGGCTGCGCACGGACGAATGGACGCGCTATCGCGAGTTGATGCAGGGGCCGCTGGGCGTCTACTCGCCCAGCCTCGACCCGCTCACGGCTCTCGGGATCGAAGCACGCTCCGACGAGGAGCGCCGCCGCTACGCGGAATTGCAGGTTCGGGCCGAAGCCCGGCGGGTCGAGAAGACGCTGGCCTACCAGCGTGCCTACGACGCCGCCTGGCAGCGGATCGCGCCGGGCATGGCGCGGGTCAACCTGCCCGGTGCCAAGCCGGCCGGCGTGGGCACCTCCATCGCATCGGGCACCGACCGAACCGCCGTCTTCGTGAAGGACGGATGCACCGCCTGCGACCAGGCCGTGCAGCGGCTGCAGGCGTCGGGCGTCGAGTTCGATGTCTATGTCGTCGGCAGTCGCGCCGACGACGCGCGCATCCGTGAATGGGCACGCCGGGCCCGTATCGACCCGGCGAAAGTGCGCGCCCGGCACATCACCCTCAACCACGATGGTGGGCGCTGGCTGTCCCTTGGCCTGCAAGGCGAACTGCCCGCCATCGTGCGCCAGGTCGGCGGCCAATGGCAGCGACAGTAGGCCTGGGGCGTCTCGCGCTCGCGCTGCTGGCCTGCTGGTCACTCGGCCAGGCGAAGGCGCAGGAAGTCCCGCCGCCGGCCTACCAACTCGCAGCGCAGCGTGCGGGCATCCCGCCTGCGGTGCTGTACGCGGTGGCCTTGCAGGAGAGTGGCACCCGGTACCACGACCGCCTCGTGCCCTGGCCCTGGACGCTCAACGTGGCCGGGGCATCGCATCGGTTCGCCACCCGTGCCGAGGCCTGCGCCGGCCTGCAACGGGCATTGCGCAACGTGCCGCGCACCCGCATCGACGCCGGCCTGAGCCAGATCAACCTGGGCTACCAGCGCCACCGCTACGACCACCCCTGCGAACTGCTCGATCCCTATCGGAACCTGGCGCTGGCCGCGCAGATCCTGCGCGAGCAGCACGCGCCGGGCCAGGACTGGCTGATCACGATCGGCCGCTACCACCGCCCCGCTGGTGGCGCACCCGCTGCGCGCTACCGCCAAAGCGTTGGCCGTCACCTGGCCCGCCTACTGGGCGAGCCAGCGCGGGGCGAGGATCCCCGGAGAACCCTGCCATGAAGCCTCGAACCTTCCGTCCGGCTGCACTGTGGCTGGTCGGCTTGCTGCCGCTCGTGTCCGTGCCAGCCGCCTTCGCGCAATCGCCGCCCTTGATCGTCGTCGAGGATCACGGCGGTGCCTCCGCGCTGCCTTACTACCAAGCCCTGGACCTGAAACCGCGCACCGGAAGCAGGCCATCTCCCAGGATCGAGATGCCACGCCTGCCCGAAGGGCCTTCCGGCGAGGCGGCCATGCTGCCGGTGCGTTCTGCCCATTTGGCCCCTGGCGATGTGGCTCCCCGGGCGATCCAGGCGCCGGGGCTCACGCCGATGTTCCTGGTTGGTGATGACCAGCGCTCCCATGCCTGGCTGCGCCAGCGTGCCCCGTCGTTGCGCGAGCTCGGGGCTGTGGGGTTGGTGGTCCAGGTCGAGTCACCGCAGGCACTTGCGGCACTGCGTTCCCTGGCGCCCGGGCTGATGCTGGCGCCGGCGTCCGGGGACGAACTGGCCAGGCGCCTGGGCCTGCGCCACTACCCGGTGCTGGTGACCGCCACCGGCATCGAACAGTGAGGACCGCCCGATGGCCCAGCCGCACGCCGTCGAAGTCCTGCTGCGGCCAGCGGTGGAGCTATACACCGTTGCCGTATGCGCAGGCGCCGCGGTGGTGTGCGTGGTGGCACCGTGGGCGCTCGCGTTGAATCCGGTACTCGGCCTCGGCAGCGCGCTGGCCTTCCTGGCCTTCGGCGCGGTCCGCCTGCGCGACGCCTGGGCCATCCTGCGCTACCGCCGCCACATCCGTCGTCTGCCACGCTACGTGATGACGAGCCGCGACGTGCCGGTGAGCCAGTACCGCCTGTTCGTTGGGCGTGGCTTTCGCTGGGAACAACGACACACCCATCGGCTGACGCAGACCTACAAGCCCGAGTTCCGGCGCTATGCCGAACCGACGACGTTCTACCGGCTGGCGCGCCGCCTGGAGGAGCGGCTGGAATTCGCGTCGCCGCCGCTGCCCAGGCTGGCGCGGGCATTGGCCTGGGACAGCCCGCTCAACCCGGTCCGGCCGTTGCCGCCAGTGGGTGGCATGCCGCGCCTGCATGGCATCGAGCCGCACGAGACCGACGTCACCCTGCCGCTGGGCGAGCGTGTGGGCCACACCCTGGTGCTCGGTACCACGCGCGTGGGCAAGACGCGCCTGGCCGAACTGTTCATCACGCAGGACATCCGTCGCAAGGTCCATGGCGAGCACGAGGTGGTGATCGTCTTCGACCCCAAGGGCGATGCCGACCTGCTCAAGCGCATGTATGTCGAGGCCAGGCGCGCCGGACGCGAGGGCGAGATGTACGTGTTTCACCTGGGCTGGCCCGACATCTCGGCACGCTACAACGCCGTCGGCCGGTTCGGGCGCATCTCGGAAGTCGCCACCCGCATTGCGGGGCAGCTTTCCGGCGAGGGCAACAGCGCCGCGTTCCGCGAGTTCGCCTGGCGCTTCGTCAACATCATCGCGCGCGCCCTGGTGGAACTGGGGCAGCGGCCAGACTACCTGCTGATCCAGCGGCACGTCGTCAATATCGACGCGCTCTTCATCGAGTACGCCCAGCACTTCTTCGCCCGAACCGAGCCCAAGGCCTGGGAGGTGATCGTCCAGCTCGAAGGACGCCTCAACGACAAGACCATCCCGCGCCACATGGTCGGGCGAGAGAAGCGGGTGGTGGCACTGGAGCAGTATCTGTCGCAGACGCGAACCTATGACGCGGTGCTCGACGGCCTGCGCTCCGCCGTGCGCTACGACCGCACCTACTTCGACAAGATCGTCGCTTCGCTGCTGCCGCTGCTGGAGAAGCTCACCACCGGCAAGATCGCACAACTGCTCGCGCCGAACTATTCCGACCTGTCCGACCCGCGCCCGATCTTCGACTGGATGCAGATCATCAGGAAGCGGGCCGTGGTCTATGTGGGACTGGATGCGCTGTCCGACGCCGAAGTGGCGGCGGCCGTCGGCAACAGCATGTTCAGCGACCTGGTGTCGGTGGCGGGGCACATCTACAAGCACGGCATCGACGATGGCCTGCCGGAGGCATCGGCCAATGCCAAGGTCGCCATCAACGTTCATGCGGACGAATTCAACGAACTGATGGGCGATGAGTTCATCCCGCTCATCAACAAGGGTGGCGGTGCGGGCATGCAGGTCACGGCCTATACGCAGACGCTCTCGGACATCGAGGCGCGCATCGGCAACCGCGCCAAGGCCGGCCAGGTCATCGGCAACTTCAACAACCTGTTCATGCTGCGGGTGCGCGAGACCGCCACCGCCGAACTGCTGACACGACAACTGCCGAAGGTGGAGGTCTACACCACCACCCTGGTCAGCGGCGCCACCGACAGTTCCGACATCCACGGCCCGACCGACTTCACCAGCAACGCGCAGGACCGCATCAGCACGTCGAGCGTGCCGCTCATCGAGCCTGCGCACGTGGTCGGCCTGCCCAAGGGGCAGTGCTTCGCCCTCATCGAAGGCGGTAACCTGTGGAAGGTTCGCATGCCGTTGCCGGCGCCCGATCCGGACGAAGCCATGCCCCGGGACCTGCAGCAACTGGCCGGCTACATGCGCCAGCACTACGCCGAGGCGGGCGAATGGTGGGAGGGCAACGGGCAGCCCCCGTTGCACGACGACGACGACGCGTTGCCAGCGAATCTGGCGGAGGAAGGGCAAGAAGGCACGCCGGATGACGAGGCCCCATCGTGAAAGAGCCCGCCGCGACCGCCGAGCGACAGCAGGCACGCCAACGCGGCCTGGTCGCCAGCGTGGTCACGCTGCCATGGCGCCTGTTCGGCGTGCTGGTCGCCTCGCTGCTGCTGTCCATCGTCATTGAATGCGTTGGTATGCACCTGTTCTGGCCAGACCAGGGCTGGCGCCACGCGCAGGGCATGCTCGACTACGAACTGAACCAGCTCTCCACCCATTTCACCCGGAGCGCCGTCGTGCAGGAGCCGGGACGCACCGCGCGCTGGCTGGTGGAGGGCACCTACGAGTGGGTTTTCGTGAAGACGGGCTTGCTGGACTTGCGCATTCCACTGATGGCGGACAGTGATTCCATTCCCATCGCGGACAGCGTTCCAGGCGATGGCGGACACGTTGCGCGGGTGTCCTGAGTGACGCTCAAATCGTAGCCGAAGTGTCCGCCATCAGCGTGGAATGGCGGTCGGCGCGGCCGGCTCAGACGGCCTTGGTGAGCTTGCGCATCGACTCGCCCTTGAGGGCTATCTTGTGCGAGCCGTGCACGATGCGGTCCAGGATGGCGTCGGCCAGCGTGGGCTCGTCCAGCCAGGCGTGCCAGGCCGTCACCGGCAACTGGCTGGTGATGAGCGTCGAGCGCGTGCCCACCCGGTCGTCCAGCAATTCCAGCAGGTCGTTTCGCTCGTGCGCGGCAATCGGCGCGATGCCGAAGTCGTCCAGGATGAGCAGGTCCAGCCGCGCCAGTTGCGCCAGCCGTTTGCCCAGGCTGCCATCGCCGTGGGCCACGTGCAGCTCCTGCAGCAGCCGTGGCGCGCGGGTGTAGAGCACCGAGAAGCCCAGGCGCGCGGCCTGCTGCCCCAGTGCGCAGGCGAGCCACGTCTTGCCGCACCCGGTGGCGCCGGTGAGCAGCACGTTGTGGCCATGGCGCAGCCAGTCCCCGCCGGCCAGGCTGGTGATGACCTCTCGGCTCAGGCCCCGGCTGGCGCGCCAGTCGATGTCCTCCAGGCAGGCACTGGAGACCTTCAGGCGGGCCGCCTTCAACAGGCGCTCCAGGCGCTTGCTGTCACGCCAGTCCACCTCGCGCTGCACCAGCAGCGCCAGGCGTTGTTCAAAGGGCAGCTCGCTGGCCGTGATGTGGGTGGCCGCGTCGCTGAGGGCGGCCACCATGCCGTCCAGGCGCAGGGCGCGCAGTTGGTTCAAGGTCTGTTCGTTGAGCATGGTTCTTCCTTGTTAGGTTTGCTTGCACGTTGGAGTTCAGTGGTAGTAGCCCGGCCCGCGCACGTTCTCGTGCAGCGGCAGGCTCGCCTGTGCGGCCATCGGCGCATCCAGCGGCCGCTGGTCCAGGCCGCAGCCCAGGATGGAGGCGATGCTCTTGTAGGACGGTGAGCGAATCGACTGCGCCCGCGCACAGGCGGCCTCCAGCCGGTCAGCCCCGTACTCACGGCCCAGGCGCATGAGGCCCAGACAGGAGCGGTAACCCTGCTCGGGATGCTGGCGGTGCTCCATCTGCCAGCGCACCACGGCGGCGGTGGCCGCGCCCACGCGCTCACCCCAGGCGATGAGCTTGGCCGGCGTCCACTGCAGGTGCGCCCGGTGCGAGGCCGGCATGTGCTCGGGCGTGGTGGTGTGTGCACCCCGTCGGGGATTGAGGGCGTGGGCGGCCACGCGTTTGCTGCCGTGCAGGACTTCGAGCGTGCCGGCCGTGATGCGCAACTCCACCGGCTCACCCACCAGGGCGTGGGGCACCGAGTAGTAGTGGCCATCGAGCTCAACGTGGTAATCGATGTTGACGCGGGCGGGTTTGAAGCGCGCGATGGGCATGCGCACCGGCGGCAGGGGGCGCAGGGCTGGCCGGTCGAGTTCGGCGAAGGCGCTGGTGCGGTTGCCCGGCAGCTTCTTGAACGCGCGCTGGTTCAAGTCCACCAGCAAGGCGGCAATCGCCCGGTTGAGCTCGGCCAGGCTGAAGAAGGTCTGGTGGCGCAGCCTGGCCAGAATCCAGCGCTCGACCACCTGCACAGCGACCTCCACCTTGGGTTTGTCGCGTGGCTTGGCCGGGCGCGCGGGCATCACGGCCAGGCTGTAGTGCGCACAGAGCTCTTCGAGCAGGCGGTGCGCGGTGGGCTCGTAACGGTCGGGTCGGGCCATGAGGGCGCGCGGCTGGTCAGGCACCAGCAGGCGGGGCACGCCGCCGATGAACTCCAGCGCGCTAATGATGCTGGCCACCCAGTCGGTGGCCTTCTGGCTGGCGGTGGCGCAGGCGTAGGTGTAGTTCGATGCGCCCAGCACGGCCACGAAGACCTGGGCCTGGCGTATCTCGCCAGTGTCGGCATCCACCACGGGAACGGTCTGGCCGGCGTAGTCCACAAAGAGCTTGTCACCGCCCGTGTGGGTCTGGCGCATGGAGCGCTGCAGGCGCCGGGCCCAGGCCTTGTACTTCTCGCAGAAGGCGCTGTACTTGTACGCCTGCCCGCTGTGCTGTTGCTGGTATTCCTCCCAAAGCAACTGCAGCGTCACGCCAGGTCGGCGCAGTTCGCGGTGGATGTGGGCGTGGTCGGGTTCAAGGTGCCGGGACTCGCGCGCCACGGGTGGCTTGTAGAGCCGGGCCTGGAGTTCGTCGTCGTTCAGGCTCTGGGCCAGTGCCCAGTCCACGCCGGCCACGCGCGCGTAGCTGGCTATCTCGCTGACAGTGGATTTGGAGATGCCGAGGGCGGCACCGATTTGACGGGTGCTCAAGGCCCCGCGGTGCAGCAGTTGCAGTGTGTGTCGTAGTTTGCTCATGGTGACCCTGGGTGTGGGCATCGCTGGTTCCGGTCAAAAAACCGGGCAGCGTATGCCGCGTTCGGGTCACTCAGAACACCCCGCAGGTGTCCGCCATCAGTTTGGAATGCTGTCCGCCTTCAGCGTGGAACACTGTCCGCCATCACGCTGGAACACTGTCCGCCATCAGCATGGAATCGTGTCCGCCATCGCGTGGAATACGCACTGGACTGGATGCGCGACGCCTCGGCGCAGGCCAGCGCACCCAGTCAAGGCGCGCACCGAGACTTCCGCTATTACCTCGCCCAGGTCTATGTCTGGACCGAGCGCTATCTGATTGCCGCCGGCTTCACCGTACTGACGTTCATCGTCCGCCTGCTGGTCTTGGTGCTCACGCTGCCGCTGTTCCTGCTCGCGGCCTTCGTCGGCCTGGTCGATGGACTGGTTCGCCGCGACATCCGCAAGTTCGGCGCCGGGCGGGAATCGGGCTTCGTCTACCACCGGGCGAAGGCGGCCTTGATGCCGCTGGCGGTGTTACCGTGGGTGACTTACCTGGCTTTGCCGGTTTCCTTGCACCCATTGGTGATCCTGCTGCCGAGTGCAGCAATGCTCGGGGTGGCAATGAATATCGCCGCCAGTAGTTTCAAGAAGTACCTGTAGAAAATACGCCGTGCGAAACAGTACGCATGACTCAGTTACCGATACCTCTCTGCGCAAACAACGTGAGCATGTGTGCGAGAGACTTCGGGTTAGGAAACCTTCTTCTGCCTGTCACGCAGAGACACGGCCCAGTCTTTCAAAGCCTGGATGTCCTGAAAGAGATCTGCAGGTGGTGGTGGCGCGGCATTCCTGCCGCTGGATGGATCGTGTGCGTCAACAATGTCGCAGCACTTCTTGAATCCGGCGGCGAAAGCATCGCAGTCAGCCTCGTTGAGCGCACTGACCTTCTTCAGGTCCTTGGCGTTGATGTAGTCCCTGTGGCGTTGAATAACGCGGACGAAAGCGATGTCCTCCAGGCCGCGCTCCCATGTGGCGCGCAGCGAGTTGTAGAGCTTTGCCACCTCGACCGCGTACTCGTCTTCCTGGTTGTTGTCATGCAGCAGCTTTGCCGCACGTGCCGCCTTCTCCAGCTTGTCGATGCGATCTTCGACGCTCTGGGCCTTCCAGGGCAGGCCGTCGGCCACCATACCGGCTCCCGCGGCGCCACGACTGAGCGTCGTGAGCCGCACGGCCCGCCCGGTCTTCGTCGCGTGGTCATTCAGATCGTTCACGAACACCAGATCATGCGTGAAGACGATGACCTGACGGTTCTCCGCTTCTTCCACGAGACGCTTGGCCACCTGCCCGCGCCAGCGATGGTCCAATGAGGACACCGGGTCATCGAAGACCAGAGCAGAGCGGTGCATCGCAGTGGCAAGCTCGGTCATGAAGGCGGCCAGCGCCACGCAGGTCTTTTCCCCTTCGCTCAGGATTTCGTGGACCTTGGCATCCGGCTTGGCGAAGAGGCGCACCTGATACTGCGGTGAGCCGTACTTGCCGCCGGAGCGCACGATTTCGACGCGAACCTTCGAGGCCGCAAGCCGGACAATCTCTTCCTGAAACCTGTCGCGCAGCCGAGGCGTAATCACGGTGTCGGCAATGTCATTGCCCATCTTGGTGATGGTGTTCGTCGCCGTGTCGCCCGCACACTCGGTCAGAAACCGGATGGTCTTCAGTCGCTGGATTTCGTCGGTGACGACCGGCAGCATGCCGGCGAGCAGCGCTCGATCGCTCAACTCGGTGAAATCGGCTTCGAGCTTCTTGCGTTCATCCGCGTCAGCGGACTTGCGCAGCTCGGCGGCGTAATTGCGGATCGTGGTCTGAAGCTGGTCGAGATCAGGTAGCGGCGACATTGGAACGGGCGGAAGCTGTACCTCGCCGTTTCCGCCCAGGGCTTTGAGCAGAACGTGGCGCCGCAGCCGGGCTGCGGCGATGAAGCGGCGCGTCTGCTGCTGCAGCGCCTCATTCTGGAGGCCCAGCTCATCAAGACTGGCCTTCACAGCCCGCGTGCCGATTGCCCCGGCAGCTATGGCCTGACGTGCGGTCTGAGCTGCCTTCTCTGCCTCGCGTGCCAGCTGTTCCGTGTCCTTCTGGATGAAATCCTCGAAGCGTGCCATCCGTGCACGTGCCTCAGCTTCCAATGGCTGCTGGCAAAGCATGCAATGCGCGTCTTCGGCCGACGGCGGAAACGGCTGTCCGGGGTATGCAATCTCCGTCGAGTAGCGTCGAGCGGAATCCCAAAGCGCCCGCCATGTCTCGCCGCCGACGCCGGCAAGGGGTTCGCCCGTGAAGGCCTTCTCCGCGGCAAGACGTGCGGCGTCCCGTTTCGACCGTGCGTCCCTGGCGAGGGCAGCGGCCGCCAGCAGCTCCTCATCGGTGGTTCTGGCTGCAATGCTGTTCACCGCGGTAATCAGCCGCATGACGTTGTCGGCTTTGACGGTCTGTTCCGCCGCTGCCTTGGTCGGATTCTTCGACAGGTCTGCCCGCAGACGCTCAAGACGGGCGCTTTCGTCTGCCGAGAGCGCCGCCAGGGTTTCGATCTTCTTTGCGTCAGTATTGGCGTTCAGCGCGGCCAGCGCCTTTCCCACGGCCGTGGTGGCCTTCCAGGTCGGCGCCGCAAAGATCGGATGGCGGGCCTTCTCAAGCTGCTTCTGCTCAGCTGCGAGGGCGTCCTTTACCGCCTGGCAGGCTGCAGCAAGCTCATCCGGCACGTCCAGGCCAAAGGGCCGGAATGCAACTTCGTTCTTCTCGCGGATATGGACTGAGGCGCAGTCGCTATCGAACACGCTCACCGCTGACAGCGTTGCATGCGGATTTGCGCCGTTCTGCCACTGTTCGGCCGGCTGCGGCACACCGCCGACCTCGTACGCGATGTTCGCGCCGACGCGCTTTGGGGGCTGATCGGCATACACATTGGGTTCGATCTTTCCGGCATGCCTTGCACGACATGCGCGCTTCAGGATGCGTGCGTAGCCGGACTTGCCCGCACCGTTGTCGCCGTAGATGATCGTGATTCCATTCGGCTCGAAGCCGAGGGTCTGACCGGCGGCAAGGTTGTTCACGCCGGTCACGTCGGCGATCGACAGAAGCGATACCGCGGCGGTCTGACCGGGGTTGGCCGGAAGGTGGTCCTTCTCCAGCGGTATCGCTTTCAGCGCGCCAACGGGTGCACCTTTGCCTTGTTTGCAAAGGTCCACGAGTTCGCCGATATCGGCGTCCGTCAGACGGCCGTTTGCGATGATGCGGCGCAGGGCATCACGCTGCCAGAGTGGACGATCCTTTGACCAGTCCAGAATCGTCTCCAGGACGGTCTTCTGCTGTGCGGCGGGCTTCTGCATTTTTTGCTCCTTCGTCGGGCTCCAAGATGATGGCAAAGTGTCTCTAAGCGCCCGATTCGATTCTCTATGGAGACCTTCAAAAAGTTCCCATGACAGCCAACCTGCGGCACTTAGGAATCACGCACAACCACGCCCTCAGGACGACCTTTCTCCAGAATTTCTAGTAGCACCACGCTCTGCTTCTCTGTCGGGAGCTTGGAGGGAATCTGCATGGCAACCCTAAGCACGCCGTCTTCCTTTGGCGTGAGCAGATCCTTCTCAAGCAGCAACTGATGGATGCGAGCCCATTCCGCAGCGGGAACAGCCAGCACTTTTCGCTGCGCCTCGATGCCGTTGTCAATCCTCTGCGTCTGCTTCGCAGTCTTCACGATCGCTGCCTGATCATCCTGCGGAACAAGTCGATCGTAGAACTCCAGCGGGAGAAGATTGGCAATGGCGTCGGTACGAGCCTGTATCCTCGTCCAGCATGCCTCCTTCTTGCACCATTCGGAAATGTTCGAGATACCGTGTGGTGGCTTGGTGATGTCATCGTTCACCACGCCAGACACGACAGCGATGGCATCCTCCAACACGGTATCAACCATCTGTGCATTCCAGACGCCCAGGAAATCGATGCTCGCCTTTCTTCGCTTCGTGATATCGGCCAATACCGCCAGCGTGTAGGCCACGATGTTTGCTCGATACCCACCGTTGTACCAAGATTGCGCAGAAACGATGCGCTCGGTGGCACGGAAGATCAGTCCGCGCGCGACGGCTCTCTTGAAGTAGAACTCGTTGAAGGCATCGGACGATTTTTCCCACTCGCTGCCGATTCTCGCAGCATAGCGCGCAAAGTTCTTCTGCGAGCCAAGATTGACCCATCTCGGATGGTCATCCCAGACATTTTCGAACTTTGCGAGATCTGTCTTGGTGAACATTTGCGGCTTGGGATGCTCGGCCTTGAAGCGACGCTGCTCTGCTGGTGTCAGTTTTGACTGTGCATCGGCATACTGACCGCGTGCGCGCTCGTAGAACCAGCGCGTCTCGCGGGGGGACCCCTTCTGCGCCGGCGCCCATATGCGCCGCGAGAACCCTTCCATCCGGACATGGAACGGATGATTCGAGAAGAAGTCGGCAGCATTCACCCTATTCTGGGTGTTCGCATACTCCGATATCTTCGGCACAACCATCTCGCTTTGCTGGCTGTCAATGACGGACAGCTTCATCTGAACGAATATCTGGGAAAGGTCCGCCTTGTCCCGCTTCCGCGTATGGAACAGGGATGCAGTGGTCTGCCCACCATTGACGATTTGAAGATCGACAATCCTTGTGATCGCCAGACCGGAATCCGTTGCCTCGGTTTCGACACTCTGCGCAGTGGCCGTGATCCCATTGTTGTAGGCAAAGAACATTCCCGGCTCATTCAGGATCGTTGCCCGTATGCCCTGGTTCACATTGCCACGAGCCTGCAGGAATGTCCGGACGTTCTGCTCCAGCAGGCGCGCTCCGAAACTTCCGTACAGGGTCGCCAGCACATCTGCTGGCATGACCATGAGGTAGGACTGATAGGCATCGGTTGTCAAGTGAGCGGGAAGGCAGGCGATGCCTTGGCCAAACATCTGCTCGAAGTCGAGATCGAGTGGTTCCTTGTGGCTGCGTGAACTTCGCTGACGATGAAGACGCGAAATATCCCATACGTGATAACTCGTGGGAACGCCAGCAACTTCTCCATCCGGAAGGCTCTGCACTGCCCCGCTGAGCGTGCGCTCGGAGAACAGAACAAGGTTGAGCGAGCCGATGGCACCTCTGCGATCGACAATCTGTCTGGCAAGGCCGTATTCCGGCGAAGTGACTTCCAGATCGTCAGCCAGATTCCTGTCGATACTTGCATCGAAGAAGTTGGCAACACGCTTGAATGCCGCATCCACGTCCGTCTTTGTCAGGGACGCCAGTTCGTTGCGGGACTCGAAGTCTGCGATGAAGAGGTGCAGGACTCCCTCATCATTGAACCAGTAGCCGTCCACGCGCATGCCACGTTGCGCCCGGAAATGACAAAGTTCGAAGCCTTCCGTGAAGCCTGTTTCGACAAGCTCTGCAGCGATGGTTTCCATGAACTCGTCGAGCTGAAATCTGCCATTGGCCTCGGCTCCCGCCAGCAGTTCCTGCCGGAAGTCGTGGAAGAACTCTTCGCCGGTTTGCTCCATCACTCGCCTCCGAAGACAGCAGCCCCGTCGCACTCGTATTGAGCAATTGTTTCCAGTCTGATGTCGTAGGCTACCTTGGCAATCCCTGTCGGCAATTGTGATCGCATGAGACGCGGAAAATCACCGGCGACCCGATAGCTGCGCACGTCGCTGACGACAAAACGCGGTTCATCGTAGTCAGGGAGCGGCGCGTAGCCGTGTGCAACCAGCTTCTGGTCAAAGGCCTCGACGGCCTCTGCCTTGCCGAGCCGCGCCTGGACGGCGGCGACAAGCTCGTTGAGCGAGCGGGCACCTGCCGCGTCAGTCAGATTGCTCAGCCGGTACACGCGCAGGAACAGTGCATCGTTCAGGGATTCGAGCTGGTCTTCCGACGAAATGCGGATACTGCTCCGTTCGGCACCCGAGAGCGATTTGACCTCGACAGCCGTGTTCCCGAAGATGAAATCCTGATGTGACCGTTCCGGGCCGAGCCAGGCTTCGACGACGGCATTGCTCGACATTTCCCGATCGATCAGTTCCGTCAGGAAGACGATTTCGGCGAAGAGGCCTCGAACATCCTCTGCGGACAGATACTGACTTCGGCCCGAGAGGAACGTCTTCCAACGACGGATGTGCGCCAGCGAGACTGCCAGAGAGCTGGCCGAATCGGTGGCGTGCTCCAGCGCGAATGCAAGGGTACGGCACAGTCCCTCGAAAAGATCGCGATCAACCTGTCTTTCAAGAGCGAGGACCAGGTGTTGCTGCCCCTGATCTCCGGCACGAAGATCGACATCGACGCCGTTCACCGTGACCGCGTTCTTCCGGTACTGGGCTGTGTGGTCGCCGTGCAGCTCCACAATGAACAGGCAGGCACCACTGACATCACGTCCCCAGAAGCAGGGCACGGCCGTTTTCGCCGCAACCTGGCGGACATTGAAGTCCGTGCCAGGAACGGCAATTTCATCCCATGGCGAGGTTTCAGGCATCGTAGTCTTCCTCCTCGTCAGGATCGTCCACATAGCCCTGCATCTGCTGGAGCCAGACCTTGTTGACGACGACATTGATGGTTGTCGAGTAGTCCCCGTATGGGAAGCTCATGCCAAAGGCAGCGATCGGCCCCATCACGGCATCGCCCTTGGGCTCCAGACTGTGAATCATGAGGAGGGGCCTGTCCCTCACCATCCGGTAATGTGTGTCGGATACCGCCCCCGAGCCGTCGTCGTCGCCTGCGACCATTCTCGCCTCAGCGCGTTGCTCGTCGCTGAGCCCGAGCTTCTCGTCACCACGCGAAGCAACCCTGTCCTTGTTCAGGCGCCACGCAGTGCCATTCGGCTGATTCTTCCCGACGACACGCACCTGATTCCTCAAGGTGTATGGGCGTTCGCCGCCCGACCCACCCGGGGGAGAAATCAGCAGGACATCAGCAAGCGGACGCTTCGTCGCGATCCGTTCGAGATAGCTCACCACGTCTGATTTCTGTCCCGCAAAGGTCGAATGGCATTCGAATCTAGTGAGAAAATCGTCGATCACCTCGACGGGCACGTCTCTGAAGATGACGCCTTTCTCGGTGAACTCCTCCGGCCGTCCGCCGAATCCATTTCGCCAGTGATCGGCGATCAGCTCAAAGTTCTTGGCATTCACATCGGGGTCTGTGGAGACAATGTAGCTTTCACGCAGTCGCCCGCTGAAACTCTGTTCGACGGTGACTTCCTGACCAGCCCGCATCTTGTTCGCGGCCGTGATCAGCAGGCTGTCCGGATGCGAGCGGACGTAAAGCCCAAAGTCCTTTGGGCTGAGGCGATCACGTCGCATGCGCTTGACCTGCTGCACAAGTTCTTCGGCGGCATCAGCGATGTGGGAATACCAGTTGATCGAATCGCGAGAGAGGTGGACTCGGCAGAGGTCCTCGAATCCCGGTCGGTAACCGAACCAGCGCCCCATCTGCATGAGGGTGTCGTACATCTTCGTGTTGCGGTACATGTAGCTGACGGTCAGTCCCTCGATGGTCAAACCTCGCGACAGGCTCAGGCCACCGACCGCGACCGCCGTCAGCCCGATGCCTTCCTTCTCGTACCGGGTGTAGTCGAGCACTTCGTCACTCTTGCTGTTGATGACGTAGAGATGAAGGTGCTCGAAGACACCGACGAGGGCTGCCTTCACTTCCTCCCAGGTCACCCCGACATCGGCATACTCGGCGAGGAAGGCATCCTTCAGGCCTTGCATGTACATGTTCCTTGAAGAAACATCTTCCGGCATCGCGTAGTTTGCGAGAACCGCTTCCCTGATCTTCTTCTCCCTGAGGCTCAGGAAATCGCGCACAGCCTTCTGCACCGGCACGAAGCGCGACACATTGACCATCATCGAGCAATGCTTGCTGGCCTGTCCGCGCAGGTTTCGAATGGCGCGTGCAATGATGAATTCGTCGAATGCGCGATAGAGGCTCGGGGGCAGCTCATGGACAGGGGCGTCGCGCTTGTGCGAGTAGGGAATGAAATCCTCGCAATCGTCGATCGGGCTGACGATCGATTCGCTGGTCGCCTCATTTAGGAAGACCTTCTCCGCCCCGAAATAGGTTGTGGGCGCATCCAGGCAATAGATGAAGTCGCGAGGGAAAAGCTCTTCCCGCACGTCATCGCCATAGGCATCCGGATTGATGAAGATGTTGGCGAACGGGGTTGCCGTATATCCGACGTAGCAGGACTTCGCGAACAGCCCCAGGATGCGGCGAATCATCGCATTCGTCCGGGTCGGGTCCAGGTCTTCCTTGTTCGTGTTGATCGATGCGTTGTCGGCCTCGTCATCGATCAGCAGCATCGGCACATCGGAAATGCGGTCTTCCCCTTCGGCGTTCAGTGCCTTCAGCCATTTGTGCAACGCAGTGAGCGTCGTGACGTTCTTCTTGATGATCAGGATGATCGGCTTGCTGAAGTCGTTGATCTTCCAGCCACTCTTGGCGGCTGTATTCTTGTTGAAGTCCTCGTTGATGTTGGTGAGCGTTGCCGGATGCGGATATCCCGGAGCGAGACCGACACCGATGTTGCGGCGATCCTCGGGATCACTCGACCGACCGATGAAGGCCTCGTCGATTCGCTGCTGTGTCTGCCTGCGCAGGTTGTTGTGAATGCCTGCGATGACGACGATGAACTTGTAGCCCGCATCGGCTGCACGTGCTATCAGACCCGTGTAGTTGGCCGTCTTCCCTGACTGCACATGGCCGATGACCAAGCCACGGCGGTTCCAGCTCGTGCCTTCGCTCAGTGGATCCTGAAGGTGGCCAAGAATGCGGGTGGTCACATCGCTCAGCGACTGAACCATCTGTGGAGGCCAGCCCTCGTTGCGAAGAAATTCCTCGTATGCACCGGCATAGGTCCAGGTGACGTCCTCGCGCTTGTGAACCCATTGATCGTCATGCTTCGCACTGACATCGACCAATGAAATGCCTGCTCCCATGCGGGTCACAACCGATTCCATGGCTTCGGTGACAATGTTGCGGAGGTCTCCCGCATAGCCGAAGATTGAAGCAATCTGCCTTGCCTTTTCCTCCACCTGATCGCGCGTCGGCGTTTCCGCCATGTTGGCAAGGCCCGAGATGAGCGCGTTGGCGATGTTTCGTTCTGCCGTGATGGCTGCAATGCTCATGCAAAGGCCTCATTGATGAATTTTTCGACCAGATCCATCTGGCCATCGAAGAGATGCGTGGAGCGCACGATCTGAAGAAAGACCTTCGCATCGCCCGGCCCGTCGCCATACAGCACCTGGCGCAGGCTTCTCAGGCGATCCATGGTCTGGCTTTCATCCACCGATCGTTGATTGATCTCGCGCGGGTGGGTCGAGTAGTCGGAATAGATCATCTCGACCGGCAATGAGGCAGCAACCGAATCAAGCAGCGTGCGCATCAGGTCTGCGTCCTCTGGCGAGAGTCTTTCTGCCAGTGAGACGATGATCGGGTGCTGGTCGTTGATCGCGAACCGGATGCCATCATGATCGGCATAGCGCTCCCAGAACGGTGCCTGGGTTTCCTGAAACAGCTTCTGTCCGCGTCCCCGATGTACCGTCACGCTACGGTTGGTGATCTTGGCGATGATCTGGCGCAGGCGCTCACGCACCGCATGTGGGGGGCGCGCGCGCGACTTCTTGATGTCGATTGTCCAGGCTTCGTCCAGACTGTTGGGGAAGTCGATCTGCACCCGCGCCAGCTTGGTGGCCTCACCCTTGGGCACCAGCCGGAACCAGTCTCCCCACGCCATCAGACGCCCATTCCGATAGACATAGCCTCCCTGGTTGGAGATGAAGTCACTGCGATCTTGGTAGTAGTCGTACTCGGACGCGGAAAGACGGCTATGGTGTGGCAGCACATAGGGCTGCAGGCGCACTTCCGCATCGCCGATGCGGACAATTTCCTCCGGAAGAACCTGAGTGGCCGGATTCTTTCTGCAGAAAGGATCGAATGCGGCAATGGGGTGACCGTTGATGGCAAGCGTGACTCTGGGATGCCCCTTGACCTCGCCCGAAAGGAAGCGATGGAAGACGAGGGCGAGATGTCGCCCCACCACCTCAAGCTTCTCGTTCACGATTTCCTGCCGCCGATCCCCGACTTCGTCTTCGAGCATGCGATCGAGTTCTCGCCAGAGGACTGCGGTGCCGTGCCTTCCGAGGCGATCGACATAGGGCAGCGCCTGGATGTCGGCCTCATCAAGGATGCTCAGGATCCAGTCGTCTGCCGCATCGATGCGATCCAGGTTCCACTCGGCACCACAGATGGAAGCATCACCTGTACTGACCACTGTCAGGGAGCGGCACTGCGAGAACGACGCCGTCTTCAGTCCAAGACCAAAGCGCCCGAGATCCCTTGGCGAACGGTGTCGTCTGGGGCTATCGGTTCCATGACGCATTGCCGCCAGCAACTCTTCCTCCGTCATTCCCTTGCCGTTGTCGAGAATGACGACCAGAGGAAGCTCGCCGGACACATCGCAGATGATGTCGATCCTGTCTGCCCCGGCAGAAATGCTGTTGTCGATCAGATCCGCGATGGCCGTTTCGAGGGAGTACCCGAGATCCCTCATCGATGCCGAGAGGCAGGCCGCGCTTGGTGGATGTCTATGTTCCCTTGCCATCAGGATGCCCCCTCGTGATCTCTCGTGAATCGACTTCTGCTAATCTTTCAGCGTCTGCATCCCCTCTGTCCGATTGACTGACAGCGGTGTGAAGCAGCGGTTGCTGAAAATATCCAGGCTGGATGTCCCCAAGGTCATGCGCGTCCCGACCACCCCTCAGCGCAGCCGCATGATGTCGAGCATTCGCGGAAAGGATACCTGGCCGGAGCGAACCCTTCGATCGCTTCTTTTCGCCAGAGGATTTCGCTATCGACTTCATGTCAGAAAGCTGCCCGGCTCCCCGGATCTTGTGTTCCCAAGGCACAGAGCGGTGGTGTTCGTCCATGGCTGCTTCTGGCATCGGCACGAAGGCTGCCGCTATACCACTACCCCTCGAACCAACGAAGAGTTCTGGCAACGGAAGTTCCTGGGCAATGTTGACCGTGACAGGCGACACGTGGAGACGCTTCGGTCTCTTGGCTGGCGCGTGGCCACCGTGTGGGAGTGCGCGCTGAAGCAGTCGGTCGAGGACACTGCGCGATTGGTTGAGGAGTGGCTGCATGGCGACGAGGAAGCCTTGGTGATCGGTCAGTCGGCCTCGGCAAGCAGCGGAACCTGAGCCTGCTCGGGAGCGTTGCGCCTCGGGTTTTCCATCGGCTTGCTGTTCGCTCGGTCACTGACCTGCCTGCGCCTCTTCCTGTTCATTTCGTTCAAAAGACTCCGCACGATCTTGGCCAACTTGTGCGCCAGCAGCGGAGGAACAGCATTCCCGACCTGCGTGTATTGCTCCGTGCGATTGCCTGCGAAGAAATAGTTGTCCGGGAATGTCTGCAGGCGCGCGGCTTCCCTGACGGTGAGGCTTCTGCATTGCGAAGGGTCGTAATGAATGTAGTAATGCCCATCCTTGGCAATGTGCGCCACCACCGTTGTGGCCGGCTCGTTTTTGCACTGCACGCGAAACCGATCCTTGAATGGGATGGCCTCGAACTCACTGCCGAATTGCACATTGAAGTGATCCGGCAGCAGCTTGGGCGGAAAGACATCCAGCCGAGGGGAATAACCCTGCGAATGAGCAAAGGTCGCCGCAAAAAGGTATCTGGCCAGATCGGAGGCCATGTGCGCACGTGCCTCGTGCTGGCAGATACCACCAAGGCTTCGATCATGCAGCCACTGCTGCAGTTCGGTTGGTTTCTTGGGCCTTCTGTATTCCTTCTGTATGAAGGCACCTCCGGTGCTGACACTGGTGGCTGAAGCGGCAAAGGCCCGCATCGATTCGACCATGGCGGACTCGTTCTCGGCTCTCCATCCCTTGACGTAGGCAGGTGCCGCCTGAACCGCCTTGCGCCAAGCCTCCAGAGAATCTCCTCTGGACAGTCGGCTCCGAATTCGTGGCAGGTCATCAATGGTCTGCCTGACAGTCACAGGCTTTGATACAGGTTCCAGCAATTGATGCTGTGGCACGCCCTGTCCCTTTCGAACTCCAAGCAGGATGACTCGATGCCTGCTTTGGGGTATGCCATAGCGTTCGGAATGAATCAGGTAGTCCGCAGGCTCCAGAGAAGCGCTGTTTCCCTTCTTCGTGAAGGAGCGAATTTCATACTCCAGTCCATCCGCGGGAGAAGAGAGATCCGCAATGATCTTCTCGAACATCGGATTTCCGGAGTGCTTGGACGACAGCAATCCCTTGACGTTCTCCATCACGAAGATGGTGGGCTTGTGAACCTGGATGATCCGCAGGTACTCCTTGTAGAGAAAGTGCTTCTCGTCCTTGTGGAAATCCTTGTCGTTGGCGCGCCGTGACCGTCCGGCAAGGGAATACGCTTGGCAGGGCGGACCGCCGATGAGTACCCAGGTCTCCTGCCCATTCAGTGCAGACCGGATTTCATCGTCGATGCTGGCTTCGTCGGACTTGCCAAGTTCGAGACATCTTGCTTCCTTGGCGGCATGCTCGAAGGCGCTGGCCACGGCAGGAATCCGACGGAACGAAGCTTCGTCGAGCTCACCCCGTACGTAGCTGTAGTAATGCCTGACATCCTTGGTACCGCGCAGGCGCCTGAACGCCGCTCGCAGCATCAGTGTTCGATGCGCAACCTCAGTCTTCTCGATGGATAGACCGATCTCGAAGAATGGCTGCCGCTTGTGTCCCTTGAGAGAGGCAAAGCCCTCTCCCAGCCCGCCGGGACCAGCAAAGAGGTCGATTATTGGAATCGGCATTTCTCGTTTTCCTGCTGTTCGTCATTGAGCGCAGATTTGACTGTGCCGATTTCTTTGGCATTCATTCGTAACCCATCCCCAGTTCCTGAGCCTGACGGCTCAGTTCGTCCATGGCCTGCGCACTGGCCTGTTCCCTCGCGTCCTTGAACTGCAGCAGATCGGCCAGGCGAACACGCCGGTGCTTGCCTGTGCGAAGAAATGGCAGCTCACCATCCTCCAGAAGCTTCACCAGATGAGGTCTGGACACATTGAGGAGATCAGCCGCTTCCTGGGTAGTCAATTCGGCATTTACCGACACCACCCTTATGGCGTCACCCCTAGCGAGTCCGTTGAGAACTTCTTCCACGAGGCGCAGCGTCGAGACAGGCAATTCCATCTCATGTGCCCGGTCTGCTTCATCGTAAAGCCGGATACGCCTGGTTTTGCGCTTGCCAGAAAGACAGGATGCGAGAGCCCGCTGACCTTGGGCCGCCAATTGAACCTCCTGCTCGTCAGGCAGCTTCATGCGGGCGTGCGCTGAGGTGTTCATGTGATATCTCGGTCAGTTGAAGTGCACGGCACAGCATTCTAGAACGAAACAAACGAAAACGAAACAAACGAAAACGCCAGCCATGATGCCCGTCGCTGACGTGGGCTCGCGGTCGCAGTTGGCCGGCTTCCGCTTCGGCGCACGAATCCGGAAGCTGACCGGTTCGCATTGATTGAGGTACCAGAGACTGCCTCACCGCAACATCGTGTCATTCGCTTCATGGGGATTGGCATGGCACTTCGGATCGACAGTTGCACGCATTGGACAGGCCTTTGGGTGGCGATACTGTTGATCGCACCTTCGACCTACCAATCGGCGGCCGCAGCAGACGATGGCATCGAACGCGAGCAGCTTGCGGCCCTGGTTCGCCAGCTCGACCTGATCGATCGCCTCGCCGAGCACGCCGCCCATACCGCTCCGCAGGAGCGCGCCCGCTACCACTTCGACCATGCCCGCCTGCGCGAGGACCTCCAGCGCGTTCGGGCGGGCATCCAGGACTACCTGACGCCGCCGCGCGCCCAGCCGCGCGATCCGGTCGAGCTGTCCGGTGACTACCGCCAGTCCAGCCCGCCCTCCGACGAGGGGGCACCCCAATGAACGCCGCCCAGGTCAGCGCCTTCCAGGCCAACGGCGGCTTCGCCCCCGCCACCGTGGCCACGGTGGTGCTCGGCCTGGTGTTCGCCGTCCTGCTCCTGTGGGGCGTGTGGGCCATGCGTACCGCCTACACCGGGTGGGCCGAGCAGCGCCTGTCCCAGCGTCAGTTCCTGGGTGTCGTCGTGCGATTCGTCGCGATGTACCTGGTGCTGACCTATTTCCTCCTGTCCTGACCACCACGAAAGGTCCTACCGCCATGAAGACCCATCCGATTCCCCATCGCGTTGCCACCACCATCCTCGCGCCACTGATGCTGCTGGGCCTGCCGCTGGCGGCCCGGGCGCAGGGCCTGCCGACCATCGAGGATCCGTCGCGCGGCCAGGGCAGCGGCATCATGCAGACGTTGCAGAACTACGGCTACGACATCGTGCTGCTGATCGCGCTCCTCGTGGTCGCCTCGATGTTCGTCGGTGTGTGCTACCACGCCTATACGCGCTACTCGGAAATTCATACCGGTCGCGCCACATGGGGCCAGTTCGGTCTCACCGTGGCCGTGGGCGCGATCCTGCTGGTGGTCGGCATCTGGCTGCTGACCAAGGCCACTGGCGTGCTCTGATCGGCGATGGCTGCCTTGAACGATATCGCGCGTGACGGGTTGGTGACCTTCCTGCCGCACAGGCTGAACCGCCAGCCCGTGGTGGTGAGGGGCCTGACCGCCGACGAACTCTGGATCTGCGCCGGTCTGTCCGCGGTGGCGGGGTTCATCGCCGGCGTGCCGCTGGCCTGGGCCACGCACAGCGTCGCCATGGTACCGACCCTGATCGTGGCCGGCGTGGCGGCTGGCGTGTTCGGTGGTGGCGGCTTCCTGCGCCGGCAGAAGCGCGGCCGCCCGGACACCTGGCTGTACCGGCAACTGCAGTGGCGCCTGGCGCTGCGCCATCCGCTGGCAGCGTCCTGGCTCGGTGGGCACCGTCTCATCACGCGTTTGGGGTACTGGACCACCCGGCGCTCACGCGGAGCAGCCGCCTCATGAGCCGTTTCAGGAACGAAGTCCATCACTTGCAGGCCCATGTGCGCACGCTGCGCCTGGGCGCCGGTGCGTTGTTCGTGGTGGCGCTTCTGCTCGGTTTCGGCTGGTGGAGTGCGCCGAGGCAACTGACGATCCACGTGCCCCCCGATCTGCGCTCGGGCAGCACCCGCGCCTGGTGGGATGTGCCGCCCGAGAATGTCTATGCGTTCGCCTTCTACGTCTGGCAGCAGGTACAACGTTGGCCGACGGATGGCGAACAGGACTACCCGCGCAACCTCCACGCGCTGTCGGCCTATTTCACACCGGCCTGCCAGGCCTTCCTGCGCCAGGACTACGAGCACCGGCGCAGCAGTGGCGAATTGCGCCAGCGGGTGCGCGGCATCTACGAGATTCCGGGGCGCGGCTTTGGCGACAACCCCACGATGCGGGTAAAGACGGTTTCCAGCCGCGACTGGATCGTCACGCTCGATGTCAGCGCGGACGAGTACTACGGCGCCGAGCAGGTCAAGCGGGCCCTGGTGCGCTATCCGCTGAAAGTGGTGCGGCTGGACGTCGATCCCCAGCACAACCCCTTCGGCCTTGCGCTGGACTGCTATGACGGCGCGCCGCAGCGCATCGAGGCACCGTCGCCGGCAGTGCCTCCGTCCGGCACGCCCGGCGGCGGCCTTTCGCAGGGAGGCAACCCATGAAACACCACGTCTTCACCATCGTGGCGAGCCTGGCCCTCGGCTTCGGCCTGGTGCCGGACAGCCATGCCATCGAGATCCTGCGCTGGCAGCGGCTGCCGCTGGCCGTCCCGCTGGTCGTCGGCCAGGAGCGCGTGGTCTTCATCGACCGCAACGTGCGTGTCGGCCTGCCCCCGAGCCTGGGCGAGCGGCTGCGCGTGCAGAGCGCGGGTGGAGCCATCTACCTGCGCGCCAGCGAGGCCATCGCGCCGACGCGGCTGCAACTGCAGGATGTGGAATCCGGCGCCATCGTGCTGGTCGACATCGCCGCCACGGAGGCCCGGGAAGACGAGCAGCCGCTGGAGCCTGTACGCATCGTCCTGCAGGACGCCGCCGCGGAGGCCAGCGGTGACACTGCCGCCGGTCCGAGCCAAGCAGCGCAACCCGCCAAGCGTCGGCAGACGCCGGTAGCCGTTGTCCTGACGCGCTACGCGGCGCAGAACCTTTACGCACCGCTGCGCACCGTCGAGCCCGTGGCCGGCATCGGGCGCGTGCCGCTGCGGCGCCCGCTCGCGCTGGACACACTGCTGCCAACGCTGCCGCTGAAGGCGCGGGCGCTGGCGGCCTGGCGACTCGAAGACCAGTGGGTCACCGCCGTGCGCCTGACCAACACCTCACCTCACCGGATCGATCTCGATCCAAGGGTGCTGCAAGGCGACTTCGTGGCCGCGACCTTCCAGCATCCCGACCTGGGGCCGGCGGGCGCTTCGACCGACACCACGGTGGTCTATCTGGTCACGCGCGGCCGTGGCCTGGCCGAGTCCCTGATGCCGGTGCTCAGCCCCATCGATGCCGGCACGAACTTCCCGCCGGCCGCCGCTGCGGGGAGGACGTCCGATGAGGAGTAATCCCCTGTTGAATTGGCTGCTGATTCCGATGGCATTGTTGCTGGTGTTTGTCGGTGCCAGGTTGTTCTCAGGCAGTGACGCTGCACCTGGCAAGCAGGATGTCCCGGGGCAGCTCACTCCCGAAGAAATGAAGGCGCTCGGCATCGCGGGCGACACCCCGCGCGATACCGTCGCCACCCTGGTCGCGCAGGTCAAGCAGCTCCGCACCGAGCTGCAGACCGCGCTGAGCGACAACCGCCAGCACAAGGCGGAGAACGAGCGCCTGCGTACCCGCGAGGGTGCGATCGACCAGCGCATCCAGAACGCCCTCGACAGCGAACGCCGCCGCCTGGAACAGGAGCGAACCCAGGCCGCCAACGACCGGCAGCAGACGCAAGGGCTGATGCAGGAATTGCAGCGCCGCCTGGACGGACTGTCCGGCAAGGGCGATGCCGCCGACCTGCCGATCGGCCTTGGACTGGAGGGGCATGACGGCGGGCCGCTCAAGGATGGTGGCATGCGCTGGATCGAACCGGATGACGCCCGGCCCGATCCGAAGGGCGGTTCGGCTGGCGGCCAGCGCTTGCCGGGATTTCCCTCCGGCTTCGGCCCAGCCTCGCCGGGGCTGACGGCCGCGGCGGAGGCCGTCAGCGACAGGACGGCGCAGGCCGTTGCCGGCACCACCCAGGCGGTCTATACGGTGCCCACCAACGCCACGCTGATGGGCTCGGTCGCCATGACTGCGCTGATCGGGCGCATTCCCATCGACGGCACCGTCAACGACCCGTTTCCCTTCAAGGTGCTGATCGGGGCCGACAACCTGGCCGCCAACGGCATCGAGATTCCCGACGTGGCCGGTGCGGTGGTCAGCGGCACGGCCTCGGGCGACTGGACGCTCTCGTGCGTGCGTGGGCAGGTTCGTTCCATCACCTTCGTGTTCAGCGACGGCACCATCCGCACGGTGCCGGAGGACGACGGCAAGCGCAGTCGAAGCCAGAACAGCACCAGTCTGCTGGACGGCCTGGGCTGGATCAGCGATCCCTACGGCATCCCGTGCGTCTCGGGCGAGCGCCGCAGCAATGCCCAGCAGTACCTGGGATCGCAGGCGTTGATCACCGCGGCCGGCGCAGGCGCCGCCTCGCTCATCAAGTCCGACAACGGCAGCGTGGCCGTGGTCGCCAACAACAGCGGTTCGCTGGGCACGGTCGGCATTTCGGGCAACGAGGCCATGGGCCGCATCCTGGCCGGTGGCGTGCGCGACATGGCCGACTGGGTCAACAAGCTCTACGGCCAGGCCTTCGCGGCGGTCTACGTGCAGCCCGGCGCCAGGGTGGCCGTGCACCTGGAGCAGCCGATCGCCATCGACCACGACGCCCAGGGGCGCCGGGTGAATCACCTCATGGGAGAAGTGCATGCGTCGGACCTGGATTGACCTCCCCCTTGTCCTGCTCGCCGCCGCCGTTCTCGCGGGTTGTGCCGCCAGCTCGGAAAAGCTGCTGCCCCGGGGCGAGCACACCATGCTGGACATCTGGCAGCACGAGACTGGCGGCTACAGCGGAGGCCAGGCCGGCCGCCTGCTGCTCGACGCACGCCAGGACCTGCGCCGCCCGCTGACCGACGCCGGCACCCTCGCGGCACCCGCCCGGAACGCGGCCTACACCCGCACGGCAGCGAACGAGATCCAGCGACAGTTCCATCGACTGCCAAACCCCGATCTGGTCATGTACGTCTTTCCGCACCTGGCCGGCACCGACCCGGTACCGGTGCCTGGCTACAGCACCGTCTTCCCGCTCTACCAGCGCGTGCAGTACGCGTTGCCGGGCGAGCGGCTGGAGGACTACTGATGGGCTGGCGACTGCCGTGGCCGCGTCGCCCGGCCCCCAGGCCAGTGCAGGCCGACATCGAGCCGGACGCCTGGACGCGGCATGTCGCCCGCCTCGCCGCGCAGGGCATCGAGGCACCTGGCGACGCCCCTGGGTCGAACCATCGGCGACCCGCGACGCAGGCCGACCATGCGGCGCTCTACGACGTGGCGCCGTCCTTCGCCGACCTGCTGCCCTGGGTCGAGTACCTGCCGGCCCCGAAGTGCATGCTGCTCGAAGATGGCCAATCGGTGGCGGCGTTCTTCGAGTTGCAGCCGATCGGTACCGAAGGGCGCGAGACCGCCTGGCTGTGGCAGGCCCGCGATGCCCTGGAGAATGCGCTGCAGGACTCCTTCGACGAGCTGGACGAGAACCCGTGGGTGGTGCAGCTCTACGCGCAGGACGAAGCCGATTGGGACCACTACCTGCGCACGCTGGGGGCATACCTGCATCCACGCGCGCAGGGCAGCGCGTTCAGCGAGTTCTACCTGCGCTTCTTCGGTCACCACCTGCGCGCGATCGCCAAGCCGGGCGGCCTGTTCGAGGACACCACGGTCACACGCCTGCCGTGGCGCGGCCAGACCCGGCGCGTGCGCATGGTGGTTTATCGGCGCACCCCGGACGCCGCATCGGCCCGGCGGGGGCAATCGCCCGAGCAGGCCCTGGCGACGATCTGCGACCGCCTGGTCGGCGGCCTGGCGAATGCCGGCGTCAAGGCCCGGCGCCTTGGCGCGGCGGACATTCACGACTGGCTGCTGCGCTGGTTCAACCCGAATCCCGGCGCGCTGGGCAGCACGGCCGAAGACCGGGAGCGCTTCTACGCGCTGGCCCGCTACCCGGAGGAACGGGAAGAGGGCGAGATCGAGCTGGCCAGCGGCGACTTCGCGCAGCGCCTGTTCTTCGGCCAGCCGCGCTCGGATGTCGCCAACGGCCTATGGTTCTTCGACGGCATGCCGCACCGGGTCATCGTCATGGACCGCCTGCGCTCGCCCCCCGCGACCGGACACGTGACCGGCGAGACGCGCAAGGGCGGCGATGCGATGAACGCGCTGTTCGACCAGATGCCCGAGGACACGGTGATGTGCCTGACCCTGGTCGCCACGCCGCAGGATGTGCTGGAGGCGCACCTCAACCACCTGGCCCGCAAGGCGGTCGGCGAGACGCTCGCCAGCGAACAGGCGCGCCAGGACGTGCAGCAGGCCCGCGGCCTCATCGGCAGTGCGCACAAGCTGTACCGGGGCACGCTGGCCTTCTACCTGCGCGGCCGCGACATGGCGCAGCTAGACGCCCGCGGCCTGCAACTGGTCAATGTCATGCTCAATGCGGGCCTGCAGCCGGTGCGCGAAGAGGACGAGGTGGCGCCGCTCAACACCTACCTGCGCTGGCTGCCCTGCCTGTTCGACCCGGCGGCGGACAAGCGGCAGTGGTACACGCAACTGATGTTCGCGCAGCACGCGGCCAATCTGGCGCCGGTGTGGGGGCGCAGCCAGGGCACCGGCCATCCGGGCATCACCTTCTTCAACCGAGGCGGCGGCACGATCACCTTCGATCCACTGAACCGGCTCGACCGGCAGATGAACGCCCACCTGTTCCTCTTCGGTCCGACCGGCTCCGGCAAGAGCGCCACGCTGAACAACATCCTCAACCAGGTCACGGCGATCTACCGGCCCAGGCTGTTCATCGTCGAGGCCGGCAACAGCTTTGGCCTGTTCGGTGACTTCGCCGCTCGGCTGGGCCTGAGCGTGCATCGCGTGAAGCTGGCGCCCGGCGCGGGCGTGAGCCTGGCGCCATTCGCCGATGCCTGGCGCCTGGTGGATACACCGGGCCAGGTGCAGACGCTGGACGCCGACGCCCTGGACGAGGACGGCGACACCCATCCAGCCGACGACGGGGATGACCAGCGCGATGTGCTCGGCGAACTCGAAATCACCGCCCGGCTGATGATCACCGGCGGCGAGGACAAGGAGGAAGCGCGCATGACGCGCGCCGACCGCAGCCTGATTCGCCAGTGCATCCTGGACGCCGCCCAGCGCTGCGTGGCACAGGCGCGCACGGTGCTCACCCGCGACGTGCGCGACGCGCTGCGCGAACGCGCCCGCGACGCCAACCTGCCGGATGCCCGGCGCGCGCGGCTGCTGGAGATGGCCGATGCGATGGACATGCTCTGCCAGGGCGCGGACGGCGAGATGTTCGACCGTCCGGGCACGCCCTGGCCCGAGGCGGACATCACCATCGTGGATCTGGCCACCTTCGCGCGCGAGGGCTACAACGCGCAGCTCTCCATCGCCTATATCTCGCTGATCAACACGGTGAACAACATCGCCGAGCGCGACCAGTTCCTGGGCCGGCCGATCATCAACGTCACCGACGAAGGCCACATCATCACCAGGAACCCGCTGCTCGCGCCCTACGTGGTCAAGATCACCAAGATGTGGCGCAAGCTCGGTGCGTGGTACTGGCTGGCGACGCAGAACATCGACGACCTGCCCAAGGCCGCCGAGCCCATGCTCAACATGATCGAGTGGTGGATCTGCCTGTCGATGCCGCCCGACGAGGTGGAGAAGATCGCCCGGTTCCGCGAACTTTCACCCGCGCAGAAGGCGCTGATGCTGTCCGCGCGCAAGGAGGCGGGCAAGTTCAGCGAGGGCGTCATCCTGTCCAAGTCGATGGAAGTGCTGTTCCGCGCCGTGCCGCCCAGCCTCTATCTGGCCCTTGCGCAGACCGAACCGGAAGAGAAGGCCGAGCGCTACCAGCTCATGCGCCAGTACGGCATCGGCGAACTGGATGCCGCCTTCAAGGTGGCCGAAAAGATCGACCAGGCGCGTGGCATCGCATCGCCGCCGCTGTCCCTGCCGAAATGACCGGAGCGCGTCATGTCCTCGAAGCGAACCACCTTGCCGAGCCGGTCCCAGGCCATTCGCAAGCGCGCCGGGCGCCTGCCACGGCTGCCCTGGGTGGTCGCTGGCATCCTTGTAGTCGGCCTGCTGGGCTGGCTCCTGTACCGCACGCCCGGTGCGCCGGCACCGCGCACGGGGCCCGAGGTCGCGCAGGCACATCCGGCCGGCCCACCCTGGCGCCGCGGCCCAGCCGATGCGCGCTTCACGCTGACGCTGTACGCCGACCTGGAGTGTCCGTTCTGCAAGGCCTACTACCCGACCCTGATGGCCTGGATCGATGCCCATCCCGAGGCCAGCCTGCGGTGGCATCACCTGCCGCTGGCGATGCACGATCCCGAGGCGAGTCGGCTGGCCCGCATGGCCGAGTGCGCAGGTGAGGCCCAAGGCCACGAGGCGTTCTTCGATGCCATCGCATGGCTCTACCAAAACACCCGAGGCGATGGCCAGGGGCTGCCCACTGATCATGCCTGGCCAGGCATGACGACCGCCATCCAGGCATGCCTGGACAGCGACCGACCCGCAGCCATCGTTCGCGCGCAGGCCGACGAGGCCCTGCGCAGCGGCATCAACGCCACGCCCACCGTGCGGCTGGAAGACAGCCTCACGGGAAGATCACTGCTGCTGCATGGGTTGGTCGAGGGCGATGCGCTGCTGTCGGCGCTGGACCTGGTCGCCAGCGATGCGTCGGGTGCTCCAGGGCCCAACCATGCCGCCGATGCGGCACTCAGCGGAGACACCCGCACTCCGCGATGACGACCATCCGGTGATTTCGTCCCCCGCACCCGAGTTCGCGGCCTGTCCGGCTCTTGCCATGGGTCCACGCGAGAAGGTCGCTTGGCGAGGGTGTGGCCGATCGCCAACATCCGATTCGCGCTGCCTGACACCTCGCTTGACCTCAAGTTAACCTGAGGTTTTATCCTGATGCTGCCCGTGCATTCCCGCCATGCGCGTGGGTTCGACACGCCCCCTTGAAACCCCGGAGTCCTCCTTCAATGTTCGCCAGCAATACAGAATCGCCCTCCGTCGCCCAGCCAGGAGGCGCCAGTACCTTCCTCGAAGAAAAGGCCTTTCGCGCACGCACGGTACTCGTGTTCGGGACCGTGACGGATGCGCTGGCCTCGGAGACCGTCCGCAAGCTCCTGGCGCTGGACGCGGAATCCAGCGCACCGATCACCATGATCGTCTCCTCTCCGGGAGGCCACCTCGAATCGGGCGATGCGATCCACGATGTCGTGCGCTTCGTTTCCTCGCCCGTCAACATGGTGGGCACGGGGTGGGTCGGCAGCGCAGCCACCCATCTCTACCTGGGGGCCCCACGCGAGCGACGCTTCTGCCTGCCGCAGACCCGGTTCCTGATCCACCAGCCGAGCGGCGGTGCCGGTGGACCGGCGAGCGATATCGCGATCCAGGCCAAGGAGATCATCAAGGCCCGGGAGCGCATTGCCCAGGTCATCGCGCGCGAGACCGGCCAGCCCCTGGAACGCGTGCTGAAGGACATCGAGCGCGACCTCTGGATGCCGGCCGAGGAGGCGGTTTCCTACGGGCTCGTGTCGCGCATCATCCAGCGCCGCGAGGAACTCATGCCCGCCTGACGTCCGGCCCCTCTCGGCTCCCGTCCGCAACACCCTGGACGCCATTGCGCCCTGACTCCCACTGGGACAGCACATGCTCAAGATTCTTGGAAAGCGATCCTCCATCAACGTCCGCAAGGTCCTTTGGGCTTGCGCCGAGTTTGGCCTGCCGTTCGAGCGGGAGGACTGGGGCAGCGGCTACAGCGACGTGAACACGGACATGTTCAAGGCACTCAACCCGAACGCGATGGTGCCCGTGCTGATCGACGGGGACTTCGTGCTGTGGGAATCGAACACCATCCTGCGCTACCTCGCCAATCGCCATGGCGACGGCGCGCTGTATCCACGCGATGCCATGGCGCGCGCCCGCGTCGACCAGTGGCTGGACTGGCAGGCGTCGGACCTCAACCGTGCGTGGAGCCATGCCTTCATGGCATTGGTGCGACGCTCGCCGGAGCACGCGGACGCCCGGCAGATCCAGCGATCCCTGGAAGACTGGCATCGGTTCATGCGCGTACTGGACGGCCAACTGGTCGATACCGGCGCCTACGTCGCGGGCGGGGACTTCAGCCTGGCGGACATCGCCATAGGGCTGTCGGTCCATCGCTGGTACCAGACGCCCTTCGAGCATCCGCGCCTGGATGCGGTGGACGCCTACTACCGCCGCATCGAGCAGCGCAGCGGATTCATCGCGCACTGCATCGGCGTACCGTGACCCGTCGCAGCGATCGACCTCGACCACCTTCCTCTTCCATGACCGCGATGCCCCTTTGCCCATGCGCCCCGACCTGCTCCTTGCCTTCATGACCTATGCGTTCGTGACTTCCATCACGCCCGGCCCCAACAACACCATGCTGCTCGCCTCGGGGCTCAACCATGGGTTCGTTCGCAGCGTGCCGCACATCCTTGGCATCAGCATCGGCTTCGCGGCGATGGTGTTCGGCGTGGGGGCGGGACTCGGGCGCCTGTTCCTCGCGTACCCATCCCTGTACACCACGTTGCGCGTGGTCGGTGCGATCTACCTGCTCTGGCTCGCCTGGCAGATCGCGACCTCACAGCCGTTGCAGGAGACGGCGGCCCCCGGTCGGCCATTCGGCTTCTGGAAGGCCGCCGCCTTCCAGTGGGTCAATCCCAAGGCATGGATCATGGCCATCGGGGCCATCGCCACGTACGCACCCGCAGAGGGCGGCGTGCCGGCGGTGATCGCCATCGCGGTCCTCTATGCCGTTGTCAATGCCCCCAGCGTCGCCGTCTGGGCCGCCTTCGGCACGACGCTGCGCCGCTGGCTCACGGACCGGCGCCACCTGCGCGTCTTCAACATCGCGATGGCCGTGCTGCTCGTGATGTCCCTGTATCCGCTGCTGTCCGGCCACGCGTGGCAATGACACGATCGCCAACAAAAAGTGATTTCGTCCTCGTCCACGGTGCTTGGCACGGTGGCTGGTGCCGGGAGCGCCTGATTCCCGTGCTTGCCGATTCGGGGCGGCATGTGGTGGCACCCACGCTAAGCGGCCTGGATGGCGAGCCGGGGCGGTTCGGGCTGAGTCGTCACGTCGAGGATATCCTTGCCGCTGCCGAAGGACTTGCATCGATCACGCTCGTCGGCCACAGCTATGCCGGATTCCCGGTCTGTGTTGCCGCATCACGGCTGGGCGAGAGGATCGACCATCTCGTGCTGCTCGACGCTTTCCTGCCTGCCAACGGAGAGAAGTTGCTCGACCACGCGCCCCATCTCATTGATCGTTACGCCAGTGCCGTGGCCACCGATCCTGACTGGCGTATCCCTCCACTGCCCGCATCGGATTTCGGAGTATCCCTCTCCGACCAGACCTGGATGGATGCGCGCCTGAAGAGCCAGCCTCCACACAGTTACTTCGAGTCTGTCCGTCTAGAAAGTCCATTGCCTGACGGACCCAAGACCTACATCCGCTGTCGCCAGGCGTCCGGCGATCTGCTCGCGCGCTCCGTCGCCCGGGCCAGGAACGACGGCTGGAACTACCTGGAGTTGGATGCACCACACGATGCGATGCTCACCCATCCGCAGGCACTGGCCGATCTGTTGCTTGCAATGTGAACAAGCGGTTGTCGCGAGCCTTCACCATCCACGCCATGTGAACTTCATGCCAGAGCACGGGAGTATCAGCGAGATCGAGCTTCCCGGAGAGTACCTGGCCGCTTCCCATGAGTTGGCCGACTGCTCCGATCCTCCCCCCGATCCCTGGCACAAACGCCTCACTACACCTTGTCGGGCTCGGGCATCGTGGCACCGTGCAATCGCTCTACGAAACTCCGCAGTTGCTCCGAGTCCTCGGCATCCCGGCGCAACAGGTAGGTCGTCAACGGGGGCACTTCACCGGCCAGCGGACGCGAGACGACATCCGGATGCCGCCATAGCGACAGATGCGTGCGGGTGGTGATCCCAAGGCCGTAGCCCGCCGCCACCAGCGCCATCAGCAAGTCATGGGACGCCACCCTTTCGGCAATCCTGACCTCGCATTCCGCGGCACGCAGCAGCCTGTCGAGTTGCCTGCTGCATCCTGCGCACGCGTCCGGGTCGCACAGCACCAGTGGGTGGGACAGCAGTTCCATCAGGGAAAGCTCGGGATGGATCAAGGCGGGATGCCTCGCCGGTACCGCGACCACCAGAGGCTCGCTCCACGCCGGCGTGGCCAGCAATCCTTCCCCCGGATGCTCCGCCTTCGCGAACCCCGCATCGTAGTCGCCCTCTCTCAGCCCTTTCAGTTGCTGGGCGAGCGTCACTTCGAACAGGCTGATCTCGACCTCGGGCGACTCCTCGCGGCAGCGGGCCAGCAGGTTGCTCAGGTGCGATGGCGAGATGCCGTCGGACAGTGCGATTCGCAGGAGCCCGCGGTATCCGGTCGCGGCGGCCCTTGCGCCGGCACGGGCCTGCTCGGCCGCCGCCAGCACGCGCCGCGCCTCCTCGAGGAAGACTTGTCCAGCCCAGGTGAGCCGGGTGCCGTGGCTGTTGCGCTCGAACAGCCGGACGCCCAGGTCATCCTCCAGTTGGCGGATGGATCGCGACAGCGGCGACTGTTCGATGTGAAGCCGCTCCGCAGCACGGGTAAAGCTGAGTTCCTCCGCCACGGCGATGAAATACCGGATATGGCGCATCAGCATCGTTACGCTCCGGAATCTCGCCCAGCGTCCTGCCGGCCCGGGCCGGCAGATAGGCTCGCCACGTCGCCGGGACTCGGGACAGGCCATCCCAACGCCTTGTACAGGGCCACGATCCGGGTCTGGGAAATGGCTTCCTGCTGCGCCACCTGCCGACGCAACTGGAACAGCGTGCGCTGGTTCTCCAGCACCGCCTGGTAGCTGCCGGCCCCGGCGCGGTAGCGCCTGTCGGCGATGTCGAACGCGGCCTGGGCATGCTGCCCCGCCCGAAGCAGCGCGGCCAATTGGCGTTGTTGTTCGGCCAGTTGGGTCACCGCGTTCTCGACTTCCTCCTGGGCGGCCAGCAGCACCTGTTCGTAGCGCGCCAGCGCGCCGTCCGACAGGGCCTTGGCCCCGCGCAGGCGGGCGCGGGCATTGCCCAGGCGCAGGGCGGGCCAGGTCACCGTGGGCGCGAACTGGAAGGCGCGCGAGGCGGCGCTTCCGAAGTCGCCGTCGCGCAGGGCGAAGAAGCCGAGGAAGCCCCCCAGGTCGATGCGCGGGTACAGGTCGGCGGTGGCCGCGCCCACGTCCTCGACGCTGGCGGCCAGCAGCCGCTCCGCCTGCGCCACGTCGGGCCGCGCCAGGATCAGCCGGTTGACGTCGCCCAGTGGCAGCCGCGCCTCCAGCGGCGCGGCTTGCGCGTGCCCCGGCTCAGGCAGGCCGCCCTGGCCCGGCCGCCGCCCTGCCAGCACATCGAGCCGATGGCGGGCCTGCTGCAACGCGGCCGTCAGCGGCGCAATCGCCGCCTCGCTGCGCAACAGGTTGGCCTGGGCGTTCTCCACATCCTCGGGCAGGCCGGCGCCGGCGCGCAGGCGGGCCTGTGCGAGCCGTACGGTTTCCCGCCAGTTGTCGGCCTCCCGTCGCGCCACCTCCAGTTGCCGCCGGTCACCCTGCGCCTCGAACCAGGTGCGGGCGACCTCCGCCGCGACGCTCTGGCGCGTCATCTCCAGTTCCGCCTCGCTGGCCTCGGCCCGCGCCATTGCAGCCTCCTGCAGCCGGTCAAGCCGGCCGAACAGGTCGATCTCCCACTGCACGTCGAAGCCGGCCTGCCAGGATTCCGACAGCGTGCGCGCACCGCCCTGACTGGGCTGCTGCTGGATGCCACGGGTGTATCCAGCACCGCTGGTCACGCCCGGCAGCCGGTCGAGCCGGCGCTCGTCGAAGACGGCGCGCGCGGCCAGCAGGCTGGCGCGGGCCTGGCGGATGTCGTGGTTGTGCGCCAGCGCCATCTCGATCCAGCGACCAAGGTCGTCGTCCTCGAAGACGCGCCACCACGCGGCGGGCATCGATTCGGCGCCAGGCGCGGTGAGTTCCGCGGCCTGCGGACTGGCCAGCACGATGGCGGACGCCTGCGGCCGGACATACTGGGGCCCGACGGCGCAGCCGGCCAGCGCCGTCGCCAACGCCGTGGCCGAGCATGCGCGGAAGATCGTGGTGACTGTGCTCATGTCGACGCTCCCTCGGCCCTTTCGATCTCGGCCAGTTGCCGGCTGCGCGCACCCTGCACGCGATGGTCGCGCGCAAGCCAGGTGTAGATGGTGGGCAGCACGAACAGGGTGAACAGCGTGCCCACCAGCATGCCGCAGACGATCACCGCCCCCAGGCCGAAACGACTGTTGGCGCCGGCCCCGCTGGCGAATAGCAACGGCACCACACCGAAGGCCATCGCCCCGGTGGTCATCAGCACCGGCCGCAGGCGGATCTGCGCGGCGCGGATGATGGCGGCGTGGCGGTCCAGCCGTTCGTGGACCTGCAGTTCGTTGGCGAACTCGACCATGAGAATGCCGTGCTTGCTGATCAGCCCGATCAGCGTCACCAGCCCGATCTGGGTGTAGATGTTCAGCGTGGCCCAGCCCAGCGCCAGCGGCAGCAGCGCGCCGCAGATGGACAAGGGCACTGTGATCAGGATGATCAGCGGATCGACCAGGCTCTCGTACTGCGCGGCCAGCACCAGGTAGATCACGACCAATGCGGCCAGGAAGGCGAACACCAGCGCGTTGCCCTCCTGCACGTACTGGCGCGATTCGGACTGCCAGTCGTGGCTGAAGCCGGGTGGCAACTCGGCCACGGCCTGTTCGAGAAAGGCCACGGCCTGGCCCAGGGAGACGCCCGGCGCGGGAATGGCCTGCAGGGTGGCCGCGTTCTGCTGGTCGAACTGGTTCAGCCGGTTGGGCTCCACGCCCATGTCCAGGCGCACCACGGTGGACAGTGGCACCAGTTCGCCGCCCGCAGTGCGAACGTACTGCCGCGCCAGTGCCTGCGGGGTGAGGCGCTGCTCGCCCACGCTCTGCGGGATCACGTCGTAGGAGCGTCCGAACAGCGCGAAGCGATTGACGTAGTTCTCGCCGACCAGCACGCCCAGCGAGTCGCCGATGTCCTGCAACGCCATGCCCAGGCTTGCCGCCTTGGCGCGGTCGATCGTCACCTGCACGACGGGGCTGTCGTACTCCAGGTCACTGTCCACCACCACGAACAGGCCGCTGTCGCGGGCACGCTGCTTGATCCCCTCCATGGCCTCGTACAGCACCGGGTAGTCCTGCGCGCTGCGCAGCACCAGTTGCACCGGCAGGCCGCCGCTGCCGCCCGGCAGGGGCGCGACCTGGAACACGAAGATGTCGCTGCCGACGATCTCGCCGACGGCGCCCTGCAGTTCGGCCACGATCTGCTGCTCCTTGCGTGCGCGCTCGCCCCAGTCGGACAGCATCAGGCCGCCGAAGCTGTTGGCCGGGCCGTCCGTGCCGTTGATGATCCACGTGCCGATCGTCTCGGGCACCGCGGACATGACGCGGTGCAATTCATCGGCGAAGCGTTCCGCATAGTCCAGGCTCGCGTGCTGCGGTGACTTCACCGCCGCCAGGACCGCCGCCTGGTCTTCCGGCGGTGCCAGCTCGCGCTGCGGCATCTGGTACAGGAATGGCAGGCTCAGGACCACCAGCAGGGCGAAGCCGCCGCTGAGCCAGCGATGCCGCAGCGACCGACCCAGCACCCGTCCGTAGCGGTCCGCGAGGCCGCCGAAGACCCGTTCGGCCATGCGGGCCATGCGACCCTGTCCACCTTCCTGATGGCTGGACTTGAGCAGCAGCGAACTCATCACCGGCGAGAGCGTCAGCGCCACCACGCCGGAAACGACCACGGCGCCGGCCAGGGTCAGCGCGAATTCGCGGAACAGCGCGCCGGTCAGCCCGCCCATCAGGCCGATGGGGGCATAGACGGCCGCCAGCGTCAGCGTCATGGCGATCACCGGGCCCGCGATCTCACGCGCGCCGACCAGCGCCGCCGCCACCGGCGACTTGCCTTCCTCGATGTGGCGATGCACGTTCTCGACCACCACGATGGCGTCGTCCACCACGAGCCCAATGGCCAGCACCATCGCCAGCAGGGTCAGCAGGTTGATGCTGAAGCCGAACGCCAGCATCAGCGCCGCCGCGCCCAGCATGGACAACGGGATGGCCACGACCGGGATCACCACGCTGCGCAGCGAACCCAGGCACAGCCAGATCACCAGCACCACGATCAGCACCGCTTCCAGCAGTGTCTTGACCACCTCCTGGATCGAGGCGTCGATGAAGCGCGCGCGCTCGTAGACCATGGCGACCTTCACGCCCGGCGGCAAGGTCTTCTCGATGTCCGGCAGCAACTGGCGGATGCCGTCCACGATGACCAGCGGATTGCCCTTGGGCGTGGGGAACAGCGACAGGTAGACCGCCGGCTCGCCGTCCATCTGGCCGCTGGTCTGCGTCGAGGCGGCGCCCAGTTCCACCGTGCCGACATCGCGCAGGCGCACCAGGTCGTTGCCATCCTGGCGGATGACCAGGTCGCGGAATTCCTCCACGCTGGTCAGGTCGGAATTGACCCGCACATTGGCGATCACGTACTGCCCACGCACCTGTCCCGGCGCGGCCTGATAGTTGTTGCGGCGGATCGCGTCGGCCACGTCCGTGGCGGTCAGGCCGCGCCCGGCCAGGCGCTCGGCGTCCAGCCACAGGCGCATCGCCAGCTTCTGGCCGCCATCCACCTGCACCTTGGCCACGCCGTCGATGCCGGAGAACAGGGGTTCGACCACCCGCGACAGGTAGTCCGTCAGCTCCGGCGTGGACAGGCTGCCGGTGGAGAAGCCCACATAGGCCACCGCCGTCGAATCCCCGGCGGACAGTTCGATCACCGGATCATAGGCGCGCTCGGGCAGGCGGTAACGCACCTGGTTGACCTTGGCCATCGCCTCGGTCAACGCTTGCGTCGAGTCGCGGTTCAGTTCCATGCGCAGCGTGACCAGGCTGCGCCCCTGCGTCGACGAGGACGACAGGTAGTCGATGCCCTCGACCGAGGACACCGCCTGCGTGATCGGCTGGGTCACGAAACCCTGCATCAGCTCGGCCGAGGCGCCCGGGTACTCGGTGCTGACCGTGATGGTGGAGGTTTCCAGCGTCGGGTACTGCCGGATCGGCAGCTTGCCCAGGGCGAACAGGCCCAGCAGCACGAGCAGGCTACTGACCACCAGCGCCAGCACCGGACGGCGCACGAAGACGTCGGTGAACCTCATGTCGCCTGCTCCCGGGCCGTCTTCGCCTGGGGCGAGGCGGCGTCCCCGTGCAGCGCGTCGCGTGCAACTGGCTCGACCGCCATGCCGTCGCTGAGCTTGAGCTGGCCGGACACCACCACCCGGTCGCCTTCCTTCAGGCCGGAGACGATCTCGACCCGGCCATCCCAGCGTTCGCCCGTCTTCACCGCGACGCGGCGCACGGTCATTCCCTGCGGCTCTGCGGCTTCGGCGACGAACACCGTCTGGCCGTAGGCGGTGTAGGTCACCGCGGTCTCGGGCACCGCCAGCACCGGCGTGGGCTGCTCACGCAGCACGCGCACGTTGGCGAACATGCCGGCCTGCAGCACGCCGTCGGCGTTCGGCAGGCTCGCCTGCACGCGCAGCGTGCGCGACGCGCCGATCAGCGGATCGACGGCCGACACCTGCGCCTCGAAACGGCGCTCCGGCCAGGCATCGACCCGGATCTCGATTGGTTGGCCCGGCTGCACGTGCGGAACCGCCTGTTCCTCCAGCGCGAAGTTGACGTGCAGGGTGCCGGCATCGACCAGGCTGGCGATGGCATCGCCCGCAGCCAGGGTTTGCCCCTCGTGCACGCGGCGAATGCCGATCGTGCCCGCGAACGGCGCACGGATCGCCTTCTGCGCGATGACCGCCTCGATCCCGCGCAATTCGCCCTGCGCCATGTCGCGCGCGGCCTGGGCGTGGTCGAGTTGCTCCTGCGTGGCCACCTTGTCGGCCACCAGCAGGCGAGTGCGCGCCAGCACGGTCTCGGCATTGCGCAGTTGCGCGCGCAGCCGCAGGCGCTCGGCCTGCTCGGGCGCATCGTTGAGCTGCACCAGCAGGTCGCCTTGCTTCACCCGCTGCCCGGAGGTGAACGCAATGCGCGTGACCCGACCGGCGGTTTCCGACGCCAGTTCCACCTGCCGCGCCGCTTCCAGCCCTCCGACCCCATGGAACGCGCGCGGCGCCTGCGCACGCTCGACCGGCGCCAGCGCCACCTTGGTGGCCGGCCAGCCACCCGCACCGTCCGAGCCCGATGAGCAGGCGGACAAGCCGATCACACTCGCCAGTACCAGGCCGAGAAAAGCAAAGCGGGCGTTCATGCCTTGCCCTCCAACTGCCGGCGCAGGCGGCTGGCGATCGCCGCTGCGACCAGGCCACCGATGAGGCTGATGTGCTCCAGGGCCCAGAACATGGCCGGCCTGGCCTGCGGTTCCGGCAGCGCCCAGAAGTGGTGCACCACGAGGATGGTCAGCAGCAGGAACACCGCCAGTGCACCGGCGCCCAGCCACAGCGCGCGATCGAGCAGCAGCAATACCGAACCGCCCAGCAGCACCGCGATGGTGGTGATGTTGAACAGCCAGTCCGGCTCCAGCCCCGCGGCGCGCATTTCGGCCAGCCCGCCCTGGAAGTCGAGCAGCTTGGCCAGCCCGGAGGAAAGGAACACCACCGCCAGCAGGATGCGGGCGCCAATCCACAGCCAGCGGCTGTCCAGTGTCTTGTCAACGATGTTTCGCATGCGTATCCGCTCTCGAAGAAACGGCCGCACGGCTCAGCCGCGCGACCGGTGGGTTGGAGAAAGACTGGCCGCCCCGAAGGGACTTGCCAGGATCGATGCGGCGGACTATAAAACCTCAAGTAAAGTTGAGGTCAAGCCATGCAACCGAAGAAGCCGATCGATTTCTCGCGCCTGCTCACCGTGGGCGAGGTGGCGCATCGCGCGGGCGTGCCGGTTTCCACCATCCACTTCTACGAGTCGAAGGGACTGATCGCCAGCACGCGCAACGCCGGCAACCAGCGCCGGTTCGCCTCGGTCGTGTTGCGCTACATCGCCGTGATCAAGGTGGCCCAGCGCACGGGCATTCCCCTTGAGGAAATCAAGGAGGCACTTGGCCGCTATCCACCGGGAAGCAAGCTCACCGCGGCCCAGTGGCGGGAACTGTCCACACGCTGGCGCGCCAATCTGGATGAACGCATCACCAAACTGACCCGGCTGCGCGACGAGTTGGACAGTTGCATTGGCTGTGGATGCCTGTCGCTGGACGAATGCCCGTTGCGCAATCCGCAGGACGCACTGGGGGCGGAAGGGCCCGGTCCCCGCATCCTCGAACGGCCGTGACGACAGCAGCCTTTCATGGCCGGCCGATGCGGAGGGCCTTCGTGAGGTCCGGCAAGGACCTGATGCATTGCCAACAGGGTGGCTTGACCGGCCTGGCGATGCGAATGGGCAATAATGATTGTCATTAACATATGCGGCAGGGTGATGATGTCCGGGCAATGGCAGTTACAGGCTTCGACGGCGCCGATGACCATCGGCGGCGGCGCGATGCGCGTGAAGCCGGACCAGGTCATCACCGAAGACAACGAGCCGGGGTTGAAACTCGTGCTCATGCTCGGGGACGGCGCTGTCCGCTACCGCATGCCACCGTCGCAGCCCACTCAGGTGAGCGGGCCGGCCCTCCACCTGAGCTTGAGCGACCAGCCGTTCACGGTCACCCATAGCTTCCATGCCCATACGCCCCTGCGCTATGTGGCCGTACGCATGCCCCAGTCGAGCCTGATGCAGTGGTTCGACACGCAAGGCAGGCCCATGGATCGCCTCCTGGACATGGCCGGCTCGACGCCGTTCATCCACGATGCGAAGGCTGGCCCGGCACTGCAGGCACTGGCAAAGCAATTGCTGCTATGTCCCTTGCAGGGCGCGTTGCGCGACTTGTACCTGTCTGGAAAGGCGCTGGAATTGACGGCCAACGTGCTGGCAACGCTGGACGTCCAACCGCCCTCGTCGACAGCAATCACCCTGCCGGTACGCCATCGCGATCGCCTCCATCGCGCCCACGAAATACTGATGCGCGATATCAGCCATCCACCGGGACTCGACTGGCTGGCAAGCCAGGTCGGGCTGAGCGTCACGCTCCTGACGCGTGGCTTTCGCCAGTTGTTCGGCATGAGCATCTACGAGTTCGTGCGGGAGCAGCGTCTCCAGCAAGCCTATCGAATGCTGGCCACCGGGGAATGCAGCGTCTCCGCCACCGCCGGCATGTGCGGCTATACCGACTCGCATTTCTCCAAGGCCTTCCAAAGGCGCTTCGGCATCGCGCCGCACACACTCTGCCGCTGAACGATATCGGCGAACGCCAGAAGAATACCGGCCAGCGCCATTGGCAGCGCTGCGCGATGCCTAGACTCAATGCAATTGATTCCCAGTTGCTTTTGAGTCCTTGCCATGTCTATCTCCAGAACGCGTGGATGGCTGCGCGCGAGCAGTTGTTCCAGCCTGTCGGCCTTGCTGTTGCTCCCACCAGGTGCCTTCGCACAATCGACCACCGAAATCAGCCAGTTGGACACCGTCACGGTGACAGCCGACCGGGAAGCCACGCCCTCGCTGCTGAAGGGTTCGCAGACGCTGAGGGAAACGCCCCAGTCCGTGACCATCATCACGCGCGAACGAATGGACCAGCAGAACCTGCAAAGCCTGGACGAGGTCCTGCAGCACGCCCCCGGCATCACGGTGCAACCGTACCAGTTGCTGACCACCGGCTACTACGCTCGCGGCTTCAAGATCGACTCGTTCCAGCAGGACGGAGTCCCCATCCAGATGGGGCAGATGGCCAGCCCGCCCCAGGATGCCGGTATCTACGAACGCGTCGAGATCCTGCGTGGCGCCAACGGCCTGATGCAGGGATCTGGCAACCCGGCCGCGACGGTCAACCTCGTTCCCAAGCGCGCTCCGCGCGAGTTCCTGGCGAATGGCGAGTTGTCGGCCGGCAGTTGGAATCGCTATCGCGGCCTGCTCGACGTGGGTGGCCCGCTCAACGAGAGCGGCAGCCTGAGGGCCCGCATCGTTGCCAACCACGAGGATCGCGATTTCTTCTACGACGTCGCCGGCCAGAAGACCAGTTCGGTCTATGGCACGGCCGATCTCGACCTGGGGCCGGACACGGTGCTGACCGTCGGCCTGCAGCGGCAACGCATCCGCTCCACCACCAACATGGCCGGCGTGCCGTTCTACAAGGACGGCTCAGACATCGGCCTGCCTCGCTCCACCTATCTGGACGTGGACTGGGATCGCTTCGACTGGGATACCACCCGCGTGTTCGGCGGCATCGAGCATGCCTTCGGCAATGCGTGGACCGCCAAGCTGTCCGTCAACTACCAGAACGGTGATTCCACGCTGAAGTACGCCGGCGCCAACGGGGCTGTCGACCCCGCCACGGGCGCGGGGCCGCGCCTGACTGGTGGGGCCTACAAGTTCGAGAACGACCAGAAGAGCATCGACGGCTACCTGAATGGCCCCTTCCATCTCCTGGGGCGACGCCACGAGGCCACGCTGGGATGGAACTACCAGCGCACGAGCCTGGAGCAATTCTCGGCAAGCTTCCTGACGCCGGTGAACCAGCCCGTGAACGTCTGGGACTGGGACCCCGGCAGCGTGCCCGAACCCGGCATCGGACCCTACGCGTCCCGTGGCCCGACCCGCACGACGCAGTCCGGCCTCTATGCGGTGGGACGGTTCTCGCTGGCCGACCCGCTCACGTTGATCACCGGCGTCAGGCTGAGCCGCTGGAAGCAGGAAGGCGCGGCCACATCCACGAAGCTGGGCAACGAACTCACGCCCTACGGCGGCGTGGTCCTCGACATCGCTCCCCAGTGGTCCCTCTACGCAAGCTACGCGCAGATCTTCCAGCCGCAGACCCAGACGACCTGGGACGGGAAGACGCTGGATCCCGTCAAGGGCACCAACCTGGAAGCGGGCATCAAGGGCGAGTTGCTGGATGGCAAGCTCAACACCAGCCTGGCGTTCTTCAACATCCGCCAGCGCAATCGCGCCCAGGTGGACCCGGCGTACCCGTGCGCCGGCACGGCCTGCTTCTACATCAGTGGCGGTGAGGTGGAAAGCCAGGGCGTGGAAGCCGAGATCAGCGGCCGGCCGCTGCCTGGTCTCGACCTCTCGTTCGGCTACACCTACAACACCACGAAGTATCTGAAGGATGCCCAGTCGCAAGGACAGGCCTTCGCCAGCTTCACGCCCAGGCACATCGCACGCCTGTGGGCCAACTACGCGTTTCCCTGGGACGGCGGCCGCCTCAGCGCCGGCATGGGCGTGCAGGCGCAAAGCGCCTATACCGTGCAGTCGGGTGGCCTGACGCTGCGCCAGGGCGGCTATGCGCTGGTCAGCGCGCGCTTGGGCTACCGTATCAACCGCAACCTGAGTGCGGCCCTGCATCTCAACAACCTGTTCGACCGCCGCTATTACCAAAGCCTCTCCGGCCCGCAGTGGAACAACCGCTACGGGGAACCGAGAAGCGTCATGCTGACACTGCGAGCGCAGTACTGACATGCGGCCCTCCGGTTTCAACGGCCGGGCGCGAGGACTGTTCTTACTGGTCGTGGCACCGCTGGTGAGTATCGGCGTAGCCGTCGGGATGACATGCCTTGGGCCCGGCTCCGATCCACTGAATCGCCTCTATGCAGGGCTGTTCTGCGCCGTGCTCACGCAGTGTGCGCTGCTCTCGGTCGGCCTGGTGGCTGGCCGTCCGGCCAGCTTGCCACTGCGCAGGGCGGTGTCCATCAGCCACCACTGGATGGGCGCGATGCTCGGCGGCGTCCTTTTCGTCATCTGCCTGAGCGGTGCGCTGTCGGTGCTGAAGCCGGAACTGCGCAGTTGGGAGATGCCCGCCGAACGGCAGCTTGCCCAGGCGCCCATCGGGCTGGATGACCTGCTCGCGAAGGCGCTGGCAGCCTTTCCCGAGGCAGATTCACTTCAGTTCGACAGGCCCGAGGCCGGCCCTGGGCCATGGCACGTTCAACCCATGCGGTCGCAACAACGATGGGCAGGCCCGGCGCCAAGCCTGTCTGTGCCACCCGTGCCTGCCGTGCATGGCGACCTGACCGGCATCGTCACCCGCCTGCACAACACCTTTTTCGCGGGCTTCCCCGGTCGCGTCTTCGTGAGCCTGTTCGGGTTTGCGCTGGGCGCCCTGGTCGTCGGCGGCGTGGTGTTGCATCCCCGGCAGGAAGGCACGCTGTGGCGTTTGCGCCTGGGTGCCGGGTTGCGTACCGCCGCCTACGATGCCCACCGGCTGTTCGGCCTGTGGCTGGCGCCGCTGCTGTTGCTGATCGCGGTCACCGGCGTCTTCTCGGGACTCGGGGCGCTGGCCACGGTCCAGTTGGCACCGCTTGCCTTCCCCGACAAGCCTGGCCAGGTGATGCAGGCATTGATGCAGCCCTATGCGCGCCCGGCCAGCGGGCATCGTGCGCCCATGGCCAGCATGGACGAATTGATGCTGCGCCATCATCAGATGAATCCCGACTTTCGTGTCCAGGGCATCAGTGTCCACCACTGGGGCGACGCGCATGCCTACGCCACGCTGCGCGGCACACGGCGCTGGCAATTGAGCACGGCCATCTTCGAGCGCTACCACTATGCGCTGGCCGACCTGAGCCTGTTGCGGCACGACAGCGCCGCCCGACAAGGCCCGTTCACGCAAGGCTTCATCGCCATCCAGCCCCTGCACTTTGCCCGCTATGCCGATGCGGCCAGCCGCTGGCTGCATGCCCTGGCGGGCTTGGCCGGCGCAGTGCTGGCGGGCAGTGGCACCTGGCTTTGGCTCAAGCGACACGCCGGCGATCGCTACGCCCAGTCCCTGCGGCCATGGCTGAGCGGCATGACCCTCGGCCTGGTGCTGGCCTGCAGCGCCATGTTTGCCATCACGGCGTTGACGCCTGACTCATGGCCGTCGCGCGAGCGCTGGCAGGCCATGGGCTTCGGGCTGACCTGGGCCGGTGCGCTGATTTGCTGCCTGCTGCCGGGGAAATGGCGCGCACGACTGCCCACCACATTGCTGCGGCTTGCCGCGGCGCTTCTCGCTGTGGCGGTCGCAGCCAGCCTTGCGACCCAATGGCGTGGTGCCTGGCAAGCGCCGTGGCCAGCCCTGTCGATCAATGTCCTGCTCCTGTCGAGCGCCATCGCGTTCTGGGGCACCGCCCGCAAACTGGAAACACCACCATGAAAACCGATCCCACCCAGATGCTGAAACCTTTTTCCCTGACTCGCACACTGGCAGTGCCCCAACCCGGTTCCGCCTTGCAGTTGGTCCCCTTCAGCGAACGTGGCCGCGTGCAGTCCGACTGGATCATCGGCATCCGCGCCTTCAGTGATTCCACCTCGGTGCATGGCAGTCACTGGGAACGTCACCCCCGCGGCGACGAGATGCTCACGGTGCTTCAAGGCTGTATCGACGTCGTGCTGGATACGCCCCTTGAGGAAACGCGCCTGCACGTCGATGCCGGGCATTCCCTCGTCGTTCCCCAAGGATGCTGGCACCGGCTGGAAGTGGTGCAGCCAGGGCAATTGCTGTTCGTGACGCCGGCGACCGACAGCGAGCATCGGCAACGAGATTCGGAACGCTGAAATGAGCGGATCACCATCGTTCTCGCGCACGCCCGCCAGGCTCTGGCCGCTGATCGCCTGCCTGTACGTATCCCAGGGCATTCCTTTTGGCCTGGCGATGGAAGCCATGCCCGCCTCCCTGCGGCATGCCGGCACGGACCTGCAGGCCTTGGCCTGGCTGCCACTCGTGGGACTGCCCTGGGTGCTGAAATGGCTCTGGGCGCCGTGGGTGGACAATCATTGGAGCCCACGCACCGGTCGCCGCCGCAGTTGGATCCTGCCCATGCAAGGTCTGGTACTGGCGGCGCTGCTTGCGGTCGCACTGCTGGGCCTGTCGGCGCAGACGCTGCCCTGGATCCTAGGCTTGGCGGTGACCGCCTCGCTGGCCAGCGCCACCCAGGATGTGGCCACGGATGCCCTCGTCGCGGAGCAGTTCGCGACCGAATCCCTGCCCATGGCCAATGCGATTCAAGTGGCCAGCACCATGGTGGGTTTCTTCTACGGCGGTCCGGTCTTTCTCATGCTCTACGGGACGCTCGGATTGACTTGGGCCATCGTTGGATTGGTCCTGCCCATCGCCGCGAGCCTTGTGCTCACGCTGTCATGGCGCGAACCACAGGCGCTTGAAGTGGCAGCAAGAACCAGCAAGGCCAGTCAATGGCACTTCCTGCGATCGGGCCGCAATGCATGGGTGCTGGTCGTCGCGGCATGTCTGTCCGCCATCACCGTGGTGGCATGTCACGGCCTGGGCAAGCTGTTGCTGGTCGATGCGCAATGGCCGCTGGCCCGCGTTGGCCAGGTCGGCATGCTGGGGGGCGCGTTCACAATCCTGGTGGGGTGCGGTGGCGGCGCATGGCTGGTGCGTCGGTTCGGGGCCTGGCCCGCGTTCCAGTTCGGGATCGCCAGCGCTGGCCTGTCGGCCATGACCTGGGCCTGGCTCGCAACGCAGACGCCGGCCATGCCCATGACCGCTGTCGTCATGGCCACGGTGCTGGCCAGCATCGGATCGGGTTGCGCCTCGGTGGCGATCATGACCGCCGCGATGAATTTCTGCCGGCGACGCACCCAGGCCGGCACCGACATGACGATGGTGCAAAGCGCGCGCGACCTCGGCGAAACGATGGCGTCCTCGTTCCTGATCGCTTTGGCCGCGAGGGTGGGCTACAAGGAAGGGTTCCTGCTGGGCCTCGGGCTGGCGGTGCTGACCATGCTTGCGACCGCCTGGATGATGCGCTCGCGTCGTGCGAGGCGATCCCACGCCCCGGGATCGTGAGCCTGCCTATTCGATCGCAGAACAGGCTGGCGGCGAATCACTGTTGGCATGGTGGAATGTCGATTGGGCAGGCGAACCACCTGTAAGGAGACCCTTCGATGAACTCGCGTGACGCGCTGAGCGCGCTATGGCCGCTGTCCGGACTGCCAACGCAAGCCCTGGATTGGATCGACCTGACCGGACAAGACCCTGTGTTCCCCTCGTCCTTAGCCGTAGGCACCGCCGCGCAGGCCAGCATTGCCGCGGCCGCGCTCGCCGCCTGCGAACTGGGCCATGCGCGGGGTGCTCCGCGCCAGCGGGTCGCCGTGGACATGGCCCACGCTGCCGCTGAATGCACCGGCTGGTTCACGCTCGACGGCCATGAGCCCGAACTGTGGGACCCGTTCGCCGGCCTGTATCGCTGCGCCGATGGCTATGTGCGCGTCCATACCAATTTCCGGCACCACCGCGATGGTGCGCTGCGCCTGCTGGGCCTGGACCCGGCCACCGCCACACGCGCCGACGCCGAGCAGGCCCTGCTGGGCTGGAAGGCGCTGGACTTCGAGCAGGCCGCGGCCGACCACGCGCTGGTGGCCACGGCGCTGCGCAGCTTCGCCGAGTGGGATACCACGCCCCACGGCCAAGCCCTGGCCGCGCAACCGCTGATGACAATCACCCGGATCGGTGACGCGCCGCCGCGCTCGCTGCCTGCCCTGGCGGCGGACGACCTGCCGCTCGCCGGCCTGCGCGTGCTCGACCTCACGCGCATCCTGGCCGGCCCCGTCGGTGGGCGGGCGATGGCCTCGTTCGGCGCGGACGTGATGCTGGTCAATTCACCGAACTTGCCCAACATCGCCGCCATCGCCGAGACCAGCCGCGGCAAGCGCTCGGCGCACATCGACCTGCGCACCGAGGCCGGTCGCGAGGCGCTGTGGCGGCTCGTGGAAGACGCCCACGTGTTCTCGCAGGGCTACCGGCCCGGCGGCCTGGCCGCGCTCGGCTTCTCGCCCGAGGCCCTGGCCGCGCGCCGGCCCGGCATCGTCGCCGTGTCGCTGACCGCCTACGGCCCGCAAGGGCCCTGGGCCAACCGGCGCGGTTTCGATTCGCTGGTGCAGACGGCGATGGGTTTCAACCACGCCGAAGGCGAAGCGGCGGGCGATGGCAAACCGCGCGCGCTGCCGATGCAGATCCTCGACCAGGCCAGCGGTTTCCTGATGGCTTTCGGCGCCGCCGCCGCGCTGTGGCGACAACAACGCGAAGGGGGAAGCTGGCACGTGCAGGTGTCGCTGGCGCAGACCGGGCACTGGCTGCGCGGGCTGGGGCGCATCGAGGATGGCCTGCGGGCCGGCAGGCCGGACCTCAGCCCCTGGCTCGCCGACGAAATCTCCGGCTTCGGCCAGTTGCGCGCCGTGCGCCCCAGCGCGCAACTGGCGCGAACACCGGCCGGCTATGCGCGACCGTCGGTGCCGCCGGGCAACGATGCGCCGTACTGGTGACGTCGATGTCATCTCAGGTGGTCATTTCGGGGTGCTCCGGCGGTGGCAAGTCGACCTTGCTCGGGGAACTGCAGCGGCGTGGTCATGCGACCGTCGCCGAACCCGGGCGGAGGATCATCGCCGAGCAGACTCGACAGGGCGGCAACGCCCTGCCATGGACCGACATGGCAGCCTTTCTGCGGGAGGCGCTGCGCGTCGCCGCCATGGATCTCGAAGGCACGGCACGGGACGCTGGTCCGGTTTTCTTCGACCGAGGGCTGATCGACGCCGCTGCAGCGCTTCAACGACTCTGCGGGGTACCGTTGGCGCAAAGCCTGGGCGAATCCCGCCCTTATGGGCGGCTCGTGTTCCTCGCACCGCCCTGGCCGGACATCCATTGCGCCGACGAGGCGCGGCGGCACGGCTTTCCCGAGGCGGAGGCGGAGTACGCCCACCTGGATGCCACCTACCGGGCACTCGGCTACGAAGTCAGGGTGCTTCCGCGTGCCAGCGTGGCCGAGCGGGCCGACTTCGTTCTCGAAGCGATTCGTCGCGACTGAAGGCGAGACCAACTTGTGGCGGCTGCCTTGGCTGCCGATCCGAACGCGGCCCTCCAACATGCACACTCACCGGCACGGTTGTGGGATGAGCATACGATGACACGGACACGGACACGGGCAACAGTCGCGGACAAGGTGTTGAAGTCAGAGGAGACGGCTGGACATGGCAACGGCCTTCCCTCAGCGCTGGCTACACGGCAACCGAAGCACCCAGCCCCGGATCTAGGAAGCCGGGCCGAAGGCGTTAGCCGAGCGAAGCGAGGGAACGATGGAAGCCCGACAGGGGCGAAACCCGGCAGGGGGTTGATGCATAGCACGATAGCGCGACCAGCCATGTTTCTTGGCCGGAAACGCCCAGACATCAATGCTCCAGTCTTTGGTCACATCATCGGCTCACTTGCGCCATAGCCAGGCGGACTATATGATTCATATATGTTTCATATAGTCCAAAACACATGGGTATCGTGAACATCGACGACGATCTGCATGACCAACTGCGCAAGGCAAGCGCGGTGTCGTGCCGGTCGATCAATGCGCAGGCGGCCTTCTGGATCAGGATCGGCATGCTCTGCGAAATGAACCCGACACAGAGTTTCAACGATATCGTTGCTCGTGAACTGCGGGCCGCGGGCGTTGTGGCGCACCCCATCAAGATGGGGTCGGCATGACCAAGCGCCCAGAAGAAATCGCGCTGATGGCCGAGTCGGGCCGGCTGTTGGCTCAGGTGTTCGGCCATCTTGATCGATTGAACCTGATCGGCATGTCCACCATGCAGGTCAACGATCTGGTCGATGACCTCATCGTCCATGAACTCAACGCACGCCCGGCCAGCAAAGGGCAATACGGGTACGCCTACGCGCTCAACGCCTCCCGCAACCATGTGGTCTGCCACGGCGTTCCTTCCGCCGAGGACATCCTGCAGGACGGGGACATCGTCAATTTCGACATCACGCTGGAAAAGAGCGGCTACATCGCCGATTCCAGCAAGACCTATCTGGTCGGCGAGGTGTCACAGCCGGCGCGGCGACTCGTGCAAGTGGCTTATGAAGCGATGTGGAAAGGCATCCAGGCCGTCCGCCCGGGCGCTACGCTCGGCGACGTAGGCCACGCCATCGAGCGGCATTCCCGCAGGAATGGCTATTCGATCGTCAGGGAATACTGCGGCCACGGCATCGGCCGTGAAATGCACGAGGAGCCGCAAGTGCTGCACTGGGGTAAACCGCGAACGGGTCTGGCGCTACGGGAAGGGATGGTGTTCACCATCGAGCCGATGGTGAACCAAGGACGGCGTGCCGTTCGAACTGAGGACGACGGCTGGACGGTCGTCACGTGCGACGGGCAACTGTCGGCTCAGTTCGAGCATACCGTTGCCGTCACTGCGAGCGGTGTGCGTGTCTTGACGCTGCGCCCGGGCGAAAAGGCGTTGCACTGATTCAATGTAGTGGACAGGAGCACCTTGCGGTGATCCAAGGGCCGAGTGAGTCAACGATCCGCCTGGCCAGCCGCACATCGTGCGCATAGGTACGCAATCGCTTCTCGGCACGGAACGACAGGTCGCGTTCGATCAGCAGCCCCAGCCCGCCGAGCACCGTCGCCAGTTCGCCCAGACTGACCCAGCCGACTTCCGGCGCCCCAGGCCCAAGTCGCAAAAGCCAAATGCGTGGTCGTTGTCATCGCCGATATCAATCTCGGTCGGCAATCAAGCCACATCGGCGCCCGATGTGAACAGCTTGGGCCACGGGGCCGGATCGGCCCATACCCATCCACTGCACACAGTCAGCTTCTGGCAAGCGCGCAGGTCCGATCAGCGAGTCGGGGCGGACAGGGATGGCGAAAACGGGGCGAGGCGGTTTCCGGTTTGTTTGTCGTGTCGAAGCCGGGTTTCGGTTCGACTGTCACCGGATTGGCTTCCCTCCGGTGTTGTCTCATGGACTCTTGCGCTGTTCCTCATGCCGCTCGCGCTCGCTCAGCCTGGTTTGCTTCGGGCATTGCCATCCTGGCATTGGCCACCCGCGCCGCCGCGGCGGAAGTATGGGTCGTTACCGACTCGCATCATCCGGTCCATGGCCAGGCTGACCGACACCTCATCCTGGACGCGGCCGCGGTGCTCGAAGCGGAGCTGGCCGACAACCTGCCCACCGATCCTGAGCGCGCCAGCGCCATCGTCCAGCAACGCCTGAAGCTGGGCGGTACAGAATTGCAGCGAAGGATCGGCACCGCCTACCAGGGCATTGCCGACGCCTGGAGCCTTGGCGTCATCAAGGTTCCGGCCATCGTGGTGGATCGCCGATACGTGGTCTATGGCGAGACGGACGTGGCCCGTGCGGTAGCCCGCATCGACCAATACCGGAGGACGCAGCCATGACGAGGCGACTGTCCGCGCCATCCCGGCGCCAGCGGTTGGCCATCGCAGCGCTGCTGCTGGGGTGTTCCGCATCGTCCTTTGCACTGAACACCGCCACCATCGTGGCCTCCACCCTGTCGCCGGATTGCCTGGAGTATCGCGTCACCGGCATCTGCTACTGGCTCTATTGCACCTGGACGGGATGCACCGTACGCACCTCGGTCAAGGTGCGCCACTACATCCCCGATGCCGTGGTGTCGAGCTACTCGAACACCGGCGAGAACCCCTGGGTCGAGGTGCGGGCGATGAGCCTGCCGAACCCGGCCGCGAAGGCCGGTGGCGATGGCACCACCGACGAGGATCACGAGAACAACCTGGCGAAGTTCAAGAACGCCGACGTCATCGGCCATCCCGGTGGCCATGTGTTCAGCCAGTTCGCCAGCGCGTCCGGCTACACCTGCGAGGGCGCCGGCACCGCCTTCATGCCCTATCTGCTGAGCACGCTCGACACGCTGGCATGGCGCTACAACATCCCCGAGGCGCTGTATCCGGAAGCACTGATTCCCGGGCGGCGCGAGATCGGCACGCGCACGGGCCTGAATCTCTGGGGCAACGTCTATCCGCGAGGCGGCTTCCTGCATCAGGTGGATGACCACAAGGCCGCAGCCGTGGTCGCCCAGCGCGCGGGTGACATCGTGACGCGCCGCAACCAGATCCACGTGTACCAGCCGCTGCTCGCCAGTTCGCGCGATGGCTACTGGCCAGCCGGCGCCCTGATGGAAACCGATGCCGCCACGGGCAAGTGGCAGGAGCTGACCCCCACGCTGTCCAGCAGTTGCGCGGTATTCCCCCACGGCAATGCCAAGGTGCAGGCCCGGCAAGGCGACTACGCCTGGGCATTGTGGCGTCCCTATAGCTGCTGCCAGCGCCGCGGCCAGATATTCCTCGGCAGCGTCGATTTCCTGTGAGGCCCGATGCCATGACGACTTCATTTCCGAACGCCCGTCGATTTCTGCAAGTCGCATTGGCCGTTGTCGCAGCGCTGTGCTGCTCCAGCGCCGGGGCACAGACCAGCGTCAATGAGTACGGCGTCCAGCATCAGGGCAGCGTGATCGGCGATGACGTGCTCTACAGCATTGGAGGCGGCCGCGCGGTGTCCATGAGCGGTGCGGCCAACATGCACTCCATCGGTGTTGGCGTCGGCTGGAACAGCAACCTGATCTGTGGCGACATGAGCATCACCACCACGCTGCAGAACCAGTTGAACGGCATCACCAACGGCTTCCAGGCCATCATGTCCTCGGTGATCCAGAACGCCACCGCTGCCGTGGCGTCGCTGCCCGCCTTGATCATCCAGCGCGCCGATCCAGGGCTGTACAACCTGCTGACGAATGGGGTGCTGCAAGCCAGGCTGGATTTCGATCGCAGCAAGCTGACCTGCCGCGCCATCGCCAACCGCATGGCCGACATGGCAGGTGGGCAACTCGGCTGGGACCAGCTTGCCGAAGGCATGGCGCTGAAGCAGGCCGTCGCGAGCACCGATGCGGTCTCGGCGATCGACGACGCCGAGGCGAACCGTGGCAACAATGGCGTTCCGTGGGTCGGCGGAGACAACGCCGGTGGTGCGGGCCAACCTCCGGTGCGTGTGGTCGGCGACGTGACCCGCGCCGGCTACAACCTGCTCAATGGCCGTGGCGTCGGCGATGCCAGTTCCATTCCGCAAGCCAGTTGCGGCGGCAACCTGGCGTGCCAGACCTGGAGTTCGCCCGATGCCGCCGCGGCTTGGGCCGTTCGCGTGCTGGGCGAGCAGGAACAGCGCACCTGCGATGCATGCACCAAGACCGTCACCACGCCGGGCGTTGGCCTGACCCCGCTGATCCAGGAGGAATACGAGGACAAGCTGCAGGCCCTGCAGGAGCTGGTCGCCGGCAGCCGTCCGACCACGGCGCAGAACCTGCAGGCTGCGGGCAGCGCGTCGCTGCCCATCACCCGTGGCGTGATCGAGGCGCTGCGCGACGAGACGGATCAAGACATCCTGGCTCGGCGCCTGGCCTCGGAGGTCGCGCTGGCCAGCGTGCTGGAGAAGGCGCTGCTGCTGCAACGCACGCTGCTGACCGGGCGCAAGGAGCCCAACGTGGCCGCCAACGAACTGGCCCAGAAGGCCGTCACCCACGAAAGCGACATCCTCGATCGCGAGATTCACAACCTGAAGGCAGAACTGGAACTGCGCCGCGAACTGTCCAGCAACTCGCCGATGGCGATCATCCAGCGCCACAGCTCCCGTGCCGCCGGTGCGCGTGGCATCTACGAGGGTGACCCGGTACGCAATCGGGTCGATGAACTGCAGCGGCCGCCGTCCGGTGGAAGCCATCCATGAATACCGTGGGGCGGTGCCTGCGCTGGCTGTCCAGCCGGCGTGCCATCCTGGTGCTGGTGTGGGCGGTGTCGCTGCTGATCGCCGCGACCGCCGTCAATGTGGTCGGCATCCGCATCGCGGGCGGCATCGAGAGCTGGCAGCGCTGGATGGCGGCGCAATCCGGGGCCTTCCTGGCCTGGCGGTTGTTGCTCTACGCCGCCACCGCCTGGGGTTGGCTCCGGATGCGACGTCGCCTGCGCGCGCGGGAACCGGAGCGCGCTGCCGGGCAGCGGCTGCTGCGTGCGGAGGTTGCGGCCATCGTCGCCGTGATCGTGCTGGAGGCCAGCCTGCTGATGGAGGCGCGGTAGCGCGAGGTTCATCATGACGCTGTACACCACCGACTATCTGGAGTACTACCTGACGCTAGTGTCCTGGGTAGTCCACAACGGCATCTGGTCGGTGCTGGTCGCCAGCGGCATGTTCGCCGTCCCGTTCCTGGCGATCGTCATCCAGGAATGGCTGAAGGCCCGCGCGGAAGGCGCGGACGAAGGCAACAAGGGGGTGCTGTCCTCGGCTCGCATCGAGAACCGCGTCTTCGTTGCCATCGTGGTGATCATGTTCGCGGGCATCCCCTTCATCGATGTCGATTTCAACACCATCAAGTACGACCGTTCGCGTTCGACCCAATGCCAAGTGAATGTCCCGGAGCCGACCGATACGGGCTGGTCGCAATCGTTCAGCACGATCAACAACCAGTCGGCCAAGGTGCCGGTGTGGTGGTTCGCCATGCACGCGACCTCACGCGCGATCACCGGCGCCTCGGTCGCGGCCATTCCCTGCGGCACCGACCTGCGGCAGATCCGCATGGACATCGACGCGACCCGCATCGACGACCCGGTGCTGGCCCAGGAGGTCAGCGACTTCACCCGCGACTGCTATGGCCCCGCCCGCGCCAAGCTGTTCATGACCCGGCCCAGCCTGAGCGAGGAGCAGATGCACGACGTCACCTGGATCGGCTCCAGCTACTTCGTCGGCACTGCCGGCTTCTATGACAGCTACCGCTCCAGGACACCGCGCGATGCCTGGCCGTTCGACGCCACGCGCGACGCCGGCCTGGCCCAGGTGCCCGGCGGGGGCGGCTACCCGACCTGCCGGCAGTGGTGGTCCGACGGCGGCCACGGCCTGCGGGCACGACTGCTGGCCCAGGTCGATCCCAACCTGCTGACGCGACTGGCCGGCTGGGCGGGCTTCCTGAGCCAGGCCGAGGTCAACGACTCGGTGATCCGCGCCGTCGCAAGCCCTCGCCAGCAGAAGCTCAACCAGGGGGCGGTCTACACGGACTACGGTGGCCAGATCGACATGACGCTGCCCAACATCGTCACCCGCGCTGCCAGCGACGTGGGGCTGACCGTCGGATCACTGGGCTATTTCCCGGCGATGGACGTGGTGCGGCAGGCGCTGCCGATGGTGCTGTCCCTGCTCAAGATGGCGCTGGTCATCTGCATCCCGCTGGTGCTGCTGATCGGCACCTATGACCTCAAGACCGTGGTCACGGTGAGCGTGGTGCAGTTCGCGCTGTTCTTCACCGAATTCTGGTTTCAGCTCGCCCGCTGGATCGACTCGACGATCCTCGATGCGCTCTACGGCTGGGGGTGGGGCTGGAACCGGCCGCACACGAACTTCGATCCGCTGGTGGGCCTCAACAACACCTTCGGAGACATGCTGCTGAACTTCGTGATGGCCACGATGTTCTTGATCTTGCCGGCGTTCTGGATGACGGCATTGGTTTGGGCAGGGGTCAGGGCCGGTAATGTTCTGCAAGGACTGGGTACGGGCACTCGCGATGCGGGACAGGCAGGCAGTAAAGGCTCGGGCATGCTGATCAGTGCAGCCAAGAAAAGGTAGGGGCCATCGCGAGTCAGTCGTCTTCAAACCGCGGGTCAGGATCATCGTTGTACGACGCAGGGTGGTAGAACAGGCTTTCGCGATGATCCAGCTCTTCGGCCTTGCGTCCGAGGAAATCATCGTCACCTTGCGGCGCTTGCTCCGCCATCCTGGCTGCCACAGCGAGAGCGACCAGCAACAGCGCCGCCCAGACCGCGACGTACAGCAACACCCCGAGGGTCGCCAGCTTGACCACCCAGATCAGCACCCTTGCACCGCCTGCCGGCAGTCCCTGCGCCATCAGCCACTGATGCACCCGACGCTCCGCGCGCAGGCAACCGCCCCATACACCGCCCAGCCAGCGGCCGAGTCGCGCTGCGGTGGTCATGCGTGCGGTGTGCTTCATGGTTGGCTACCTCATGGTCGTTCCACGGTCGTTGGGCATGGCCGTGCCGTTCTCCTTCATGCCTGCCGCGCCGCGAATGCTTCGGCGGTCATGATCAGGCCAGGAAAGTCCTCTCGCATGGCGAGAATGTCTGCATCGCCCGTGATCAACGCATCTGCCTTGCCGACATGCGCGAGCACCAGGAACACCTGATCCTTCTCGTCGCGGCAGACCGGCAGGTCTGGCCATGGCATCGGCAGTTCCACCACATCGGCGTAGGGCAGAAAGTCCGCCAGCAACTCCTGCTGTTCCAAGGTCGACAGCTTGAACTTGGGATAGGCCAGGACGCGCAGCAGTTCGCTGGCCGTCTCCCGGCAGACCAGCGGCTGCAACTGCTGTTGCTGCCAGGCGTGGCGTATCCAGGCCAGGCGTCCTGCATTGAAGATCAGCGCCGACAGCACGATGTTGGTGTCGAGCACGACCCTGCGCATCAGCGCCGTGCCCAGGCCACGGCATCCTCGACGTCCTGCTCGGTGATCCCGAGTTGCTCCAGCTTCTCGCGCACGGCCTGGGCCTTCTGGACCCGCACGGGGGTCAGGACGATCCGACCGCCCTCGACGGTTACGTCGAAGTACTCCGCCGCATCCACGCCGGACACGGCCGCCTTGGGCAGCGTGATCTGATTTTTCGAAGTGAGCTTGGCAAGCATGGGAGGCCTCCGTAAGTTTCAAAGGAAATCTTACTTCCTTACTTCATTCCCGACAAGCATGCCTTCGGGCGCAGGGGTTTCAGGGCCTGCCGTGCTTTCAGCGCCGGTTGAAACTGCCTGATCCGGTGAAAACACAGTGCTTGTTCCGTCCGATCCTGGAGCGCACGGGCTCCGCATTGATTGCGGCACACGAAGCCAACTGCCCCTATACCAAAGGGCTTGTCGAAGGCCAAAGGGCTGGGGAAGGGGCAAGGGAATGGCCTCAACGGGAAAGGCCCTACCCGAAAAGGCCAAAAGGCTCCTCCGGCCAGCCCATCACCAGGATGTCGCCATGCTTTCGCTGTTCCAGCGCAAACGGGTGCCGCTGGCCAACGCCGCGGCGCCGCCTCCCGTCGAGCCTGCCAAAGGGTTGACCCGGCCGCAGTCGGCCACATCGCTGCTGGCGGAGCCGCGCCGGCAGCGATTGCTGGAACACATCTGGCAGCGCACCTCGCTGTCGCGTCGGCAGTTCCGCTCGCTGTACCTGGCGCCACTGGAGCGCTACGCCGAGCTGGTCCAGCAGTTCCCGGCCTCGGAGGCGCATCACCATGCCTGGCCGGGCGGCATGCTGGACCACGGCCTGGAGATCGTGGCCTACGCGCTCAAACTGAGGCAGTCCCACTTGCTCCCGGCCGGCGCCTCGCCCGAGGCCCAGGCCGCGCAAGCCGAGGCCTGGACCGCCGGTACCGCCTACGCCGCGCTGCTGCACGACATTGGCAAGATCGCGGTCGACCTGCACGTCGAGCAGGCCGATGGCCTGGTCTGGCACCCCTGGCACGGGCCGCTGCGGCAGCCGTACCGCTTTCGTTACCGGACGGATCGCGAGTACCGGCTGCATGGCGCCGCCACTGGGCTGCTCTACACCCGTGTGCTCGATGCCGGCATCCTCGACTGGCTGAGCGACTACCACGATCTATGGTCGGCGCTGCTCTACGTCCTGGCGGGCCAGTACGAGCATGCCGGTACGCTGGGAGAACTGGTCGTCAAGGCTGACCAGGCATCGGTGGCCCTGGCGCTCGGCGGTGATCCGGCCAGGGCCATGGCGGCGCCGAAGCATGCTTTGCAGCGCAAGCTGCTGGATGGCCTACGCTACCTGCTGCACGAGGAGTTCAAGCTGAACCAGCCCGGCGGCCCGTCGGATGGATGGCTGACCCAGGACGCACTCTGGCTCGTCAGCAAGACGGTCAGCGACAAACTGCGCGCGCATCTCCTGTCGCAGGGCATCGAAGGCATCCCATCGAACAACACCGCCGTCTTCTCGGTGCTCCAGGACCATGGCATCGTGCAGCCCGCCCCGGATGGGAAGGCGATCTGGCGGGCGACCGTCACGAGCGGCACCGGCTGGTCGCACAGCTTTACCTTCCTGCGCCTGTCGCCGGCCTTGATCTGGGAGTCGGGCGAGCGTCCCGCACCGTTCGCCGGCACGGTCACGACGGAAGAGCCCCTCCCTGGCGATGAGGCAGCGCCGGACTCCGACGGCATCCCGGCCACCTCACCGCCCCCTGGGGTGGCGGATTCCCCGGCCGGGCTCGCGGACCCGGTCTCCGATCTGCTGTCGATGCTCGATGCGTCCGACGCAGCCACCGCCGGTGCATCGTCCGCCAGCGCGGAACCGCCGTCACCATCCGCCGGAGCAACTGTGACAGTGACCCATTCGGCGCTGACCGGTCCTGCCACGATGCCGGCTCCCGCGAAGGCCACGCCGTCCGGGGAAGCCTTCATCGCCTGGCTCAGGCAAGGCATCGAGTCGCGCAAGCTCATCATCAACGATGCGAAGGCACTGGTGCATACCGTCGATGGCACGGCGTACCTGGTCAGCCCCGGCGTCTTCCAGCGCTACGTGCAGGAACATCCGGAGATCCAGGCGCTGGCCCGACAGGACGATCTGCACGACTGGCAATGGGTGCAAAAGCGCTTCGAGAAGCTGGGGCTGCACCGCAAACAGGACAGCGGCCTGAACATCTGGACCTGCGATGTCACAGGACCGCGCAAGTCGCGGCGGTTGCACGGCTATCTGTTGGCGGCGCCTTCGGCATTGTTCGCGGAAGTCCCGCCGGACAACCCCTACCTGTCCCTGGCGCGCGGCTAGGAGTCTCCTCGCCACACACGGGCAGCGCACCTGCCGACCCTATGTCTTGCATCGTCGATACCCCTCATGCTCGATGGGCGACCCAACCCTTGAAGGTGAACGCGCAATAGAAAAGGTCGATGTCCGTGAATCCAGCCTCGCGGAGCAGATCGACATCCTGCACGGGCGAAAGCACGGGCAGCCGTTCCTTGATCGCCGCGATGCTGCCTTCGGCTTGACGCACGGGTACGCCGGAAGTAGCCGCGAACGCCGCATTGCGCGAGAGCCATCTGTCCCGACCGGGATCTTCGCCGGGAAAGCTGTGATGCGCGACGACAAGGGGCGCACCGGGCTTGAGTCGCAGGTGCATCTGCTGCAGCGTCTTCAGGCGCTCGGCTGGCGGCAGGAAATGCAATGTCAGCAGGCAGGTCGCGCCATCGAAGGGCCCCTTGGGGGCGCTGTCGATATAGCCCTCGTGCAAGCGCACGTGAGGCGCCATCGGGCCCAGGATCGTGCGGGCGAGTTCGAGCATCTCTGCGGAAGGATCGACGCCGTCGAACTGCCAGCCGGGCTGCATTTCAGCGAGGGCCTTCAGTTCCAGCCCGCCGCCGGCGCCGAGCACCAGGATGCGCGCGTCGGCCGGTGCGCGTTCGGCCAGCAGCACGCCCGCCATCCGGTGCAGGTCGCACAGGCCCGGCACGATCCTCGCGGTTCTTTCCGCATAGCCCGATACAGCCGCCGGGTCGGAGAACGACGTCATAGAGCGCGGCTTTCCGCTTGCGCTGGCTCGATCGTCTCGGGCCAAAGCAGTGATCGGTGAATGTGAAATCCCGTCATGGCCCCGTTGCCCACGGCCAGCGACACCGAATGAGGAAACCGTGCCGCGTCGCCGCAGGCAAAGACCCCAGGCACCGAGGTCTTGCTCTCGGCATCCGTGCGGATCTGGATGCCCATGGGCGTTTCTTCCAGTGCACAACCGATTGTCTCGGCCAAAGGGCTGGAGGGGGCGGTTCGCGTTGCAACAAACAGGCCCGCAAAGCTCAGTCGCCTCCCATCCACCATCGTCACGTCGGCATGTCCCTCGATCTTGTCGATGCGAGCCTCTTCGATGACCACACCTCGGCGTTCCAAATTGGATCTGGTCTCCTGACTGAGTTCCAGTGCACCGTTGACGAGCAAGGTGACATCCCCCCAATCCGTCAGCAGCTCAGCCTGATGGATGGACATCGGGCTGGCACCGACGATGCCGATGCGTCCCTGTCCAAGTTCATAGCCATGGCAGTACGGGCAGTGAAAAACCGTCTTCCCCCAGCGTTGGGCGAGTCCGTCGATGGCTGGAAGCTGGTCGGTCACCCCCGTCGCCAACAGAATGCGTCGCCCCAGGTGCGACTCGCCATCGGCCGTCGTGACGGTGAATTCATCCGTCTGCCCGGCGACCGCTTCCACCCGACCTTCAAGCCAGGTCAGCGTTGGATAGGCCTCGAGCTGGCGGCGTGCGTTTGCAGCGATTTCACCTGGCGGCACACCATCCTGGCCGAGAAATCCGTGTGAATGGCTGGCGAAGCGGTTGCGCCGCTGGCCCGCATCGATCACCAGCACTGACCTGCGTGCGCGCACCAGTTGCAGGGTCGCGGCCATGCCTGAGTAGCTTCCGCCGACGACGATCACGTCGTGATTCATGATTTATTCCTTGAGTGTCGCAAGGCCGCATGCCGGCGTGCGAAGTCAGAGGCCAGATCGGCAAGGGTGATTTCCGAAAACCGCGTGAGCAGCAGCGCCTCGGCTTCGGCAAACGTGCCTTCGAGTGCCGCATTGACCGTCTGCTCGACCAGACACCCCGGTGTCTCGTTGCGGTTGCCGATGGCAAACGTCGCCGGCTCTCCCAGGGCTTCGTGCAACTGACGCAGGGTGACGCTGCCAAGGTCGGCGTGGATACGCCATCCTCCTGCGTGGCCTCGTTCGGAGGTGACGATTCCCGCTTGCCGCAGGTATCCCATCGTGCGTCGAACGACGACCGGGTTGGTTCCCAGGCACAGCGCCAAGGTTTCCGAGGTAACGGGTCCATCCTGCTCGGCCATGTGCAGCAGCGCATGCAGGACAGACGAGAGGCGGCTGTCTCTTTTCATGAAACAAATGATGTTACGAAAAAGGCCGAGTGTCAAATGCGAGGTGGCAATGAACACCTGACAAGTCACAGCCTTGACGTACAAGAACGTTGTTGACACCTCACCGCCATGACGGCATGGCTATTCGGTGCCGCTCTCTTCCTCGGACAGTTGCGCCTCGGTCGCGGCCATCAGCGTCGCGGCCGAGCACCCCAGCCCCTTCGCGATCCGCAGGATCAACACCAGCGTGGGCATGTGCTCGCCGCGCTCGATCTTGCCCATGTGCGACCGGGCGATGCCCGCCTGTTCCGCGAGCACCTCCTGCGCCAGCCCCTGCGCGGACCGGGCCTCGCGCACGGCAACGCCGAAAGCGCGCGCTGGCTCGCTTTCATAGGTTCTTGTCCCTGCGGGTCTCCCGCGTTGCACCGATCGCTTCTGCATCAACAGAAGCGTCACGCGCAAAGCGAATCTAAACCACGTTAAACTTATCTCATCGACCGGTCGCGCCCGGTTTTTTCCAGTGTCGGCGTTGTGCAGGTGACACGATGATCGCTCCCGATCCCTTGAACATTGCCCTGTCGGACTGCCTGGCCTATCCCCGGTTGTCGGTGCCGATGGCGGAACATCGCCGGCGCCATCCGAACCACCCCATTCGCCTTCATGAAGAACGCCTGGAGGATCTGCATCGAGGACTGCTCACGGGGGCCTTCGAGGCAGGCCTCTGCCAGTCGCCCGCAGCACCTGAAGGCATCGATGTCCGCCCCGTCTGGCGCGACGCGCTGGCATTGGCCGTGTCGGCCCATCACCCCTTGCTGGCCTTTGCGTCAGTGTCCCTGGAGCAGGCCGCCGACCACCCTTGGATCGCCCTGGATGGCCGCGACTGCGTCGGCTACTGCGAGCAGATCGACTCATTGCTGACGGCGGCCGGCGTCGTTCCCTCGGCCGTCACGACGGCCACATCGTTCGGGTTGATGATGACCTTGGTGGCCGCCGGCTACGGCGTCTGCCTCGCACCCGCCGCCCGCATCGAGGGTCATCGTTCCCTTGGCGTTGTCCAGCGTCCCTTGCAAGAGGGCGCGCTGACGCTCACCACGTACTTCCTGAGCCGTCGAAGTACGGACAGCACCCACCTGGAGCCGTTTTTCCAAGCGCTCCAGGCAAGCGCCTGACCGAACTTCGGCGCGACCCTGGCTTGATCAATCTCCGGGCGTCGCTTCGGCGGCATCGGCAGCGACGGCTTCGCGCACCAGCCGCTGCACGCTTTGCCGGACCGGCTCAGGGAACTCGGTCGTCACGACCGGCTCGCTTGCCTGCGTGCACTGTGCGGCCACCAGCCGCGCGGCAAGGTGCAGGTTCGTTGGGTTGACGGCTTCGATGGCCGGCCGTGTCCCGAGCGCCTCGTACGAGCGCAGGAGTGCGTGGTAGATGTCCCAGGTGTCGATGCCCGGTGGCAGTTGCTTCAGCACGGACTGGACCAGCCTGCGCTTGAGCGGATCGAGCTGCCAGTCCGGCACGCGCTGCCCGCGATGCCCCATGTGGATCGACAGCAGGTTGCCGGCCTGGATCTCGTAGGTGATCCAGCGGCGCGACTTGCCCGCGAGCCTGGCGTAGTCCGCCACTGAGAGGTTGTGCGGCGCCTCGAAGGTCTCCAGCACTTGCTGGCGTTCGCGCTGCACCTCCGACAGGCGCGGCCGTGCGTACTCGGGCATGCGCACGGCCGACAACCGCTGCACCGATGCCGGCGCTTCGGGTTGGCCGGGCGCCGGCGCGGTCACGATCAGTTGCGGCGCGGAGAGGTCGACCACCGGCGGCTGCGCGGCCGCCTGGCCGGCGATGGTCGGCAGGCCCTGGAGCGTGATGGTCAGATGCCGGCTGGCAACCTCGACCTGGTTCTGCTCGAACAGGTCCAGGCGATCGGCCCAGTCCTGCATCATGACGCGGCGCTGCTCGACGTATTCGGCATGGTTGTAGGTCGCGCTGATCCTGTCCGGGTCGGCATGCGAGAGCTGGGCGTCCACCCATTTCTTCGGGTACCCGAGTTCGTTCAGCGCCGTCGAGATCGTGGCACGGATGCCGTGGCCGGTCAGCTGGTCCTCGTAGCCCATGCGCTTGAGCGCCCCGTTAAACGTGTTCTCGCTGACGGGATGCTTGAGGCACCAGTCGCCCGGGATCAGGTAGACCTGGGCCGGCTTGAAGTTGTCGAGCAGGTGGCGAACGATCTCCTGCGCCTGCACCGACAGCGGCACGATGTAGGGCGGGATGTCGATGAGACGCTTGCGCTTCTTCCTGGTGAGCAGCTTGCGCTGCTTGAGCCTGGCCACCGGGATGATCCACAGGCCCCGGTCGAGGTCGAACTGATCGGGCGTGGCGAAGCGAAGCTCGCCGGTACGCACACCGGTGAGCATCAACAGCCGCAAGCCCAACTGCGTGTTCAGGCGCCCGCGGTACTTGCGCAGTGTCTGCAGCATGACTGGCAGCTCGTGCATGCGCAGGAACGGGTTGTGTTCGACCGGCGGCAATGGCAGCGCGACCACTTCCAGGTCCCTGGACGGGTTATCGCCCATGTTGGGAATCGCCACCGTGGCGTAGGTGAACAACTGGGTGAACCAGGTCCTCAGCTTCTCGGCCACCGACAGCGAGCCGCGCTTTTCCACCTTGCCGATGATGTCCAGCAGGTGTGCGCGGGTGATCTCGTAGATGGTCAGGTGCCGCAGCGAGGGGAACACGTCTTTCTTGAAGACGCGCCCGATCTGTTCAAGGCTGGTCTGCCGTCCTTCCTCCAGCGAGAGCCGGCGATGGGCCAGCCATTGCTCGTAGACGGCCATGAAGGTGTGCTCGCCGGCCAGGACGATCGCGTGCCGCCTGCGCTTGCGTTCGCTGTGCGGATTGACGCCCTTGGCGAGCAGCGAGCGGGCTTCATCGCGAAGCGCACGGGCGTCCTTCAGCGAGAGCGCTGGATACGTGCCGAAGGACATGCGGTCGCGCTTGCCGCCCCACGAGAAGCGGAAGTGCCACGCCTTTGCACCGGTGGCTGAAACAAAGAGGGAAAGGCCGTCTGTGTCGGCCAGGGTGTACGGTTTGCCGGTCGCCTTGGCCTGGCGAACCGTGAGGTCCGAAAGCATGATCCCAACTCCTTGAAAGCGAGTTGAGTGCCATGTTTCCCATCGGGCCCCGGCTCCCCCAGCAACAATGCGGAACTGGGAAGCTCCGCATTGCGATGTACCACCTAATGTACCGGTTTTGACCGGCTGTCAGTGGATTTCGCTGGACGTCACTGGATCGAAGATTCTTAAAAAATCGAACCGTGACAATGACTTGCAACACTCCATGGACGTCCCTGGAACACCATGGAAAGTTGAAGTGGAGCGGGAAACGAGACTCGAACTCGCGACCTCAACCTTGGCAAGGTTGCGCTCTACCAACTGAGCTATTCCCGCAGATTTCGTTCGACCTGCGTCGAAGGAGCGCTATTGTGTCGATATTGCTGCACGGCGTCAACAGGAATTTTCGCCTGCATTGCGGGGAGGCGTTCAGGCCCCCAGGACCGATACCTCAGGTTCGCAGGCCACGGCGGTGGAAGTAGACCTGCTCGGCGATGCGCCGCGTGGCCGCCGTGTGCAGCAGTGCATTGAGCGGCCAGTCCGCCTGCAGATGGTCCATCGCCCAGCGCAGCAGGCGCTTGCCATGGAATGCCGGCGCCACCCGCCGCGCCACCCGTTCCGCTTCCGGCCCTTGCCCACGCAGATGGCGGGCAATCGCCTCGCCGACCGCCCAGCCGTGCCGCCACGAGGAGTGGATGCCCCCGGCGGACAGCGGCGAGACGATGCCTGCCGCGTCGCCGGTCAGGATCACGCGTTGGCCGGTGAACGGCCCATCCGGCCGGCCGCACGGGACCAAGCCGGCGCGGGTGGCCGAGGGACGCGCCGAAGGCGGAATGCCGACCACATCGCGCACGTGGTCGAGGAAGCCATCGATATCCGGCGGCCGTGCCTGTTGCGGGTCATGACGCAGCGCCAATCCCACCTGCAGCCCGGTCGGATTCTGCGCGACCCAGCCGATGTAGCCCGGTGCGTAGTGCTTGCTGACGAAGCAATGCAGCGCGTCGCCCTGCGACACCTGCAGGCCGGCGAACTCACGCTCGACGCCGTAGAGGGTGTCGCGCACCTGGCCAAGCCCGGTGCGTTGTGCCACGCGTGAGCGTGCGCCGTCGGCGCCGACCAGATAGGCGCAGCGCCCTGCCCCTTCCACCTGCCAGCCGTCACCACAGCGACGAGCGTCGGTGAAGGACTGCTGCAGGCGCAGGTCGACACCGTTCGCGCGCAGTTCGCTGGCCAGCCAACGCATCACGTTCGGCGTATCGGTTGTGAGGAAGTAATAGCCCGGCGCGGCCAGCAACACGCTGCGCAGGTTCGGCGCATACAGGCGCACGTTGGCAACGCGCTGCACGAGGTGCTCGGGCATGCGCCCCAGCCAGGTCTGCTCCATCGCTTCCTTCACCACGATGCCGGTGGTGTGCAGGCGCTCACCGGGGTCGGCCTTGCGTTCCAGTACGCAGACGCGCAGGCCATATTGGGCAGCGGCCAGTGCACAGGCGGCACCGGCGAAGCTGGCGCCGACGATGACCACCTCGTGGTCGTAGGCGGAAGGAGTTTGGGACATTGCGACATCGCCGTGGAGAGTCGGAGATGCAGCTTCGAACTGCCGCGTGGTGAGGCGAAGGAGTGGCGGTGAAGTGAGGATGAAGCGTGGAACACGCAAACGAAAAACGCCCCCTTGCGGGAGCGTTTTTCTTGAATCTGGAGCGGGAAACGAGACTCGAACTCGCGACCTCAACCTTGGCAAGGTTGCGCTCTACCAACTGAGCTATTCCCGCTTGGGAGGCGAAATTCTACCTATTCTGGAAAGGGCGTCAAGCGGTTTTTTCAGGGGGCTTCGCGAAGCGACCGACATGTTGTATCCATGTCGGTGTACATCCAGCCGAGGCTCGAACATCAACACCAAACCAACTGAGATCTGGGTCTTCCACGGCGCAGGCGCGCGCTTCGCCGGGGGCGTCTTCGGCAATCGTGAGGCAGGCTTGTCATGGGCAGCCAAACACGCGCTGACGGGTGTGCTCACCTGCTATCCGTTGAATGAAGGGGCGTACGACTGGGCGCTCCGATCAGGCGCCTTTGCACCCAAGCGCCCAGAGCATCGCGAAGCGCATTTCATTGGCGGATTTACATCCGCATCAATGGACCATGTGCACGTCGAAGACGGCATACCCCAGTAGATCCAGGCCATGCGTGAATGGCGGCGGCCGTGGGGTCAGCGCCCTTTCCTGCGGAAAGGGATCCGACCCCGGCGCTCAGTTGCCCAGCTTCTTCTGCCGCGCACGCTCACGCGCGGCGCGCTCGTCATCGCGCAGGCTCGGCCAGGCGGCGTGCAGGTACTGCAGGCCCGACCACAGGGTCAGCACCGCGGCAATGGCCAGGGTCCAGTCGCCGATATGGAACACCGGCCAGCCCATCCAGATGTCTTCCACCGGCACGTTCGGGGCCACCGAGTACAGCAGGCACAGCAGCGCGACCATCTGCGCGGTGGTCTTGACCTTGCCGATCATCGCCACGCGCACCTTCGCACGCTGGCCCAGCTCGGCCATCCATTCGCGCAGCGCCGATACCGCGATCTCACGGCCGACGATGACCGCCGCCCAGAACGCCATCCACGGCGTCGGATGGCCCTGCACGATCAGGAACAGTGCCACTGCCACCATCAGCTTGTCCGCGACCGGGTCGAGGAAGGCGCCGAAGGCCGACTCCAGCTGGTAACGGCGTGCGATCCAGCCATCGAGCCAGTCGGTGATCGCGGCCAGGCCGAAGATCGCCGCCGAAGCGAAGTTGGTCCAGGTGTAGGGCAGGTAGAACACCAGCACCAGCACCGGGATCATCACGATCCGCAACAACGTCAGCCAGGTGGGCAGGGTCAACTTCATGCTTGCGTGCTTCTCTCTCTACTCGGCCGCATCAGGCGTGGCCAACCCGTGCAGGTTAGCGTAGATACGTGCCGCGAGGGCGTCATTGATGCCTTCCACCTTGGCGATTTCCGCTTCGCCAGCGGCTTTCAGGCCCACCAGGCCGCCGAAATGCTTGAGCAGGCTGGCGCGGCGGCGCGGCCCGATACCGGGGATGTCCTCCAGCTTGCTGGTCATCCGCGCCTTCTGCCGGCGGCCGCGATGGCCGGTGATGGCGAAACGGTGCGCCTCGTCGCGCACCTGCTGGATGAACTGCAGCGCCGGGTTGGCCGCGCCCGGGCGCAGCTCGCGGCCGTCGGGCATCACCAGCGCCTCGTGGCCGGCGCGGCGCTCCACGCCCTTGGCCACGCCCACCAGCAGTACGCCCTCCACGCCCAGGTCGGCCAGTGCGGCCTGCGCCTGTGCCAGCTGGCCGGCGCCGCCGTCGATCAGCAGCACATCCGGCAGCACGCCCTGCTCTTCCACCGCGCGGCGGAAACGGCGGTCGATGGCCTGGCGCATGGCGGCATAGTCGTCGCCCGGCTCGATGCCGCTGATGTTGAAACGGCGGTACTGCGCGCGCACCGGACCGGCGGCGTCGAACACCACGCATGAGGCCACGGTGGCCTCGCCCAGGGTGTGGCTGATGTCGAAACACTCGACACGCTTGACCGGCTCGGCCAGGCCCAGCATGTCGCGCAGTGCATCACTGCGCGCGTGCTGCGCGTTGCGGCTGTTGAGTTCAGTGGCCAGGGTCAGCTGCGCGTTGCGGCTGGCCAGTTCCACGTAGCCGGCACGCTCGCCGCGCACGTTCCACTTCAGCTGCACCTTGCGCTCGGCCGAGGCCGACAGCGCGGCAACCAGCAGGTCGGCGTCGGGAATCTCGCGGTCCAGCAGGATCTCGCGCGGCGGCTCGAATTCGATGTAGTACTGCGAGACGAACGCGGCCAGCACTTCCTCCGGGCTCTCCTCGCCATTGGTGCGAGGGAAGAATGGGCGGGTGCCGAGATTGCGGCCATCACGGAAGGCCAGCAGCAGCACGCAGGCCTGCGAGCCCTGCATGGCCACCGACAGCACATCCAGATCGGCAGCACGGCCATCCACGTACTGGCGGGTCTGCATGCTGCGCAGCGAGGAAATCAGGTCACGCAGGCGCGCGGCCTGCTCGAATTCCAGTGCCTCGCTGGCGGCCTGCATCTGCTCGCCCAGCTCGCGGGTCAGTTCGTCGCTCTTGCCTTCCAGGAACAGCGCGGCGCGACGCACCGATTCGGCGTACTCGGCAGGCGCCACCAGCTCCACGCAGGGCGCGCTGCAACGCCCGATCTGGTACTGCAGGCACGGTCGCGAACGGTTGCGGAACACGCTGTCCTCGCAGCTGCGCAGCTTGAACAGCTTGTGCATCAGGTTCAGCGTTTCGCGCACCGCAGTGACGCCGGGATACGGCCCGAAATAGCGGCCGGGAATGGCGCGCGGGCCGCGATGCAGCGCGATGCGCGGCCAGTCCTCGCGGGTCAGCAGCACATGCGGATAGGTCTTGTCGTCGCGCAGCGAGACGTTGTAACGCGGCGACAGCGACTTGATCAGCTGGTTCTCCAGCAGCAGCGCCTCGGCTTCCGAGCGCGTCACCGTCACGTCCATGCGCACGATCTGCGAGATCATCGACATGATCCGCGCATTCTTCGGGCTGCCGTTGAAATAGCTGCCGACTCGGTTACGCAGCGCACGTGCCTTGCCGACATACAGCAGGGTGTCGTCGGCCGCGTACATGCGGTACACACCGGGGGCGGTACTGAGCTGGGCCGCGAAGGCCTTGCCGTCGAAGGCCGGGGCGGGAACGTCGGTCATTCGCTGATCGGCACTTCGCTGAGCACGCCGCTTTCGGGGTCGAATCGCAGCACGGCGTGGGCATCGGTCTCGGCGATCCACACCGCACCGGCACCCACGGCCAACCCGGCCGGGCCGTGCAGGCGGCGCGGCAGCGGCTGGGTGGTCAGTTCGCCACCGCCCAGCCGCAGCGTGCGCAGGCGACCATTGCCAGTATCGGCAATCCACAGCAGCGGCGCATCCGGACTCAGCGCGATCGCCTGTGGGAACTGCAGGCTGGCCTGCGCGCGCGGGCCATCTTCGTCACCGAAACGCCAGGGGCCCTGCCCGACCAGCGTCTGCACCAGATCCCCGCGCAGCTGCAGTGCACGGATCGAGGAGCCCAGCGCATCGGCCACGTACAGCACCTGCTGCACCACGGCCAGCGCAGTCGGTTGGGCAAAGGCAGCCAGGTGGCCGCTGCCGTCACGCTCGTCGATGGCACCGCTGCCGGCGCGCCACTGCAGGCTGCGCTGACCCAGGTGGTAGCTCCAGATGCGGTTGTCGCCGGCCATGGCGATGTGCAGCTGGTTATCGGCGATGGCGAGGCCGACCGGGTGGTCCAGCGAGACCTGCCGCGCCTGTGCTACCGGGCCCTCCACCGGCGCACCGGGGCGGCCATTGCCGCACAGCGTGTCGACGATGCCGGTCAGCAGGTTGATGCGGCGCACGGCATGGTTGCCGGTGTCGGCCACGTACAGCGCGTCGCGCTCCAGCACCAGCGCCTGTGGGCGATGGAACGCCGCTTCGGCGAGGTTGCCATCCATGAAATCGGCCGTCCCCAGCCCGAACTGGCGCAGGATGCGGCCGCCGTGGCTGCATTCGAGGATGCGGTGATGGCCACTGTCGGCGATGTACAGGCGTTCGGTGCTGACCGCCAGGCCCAGCGGAAAACGCAGGGCCTGCCGCGGCTCCGGATGCAGCTCGGTACCGCCGCGCGGCGGTGCCGACGGCGCACCGTGGCACAGCGCATTCAACGCACGCTCAAGCTCTCCCGGAGCCCCCAGCCCGACCAGCCGTTGCTGCTCGCGACCCTGCGCGTCCAACAGCACCACGGTCGGCCACGATGTGATGCCGAAGCGACGCCAGCCATCCCAGTCGGCATCGAGCAGGACCGGCATTGACAGCCCCTGGCGGCGCAGCAGTTTGAGTGCGGCGCCGGCGTCACGCTCGAAATCGAAGCGGGGTACCTGCAGGACCAGCGGCTGCAGCATGCCAGGGTGACGCGACAGCCATTGACTGAATTCGGCCAGGCGCTGCGCGCTCCAGGCAGAAGCGGCGTTGACGAACAACAGGGCCACCGGCCGACCGCGCAGTTCGGTCAGGGTACAGGGGGCGGCATTGAGCCAGGTGGCGAACTCGGGCAGGTCCGGGACGGGCTGGACGTTCATGGCCCGATTATGCCGGAGTCGGCGTCATGCAACAGTCGTGCCACTGCACGTTTTGCAGCATTGTCGACCAGCGTCCAGACCTGTTCGAAGTGATCGCTGCCGCCGGTGTAGGGATCCGGGATGGCCGCCTGCCCCTCCCCGCCCGACCAGGGCAGGTACAGCGCCAGCCGCTCACGGTGGGCGGGTGCCACCAAGCGTCCCGCGTCCCGCAGGTTCGCCTCGTCGGCGCACAGGATCCAATCGAAGCGGTCGAAATCAGCGGCGTGCAGCTGGCGCGCACGCAGGCCGCCGATGTCCACGCCGTGCCCGGCCGCGCAGGCGATCGCACGCCGGTCCGGCGGCTCGCCCACATGCCAGTCACCGGTGCCGGCCGAATCCACCTGCACGCGCCCCGCCAGTGGCGAAGCGTCCAGGCGGGCGCGGAGCGCGCCTTCGGCCATCGGCGAACGGCAGATGTTGCCGAGGCAGACGACCAGCAGCTTCATCGGGCAGCCAACGTCTGCAGCAGTGCTTCGGCGCGCTCCAGGTCCTCGGGCGTGTCGATGCCCGCCGGGAATGGTTCAGGCGAGATCGCCACGCTGATCGGGTAGCCGGCCTCGAGCACGCGCAGCTGCTCAAGCGATTCGACCCGCTCCAGCTGGCCCGGGAGCATCGCCGCGAACTGCTGCAGGAAACCGGCGCGGTAGCCATAGATGCCGATGTGGCGCAGCCAGGCATGCCCTTCCGGCAGCGTGTCGCGGCTGCGCGCGAAACCATCTCGGTGCCAGGCAATCGGCGCGCGGCTGAAGTACATCGCCTCGTCGCGCACGTTGCGCACCAGCTTGACCACGTTCGGATCGAACAGGGTTTCTGCATCCTCCACGGCGGTCGCCAGGGTCGACATCGGCGCATTGCCTTCAACCAGCGCCTGGGCCACCGCACGGATTCCCGCAGCCGGCGCGAACGGTTCATCACCCTGCAGGTTGACCACTACGGTGTCGTCGGCCCAGCCGGCGATGCGCGCGCACTCGGCCAGGCGGTCGGTACCGGAGGCATGCGAGGTGGCGGTCATGGCCACCTTCACCTCGGCCAGCCCGGACAGCGCGTCGGCGATGCGTTGATCGTCGGTAGCGACCCAGACCTCGCCAGCGCCGGCCTGCAGCGCGCGGCGCGCCACGTGCAGCACCAGCGGCTCACCGCCCAGCAGGCGCAGCGGCTTGCCCGGCAGCCGCGAGGCGGCATAGCGGGCCGGAATGGCGACGACGAATTCGGTCATGGAGCAATACTCGGCAGGCTCGTTACAACGGGGATGCGGCCGGCGACGCGTGAATGCAAGCGCCGCCGCGCCGCTCAGTTCGGTCGCAGCTTGTCCAGGCGGTCGGTCAGCGCCACCCAGAACGCGGCAGGCAGCTCGGCACGCAACGGCACCGCGTAATGCCAATCGTTGCCGAACGCGCGGCATTTCACCGCATCCTTCTCGGTCATCAGCACCGGCAGCTGGCTGCCGAAGGACAGGTCCTGCGGCTGGTAGGCCTGGTGGTCGGCAAAGGCGTGCGGCACCACGCCGATGCCACGCGCGCGCAGCATGTCGAAGAAGCGCTGCGGATGGGCGATGCCGGCCACCGCATGAACACGCTGGCCCTTGAAGTACGACAACGGGCGCGCGCGGCCACCGGCCAGCGGCTGCGCACTGTCGATGTGCAGGGCCATCGGCCACTGGCCGAAACCGCAGGCCTGTGCCGCGCTTTCCTCATCGGCCTGGCCCAGGTTGACCACGCGGAAATCGCATTCGCCGGCACGGCTGACCGGCTCGCGCAGCGGTCCGGCGGGAATCATCCGGCCGTTGCCGTAGCGCCGCTGGGCATCGACCACTTCGATCTCGATGTCGCGCGCCAGCCGGTAATGCTGCAGGCCGTCATCGCAGACGATCACATCGCAGCCGGCCTGGATCAGTGCCCTGCCTGCGGCCACGCGGTCAGCGTCCACGCGCACCGGCACGCCGGTCTTCCAGGCGATCAGCACCGGTTCGTCACCGCCCTTGGCGGTCGGCGTGTCGGCCTGCACCCACAGCGGCTTGTCAGCGTCTTCACGGCCATAGCCACGGCTGGCGACGCCCGGCTTCCAGCCGGCCGCACGCAGGCGCTCGACCAGGGCGATGGTCAGCGGCGTCTTGCCGGTGCCGCCGGCGGTGATGTTGCCAACCACGATGACCGGCACCGGCAGCGCGTAGCGCTTGCGCCATCCACGCCGGTAGGCACGGCGGCGCAGCGCGGTGACGCCGGCATACAGCGGCGCCAGCAGGCGCATCGCCCACGGAACCGGGCTGCCGTCGTACCAGTACGGCGGGGTCTGGGTACCCTTGCCAGCCATCAGTCCTGCCTTTCGCGGAACTGCATGCTGTGCAGATGCTGGTACAGGCCACCCATGGCAAGCAGCTCCTTGTGGGTACCCCGTTCAACGATGCGGCCGTGGTCCATCACCAGCACCTGATCGGCATGCTCGATGGTCGACAGGCGGTGCGCGATGACCAGCGTGGTGCGTTCGGGCATCAGGCGCTGCAGCGCATCCTGCACCAGTCGCTCGGATTCGTTGTCCAGCGCGGCAGTGGCTTCGTCGAGGATCAGGATCGGCGCGTCACGCAGGATCGCGCGGGCGATCGCCAGGCGCTGGCGCTGGCCGCCGGACAGCAGCGCGCCGTTCTCGCCGACCGGGGTCTGCAGCTGCTGCGGCATGCGCGCGATGAACTCCCACGCATTGGCCGCTTCGGCCGCCGCACGGATCTGCTCCTCGCTCGCTTCCATGCCATAGGCGATGTTGGCCGCGATGGTGTCATCGAACAGCATGACCTTCTGCCCGACCATCGCCACCTGCCGACGCAGGTCGGCCAACGGATAGTCATCCAGCGCGACGCCATCGAGGGTGATCACACCACCGCTGGGCTCATAGAAGCGCGGCACCAGCCGGATCAGGCTGGTCTTGCCACTGCCGGAACGACCCACGATGGCGGTGACCGTACCCGGCTTCGCCACGAAACTGATGTCGTCCAAGGCAATGCCGCTGTCCTCGCGGTAGCGCAGCATGACGTGGTCGAAGGCCAGCTCGCCGCGCACGCGCTGCACGTTGTTGCGGCCCTCGTCACGCTCGACCTGCATGTCGAGGATGCCGAACAGGCGTTCGGCGGCGGACACACCGCGGGAGATCGAGGACTGCACGCTGGTCAGGCGGCGCAGCGACGGGATGATCGCTGTCATGGAGATCATCAGGCCCATGAACTGGCCGGCATTGAGGCGGCCTGCCAGTGCTTCACGGGTCGATACCCAGACGATCACCGCCAGCGCCAGCGCGGCCAGGAACTGGACCACGCTGGATGCACCGGCACGGGTGATTTCCACCTTCATGTTCAGCGCCAGCATGCGGTTGGCCAGGCGCGAATAGCGCGACATTTCGTGTTGCTGGGTGCCGTGCACCTTCACTTCCTGCTGGGCCGCCAGCGACTGTTCGGCGGTCTGCGCCATCGTGCCCATGCCGTCCTGGATGCCGCGGCTGATACGGCGGTAGCGCTTGCCAACATAGGACACGATCACGCCGATCATCGGCACCACCACCAGCATCGCCACGGTCACCTTGACACTCATCTGCAGCATCACCGCCAGCATGGCGATGATGGTCAGGGTGTCGGCAACCACGGTCTTGAGCGCATCGGCACTGGCCTGGGTGACCTGCTCGGTATCGAAGTTGAGGCGGCTGACCATCACCGGCGTCGATTCGGTATCAAAATGCGAGGACGGCAGGTGCAGGTACTTGGCCAGCACCTGCTCACGCAGGTCGCGCACCACGCTGCGGCCGGTCTTGGCCAGCGCGTAGTCGCTCACCCAGGTGGCAGCGCTGCGCATCAGGAACAGGCCGAGGATGGTCAGCGGCAGGATCACCGCCATGCGCGGTTCCGGGTTGACGAAACCGCGGTTGACGAGCGGCTCCATCAGCTTGGTGAAGTGGTAGCCGGCCACCGACTCCACCGCCATGGCAATGACGGCGGCGACCATCATGCCCCAGTAGGCACGGGTGTATCCCAGCAGACGTTTGTAGATCGGCCACACCGGCGCGTGTTTGGAACTCATGGACGCACCTCGGGTGCTGTTGCAATGGCAATACGGCGGAAGCCGAGCTGACCCAGCGCGTCCTGCGCGGTCACCACGGCCTGGTAGGGAGTGCGTGCGTCGGCACGCAGCAGCACGGTCTGCTCGCGATCGCTGCCGGCCACGGCGGCGATGGTCTGCTTGACCGACTCCACGTCGCTGCGCAGCACTTCCTGGTCGTTGATGAAGTAACGGCCTTCGGCGTTGATCAGCACGCTGAGCGAGCGCGGTGGCTCGTTGGTCTGCTGCTGGCTGGCGGTCGGCAACTGCACCTGCAGCGTCGAACGCGCGTCGAAGGTGGTGGTGACCACGAAGAAGATGATCAGCACCAGGATGACGTCGATCAGCGGCACCAGGTCGATATGCGGCTCATCCTGGGATCGGTCGTTGCCGATACGCATCGATCAGGCCTTCGCCGTGGCGGCGCCGGACTGGCGCGCGGCCGGGGCCGGGTTCATCACCGCGGGGCGGCCGTCGAGCGTATCCAGCAGGGCGCTGGCTTCCTGCTCCATCTCCACCACGTAGCCGTGGATGCGGCCCTTGAAGTAGCGATGGAACATCAGCGCCGGGATCGCCACGATCATGCCGGTGGCGGTGCACACCAGCGCCTTGCCGATGCCGCCGGCCAGCTGGTTCACGTCGCCCACGCCGTGGTCGAGGATGCCCAGGAACATCTGGATCATGCCGATCACCGTGCCGAGCAGGCCCAGCAGCGGGCCCGCCGAGGCAATGGTGCCCAGTGCGTTCAGGAATCGCTCCATGCGGTGCACCAGGTGGCGGCCGGTGTCTTCGATGCGCTCGCGGATCTGGTCGCGCGGGCGGTTGCGGGCTTCCAGTGCGGCAGCCAGCAGCGCGCCCAGCGGCGAGTTCGCCCGCAGGGTCTGCAGGTGGGCCGGGTCAAGCTTGCCGCGTGCCGCCCAGTTGCGCACTTCCTGGCCGAGGCCGGGCGGCAGCACTTCAGTACGCCGCAGGGACCAGAAACGCTCCAGGATGATCGCCAAAGCCAGTACGCCCAACAGCAGCAGCGGCACCATCGGCCAGCCACCGGCCTTGACCAGTTCCCACACGTTTCAACCCTCCGGCCCAACGGCCGCTTGTTCGATCGGCGATAGGATAGCAGCCGACCGCGCCCGCCCAGCGGCATCCCACCAGCGGAATGCGTGGATGCGCTGTTCACGCAGCTGCAGCCCTTGTGCGCCAAGCCATATGCGGATCGCCCCGGAATCGGCCGTGGCCAGTACCTCGGCCCCTTGCGCCTGCCAGCGCTGGACCACGTCCTGGCGAGGGTGCCCGAAGCGGTTGCGGTGCCCGGCCGAGACCACCGCCAGCCGTGGCGCCACAGCCTCGACCCACGGCGCGCTGGAGCTGCCGCCGCTGCCATGGTGCGGCACCAGCACCACATCCGCCTTCAGCGCTGCCGGAGACGCCTCCAGCAGCGTCCGCTCGGCCGGCCGGCCGATGTCACCCGGCAGCAGGACCACGCCGTGGCGGCTGGCGATGCGCAGCACGCAGCTGTCTTCATTCTCGGCCTGACGGCTGCCCGGCGCCGGGTGCAGGACCTGGAAATCTACCCCGTCCCACTGCCAGCGCAGCCCCTGCTGGCAGGGCGTGGCGCCAGCGATGGTGCTGCCCGGTGGCGCCAGCAGCTGCAGTCCGGGCAGCTGCCGTCGCAGGCTGGACAGGCTGCCGGTGTGATCAAGATGGTCATGGCTGAGCATCACCTGCCGGGGCGGCCCCTGGCCGAGCGCGCGCAGGGCCGGGACCAGGATGCGTTCGTTGCCCTCGCCGCCGGTCGGCGGCCCCACGTCGTACCAGAGCGCGTGCCGCGCCGTACGCACCAGCACCGCAGTGCCCTGCCCTACGTCATGCACCAGCAGCTCCAGTTCTCCTTCGGCCGGTGCATGCCGGGCGGGCCACAGCAGCGGCAGGCACAGCAGCAGGCCCGCCAGGCCACCGCCGGCGCCGCGCGGCAGCAGCCACCAGAACACGCCCAGCAAGGCCACGGGTAGCGCCCAGCGCGGCGCATCGGCCAGCCACCACATCGCCTGCGGATGCAGTGCCAACGGCTGCAGGGCCTCCCAGCTGAGCTCGAACAGCCAGGCCGCGGCACGCCAGGCCCAACGCCCCGCGCCGTCATGCAGCACGTGCAGGCCGGTACCGAGCAGCGACAGCGGAACAACCAGCATTGTCCACCACGGGATGACCGGCAGGTTGACCAGCGGCCCCAGCCGCGCGGTCCCGCCGAACAAGGCGATGCACAGCGGCAGCAGCCCAAGGCTGGCAACACCCTGCGCGGCAAGGAACCCGCGCAGCCCGCCACCGATTCCCTCCGGCCCCGTCCTCGGCAGGCACCAGAGCAGCCACAGCACGCCACCGAAGCTCAGCCAGAATCCAGCCGAGAGCACCGACAGCGGCGCAGGCAACAGCATCACCATCGCAGCCAACGCCAGCCCCTGCCCTGCGCCCACCGGGCGACGCCCGGCCCTGGCCAGTGCAACCAGCCCGATCATCAGCGCCGCGCGCACCGTCGGCAGCGCACCACCCGCCGCCACGGCATAGGTGGCTGCGGCCAGCGCCGCTCCCCATGCGGCGGCCTGCGGCCGTGGCCAGTACCGTCCCAGCAGCGGGCACAGCCACCACCACAAGCGGCACAGCAGTACACCGAAGCCAGCCACCACGCCCACGTGGAAACCGGAGATGGCGACCAGATGGGTCAGGCCCAGCGCGCGCAGGTGTTCCCAGTCGGCATCGGACAGGCCACGGGTATCGCCCAGTGCCAGCGCCTGCACGAACCGCGCGGCAGGATGTGCCACCTGCACGGCGATCGCCGCACTGCTGCGTTCCCGCCAGGCCTGCAGGCCCTGCGCCGGCAGCCACTCCCGCGCACGGGCCGGATCACGCACCGAGGCATTGCCGGAGATGCCCCGCAGCACGGCGTGGCGCTCGCCATCGAAGCCGCCGGGATTGATCCGCGAGCGTGGCGCGCGCACGCGCAACGACAACTGCCAATGCGATCCTGCGCGAACCGCATGGCGCCCGCCCTCCGCCTCGTGCGCTGGCGATCCGCGCCACGGGTCGCTCCAGGTCACCTGCAGGCGCTTGCCACGCAGCGATGGCAGCGCGCCGGCATCTTCGACATGCAGTACGAAACGCGTGTAGCCGGGCCCCTGCTGGGGAAGGTCGGCAACCCGGCCCCGCACCTGCACATCCTGCGGTGGCGCGCCGGGTGGCAGCTGGCCATGCAAAACCCAGTGCCCGTGCACCGTTGCCCAGGCCAGGCCGAGCAGGGCCGCGGCCCAGGCACGGCCGCGCCAGGGCAACAGCCAGCCGCCGGCGCCGGCGATCGCCATCGGCACACTCAGCCACAGCGGCAGCAACATCGGCATCTGCACGCAGGCCAGCGCCCCCAGCACCAGGCCTGCAGCGCAGCCAAAGCCAAACAGGGCCGGGGCGGATCGATCGGGAACCATTTCCCCAGCCTGCCGCTGGAGGCCGCAGGCTGCCTATCGGGCCTTTCCCCGTGCGCCTGTCAGCGCCGTACGGTACCGCGGTGGAAATTGACTCTGAAGCTGGCGCCGCCGCCAGCCGCTTCGCCAACGCTGACCGAGCCACCGTGGTGCTGCACGATTTCCTTCACCAGGTGCAGGCCCAGGCCACTGCCGCTGCCGGCTGCACGCAGGCGGTGGAAGGGCTCGAAGATCGCTTCGCGGTCGCCGACCGGAATGCCGGCGCCCTGGTCGCTGACCTCCAGCAGGCCGCGTGCATCGAGGCGCACGCAGATCGTGCCGCGCCCGCCGCCATGGACGATGGCGTTGTGCACCAGGTTGGCGATCACCCGCCCCAGCGCCAGGCTGTCGCCATGGATCCACACGGGCGACTCCGGCGCATCCACCTCGAAGCCATAACCGGCGCCGACCACCAGCGGCGCCAGATCGGCGGCCGCCTCGCGCACCAGCAACGCCAGGTCCAGCCGCTGCAGCGCGCCGACATTGCGATCGAGACGCTGCAGGTCGAGCAGGTGCTCAGCCACGTTGCCGAGGCGGGCGACGTCGGTCAGCAACTGCGATTTCAGTTCACCCTGCGGCAGCTGCGACAGGCGCGCCTGCACCACCGCGATCGGTACGCGCAGTTCATGCGCGGCATCGGCGAGGAACTTGTCGCGCGCTGCATAGCCCTGCTGCACCTTGTCGATCGCATCGTTGAACGCTTCCACCAGTGGTGCGACCTCGGTGGACACCAGCTGCGCATCCAGGCGCGCGCCCGGCTGGCCGATGTCCAGTTCCTTGGCCTGCTGCGCGGAGCGGCGCACGCCGCGCATCGCGCGATGGATCACCGTCGGCATCACCAGCAGCGTGACCACGATCAACGGCAGGAAGAACCACAGGCCGATCAGGCGCAGCACCATCAGCGCGCCATCCAGCAACCCACCCTTTGGAGCACCACCGACCATCACCGTGATGCGGCGTCCATCCTCGTTGCGGATCATCACCCGCGCCACGTCCAGATAGGGTGGCACCAGTGAACCCAGTTCGGTGGCGCCCACTGTCGGCAAGCGTGCCAGCAATGGCGCGTGGACCGCAGGAATCGTGCCGCGCTCCAGCCACGTGCCCCTGTCATCAACCGCCGCGAACCAGAGGTTGCCGCCGGCCCCGGCATTGAGCTTGTCCCAGCGCGCCTGGTCCAGTTCCAGCCGGCCGCCTTCGCTGTGCACGGCTTTGGCCACCGCCTCGGCCGTGAACATGTCCATGCCCCAGGAGTCCTTGTCACCCCAGGTCAGGATCAGCGCGACCACCGCGAACAGCACGGTGAACGCCTGCGCAAGGAACAGGCGCCAGGCCAGGCCCAGGGTGATGGAACGGATCGGGCGTGCCATCTCAGGCCTCCGCCAGCAGGTAGCCGACGCCGCGGATCACATGGATCTCCACGCCGGCCCCGGCCTGTTGCAGCGCCTTGCGCAGCTTGGAGATGTGCGCGTCCAGTGCATTGGACTGGATCTCGTCATCGAAGCCGTACACCGCCGCCTCCAGTGCACTGCGGGTGACGGTGCGCCCCTGCCGCATCGCCAGCGCCTGCAGCACCAGCACCTGGCGCCGGGGCAGCGCCAGCAGCTGGCCATCGACCTGCGCCTGCAGCGATTCGAAATCGAACTCCAGCCGGCCCAGTCGCAAGCGTGGTGTCACCATTGCCGAGGGCCGTCGCGAGACCGCACGGATGCGCGCCATCAGTTCCTCGATCGCCACCGGCTTGACCAGATAGTCATCGGCGCCGACATCCAGGCCCTCGACCTTGTCCGACAGCGTGCCCTTGGCCGTCAGCATGATCACCGCCAGGTTCGGACGCAGGGCCCGCGCAACGGCAACGAAGCCAGCGCCATCGCCATCAGGCAACTGGCGGTCGAGCAGCATCAACTGGTGCACCGGTTCGCGCAGCGCGACGGCCGCTTCGGCCAGGCAACCAACCACATCGGCGACCACGCCCTGCCGCTCCAGCCCCGATTGCAGGGCACGGGACAGGTCAGGATCGTCTTCGACCAGGAGGATGCGCATCGGGGGCTCGGCTACCGGAAACGGTGCCGATCATAGTGCCTGGCGCCCACTTTTTCCGCTTCGGCCTGGCGGATGCGCCGACGCAATGTTCTGACAATGTTGCTCCCCCATCATGCGCAGCCATCCTCCGCAACGTCGTTGACCGATGCCGCCACTGCCCTCGACCCTGCTGCGCCCGCTGCTGTTCTCCGCTGCCTTTGGCCTGCCGGTGTTCGCGCAGGCCGCCGACAGCAACCCGGGCGTACAGGCCGGCATCAGTGCTGGCGCGACCTCGGGCGCGTATGCGCACTACGACGTCAAGCCACTGGTGGTCCCGTCCATTGCCTGGCAGGGCCAGCGCTTCTTCGCCAGCCCGGGCTCGCTGGGCATGTACCTGTACAAGCGCGAGGGCCTGCGCCTGTCGGCGGCGGTCACGCCCTACACGCTGCGCTTCAAGACCGACGACGTGAACGATCCGCAGCTGCGCCGGCTGCACAGCCGGCAGATGTCCGCCATGGCCGGCATCAATAGTGAATACAGCGCCGACTGGGGCATCGTCGAGGCCAGCGTGATGCGCGAGGTCACCGGGCACGGAGGTGGCATGGAGTCGCGCCTGCACTACAGCTATCCGATCCAGGCTGGTCGCTTCACCTGGGTGCCCAAGGTCGGCGTGGTGCACTCCAGTGCGCGCCTGCTCGACTACTACTACGGCATCAGCGATGAGGAAGCGCTGCGCTCGGGACTTGCCGTCTACAACCCGGGCAGCGCGACATCACCGAGCCTGCAGATCGCGGTCAGCACGCCCCTGGGCACGAAGTGGCGCGCGACCGGCGTGGTCGCCAACCAGTGGTTCGGCGATGCAGTAAAGGACAGCCCGATGGCACGACGCGGCACTCAGTCATCGGCCTTCATTTCCCTGATGCGCTCGTTCTGAACGAGCACCCGCTACGGACAAGGACTCCCCATGGCCTCCGTCTCCCCCACCTCCGAAGCACACGCGATCCTGCGAGCCCCCGATCTGGACAGCGCCGAACGCGTCTACCTTGGCCTGATGCCCGACCTTGAGCACGTAAGCGCGCTTGCACGTCGCGCGCTCGGCCAGTCGCGCGTTGCCGACGCGGCCCGGGGATACGCGCTTTCGATGACCCTGGTCGGGCTGCGCCTGCAGGAACTGGAAATGGGCGAGGCCAGCGCGAAAGAGCACCGGCAGGCCACCCTGCGCAGCCTGCGCCAGGCCTTCAGCGCCTGAGCACCGGCCTGCCGCAACGCGGCGGCAGTGCCGCGCCCCCGCTCAGCGGAACGTGGTCCAGGCCAGCACAGCGGACAACAGGGCGACCCAGATCACTGCCTTGAACGTACCTTCCAGCATGTTGCCGCCGAACAGCAGTTCAAAGAACGGATTGGGCCTGGAAACCGGCACATGATCGCTCATCGTTGAAAGATCCTGGGGATGGGTGGAGGGCATGCACGCATGCCTGCGCGGGCACAACTCTAGTACATGCGCTCCGTCGGAGGATGTGCCGGGAACATCCGCTTAACAACCTGCGCGCCAGTTCGGGTATGTTCGACCCAACGCTGTGTTCAAGGATGATCGATGCTCAAGCGCGTCCTGTTCCCCGTTGTCGCCCTGCTGCTGTCCGTGCTGGTCATCGCGCTCGGATGGCAGAACCGCCAGCTGCGGCAGATCAATGAGCAGATGGCCACGCAGCTGCAGGACATGCGTCTTGCAGCACATGGCCTCGAACTGGGTAGTCGCCCGGATGCGCTGGCGCTGCGCACCACGCAGCAGACCTTCGTCGATATCGGCGGTGCCCGCGAGGTTCCGCAGATCCTCTATTTCTTCTCCACCGCATGCCGCTACTGCCTGGCCTCGGTACCGCAGCTGCAACAGATCGCTGCGGCCCGCGGCAACAGCGAACTGGTCGGTGTCGGCATGCCGCCATACGACCAGCTGGCGGACTACGCCGGCAAACATGCACTGCGCTTCCCGATCGTCATCGACAACGAAGCCGCCGCGTCCACGCGCTATCGCGCCACCGTCACGCCGATGCTGATGGTACTGGCTGCCGATGGCCGCGTTGCCTACAAGCATGTCGGCCAGCTCGACGCCCAGGTCGTGCAGGCTGCCGTCGCGTCGCTCGCACCGAAGCCGGCGCTGCCCTGATCCCGCGTGCCGCGCATTGCGTCGCGGCCCCCTGTTACCGCATTCGCGCCACAACCGGCACTCCCGTGCCTTCGGCAACTGCAACTCCACAACGCCAACCAAGGAGATACACATGATCGGAAAGAAAGTGCTTTCGTCCGTCGCCGGTATCGTCGTTGTCGCGGCCATGGCCTTCGGCGCCAGCCAGGCCTTCGCCGTCTCGCCCAAGACCGGATATGCACCGGGCTGCGAACCACACCCGCAGTGCCCGTTCGGCAACGCAGGCAAGCACGGCCAGCTGCTGTGCTGCGATCCGTTGTAACCGGATCCGTGCATGGGGTCGGCATCGCTGACCTGCCACACCCGCCGCGGAGCTGAGCCAGCGCCGCGGCCATGACCGGGCCACGCCGCAGTGGCCCACCACGCCGGGCCGCCTTGAAGCGCGGCCCGGCACTTCCTGGCCCGGATTCATCCTTCCCGCAGCGACTTGGCGGGCGCTTTTCCGGCTTTCGTCGCATACCGGTTTCACAGCGCAGGGGGCAGTGCCACGCTGGACTCCCTTGTCCGGAGCACCGTGCCATGCCGATGCTTGCCCTGCTGCTGTTGTGCGCTGGCCTGTTCGGCCGCGATGCCGACGCCGGGGATGCCTCCCTGCGCAGCCAGATCCTGCAGGCCGACGCCGGGCATGCGGGCGTGCCCCCGGCACATGACCAGACACCGGAGCCGACGGCCCTGCAGTTGTACCGGCTACGCCAGGATCGCGTATTGCGCGTAGGCAATCAGCCGCTGCAGGCCGACGCCCCGCAGCGGCAAGCCGGCTCGGCGCGCTTCGCGCAGGTCTGGGAACGCGTGGACGGGCACTGGCGGCTGCAGCGCATGATCAGCATCGACGAATGGGTTGCCCAGCGCTGACGCTCGACACCGGCAACCGTCGTAAACGAAAAAGCCGGCCCAGGGCCGGCTTTCATCGTGATCCACCGCTGCACCGGCAATGCCGGGAGCCAGGTGGTGGGCGGTACAGGGTTCGAACCTGTGACCCCTACCATGTCAAGGTAGTGCTCTACCGCTGAGCTAACCGCCCATCTTGTTCCTGCCGCCCGAAAGCTGGCCTTGCTACGTAAAAACCCGGCGCCAGGGCCGGGCTCTTCAGTTCACGACAGCCTCCTTCCGGAGACTTCGTGGTGGGCGGTACAGGGTTCGAACCTGTGACCCCTACCATGTCAAGGTAGTGCTCTACCGCTGAGCTAACCGCCCGTTTTTGCTTCTGAACGTCCGCGATTGCGTCGGTGCAGGCCGCGTATATTACGGATGCCGGCCGTGAAGCGCAACACTTTTGTGAAGAAGATGCTGCACCGCCGCGTTCAGCCCAGACTCGCTTCCTTCAGCTGCCGGATCTGGTCACGCACCCGTGCGGCATCCTCGAATTCCAGGTCCTTGGCGTGCTGGTACATCTGCTGTTCCAGCGCCTTGAGACGCGCCGCCAGCTGGGCCGGACCGAGCGAACGGTAATCGGCTCCGTCCTCGGCAACACCCGCCCTGCCCTTGCCCTTGCCCTTCTTGGCTTCCTTCTCCGCCGCATCCGAACGCGCACCTTCGAGGACGTCGACGATCGGGCGCGCGACCGAGCGCGGCACGATGCCATGTTCTTCGTTGTACTCGACCTGCTTGGCGCGGCGGCGGTCGGTCTCGTCGATCGCTGCCTGCATCGAGCGGGTCACCTTGTCCGCATACAGGATCGCCTTGCCGCGCACATTGCGGGCGGCGCGGCCGATGGTCTGGATCAGCGAACCGGTGGAGCGCAGGAAGCCTTCCTTGTCGGCGTCGAGGATCGCCACCAGCGACACCTCGGGCATGTCCAGGCCTTCACGCAGCAGGTTGATGCCCACCAGCACATCGAACTTGCCCAGGCGCAGGTCGCGGATGATCTCCACGCGCTCGACCGTATCCACGTCCGAGTGCAGGTAACGCACGCGGATACCGTGTTCGGTCAGGTATTCGGTGAGGTTCTCGGCCATGCGCTTGGTCAGCGTGGTGACCAGCACTCGGTCACCGGCCTTGATGCGCGCGTTGGCCTCGCTCATCAGGTCGTCGACCTGGGTGCCCACCGGGCGGATCTCCACCACCGGATCGATCAGGCCTGTCGGGCGCACCACCAGCTCGGTGATCTCGTCGCCGGCCTCGCGGTACTCATACGGGCCCGGCGTGGCGGACACGTAGATCGCGCGCGGGCAACGCGCCTCCCATTCCTCGAAACGCAGCGGTCGGTTGTCCAGTGCCGACGGCAGGCGGAATCCGAACTCGACCAGGGTCTCCTTGCGCGAGCGATCGCCCTTGAACATGGCGCCGATCTGCGGAATGGTCACGTGCGATTCGTCGATGACCAGCAGCGCGTCCGGCGGCAGGTAGTCGAACAGCGTCGGTGGCGGCTCGCCGGCGTTCTTGCCGGTCAGGTGCCGCGAGTAGTTCTCGATACCGTTGCAGAACCCGACCTCGGCCATCATCTCGATGTCGAACTGCGTGCGCTGTGCCAGGCGCTGCGCCTCCACCAGCTTGTTTTCCGCGTACAGCTGCTCAAGCCGCTCCTTCAACTCCACCTTGATCGTTTCCACCGCGGCCAGCACGCGTTCGCGGGTAGTGGCGTAGTGGGTCTTGGGGTAGACGGTGAAACGCTGCATGTTGCGCATCGTCTCACCGGTGAGCGGGTCGAACAGGGTGATCTTCTCGACCTCGCCGTCGAACAGCTCGATGCGCAGCGCTTCGCTGTCCGACTCGGCCGGGAACACGTCGATCACTTCGCCACGCACGCGGAACGTGCCGCGCTGCAGCTCGTACTCGTTGCGCGTGTACTGCAGCTGGGTCAGGTGATTGATCAGGTCGCGCTGGTCGATGCGCTCGCCCTTGGACAGGATCAGGCGCAGCGACAGGTAGTCCTCCGGCGCACCCAGGCCATAGATCGCCGACACCGTGGCCACCACGATCGCATCCGGGCGCGACAGCAGGGTCTTGGTCGCGGCCAGCCGCATCTGCTCGATGTGCTCGTTGATCGAACTGTCCTTCTCGATGAAGGTGTCCGACGAAGGCACGTAGGCCTCCGGCTGGTAGTAGTCGTAGTAGCTGACGAAATACTCGACCGCGTTGTGCGGGAAGAACGCCTTGAACTCACCATACAGCTGCGCCGCCAGCGTCTTGTTCGGCGCCATGATCAGCGTCGGTTTCTGCACGTTCTGGATGACGTTGGCGATGGTGTAGGTCTTGCCCGAGCCGGTGACGCCCAGCAGGGTCTGCTTGGCGATGCCCGCCTCGAAGTTGCTGGTCAGCTTCGCGATGGCATCAGGCTGGTCGCCTGCCGGCGAATACGGCGAGACGAGTTCGAAACGGTCGCTCATGGTGTTGCCAGTTCCCGGGAAGGACAAGTATACGGGGCAAGGGGTGACGGCCGGCTGAGGGCTTTCCGGGCAGGCGGGCGCGGCAGTGCCTGATGGCGGCCGCCCCCCTGCGGCGCGAGGCTTGATGCCATGCATCGCACTCCCGCCCACTGTCGTTCAGCATCACGCGGCATGCATCTGGTCGAGATGCTGGTGGTGATCGCCATCCTTTCCGTTCTGCTGGCCGTGAGCTGGCCGGCCCTGCGCCCGGTGCTGTTGCGGCAACGCGCCGACGCCCTGCAGCTGACCCTGCATGCCAGTCTTTCCAGCGCCAGAAGCGAGGCCCTGAAGCGCCGCGAACTGATCGGGCTGTGCGCCAGCGACGACGGTGAGCAGTGCTCCCGCGACTGGAGCGCAGGGTGGATCATCTATCGCAGCGGCAGGCACCGGGGGACACCAGCATCCGCCCAGGACATCCTGATCCACCATCAAGGCCGGACCGACATCGCCATCGTCGCCCAGGCCAGCGGTGGACGGCCGCTGCTGTTCTTCCAGCCTGACGGGCGCAGTCCCGGTGCCAATCTGACGCTGCGCATCTGTGCAGGAGACCGGCTGCATGGCAGGTTGGTCATCAACAACGGCGGCCGCATCCGCAGCGAGCGTGTCGACCGCACCCTTCCCTGCTGACGGGCCAAAACGACAAAAGCCGCGATTTCTCGCGGCTTTTGCAGTATCTGGCGCCCGAAGTTGGACTCGAACCAACGACCCCCTGATTAACAGTCAAGTGCTCTAACCGGCTGAGCTATTCGGGCGGGGAGGCGCATTGTACTGGGCGTTCAGAGGAAGATCAACACCTGATTTACCAGCAATCGGAAACCGTGCCGCTGGCCGTTTTGCGGTTGGCCTGGTCCACGCTCAGCGTCCCGCAGCTGTCCTTGGTCTGGTTGCCCTGGGGCGTCGCAGTCAGCGTGAACGAGGACGCCTTGCCATCGAACGTGATGGCGTACCGTGTGGTCCCGCCCTCGCGCGGCGACACCTTGCTGGGCAGCGCGAAACCCGAGTAGGTGTTGTTCACCGAGTAGTAGCGCTCAGCACGCTGCGCGTATTCCACCAGGTCCGCCTTGGCCACGCCCCGGTGCGACTGGCGGATGTACTGCTGGTATGACGGAACGACAATCGCGGCCAGGATGCCGAGCACGATCACCACGATCATCAGTTCGATGAGGGAGAAACCGTGCTGTTTGCCGGGACGACGCAGGGTACGGGAAAGAGTGTTCAGGCTCATGGGCATGTCTTCGTTACTGGATCTGGCGCCAGGATTGGCGACCGCAGGGATAAGGCACGTACATCGTCGGAGCACCCGCCACGTTGACCGCCATCCAGCAGGCACGTCCGCCTCGATCGGCACCCTTTGCCAGGCGTGGCATCACCGAGACATTGACGTCCTTCACCGGTGCGGTGCCGCCGGTGTCGAGACTCACGCCAGCCGTGCCCGCTCCGTAGGGCGTGCCGGTAATGGACCCGACCCGCGCCTGCTCCAGCGATGCAACACCCGAGATCGGATTGAGGCCAAACAGCCAGTTGCTTCCCTCGGTCGAACAGCCACGGCCACCCGCGGTAGGCATGTAGGTCGGCATGAACACCGTTCCCGACGCCACGGCAGGATTACCAACAAAGCGTTCACCTGCGCCGGGCAGTGCAATGCTCCATCCGCGCGCCGCCCCGGAGAAGGGCGTGGCCGTGACCGTGCGCAACTTGTTGGTGGTGGTCACCGTATAGGCCACCAGATTGGCGGGCACGATCGTGGCCTCCGGCTGGTCCTTGCTGGTGTCGTTGACACCGTACAGCGATTGCGCGGTGAGATCCTGGGGGTCATTGTCGAAGGAGAAGCTGCCGGTACCCAGCACCAGCATCACGCCACCACCGGGTCCGGTCACGGCGGTCATGCCACCGGTAATCGGCTGGCGATACACCTGGTTGTTGTTGTTGGTCTGGCGCGCCGTGGTGAACACCGGCGTGGTGACCGAGGTCGCCGTGCTTTCCAGGTCGAACTTCCACAGCGCGCCGCGCTGGTCGGCCGCATAGATCGTGTCCGCCAGGCCGTCACGGCCACGTACACGCCCCGTCCCACCGGCGCTGTCGGCGCGCCAACGGTCGACAGCCACGATGTTGCCCAGGCCATTGTCACCGGCGGGTGCGGTTGCTGCGGCCTCGGTAGCAGTGATCATCCGCACCGCGCCCGATCCCAGGTCGACCACGAACAGCACGGCCTTGCGGCTGAGGCTGTTGTAACCGTTGCCGAAGATCGCTTTCCACGCCACCCCGGTCCCTTCCTTCACCGGCACGATCACCGGCTTGCCAAGGACATGGCCGATGTTCGCCTTTATGGTGCTGTCGAGCCCCGGCGCCACGTCACTGATTTCCCACAGGCGATTGCCGGTGCCGAAGCTGGACGGCGTGGTTACATCCAGCGCGAACACCGAGCGCCCACCGGCGCCCGCCGTACCGACGAGCGCCGTGGCCCAGTTGCCACCGATCTGTGCATCCGCCACCGCGATCGGTCCATCCACGTAGTAGCGATGACGGAAGCGCTGGTCGGACTTGTTGGCCGCCACGTAGGGATACAGCAGGTTGGCCATGTGGCCCAGCGCGGTTCCAGGGATGTAGGCGAAGGTCTCGCTGCCTCCGGCACCGTCACTTACGCCATTGCCGTTCATGCCACCGTCGAAGGCATGCAGCATGCCGTCGTTGGCACCGACATAGACCATGTAGCGGCCATTGTTGCGCTTGCGGGTCAGGTACGTCGCATACGAGGTCGCCATCGCGGTGCTGATGCGCTGGTAGCCATAGTCATCGCGGGGCGAACTGATCACCGGGCTGGAATTGACAATGTCGCCCAGCACGGTGGTACGGGTGCGATAGATGCCCCCCGAGTTGCGTACTTCGCGCGATGCGTCGCCGCGCAGATAAGCCATGGCCGTGGCGATGTCGCCGCCCAGCTTTTCAGCCTCGGTCGCGGAACAGCGCGCAATGCCCGGATACTGCTTCTCATCCTTGTTGCAGAGGTCGGTGAAGGCGATATTGGTGCTGCTGAAGTCAACTGCAGCATTGCCCTTGGTGGCAACGATGGTGCGCGAACGCTGCGCCCCCAGTTTCTCCGCCGCTTCCCACACCTGCGTGTACTCGGTCTGCTGCGTCTTGTCGTTCACCGCAAGCTTGGATGCCTTCAGGCGACTGAACCAATCGGTTTCCTCGTTGGCCACTTCGAACTGGGGCGTGACCGCCAGCGACCCGGTACCGATACGCGCGCCGGTCAGGCCCTGGCTGCCCGAAGGCGCTGGCCCGGAGGTGACCGACGAGAGCACCCGGCGCATGGCCGTGGTGATGTCTGCCGGAGTACGCGCGTTGATGTACTCACCGCGGGTATTGGTCGCGGCGTGCCAGATGTCATCCACGGTGCTGGGGTTGTTGTTCTGACGTGGCGGCCAGTTGTTGTAGATGGCCGAATCGGTATACGGATTCTGCTGTTTGTCCGGATCGAACAGGTTGCCACGCGCACCCAGGGTGATCCCGTAGAAGTTGATATGCAGGTTCTTGTTGCAGTCCAGCGACTTGTCGGTACTGGTCGCGCACTGCTCCGGCACCGGCACATTGCCCTTGGGCATCGCGGTATCGGTGCGCAACGGATTGACGTAATAATACGCCGCGATATCAGCCATCGTATCCGAGTTGCTGTCCTTGAACGGGGCACCCATGGCACCGTCAATGTTCCCTGGGGTGGGAATCGAACTCGATGGGAACCCGTTGCCGTTGTTGCTGTAGCCATCGGTGAACAGCATCACCGCGTTTTTCTGGCAGGAAAGCTTGATGGGGGCCGCATCGTCGGTTCGCATGAACTGCAGGCCGGCCGCATTGACCGCATTTCGGTTGGGCGTACCGCCATTGGCGGTCAGCGCAATCATGTCGCTGTACAGTTTCGCCTTTTGCGAGATCAGGCTCATGTCCTGGATCGCGAGACGCTTCGCATCATCCGACGAGCTGTTGTACTTCAGGAAGTCGTTGATCTTGAAGTAGCCGACATACATGTCGTTGACGTTCAACGCATGCGTCATGCCGGCGATCATCGCGCGGTTTCGGTTACCGTAGTAGGAGTACCAGTTGGCGAAATTCTGGAGCGCGGCGGCATCACCGGATGCGATGACATACTTCCACATGTCACACCCTGGGCCACAGGCACCCGCAATTCTGGTGCGCTTCACGCCCGCATATGCATTGGTCGTCCCCGGCAGCTGGGGACGGGGGTCCGCATCACTGCTGTAGGGCATGAAGAATGTTGCCGGAACGTACCTGAGAGATGCGTAATCCGCCGAAGTCCAGCTTCGGCCAGCGCTATTGCCATTGCTGTTTTCGCTACCGAATGTATACGTTACGTTCCCCGAGCGATCCTCGTATCGGGTCACATTCGCATAGGCCTGCCCCTGCGGCGCAACCATGCCCTTCTGCATCCGTTGGACATCCCAACTGGATTTACCCAGGTAGCTCGCAGCAAGCGACAGCGAATTACCCGTGTCACGCGGATCAATGAGGGTGGCTGTCGTATTGGCCTGAGGATAGGACACGACCTCTTCCTTGACGATGTTCAGCCAAGGCTCGTACTTGATGTTCGGATCGTAGTACGCCGGATTGTAGGCGGCCGATCGCGCGAACCCGAATACGTCCAGCGCGGGAATGCCGCTGTTGTCGTTGATTCGGGCACCTGGCAGTACATAGAAGTAGTCGCACTCACCCGCGCCATAGATGGGATTTCCATAGCGATCGTAGCCACTGATGATGTCGTCAACGGTGTTCAGTACACCCTTGGATCTGAAGAAGCTCTGCCGGGCATAGTTCCAGCACGCCGTTCCATCCTGCCCTGGGAACTGGGTCTGGAAGGTCATCGAACCCGAATCATCCACCGCCATGATGAATGACGGCGGCGCGGAGACCTTCAGGTTCATCGGGTGCTGCGACAATGTGCCCTGCGCCTGCGCGGCGAACAGGTTCATCGCAAGCCAGGTGCCGCCAGCCACCGCCAGCAACAGCCCGGAGCCGGCCAGGATCTTGATCTTTCGGGTCGCCATGACCGGGTTCCTCAAAGCTTGAAAACAGTGTCGACAGCCGCCGAGGAAGTACCCTCGTTGCTGGTGGCGGCATCGCGATCGGAGCCGAACGCGGTGATCTGGTAGACGCGGGTGGGCTCTTCGCTTTCCGGCGTGCCCATGCCCAGCGTCGATTCGCCCTGGATGCAGGCGTCGATGCGGCGCACGCTGACCACCGGCGCCGCCGACAGTTTCTGCTCTCCCACCCAGCGGGTGGGATCGAAGCCGTCATCGCAGATGCGCTTGATGGCGTCAGCCTTCAACGAGCCGCCGTCGCCGGTATTGTTGTCGATCTCCTCGATCGACCGCTCGGCGTCACGGACCGCCCGCTCGCTGGCCTGGAACGCCACGTTGGCGGCCCGGTAGTTGGAGGACATGCGCTCCTGCATGCTCGCCACCTGCATGCCGACCACGCCGATCAGCGACAGCAGGATCAACAGCATCAGAGCCACGTACAGCACCGCACCGCGCTGCTGCGTACGCCCCTGGAATCGACGGGAGACGGAGGGCTTCATGGGTCAGTTCCCGAACAGTCGGTTGCGCAGTGCCACGGACACCTCGTAGGAGGCACGGTAACGATCGTCGTAGGTCGTGGGCGGATTGAAGCCAACGCCGAGCACACCCAGCTGGGCCACGGCCGTATTGGCCTGCTCGGCCGCGGCGCGCTGCGGGCTGCGCACCAGCAGTCCAAACTGCACCAGGCCAACCCGTCGCCACGCGGCGACAGCGGCAGCATCGGTACCGGTACTGACCCCGCTGGCAGTCTTCTGGAAGGCGATTACCCCGGTCGGTGGCGCGGTGCTGCTGATCGCCGTCTCGGTATCCTGGCCGTAGAGGAACTGCAGGCTCTCAATGCCCTCCACCAGCTCCTCACCGGTGGCGAACGTGTTGTCGCCAGCGCCACGCGCGCGGTACAGCGCGGGTTCGCCGGCGGTATTCGTTGCCACGTAGTACGCCATCGATTCCACCCGATAGACCATGGTCACCGCGTTGTTGGCCGAATACGCCGAGAGATCGGCTTTGCTGGCCGTGATCGTGCTGCCGGCGATTTTTCCCGCAAACACGTCCACCTTGCTGCAATCGGCCACGGCAAACGCCGAGGGCGTGGTGACGGCACCGGCCGACAGGCGGGCCGCCGCGTCACTGGCGATCGTGATGTCCGGCGAAGTGCCGGAGCCGATGGACAGCACCGGCGAGCCTTCCGGCGCCAGGTAGCGCATCACGATGATGTCGCTGCCGCCAAGCGGTTTGGGCTTCAGATTGGTGATCGCCGACGGCGTGCTGCCGGCAGCCCCCCAGCTTGCGCCGAGGGTCAGCTTGTTGCCAGGCGCGGTGCCCTGCGCCTCGTAACCCTGGATCGGCACCGAGAAGTCCATCGGGCTGCCATCACCCGACTTCACGCCGGCAATGTTGACCTTGACACTGTCCTGGGCGCGCACCAGGTGCGCCTGGTCATTCACGCAGCCCATGTGCCCGGCCATCCGGATGTCGCGCTCGAGGAACTCCAATGCGAATCGGGCGTTCTCCTGGGTGCGCGCGACACCTTCGGACAGCTGCGAGGCCGCCCGCGAAGCCATGAAGATCTGGGTCACGCCCAGCATCAGCACCAGGCCGATGACCAGCGAGATCAGCAGTTCAACCAGCGAGAGGCCAGCCGCATGGCTGGCAGCGGAAGGCGCGCGCTTCATAGACGGGTAACCAGGGTGAACGTGGTGATGCTGTCGGGATTGGCTGCGTTCCATCGCTCGTCTCCCCAGCCGATGCCCACCGTGACCAGACCATCATTGACGGTCACGTTGGCGCTGGCCTTGCCTCCCAGCACCTTGACGACCTGGCATTGCCAGCGCGCCACGTTCGCCTTGGAGGCTGTCACGTCGGCACTGTTGGGCCAGGTGCAGGGGCCAGCCGGCGCGGTGACCGAGCCGGCAGTGAAGGAGGCCTTGGTGTATTCGCCACCGTTGAGGGTTTCGCTGCGCTGCACGCGCATCAGCTCGATCAGATCGTAGGCCAGGCTGGTGGCCTGGGTGCGCTGGCTGGCGCTCTGCACGAACCGCACGTTCATGGTCTGCAGCAGCGCAAAGCCAAGCAGGCCGAACGCCAGCACCAGCAGCGCGATCAGCACCTCGATCAGGCTGAAGCCACGACTGCGGGCAGGCCCGCCCATGCCGGAACGACGACGTTTCATTTGCAGGTTCCTGCGGTGGAGCGGACCTGGCCGGAGAACAGGACGGTCAGGGTCCGCATGGGGTCACCCGTCTTGCAGCCTTGCGGCACCAGGCTCACGACCTGGTCGGCGGACGCGCGGCGGCGTCCCTGGGAATCGAAGGTGATGACGGTTGGGCTGGGAGCCTCGACCGCCAGGCTGCTGCTGCCCTTGGAGAAGCGCAGCACGCTTTCGCTGCCGCTGACGGAGCCATCGCCATCGGCGTCGCCCCAGGCCAGCATGCCCTTGCTCCACTCACCATCGCAGGACGTGCCGTTGCTGCTGCCGCACACCCCGCCACCATGGCGGTTGCGGATGGCCTCGCTGCGAGCGAGCGACAACAGACCGATCACCTCGTTGTTGGTGGTGGTCAGCCGGTTCGAGCGCATCGCGGTGCGGAAGCTGGGATAGGAGATGCTGGCCAGAATGACCAGGATGACCAGCGTGATCATCAACTCGACCAGCGTGAAGCCGTTTTGCCGGCGCAAAGACATTGGACGCTCCCCAGCGTGTTGATGGCCACGATGGGCCATCGTCCCGCCACCGGCAAGCGGCGGCAGGATGAACGGTCAATCCAGGGCGACGGGCGTCAAAGCCTTGACGACCCGCACCTTCCCACCCCGGCCGGCGCGATCCCCATCGCACCGGCCCGGACTCAGGCCAGCACCTGGTAGCAGGGCTGGTATTCGCCGGAGATCTTCATCCGGCGCTGCTCGACGAAAGCGCGCAGCAACGCGTCCAGCGCCTGCATCATGTCCGGGTCGCCATGGATCTGGAACGGTCCGAACTGTTCGATGCGACGCATGCCGTCTTCCTTCACGTTGCCGGCGACGATGCCCGAGAACGCCCGGCGCAGGTCGGCCGCCAGCGCGTGCGGGGCACGCCCGTGGTGCAGGTCCAATGCGGCCATCGCCTCGTGGGTGGGCACGAACGGCTGCTGGTACTCCCACGGAATCTCGATCGACCAGTTGAAGAAGAACGAGTCCTTCTGCGCCAGGCGGTGCTCGCGCACGCGCTTGATGCCGTTGGCCATCTTCTTCGCCACCGCCACCGGGTCGCCGATGATGATCTCGTAGCGCTCGGCGGCCGCGTCACCCAGGGTCAGGCGGATGAAGCGGTCGATCTGCTCGAAGTACGGCGCCGCCACGGTCGGTCCGGTCAGGATCAGCGGGAACGGCAGGTCCTTGTTTTCCTCGCGCAGCAGGATGCCGAGCAGGTACAGGATTTCCTCGGCGGTACCGACGCCACCGGCGAACACGATGATGCCGTGGCCGATGCGGACGAAGGCCTCCAGGCGCTTCTCGATGTCCGGCATGATCACCAGGTGGTTGACGATCGGGTTCGGCGACTCGGCGGCGATGATGCCCGGCTCGGTCAGGCCGATGTAGCGCGTCACGGTACGGCGCTGCTTGGCGTGGGCGATCGTGGCCCCCTTCATCGGGCCCTTCATCGCACCCGGTCCGCAGCCGGTGCAGATGTCCAGGCCGCGCAGGCCCAGCTCGTAGCCCACCTGCTTGGTGTACAGATACTCGTCGCGCGAGATCGAGTGACCGCCCCAGCACACCACCAGGTTCGGGTCACCGGGGTTGAGGATGCGCGCGTTGCGCAGCAGGCCGAACACCGCGTTGGTGATGCCTTCGGAGGACTCCAGTTCGGCCGCGTAGGCAGGGCCCATCTCGATGGCCATGTAGGCCAGGTCACGCACCACGGCGAACAGCAGTTCGGCAACACCGCGGATGATCTCGCCATCGACGAAGGCCATGGCAGGTGCGTTGACCAGGTCGATGCGCACGCCGCGATCCTGCTGCGCTACCTGGATGTCGAAATCGGGATACAGATCGCGCGCCGCGCGCGGATCGTCAGAGGCACTGCCGCTGGTCAGCACGGCCAGCGCGCAGCGGCGCAGCAGCTCGTGCATGCCGCCGGCAGAGGCATCGCGCAGGCGGGCCACTTCGGCCCGCGACAGCACATCCAGCCCACCACGCGGGTAGATCCGCGCGTCCTGCACCGGCAGTGCGCGGGCTGATTTTTCGTTCGTGGTCATGTCCAATTTTTTGCTTCCTTCAAGGTTTCCGACTGTACTGCCGCCCCCTTAAAAAGCAAAACGGCCGGGAAGCCCGACCGTTGGATGTGTGCTCCCCGCGTTCGCCTTTCCGGGACCGCATCGGCGGCGTTGGCACCGCGCACATTTCTGGATGCTACGCCGATGCGGAGTGGCCTGCAAGGACTTTCGCCTGAACGGAAAACGGCCGGGTTTCCCCGGCCGTTTCCGTTTACATCATCAAGCTCTGACGGATCAGAACTTGTACTTCACAGTCAGTTGCATGGACCAACGCGACACGGCAGTGTTGCCCTTGTCATTGTTGTTTTCCTGGATCGAGGAATCATCCGCACCGGTGAACGAGTACACATACTTCCCGGTGGCCGGATCGATACCTGCGAAGTTGCCCACGCGGCGGGTTGCATAGAAGCCGTAGTCGTCAATGAGGCCCCACTTCTTGTTCAGCAGGTTGCCGACATTCATGATGTCCAGGGCGACTTCACCCTTGTGACCCTTCACGAAGCCCGGGAATTCCTGGCTGATACGAACGTCGAAGCTGTTGACCCACTTGGCGCGGTGCGAGTTGGCCGGGACCACGCTGCCACGGTAGGCCTCGAGTTCCGGGTTCTGCGCCAGCCAATCGAAGAACTTCTTCTCCATCGTTGCGCCGCCAGTGAACAGCACGTCGCCCACACCCTTCGGCACGTAGAACAGATCGTTGCCGATGGCGCTGTCGCCGTTGGCATCGTTGTAGAACACGTAGCTGTACGGACGGCCCGAGCGACCTTCGTAGAACAGGCCGATACGGGTAGCATTGTCACCGAAGAAGTTGTGCTTCCACTCCAGGGTGCCGGTGATACGGTCCTTGATCGCATAGCGCGAGTTGTACGCGATGTTCTCGTTGGCGTTCAGGATCTGGGTGTTGTTCCAGTTCGAGGTGTTCTGCGAGCTGGTCAGCGGGCTCACTTCCTTCGACTGGGTGTAGGTGTAACCCAGCGACCAGCCCCAGTTCTCGGTCAGCGGCTTGGCCAGCGAGAAGGTAGCCTGGCTGCCACGACCCTTGTCGGTGTTGCGCAGGAGCAGCACGTCGCCAATGTTGTTCGGGCGGTAGTTGCGATTCAGCACGCCGTTGGTGCCGTTCTCCATGCCCAGGTTGTCGCCGGTGCGGGTGTCGATCTTGCTGTTGGCCTGGTTCAGGCCCTTGTCGTTCCAGTAGATCTCACGACCGTCCTGTGCAGACACGAAGGTCGGGCCATTGCCCTTGCCATTGGTCAGGTCCAGGCGCTCGAAGTACAGGCCATCCTTGACCTTGGTGAACAGCAGTTCGGCCGACGCCACGATGCCGTACCACGGCAGTTCATGATCGAAGGCCAGGTTCGCCTTCCACACCGACGGCAGGCGGGTGCCCGGGTTGATGATGTCGACGTTCTGGCGCGCAACGATACGCGACGGGTCCGGAATGAACGGATTATCGGCATCGACGCTGAAGCCACCCGGATTACCCGGAACGTTGTACTCGACGTAGTTCAGGCCGGTGTTCTGGTAAGCACCTGCCAGCCACACATTGGGCGCAGCACCGCCGAACAGGCCCACGCCACCGCGCAGCTGGGTCGGGCGATCGCTGTCGAAGGTGTAGTTGAAGCCAACGCGCGGCTGGATCAGGCTCTTGTCGACCAGCTTGGTGTTGTCGTAGCCGTAACGAGCCTGGATGTCGGCGTTGTACTTGGTCTGGCTGGTGAAGTCCGGAATGTCCACGCGGACGCCGAACATCAGGCTCAGGTTGTAGTTGACCGCCCAGGTATCCTGGATGAACAGACCGGTGTTCTTCAGGTGGAACTTGGCAGGAATGTCATCCAGGCTGCCGCCCGGGCGCGGAACGCGCAGCTGGTAGCCGTTCGCGGTGCCCGTCAGGAAGGAGGCCAGGTCACGGAAGTCATATGCGCCGTACAGGTTACGGCCGTAGAAGTTCATCAGGTCATTGTCGGTGTAATCGAAACCGAACTTGACGGTGTGGTCACCGATGTACCAGGTACCGGCACCGAAGGCGCTCAGTTCCTTCGACTCGACCAGATTGGTGTGGGTGTTCTGCTCGGTACCCAGGTACAGCGAGTTGTTGCCGAAGCGGACGCGCATCTGCGGCAGGTGCGAGGCTGCGACACGGTTGGACGAGTAGTCCTTGTGCGAGACCTTGAACTCGGTCGAGAAGTTTTCGGACCAGTCGCTGAACAGTTCACCCATCCAGGTTTCGTACTGGGTCGGCTGGGTGTACCAGAAGTCACTCAGCGAGAGTGCGCTGCTACTGACCTGCGGGAAGCGGACGACGTCCTGCTTCATCTTGTTGTAGCGCAGGGCCGCACGGTGGTTCTCGTTGATGTTCCAGTCCAGCTTGACGGCGTACTCTTCGATCTCGGTCTTGTTGTTCAAGTCACTGACGCCGCCCACCGGGTGGCCCAATTCCGCCATGCGCTTCTGCACAGCCGAAATGTCGGCATCACTGATACCGCCCTTGGACGGATCCTTGTTGTACGGGCTGTCGCTCAGGCTGACACCGCCACCACTACGCTCGTACTTTTCATAGTTGGTGAAGAAGAACAGCTTGTCCTTGACGATCGGGCCGCCGAAGGTCATGCCATAGGTCTTCTCGTCCTTGAAGCCATTGAAGTCCGACTTGTCGCCTTCCAGGCGCGAACGGACCATGTCCTTGTCGCGGTACGAACCGTACACGGTGCCGTGGAACTCATTGGTACCCGACTTGGTCACGGCGTTGATCACCGCACCGGTACCACCGGCGATGGTGGTGTCGTAGTTGGCCAGGTCGATGTTGATTTCCTGGATGGCGTCCATCGACACCGGCTGACGCTCGGTCGGCAGGTTGTTGGAGCCCAGGCCGAACGGATCGGATGCGCTGATGCCGTCGATGCGGATGGCGTTGTAGCGGGTGTTCTGGCCACCGGCCGAGATCGCGCCGTCAGCCTTGCTGACCTGCGAGATGCGCGGATCCAGGCGGATGTAGTCCTGGATGTTGCGGTTGGCCGACGGCAGCGCATCCATCGTTTCGCGGGTCACGTTGCTGCCGCTGCCCATCTTGGTGGCGCTGAACAGGTCCAGGCCACCTGCGGTGGCGACGACGTTCACCGCGTCCAAGTTGGTCGCAGCCAGGTCACCGCCGAGGCTGGCGTTGACGGTGTTGACCTAATTCAGGTTCAGGAAGACACCCTCTTCGGTCTTGGTGCCTTCACCGGACTTGGTGATGGTGATGGTGTACGGACCACCCACGCGCAGGCCGCGCGCGTTGTATCGACCCGACGCATCGGTGGTGGCACGCGAAACGGTGCCCGACTCGGTGTGGGTGATGGTGACTTCAGCGCCGGCGACAGGCTGGCCTGCGGCGGACATCACCCAGCCACCGACACCGGCAGAGGTGCTCTGGGCGAAGGCGGGAGCGGCGGCGAGCGCAGCCACGAGACCAAGGGTGAGCTTGGACATCCGGAGTGGGTGGGTCATTTTTCGGTAGCCTCGATGCGAGTTGGCGATGGCGGAAAAAAAGCGCATCCAAACAGCCCTGCGGGTGGCTGGTCGGAGATTTATCTGGGGTTCCCTACCGCTTGGCTGAAGGCAGCCACAACGGTTAACACTAGATTAACACGCTACGCCATCAATGTGACGGTTGTGCGACAAACGGCACCGGATCGCAACGCAATCGTGACGGGTTCTTCACTCCGTCTTTCCCCCGGCCTCATTCCGGCAGGGGCGCCTCACTGGCGTCGAGAATCCGGCCCCGCCAGGAAAGCCCAGCGCCGGACAGCAGGGTCACGGCCGCCGCAGCGGCGGCCTCCGGGCCCCGGGCGGCCGGGTCCTGGTCGACGGAATAGGCCCTGGCGCGCAGCGCCGTGCGCAGGGGGCCCGGATACAGGCCGCTGACCCGCACCGGGCTGCGGCCGAGTTCGTCATGAAGGCTGGTGATCAGCCCGCGCAGGCCATGCTGGGCCACACCGTATCCACCCCAATAGGCCTGCCCCACCCGTTCGGAGGCATCGACCGCAAACACCAGGGCCGCGTCCTCGCGCTGCCGCAGCAGCGGCAGGCAGGCCTGGGCCAGCCACGCCGGAGCAGTGAGCGTGACATGCACCGCACGGGCGAAACTGGCCGGGTCGGCCAGTTCGAACGGGGTCAATCCGGGGAAATGGGCGGCACAGACCAGCACTCCATCCAGGCGCCCCAGCTCGCGCTGCAGGGCCTGGGCCAGTTCGGCATAGTCGTCGGGGCCCGCACCCTCCAGATCCAGCGGATACAGCAGCGGTTCGGGGCCGACGGCCTGGACCTGGGCATAGACACGGTCCAGGCGGCGCGGCTTGCGGCCCAGCAGAACCACGGTGGCCCCGGCGGCGGGGGCGGCAACGGCCGCCGCACTGCCCAGCCCACCGCCGGCGCCGGCAACCAGCACCACGCGATCCTGCAACGGGCGGCCATCGAGCGCCCCGTTGGTCGGTGACGTCGATGGCCAGGCACTCATCCCTGGGTCGCCTCTTCGACGATGCGCTTGAGCTCGCCGGCTTCAAACAGTTCCAGGACGATGTCGCAGCCGCCGATCAGCTCTCCATTGATGAACAGCTGCGGGAAGGTCGGCAGGTTGGAGAACCGCGGCAGGTTGGCGCGGATCTCGGGCTCTTCCAGCACGTTGACGGTGCGCAGGGTGACCGCGCCGGCTGCCATCAACGCCTGTACGGCGCGGCTGGAGAAGCCGCACATCGGGTACTGCGGGGTGCCCTTCATGAACAGCACGAGCGGGTAACGATCGACCTCGGCCTGGATTTGCTGCATTACCGCCACAACCTCACTCCTTGCTTCGCCGGACAAACCGACCGCGGTGGTCGGCTAGACTGCCCACGGTAGCCGCCATTGTAAGCGGATGGAACCGGCTGCCGCCGCCCCTCTGGCCACGAACCTGTCCATGCCTGTCGAATTGCCTGCCCTGCCCTACCTTCCCGGCTCCCTGCAGCCGCACCTGTCCGCACAGACCCTGGAACTGCACCACGACCGCCACCATCGCGCCTATGTGGATGCAGTCAATGCCGGCATCCTCGGCACCGAGTGGGAAGAAGCGTCACTGGAGGAGATCGTCCGCCAGGCCCAGGGAAAGCTGTTCGATGCGGCCGCCCAGGCGTGGAACCACGGCTTCTACTGGCAATGCCTGCGACCCCGTGGTGGCGGCGAACCGCAGGGCCGCCTGGGCGAGCTGGTGAAGCGCCAGTTCGGCGACGTGCAGCGCCTGCGCGAGGAATTCAACCGCACCGCGCTGGGCCTGTTCGGCTCCGGCTGGGTGTGGCTGGTGCAGCATCCGGGCGGACAGCTGGGCATCCAGGCGACCCGCAATGCCGGCACGCCGCTGACGGGTGAAAGCACACCGCTGCTGTGCTGCGATGTCTGGGAGCACGCCTACTACACCGACTACCAGAATGATCGCGCGCGCTATCTGGACGCGTTCTGGCAGATGGTCAACTGGGAATTCGCTGAGAGCCAGCTACGCTGAGGCAACGGCTCCGCCCCGGGGTGGTGCCGGCCGCTGGCCGGCATCCCCATCGGTGTACAGAGATGGCGAATCTGCCGGCCAGCGGCCGGCACTACCGGAAAGCAGAGCGTGGCTTCACGCGTTCTCGTGCGCGGCCACCGCATCCATCACCCGCGCCGAGTACACCAGCGCCGCACCGGCATTGAGCGACACCGCCACACCCAGCGCCTCGGCGATTTCCTCGCGGTTGGCACCGTGCTTCAGCGCGGCATCCACGTGCACGGTGATGCAGCCGTCGCAGCGGGTGGTGACCGCCACCGCCAGCGCGATCAGCTCCCGGGTCTTCGCATCGAGATGGTTGGTCTGCGCGCCAGCGTTGGCCAGGGTGGCGTAGCCCTTGACCGTATCCGGTGAGAGCTTGCCGATCTCACCGATACGACCCTTCAGTTCCTTGCGGTAGGCATTCCAGTCGAGCATGGGGGTGACTCCTGTGAAAGGAGCTCCACGCTACCACCGGGAATGTTGCGCCGATGCCTGCACCGGCGCTTCACAGCGTTGCACTGCCGGCCAGCGGCCGGCACTACCGGGCTCAGCGATTGCGCAGCGCGTGCACCGCCGGGGCCACCTGGGCCTGGCGATCCAGCTCCAGGCCGACCTGCTCCAGCGCATCGGCCAGCGCGGCAGCATTGTCATCGCGCAACGTGGCGTGGCCGACCTTGCGGCCTTCGCGCGGCTCCTTGCCGTAGTCGTGCCAATGGCCGCTGGCCTGGCCCAGCACCGGTGCCGCATCCGGCATCGCGCCCAGCCAGTTCAGCATGCAGGCGTGGCCGAGCATGCGGGTGCTGCCCAGCGGCAAGCCCAGCACGGCACGCAGATGGTTCTCGAACTGCGAGGTCTCGCTGCCCTCGATGGTCCAGTGGCCGGAGTTGTGTACGCGCGGCGCCATCTCGTTGGCCAACAGCTCGCCATCGCGACAGAACAGCTCCAGCGCGAACACGCCGACGTACTGCAGGTGCTCGGCGACACGGCGGGCATAGCCGATCGCGGCCTGCTGCTCGGCATCGGACAGCACAGCCGGTGCCACGCTGGCCGACAGCACGCCGTCGACATGCCAGTTGCCGGTGACCGGCCAGGCTTCGAAGCTGCCATCGCGGCCACGCACGGCGACCACGCTGACCTCGCGCTGGAACGCTACGAAGCCTTCCAGGATCAGGCCGGTACGCTCGACCTGCGCGCCCAGTGCATCCCACGCGGCGTCGATGTCGGCCTCGCTGCGCAGGCGGAACTGGCCCTTGCCGTCATAACCAAGGCGGCGGGTCTTGAGGATGCACGGCAGGCCGAACTCAGCCGCCTTCGCAGCCAGCTCGTCACGGCTGCGGATATCAGCGAAGGCCGGCAGCGGGATGCCCAACTGCTGGAACAGGGTCTTCTCGCTCAACCGGTCCTGGGCCACCGCCAGCGCGGCCGGCGACGGATAGACCGGCACGCGGTCGGCCAGGAACTGCGCGCTGTCTGCGGGCACGTTCTCGAAATCGAAAGTGACCACATCGACCTTGGCGGCGAATTCCGCCAGCGCGTGGCGGTCATCGAAGGCACCGACGGTGAGCGGCGCCAGCGGGCCACTGCAGGCGTCGGCCGCCGGGTCGTACAGCTGGAAGCGCAGTCCCAGCGGCGCACCGGCCAGGACCATCATGCGGGCGAGCTGGCCGCCGCCCAGGATGCCGACGGTCAGGCTCATTGGCGCGGATCGTCGTGGGCCATCACGTCTTCGGTCTGGCGTGCACGGAAGGCGTCGAGCGCCTGGCCAATCGCCGGCTGGTCGCTGGCCAGCATCGCAGCAGCGAACAGCGCCGCGTTGGACGCGCCGGCATTGCCGATGGCGAAGGTGGCGACCGGGATGCCGGCCGGCATCTGCACGATCGACAGCAGCGAATCCATGCCGTTGAGGGCCTTGGACTGCACCGGCACGCCCAGCACCGGCACGGCGGTCTTGGCGGCGATCATGCCCGGAAGGTGCGCGGCACCGCCGGCACCGGCGATGATCGCGCGCAGGCCACGCGGGCCCGCCTGCTCGGCGTAACTGAACAACACATCCGGCGTCCGATGCGCGGACACCACCTTCACTTCGAACGGAACACCCAGGGCTTCAAGCTTCTGGGCGGCGTGCTGCATGGTTTCCCAGTCGGAACGGGAACCCATGACGATGCCGACAAGCGGCGCGATCGGGTTGGGGGTCATTGGCCGTCACCTGCCTTAAAGACGTATTCTAGCCATCTTCCACGCAAGACGAAGAACCATGGATCGCAAGCTGCTCGACCTGCTGGTGTCGCCGGACACCCGCCAGCCCCTGTCCCTGCTGGATGGCAAGGGCCTGGAAGCCCTCAACAAGGCCATTTCCGCCGGCGCGGTGAACAAGGCCGATGGCAACCCGCTGGCGCAGACGCTGCGCGAAGCGCTGGTCACCCGCGACCGCAAGCAGGTGTTCCGCGTTGACGACGGCATCCCGGTGCTGCTGGCCGAGGAAGCCATTCCGACCGCCCAGATCGCCGACTTCCCGGCCGCATGAGCGCGCTGCCGACGCCGGATGCGGCCGTTGTCGCCGCCGATGTCGCGCGTGCGCTGGCCGAGGACCTGGGCAGCGGCGACGTCACCGCCGCCCTGCTGCCCGACCAGGCCGACAGCGCTTACCTGCTGTGCAAGCAGGACGGGGTGATTGCCGGCCGTCCGTGGTTCGACGCCACCCACCGCGCACTCGACCCGGACGTGCGCATCGAATGGCGTGTCTCCGAAGGTGACGCGGTCACCGCAGGCACCGTGCTGGCCCTGCTGCACGGGCGCAGCCGCAGCCTGGTCAGCGCCGAGCGCACCTCGCTGAACTTCCTGCAGACGCTGTCTGGCACCGCCACCACCACTGCCCGCTACGTGGCGGCGGTGGCCGGTACCGGCACGCGCATCCTCGACACCCGCAAGACTCTGCCTGGCCTGCGCCTGGCGCAGAAGTACGCAGTGCGCTGTGGCGGCGGTGACAACCACCGCTTCGGCCTCTATGACACGGTGATGCTGAAGGAAAACCACATCCGTGCCGCCGGTTCGCTGGCCGCGGCGGTGGCCGCCGCGCGCCGGCAATGGCCCGCGCTGCCGCTGGTGGTCGAGGTCGAGGACCTGGCCCAGCTGCGCCAGGCGCTGGAAGCCGGTTGCGAGCGCATCCTGCTGGATGACTTCAGCCCCGACCTGCGCCGCGAGGCAGTGCGCATCACGGCCGGCCGCATTCCGCTGGAAGTGTCAGGCAGCGTGGGCCTGGGCGGCCTGCGTTCGATCGCCGAGGACGGCGTTGACTGCATCTCCATCGGTGGACTGACCAAGCACGTGCAGGCCATCGATCTGTCGCTGAAGCTGGGCCCGCCGCCGGGTTGAGGCATGGCGTGGGGGCCGATCCCTTTTCCATGGGAAAAGGGATCCGACCCCGTTCTCACACCCGGCGTTCACGACAGCGCTGCGACGCTGCGGTCATCCCCCACAGGAGCCGCGCATGCGCCGGATGCTCTTGCCTGCCTGCCTGCTGCTGGCCGCGGCGCCGCTGTCCGCAGCGGCCGCCGAAGCCTGCGATGTTCCGCCCCGCTTCGGCCTGAGTCCGTTGGCGGTGGCCATCCGCAACACCGCCTGCAATGAGCATCGGCTCTGGTACCGGCCCTTCATCGATCGTGAAGGCCGTGCCGCCAGCCTCAGCGTCACCGAGGCCGAAAGCGATCACCTGGCGGACAATGGCCTGATCGCCTGGCAGCGCGTGGCCGGCTACTGGCGCAACAGCGGCACGCTCAATGCGATGGGCAGCATCGCGGGCGCCAGCAGTTGCCTGGCGCCGTTGGGCACGCGCTACACCGACAGCGACTGCCGCGCCTTCCTGATCGACAACCCGTGGTCGGCCGCGTTCATTTCCTGGGTGATGGTGCAGTCCGGCGTTCCTGGCTTCAATACGTCGCCACGCCACATCGACTACATCCGTGCCGCCTACCAGGGCGGCCCCTCGGGCGTGCCGTACCGGCTGGTCGACCCGGCCACGGCCAAACCCGCACCGGGCGACCTGCTGTGCTTCCTGCGCGACCGCAGCACCACGCTCAGCTACAGCGGGCTGGTGCAGGCACTGGGCAATGGCTCGGTGGGCCACTGGAAATCGCATTGCGAAGTGGTGGTGGCGGCCAACCTCGGCGGCGACCAGACCCTGTACCTGATCGGTGGCAACGTGATGAACACCGTAGCGATGCGGTTGCTGCAGCTGGATCGTACGGGGCTGATCAAGCTGCCTCCGGCACGCGAACGCAACAGCACCGGCATCGACCCCGGCTGCACACCAGGTCGCGAGGACGAATGCAGCTTCAACCGGCAGGACTGGGCAGCGCTGCTGCAGCTGACTGCAACCTCACCGCTGGTGATGCCCTCGCCCACTGCGACGCCGATGCAGCCCACTCCGGCACCGCAACCGGTCATCGTGCCCGCGCAGCCGATGTCCAGCGAACCGCAGCCGCGGCGGTGAGTGCAGCGCTTGATCCAGCGCGCGTTCGCCGCCATCTTTGCGGGATCGACCCCTGACGGCTGACGCCATGCCCACCCTGCTGCTGTTGCTGATTGCCGGCGGAATCATCTATTTCTTCTGGAACGCGGCGCGTTCGGCCGCCGAGCGCGCGGTCGAACTGGGGCGCAATGCCTGCCGTGCTGCCGACGTGCAATGGCTGGATCAGGCGGTGCACGCCACCGGCCTGCGCCTGTCGCGCGGCGAAGATGGCCGGCTCGGCTTCGAACGTACCTTCAAGTTCGAGTATTCCTACGACGGCATCGATCGCCACGTGGGCCGCATGGTGCTGCGCGGCGACCAGCTGATCTCATTCACTGGTCCGGGCGCGGCGCGGATCAGCCAGATCCGCGCGGATGTGGACGATGCCGAGGATGTGTAAGGGCTGAAGGCGTGCCGACCAACGGTCGGCACCCACCGTTACCTGGTTACTTGACCACGCGCAGGTTCGGGCGCCCCTTCGGCGGCGGGCTGGCTGGCGGCGTATCGTCCGGCGGCGTGCCTTCCTCGTGCAGCAGCTCATCGCTGGTCGGAGCGGTCTCGTTGCCCGGGATGTCATCCGGTAGCGCCATGCCCTGCCCGGTCTCGCGGGCGTAGACGGCCAGCACGGCGCTGATCGGCACCTGCACCGGGTAGCTGGTACCGGAGAAGCGCGCCGAGAAGCTCACCATCTCGTTGTCGATCATCAGCCGCACGACAGCACGTTCGGCAATGTTGAGCACGACCCGGCCATCCTTGACCGCCGAAGGCGGGACCTGCACGCCGGGAACGCCGGCGTCGACCAGGATGTGCGGGGTCAGCTGGTTGTCGTTGATCCATTCCACCAGCGCCCGCAGCAGGTACGGGCGGTGGCTGGTCATGTGGAAGAAGTCTTCGGTCATGCGTGAAGTGTACGCGCCCGGCGCCCCGCCGGGGCGGATCACCTGCACGCCGGTCGGCGTGCAGACGGGTAACGCAGGCCCGGATCAGACCGGCAGATCGCGCAGCTTCTTTTCCTGATCGGTCAGGCTGCGGACGAAACCGGGGTGGCGGAAGATGCGGTTGCCGTAGTCCTCGATCGCCTTGCCGTCCTTCGGCAGCGGTACGTCCAGCGACTGCAGGCGCCAGATGATCGGCGCCATCGCGCAGTCGGCCAGGCTCATTTCCGGGTTGAGGAAGAACTTGCTGGCCTTGAACAGCGGCAGCGAGGCGGTCAGCAGCTCCTTCAGGCGCTTGCGGCCAGCCTCGGCCTGGGTCTTGTTGCCGAGCTGGATGGCCTGCACCTGTGGCACCCAGTCGTGCTCGATGCGCAGCATCGCCAGGCGGATGCGCGCACGCGAGAGCGGATCGACCGGCATCAGCGGCGGATGCGGATAACGTTCGTCCAGGTACTCGCTGACCACTGATGCGGCGTACAGCACCAGCTCGCGTTCGACCAGGGTCGGCACCGAGTGATACGGATTGAGGTCGATCAGGTCTTCAGGCGGGTTCTGTGGATCGACCGGAACGAAGTCGAAGGTCACACCCTTGGCCGCCAGCACCAGGCGTACACGGTGGCACAGTACATCGTCGTTCGAGGAAAACAGCGTCAGTGTATTGCGCATGCGTACGCTCGCCGCCATCAAAGGCTCTCCCACGACAGGAGACCGCCTGCCGCATCGGCGCCGCCGGCACCGTGCCGGCGGTCGACTCCTCCCCGAGTGTGCAACCGACCATCACAAAAGCCAATAGGCCCGTGCGATGGCCGGCGGCAGATTCAGTGAACGTCCTTCCAGTATTCCTTCTTCAGCAGGTACAGCAGGAAGGTGAGCAGGGCCAGGAACAGGATCACCCACACGCCCAGCTGCTGGCGCTTGAGCGCGGCCGGTTCGCCGGCATACTCGAGGAAGTTGGTGATGTCCCGCACCGCCTGGTCGTACTGCCCGGCATCGACCGACCCCGGCGTTTCGATCTTCAGGCCGGTCACCGGCGGGTCCATGCCGGGCGCTTCCGCCTTGCCATGGACCGCATGCTGCAGGCCCTGCATCTCCCACAGCGGGTTGGGCATGGAAGCATTGGCGAACAGCGCGTTGTTCCAGCCCAGCGGCCGGCTGCTGTCCAGGTAGAACGACTTGAGGTACGTGTAGACCCAGTCACTGCCCCGCACGCGCGCGATCAGGCTGAGATCGGGCGGCATCTTGCCGAACCACTTCTCCGCGTTCTCCTTGGGCATCGCCACCGGGATCGGGTCGCCGATCGCCGAGCCGGTGAAGTTGAGGTTGTTCATCACCTCTTCCTCGGTCAGGCCCAGGTCCTGCGCCATCCGCGAATAGCGCAGGTACTTCAGCGCGTGGCAGCCGGAGCAGTAGTTCATGTACAGCTGCGCGCCGCGCTGCAGCGAAGCGCGGTCGCCCAGATCGTTGCCGGCCTGCAGCAGCTTGGTGCCACCTTCGGCGGCGGAGGCCAGGAAACTGCCCAGCATCAGGGTGGCCGTCAGGGCCAACCGGACCATCCAGCGATCAGTCATGGGTGGTCACCCTCTCCGGTACCGGCTTGGTCTTGTCCAACCGTGTCCATAGCGGCATGGTGATGAAGAACGCGAAGTACAGGAAGGTCAGCACCCGCCCGATGTAGGTCTCGTGCACGTCGGTGCCCGGGCCGGAACCAATCACGCCCAGCCACACGAAGCACACCGCCAGCACGCCCAGCATCACCTTCGATATCCAGCCGCGGTAGCGCACCGACTTCACCCTGGCCTTGTCCAGCCACGGCACCAGGAACAGGATCGCAATGGCCGAGAACATCACCAGCACGCCACCGAGCTTGTTCGGCACCACGCGCAACATCGCGTAGTAAGGCGTGTAGTACCAGACCGGCTTGATGTGTTCCGGGGTCACCAGGCGGTTGGCCTCGGTGAAGTTGTCGTGCTCCAGGAACAGGCCGCCGAAACCGGGCGCGAAGAAGATGATGAAGGCGGCGATGATCAGCAGGAAACCGGCGCCGACGCCATCCTTGAGCGTGTAGTACGGGTGGAACGGAATGCCATCGGCCGGTGCGTTCGGCGACCAGCGGTTGCCCTTCGGCCCCTTCTTGATCTCCACGCCATCGGGGTTGTTCGAACCCACTTCGTGCAGCGCGCCCAGGTGCAGTACCACCAGCAGCAACAGCACCAGCGGCAGAGCGATGACATGCAGCGCGAAGAAACGGTTGAGCGTGGCGTCACTGGGCAGGTAATCGCCCATGATCCATTCGGTCAGGCCGTTGCCGATCACCGGTATCGCGCCGAACAGCGAGATGATCACCTTGGCGCCCCAGAACGACATCTGGCCCCACGGCAGCACGTAGCCCATGAAGGCTTCGGCCATCAACACCAGGTAGATCAGCATGCCGAGGATCCACACCAGCTCGCGCGGCTTCTGGTAACTGCCGTACAGCAGGCCACGGAACATGTGCAGGTAGACCACGATGAAGAACAGCGAGGCACCGGTGGAGTGCATGTAGCGGATCAGCCAGCCCCACTCCACATCGCGCATGATGTATTCGATGGAGCCGAACGCCTCGGCGGCGCTGGTCTTGTAGTGCATCGTCAGGAAGATGCCGGTGACGATCTGGTTGACCAGCACCAGCAGCGCCAGCGAACCGAAGTAGTACCAGATGTTGAAGTTCTTCGGCGCGTAATACTCGGTGACGTGCTTGCGGTAGACCGGCATCAGGCCCGGCGCGCGGGCATTGACCCAGTCGGCGACGCCGCTGGCGGTACGGGCGAGGATATTGGCCATCAGGCTGCCCCCTGCGGATCGACACCGATGATGATGGTGTTGTCGTCCTGGTAGTGGTGCGCGGGCACCTTCAGGTTGATCGGCGCCGGCACGTCCTTGAAGACGCGGCCGGACATGTCGAAGCGCGACTTGTGGCAGGGGCAGAAGTAGCCACCCTTCCACTGCGGGTCGTAGGGCTCGGGCCGGATCTCGGCGACCATTTCCGGCGAGCAGCCCAGGTGCGTGCACAGGCCGACCAGCACGGAGATGTCCGGCTTGATCGAGCGCAGCTCGGGGTTCTGCTTCAGCACGTAGTCCGGCTGCTGGTCCTTCTCGCCGGACTCGGGGTCCTTGAGGCGGCCATCCAGCCCGTGCAGCGCGTCCAGGATCGCCTTGGACCGCTTGACGATCCAGATCGGCTGGCCACGCCATTCCACGATCAGGCGTTGGCCTTCCTGCAGGGCGCTGATGTCGGCCACCACCGGTGCGCCGGCAAGCTTGGCACGGGCACTGGGGTTCCAGGATTTGATGAAAGGAACGGCGGTGAATCCGACGCCGACGGCGCCTACCACGGCTGTGGTGGCAGAAAGAAAACGCCGACGTCCGGTGTTGACTGGATCGTGTACCCCATCGTTGGCCATCCGGCACTCCGATATTGATTAGGTAGCTTTAAGGCTGCCAGCGGATCCGGTGGGGGCCAGAGCCGCATTGAATCACGGTCGAGTGTAGCGGAACCGTCGCGCGCCACACAACGCATTGCAACAACATTGATTGCGGGGTTGCCGGCCAGCGGCCGGCACTACCTTTCAAAGGAGTGCCGATCAACGGTTGGCGCCTACTGGTGACTCAGGGCGGTGCGGTAACGTTCGGCCAGCTGCCCGACCCGGCGCACGTAGTACTGGGTCTCGCTGTAGGGCGGCACGCCACCGTGGCGGTCGACCGCGCCTTCGCCAGCGTTGTAGCCGGCTGCGGCAAGGGTCAGGTCGCCATTGAAGCGTTTCAGCAACCACGCAAGATACTGCACGCCGCCGCGGATGTTCTGCCCGGCGTCATAGGAATCGCTTACGCCGAAGCGCGCGGCGGTCGGCGGCATCAGCTGCATCAGGCCCTGCGCGCCAGCACGGCTGAGCGCGGTCGGGTTGTAGGCCGACTCGGCATGGATGATGGCGCGCACCACCGCCTCCTCCACGCCGAACTCGCGCGCGGCCGAGGTGATCTCGGCCTGGAAGGCCGAGGTGTTCAGTCGCACGGTGCCGAAGTCCACGCGTGGATTGACCCCGCAGGCATAGCAGCGCTCCATGAAGCTGTAGCGGATGGTCCGGACCGGGCCGAGGTTGGCCACCTGTGTCGGGCGCGCACTGGTGTAGTGGCGCACGCCATCCTTCATGAAGGAATACACCTGGCCACTGACCATGCGCCCGCTGCGCGAGGCGACCGGCTGTGCGGGACCGGATGCCGGCACGGACGCAGGCGCGACCGTTGCCGGCGCTGCGGCACTCGCAGCAACGGCCACCGGGTTGCGTTCGATGCTGGCCACCGTGGTGGGTGCCGGCCTGGGCGCGGCCACCACCGGTCGAGGTGCCGGGCGGGTGTCACGGGTGTAGCTGATGGTGCTGCAGCGCGCGCCGGCCACCCGCTTGCTCACATAACTGGTGACGCCGTCAGCGCCCTGGCACTTGTACAGGGTTCCAGCGCTGGCCGGCGCAGCGGTCAGCGCAGCGATGATGATCGCCGTTGTCCCCAGTATCCCCTTCATGGCGGCGAGTGTCCCAGCTTCGCCGGGGCTTGCCAAGCGACGTGGCTCAGCCTGTGACCGGCGGCACAGCCAGCAGCTGGCCGAGGCCCGCCAGGCGCTGTGCCAGTTCGTCGCGCAGGCCCGGCGGGGTGGTCCAAAGCGCCACGGGCAGGCGGTCCAGGCTGAGAATCTGCGCCAGCATCATGCCGCGGCTCTCGGCGCCCATGCGCAGCAGGCAGTGGTTGGGGCCATCCGCTTCCAGCACTCCACACCACGGCGGGATGCGGCCTTCCAGCTCGGAATGGCTGCCGGACAGGCGGAGGATGGCCTGCAGCGCGAACGGCGCCTGGCTGACCGCCTGCCGCACCATCACATCCGGCGGCGCCGGGGTGCGCCGGTGCAGGCCCGGCCCGGCGCACTCACGTACGGCGCCCATGCGGTCCACGCGCAGGGTGCGCCAGTCCTGCCGCCCCAGGTCCCAGGCAAGCAGATACCAGCGTCGCCCGTAATTGACCAGGTGCTGGGCCTCGACCTCGCGCTGGGTGACGGCTTCCTGCGCGCTGCGGTATTCGAAGGCCAGCCGTGACGCCTGCCGGCAGTGCTGGGCCAGCCGCCCGAGCAGGCGTGCGTCGGTGGACGGAAGGTCGGACAGGGTAGCCGTCGCCGCATGCACCTCGCCGGCCTGCTGGCGGCGACGGGTCGGCACCAGCGGGTCGAGCTTGGACAACAGGCCACGGGCGGTGTCGTCGATGCCGGCGACGGTCGCGGACGCGGCACGCAGGGCGATCGCCAGGGTGGTCGCCTCCTCCTCGTCCAGCAGCATCGGCAGTACCGGTGCCCCGGCCCCCAACTGGTAGCCGCCGCCGACCCCGGACGAGGCCTGCACCGGATAGCCCAGCTCGCGCAGCCGCTCGATATCACGGCGGATGCTGCGCCGGTCCACGCCCATGCGCTCGGCGAGCTCGGCCCCGGACCACTGGCGGCGGGCCTGCAGCAGGGCGATCAGGCGCAGCAGACGATGGGCGGTATGGCGCATGAAGGATTGAGGACAGAAGTCGTCCGCAATAGTGCCCCAGGATGGCCTCCAGTTCACCACCCACCGCAAGGAGCAATGCCATGAATTCACGCCAGATCACCCTTTACCACGCCGCCCGTTCCCGCTCGAGCGGCGCCGTGGCCCTGCTCGAAGCGCTGGGTGCCGACTACCGCATGCAGGTGCTGGACCTGAAAGCCGGCGCCAACCTGGCCCCGGCCTACCTGGCCATCAACCCGATGGGCAAGGTGCCGGCCATCGTCCACAACGGCGCACTGGTGACCGAGCAGGTGGCGATCTACCTGTACCTGGCCGACCTTTACCCGGAAGCCGGGCTGGCACCGCCGATCGGCGACGCCCTGCGCGGCCCCTACCTGCGCTGGATGGCCTTCTATGGCGCCTGTTTCGAGCCGGCGATGATCGACAAGGCGATGCACCGCGAGCCGCCGCCGCGCCTGATGTCGCCGTACAACGATGCCGAGACCGTGCTGCAGGTGGTCGAGGCCCAGCTGGCGCAGGGCCCGTACCTGCTGGGCGAGGTCATGAGCGCCGCCGACGTGCTGTGGGGCAATGCACTGGCGTGGACCACGGCCTTTGGCCTGGTACAGCCGGCGCCGGCCACGGCTGACTACATCGCACGGATGAGCGCGATGACCGCGTTCGACCGTTCGCGGCAGATCGATGCGGAGCTGGTGGCGGCCTGAGGCGTGCCGCCGGGCGCGGCCGGGGGGCGGACCCGCAGTTCCAGTAGATCCACGCCATGGGTGGATGAATACAGCCAGGCATGGCCTGGCTCTACTGGGCCGGCGTACGCGCCGGGATGCAGGTAGAATTGCCGGCTTTCCCGCCACCCGAATGGATTAAGCGCCATGACCGGGACGCCAGACGTCTTTCCGCCCGCCACGCCGGGCGGTGCCCCGCTCGTTGCCCTGCCCGCCGGTCCGCGCAAGCCCGACCAGGTGAAAGGCAAGCTGTACATCAAGACCCACGGTTGCCAGATGAACGAGTACGACTCGGCCAAGATGGCCGACGTGCTCGCCGCCAGCGATGGCCTGGAACTGACCGATACCCCGGAAGACGCCGACGTCATCCTGGTCAACACCTGTTCCATCCGCGAGAAGGCGCAGGAGAAGGTGTTCAGCCAGCTGGGCGTGTGGAAGGGCCTGAAGAACAAGGGCCGCGAGGTCATCATCGGCGTGGGCGGCTGCGTTGCCTCGCAGGAAGGCGAGGCGATCATCAAGCGTGCGCCGTTCGTGGACCTTGTGTTCGGCCCGCAGACCCTGCACCGCCTGCCGGAACTGATCCGCGCACGCCGCGAGCAGAAGCGCCCGCAGGTGGACATCAGCTTCCCCGAGATCGAGAAGTTCGACCGCCTGCCGGAACCGCGCGCCGAAGGCGCTTCGGCGTTCGTGTCGATCATGGAAGGCTGCTCCAAGTACTGCTCGTTCTGCGTGGTGCCCTACACCCGCGGCACCGAAGTCAGCCGCCCGTTCGAGGACGTGGTGGTGGAAGTGGCGCAGCTGGCCGCGCAGGGCGTGCGCGAAATCAACCTGCTCGGGCAGAACGTCAATGCCTATCGCGGCCCCTATGGAGATGGCGAGTTCGCCGATCTCGGCCTGCTGATCCGGACCATCGCCGAGATCGACGGCGTCGGCCGCATCCGCTTCACCACCTCGCACCCGCTGGAGTTCAGCGACTCGCTGATCGATGCGTTCCGCGACGTGCCGCAGCTGGCCAACTTCCTGCACCTGCCGGTGCAGGCCGGCAGCGACCGCGTACTGTCGGCGATGAAGCGCGGCTATACCGCGCTGGAATTCAAGTCGAAGATCCGCAAGCTGCGCGCGGTGCGCCCGGACATCTCGATCAGCTCGGACTTCATCGTCGGCTTCCCCGGCGAAACCGATGCCGATTTCGAGAAGACCATGAAGCTGATCGAGGACATCGGCTTCGACCACAGCTTCTCCTTCATCTATTCGCGCCGCCCGGGGACCCCGGCGGCCGACCTGGAGGACACGATCAGCGATGCCGAGAAGCACGCGCGCCTGTCGCGCCTGCAGGAGCGCATCAATGCGCACGCCGCCGGCATCTCCGAGAAGATGGTCGGCACCGTGCAGACCGTGCTGGTGGAAGGCCCTTCGCGCAAGAACCCGAACGAACTGACCGGCAAGACCGAGAACATGCGTTCGGTGAACTTCCCGGCGCCGGCGCGGCTGATCGGCCAGTTCGTGGATGTGGTGATCACCGAGGCGCTGACCAATTCGCTGCGCGCGCGCGTGGTGGCGGAATAAGGTGCGCCGACCAACGGTCGGCACCCACCGGAGTTGATGCCGACCAACGGTCGGCACCCACCGAATTGATGCCGGCCAGTGGCCGGCACCTGCCGGAATTGATGCCGGCAGGCGGCCGGCACCTGCCGGGGTGGATGCCGACCGTTGGTCGGCATGCCTCAATCCAAACGCTTGCGGAAACGCAGGATCGCCAGGGTCATCATCACCGCGATGAAGGCCAGCAGCGCCAGCGCGTCGTGCCACAGCTCCCACAGCGAGGCGCCGCGCAGCATGATGCCGCGCACCAGGCGCAGGAAGTGGGTCAGCGGCAGTACTTCGGCCAGCCATTGCACCGACCGCGGCATGCCCGCGAACGGGAACATGAAGCCCGACAGCAGGATCGACGGCAGGAACAGGAACAGGGTCATCTGCATCGCCTGGAACTGCGAGCGCGCGCGCGTGGAAATCAGCAGCCCCAGTGCGAGGTTGGCCAGCACCAGCAGCACCGCGGCCAGGTAGATATCGAGCAGGCTGCCGCAGATCGGCACCTGGAACAGCCAGGTGCCCAGCACCAGCACCAGCGTGGTCTGCAGCAGGCCGATGGCTGCATAGGGCAGCACCTTGCCCACCATCAGTTCGCTGCGCGACACCGGCGTGGCGATCAGCAGCTCCATGTTGCCGCGCTCGCGTTCACGCACCACCGCCACCGCCGTGAACATCACCAGGGTCATGGTCAGGATCACCCCGATCAGGCCTGGCACGATGTTCACCGCCGAACGCCGCTGCGGGTTGTAGAAGCTGGTCACGCTGATTGGACCCCCGGCGATGCTGCCTTCGCGCAGCGGCCGCGTGTTGCTGGTCGGTCGCGTCTCCAGCGGCACCTGCGCCAGCTGGATCGCCGCGCTCTGCACCACGGTGTCGCTGCCATCAACCAGCACCTGCACCGCCTCGCGTCCATCGAAGCGACGGCGCTCGAAGTCGGCCGGCACCACGATGCCGACACTGATCTCGCCACGCCGCAGCGCCTGCATCAACTGGTCGGGCGTATAGGCTTCGCTGCGCGGCGTGATCACGCCGGTGGCGACCATGTCCTGCACCAGCGCGCGTGACGCCGCACTGTTGGCCTGGTCGGCGACACCTGCGTCGAGGTGGCGCAGGTTGAGATTGATCGCGTAGCCGAACAGCAGCAGCTGCATCACCGGAATGCCGACGATCATCGCCAGCGTGATGCGGTCGCGGCGCAGCTGGCGCAATTCCTTGAGCATGATCGCCCACAGCCGGCGCAGGTTCATGCCGCTGGCTCCCGGCCACGGCCGCGGGTGGCGGCGACGAAGACGTCTTCCAGGTTCGGCGCCACCGCCTCGATGCGGGCCTGCGGATCGGCGCTGGCCAGCGCGCGCCGCAACGCTGGCGTATCGCCGGCCGCCTCGCTGCACAGCACGCGCAGCTGCGTGCCGATCTGTGCCACGCTCAGCACGCCGGGCAGCTCAGACAACGCGCGGCTGGCCTGCCGCGGCTGCGCCGACGTGACCTGCAGCGTGCGGCCATCCAGCCGTGCACACAGTTCGGCCGGCGTGCCATCGGCGACCAGCGCGCCTCGATCGAGGATCGCCAGCCGGTGGCAGCGCTCGGCTTCGTCCATGTAGTGGGTCGATACCAGCACGGTGGTACCGGCGTCGGCAAGTTCAAACAGGGCCTCCCAGAAATCGCGGCGTGACTCCGGGTCAACCGCGCTGGTCGGCTCGTCCAGGAACAACAGCTCGGGCGCGTGCACGACGGCGCCGGCCAGCGCCAGGCGCTGCTTCTGGCCACCACTGAGGGTGCCGGCCAGCTGCGGCTGCCGGTCCAGGAGACGGTACTGCTGCAGCAGTTCGTCGACCCGCTGCCGGGCCTGCGTACGCGGCAGGTCCTGGATGGCGGCGAGGAATTCCAGGTTCTCGCGCACCGAAAGATCTTCATACAACGAGAAGCGCTGGGTCATGTAGCCGATGCGCCGGCGCAGTGCCTCGGCCTGCTCCGGCACGGCCAGGCCGAGCACCTCGATCTGGCCGGCACTCGGTTCCAGCAGGCCGCACAGCATGCGGATGGTGGTCGACTTGCCCGACCCGTTCGGGCCCAGGAAGCCATAGACCTGGCCACGCGGCACGGTCAGGTCGACATTGTCCACGGCCAGCAGATCGCCGAAGCGGCGGGTCAGGCCCTGGGCATGCACCGCGATGTCGTTGCCGGTGTTCAGAAGCTCACCTGCACCGGCATTCCCGCCGGCAGCTTCTGCATGTCGGAGGGAGCGTCCACTTCGATCTCGGCGAGGTAGCTCAGGCGCGCGACGTCGTCACCGGTCAGTGCGTAGTACGGAGTAAATGAAGGCTCGCTGCGGATCGAGCGCACATGCCCCTTCAACGCAGTGCCTTGCCCTTCCAGGTGCACCTGCGCGACCTGCCCGACCTTGACCTGCAACCGCAATGGCTGCGGCAGGTAGACGCGCGCATAGGGGCGCTCGCCGACCAGCATCACCGCCAGCGGCGCGCCGACCGGCGCCTGGTCGCCCTGCCGGTAAGGCAAGGCATCGACCACGCCGTCGCGCGGCGCACGCAATTGCAGCTTCTGCAGGTTCACGGCCTGCACTGCCTGTTGCGCCTGCGCGGCATCGGCGGCGGCCTGGCCCTGGGCGATATCCTGCACACGGCTGCCGTGCACCCGCTCCAGCCAGGCCTGCTCGGCAGCACGCACGCTGGCCTCGGCATTGCCGGCGGCGGCACGTGCACGATCCAGCTCAGCGGCGGCAATCAAGCGCTGCTGTGCCAACGGCTGGACCCGTCGGTAATAGGCGCTTGCTTCGGCAGCCTGTGCGCGCAGCGCGGCCAGTTGCGCCTGGGCCTGCGCGATCTGCTCCTGGCGTGGGCCGATCTTCAGTTCTTCCAGCTGCGCCTGCGCACGCGCCGTATCAGCCTGCGCTGCGGCGAACTGCGCGTCGCCGCGGGCCGGGTCGAGCTGCATCAGCACGGCGCCGGCCTTGACCTGCTGTCCCTCGCGCACCTCCACCGTGGCGATCACTTCGGCCGCCGGCGCCGGCACCGTGATCCGGTCCCACTCCAGCGTGCCCAGTGCAGTCGGTGTTGACTGCCCACACCCGGCCAGCAGGCCGATGCCCGCCAGTCCGATTCCTCGCATCCCGTTGCCGATGCCCATGCCATCCCCTCCTGCGACGGCGACACGGTGCCATGTGCCCCGTGCACCCTCAATGATTCCAATCAGCCCTGACGGTTTTTTCGCCACGCGCCGGCACGCCTTTTGCTGCAAGGCTCCGCACCACCTATCCACAGGTTGATTCGACATCATTCCACAACCGTTGTGGAAATCCGCCAGCGCGCGGCTTTGTTGCTCGCCCGGCAACGAAACCTGCACTGTCGTCACGATGAATGCCCCCGTGCAGGCCCCCGTGGCAGTGCTGCCGAAGCGACGAGCGACCATGACGTTTTTTTCACCAGGACCTCATGGGCCTTGTGGCACAAGCATTGCGAAGGTCTATCCACAGGTTTTCGCGCCCCCCGTCCACACCGGGTGTGGAAAACGCTGTATCGACCGTCTGCTGGCCGTGTGCCCCGCACGCGCGCTACCCTTGTCTCCCCTGAATACACTGCGGTGGAAGGCGTCCGCCCCACCCGAAGCAATGAAAAGCATCGAGCATCGAGACTTCACCCTGTCGCCGGAAGACAACGAACGGCTGGCCAACCTGTGTGGCCCGTTCGACGGGCACCTGCGGCAGATCGAACTGAAACTCGGCGTGGAAATCGCCAACCGTGGCTTCGTGTTCCGCATCAGCGGGCCGAACGAAGCCATCGTCGAGGCGCAGAAGCTGGTTGAAGCGCTGTACGCCGAAGCCGGCGAAACGACCTTCGACAACCACGCCATCCACCTGCGCCTGGCGCAGGCCAATGTCGAGCAGATCGCCGAGCGCTCCTACGAAGCGCAGGAGGTGGCGATCAAGGTCAAGCGCGGCACGGTACGCGGGCGCGGTGCCAACCAGGCCCGCTACCTGCACCAGATCGCAACCCACGACATCAACTTCGGCATCGGGCCGGCCGGCACCGGCAAGACCTTCCTGGCCGTGGCCAGCGCGGTCGAAGCACTGAACGAATCGCGGGTGCAGCGGCTGATCCTGGTCCGCCCCGCGGTGGAAGCCGGCGAGAAGCTGGGCTTCCTGCCCGGCGACCTGAGCCAGAAGGTCGATCCCTATCTGCGACCGCTGTACGACGCCCTGTACGAGATGATGGGCGTGGAAAAGGTGGTCAAGCTGCTGGAAAGGAACGTCATCGAGATCGCGCCGCTGGCCTATATGCGCGGCCGCACGCTCAACGATGCGTTCGTGATCCTGGACGAAGCACAGAACACCACCATCGAGCAGATGAAGATGTTCCTGACCCGCCTCGGCTACGGCTCCACCGCGGTGGTCACCGGTGACCTGACCCAGACCGACCTGCCCAAGCACGTGAAGTCGGGCCTGCGCGACGCCATCGATGTGCTGCGCGACGTGGAGGGTGTCAGCTTCACCTTCTTCGAATCCCGCGACGTGGTCCGCCACCCGCTGGTGGCGCGTATCGTCAGCGCCTACGACCGCCGCGACCTGCATCAGATCCAACCTGGAGCAACTCCATGACCCGTGGTCCCGTGCGACTGGACGTCGCCGTCAGTTATGCCCTGCCGCGTGCCGGTCTGCCGGCGGCAGTGAGCTTCCGCAGGTGGGTGGCTGCCGCGCTGAAGGGCCGCATCCGCGAGGCCGACCTGGCCATCCGCGTGGTCGACGCCAAGGAAGGCCAGTCGTTGAACCGCCACTACCGTGGCAAGGACTACGCCACCAACGTGCTCAGCTTCCCGGCCGACGTGCCCGAAGGCCTGCCCAAGGGCGTCAAGTTCCCGCTGCTCGGCGATCTGGTGATCTGTGCACCTGTCGTAGCGCGGGAGGCCGACGAACAGGGCAAGGCGCTCAACGCCCACTACGCGCACCTGACCGTGCACGGCGTGCTGCACCTGCTCGGCTGGGACCACGAGGACGACAAGGAAGCCGAAGCGATGGAACAGCTGGAACGGGAGATCCTGGCCGAGCTGGGCATCGACGACCCCTACGCGGGCGAGCGCTGACACCGGGCCCTGTTCCGAGCCCACGCACTCACGGAAGAGGAGCGCAGCATGACCCTGCCCGCACTTGTGCTTGCCGCGCTACTGCAGTCCGGGGCAGGCCTGATGCCCGATCCTGACCGTCCCTCACCGTTCCCCGCCAGCGACAGCGAGGCCGACATCGCCGCAAAGATCGCCGAATTACGGGCGTTCTTCGGCAGCAGCGAGCGCGACACCCGCAACATCGTCGCCACTGCCCAGCAACGGGCACTGATCGAGCGCCTGGAAGCGCGGCACGCGGCACGTCTGGCCGGCATCTGGGTGGACAATGCGAGGGGCTGGAACGTTGTCGTGCGACTGACAGGCGCCGCACCCGAGGCCGATGAGACACATCCAGGGGCGGATGGCCCGCAACGTGTGCGCTACATCACCGGCGCCGCGATGACCGAAGCGGAGATGACGCGCCGCCTGCACGCACAGCAGGACTGGCTGCGGGCCCAGCTGCCCGACCTGTTCGGCCATGGCCTGGATGTCAAGACCGGGGAGCTGGAGGTGGAGCTGCGGGATACCCCAGCCAACCGCGCGACGGCGGCGGCCGTGCGTGACCACCTGCAGGCGCGACTGGGCTACCCGGTCAGGCTGCGCTGGTACCCAGCGGCCACGCGCTGGAATCCGCCCTGACTGCGCCACGGCTGGAGTGCCCGCCATGCGCTGAGCTACTGTTCAACACCGGCCAGGACGCGGAAGGAAAAAGGATGAACCCAGGGAACAGCTTCACGACGTTTGCGATGGCCGCCGGCCTGCTCGCGGGCCTGCTGGTGCTGGGCGCTTACACCTTGCGCCGCATCAGCGCCCGCGACCCCGGCGGCAGGCACTGGCTGCTGCGCAGCCTGGCCCTGCTGTCGCCCGTGTGCCTGCTGGCCGGGCTGGCGATCGGCATGTTCGGCCCGCACCTCACAGGTAGAGCGGAACCCGCCCACCTGCCGGGGCTGTGGGAAATGTCGATGGTGCTGATACTGGTCGGTGCCTTGACCCTGCCAGTGCTGTGGCGAACGCTGCTGCAGCAGTGGCTTGGCAGGCCGGCCAATGCACTCCCGTTCTTCCACGCCAGCCGCACCTCGCTGCTGGTGCTGTTCGTGCTGGCCGTGATGTACATGAAAGTGGCCAGGACAACCGCGGCGGAACTGATGCCCTGGCTGACCAGCCCGGGCCTGTGGCCGGCGGTGGTGCGCATCGCGGGGCAATCGATGCAGGTCGCCATGCTTGCGGTCGTGCTGACTCTCTCACTGATGGTCGTACGGCGGGCGATGACCGGTTTCCTGCACCTTCTCAGCGGGCTGTTCCGGCGCTCGCCGGGGCTATGATGGCGGCCCCTCGCCTGCGGAAACCGACCGTGTCACTGCGCTGCTGTCTGCCCCTGCTCTGTGCCCTCGCCGCTCCCTCCGCCTTCGCCGCCCGCCTGGACCTGCCGGCCCTGATCGAATGCCGCCAGGGCGTGGCCGAGCAGGCCGCGCTGGCGCCGCTGCTGGCCGATCCGCTGAAGGCCGTGGCCCAGGGCCTGCAGCCGCTGCCGCAGGGCAACCAGTTCATGAGCGAGTTCCGGCTGGCCAGCCCGATCACCGTCTTCGGCCAACAGACCGATCGGGTGGCGGTGGCCGGCGCCAGCGTCATGGCCGTCCTCGACCAGGCCGACCCACGCCCGCTGGCCAAACGGCTGGAATTGGAGACCGGCTACGACCAGGACGGCAAGTTCATGGCCGGCCGCGAGCTGGTCAGCCGCGACGTGACCGACCCGAAGACCGGCGAGGTCCAGATCGAGTCGATCATCCTCAGCGTCTCCACCGTGGCCTCCCACCCGGGCAAGACCCTGGCCGGCTGCACCTACAGCCTGGACCTGCCCGAAGAGAAGCCGGCCGCGGCCGCCCCAGCCCCGGCCACCGGCAGTCACTGACAGGCCGTCACATCCTGCTAGACTTGGGTCAACGCCCGGCCTGCCGGGTGCCTTTTTTCCAGAGATGTCAGAAGACGACAGTAGTAGCTCCCCTGCGGAGCACAGTGAAAAGAAGCGCGGCTGGCTTGAACGCCTGACCTCCGCCTTCTCCGGCGAACCCCATACCCGCGACGAGCTGGTCGCTGTCCTGCACACCGCGCAGGAAGAGGGTCTGATCGCCGCCGATACCCTCAAGATGATGGAAGGCGCCATTTCGGTGGCCGAGCTGACCGTGGGCGACGTGATGATCTCGCGCTCGCAGATGGTCTCGCTGCCGGTTGAAGCGCCCTTCCTGGAACTGATGAAGCAGGTGGTCGAATCCGGCCATTCACGCTTCCCGGTACACGGCGAGAACAAGGACGACATCCTTGGCATCCTGCTGGCCAAGGACCTGCTGCGCGGCGTGGTCGCCGACAACGGCCCGGCCAACGTACGCGAGCTGCTGCGCCCGGCAGTGCTGATTCCGGAGGCGAAGAAGCTCAACGTGCTGCTGAAGGAGTTCCGCCTGTCGCGCAACCACATGGCCATCGTGGTGGACGAGTACGGCGGTGTCGCCGGCCTGGTCACCATCGAGGACGTGCTGGAACAGATCGTCGGCGAGATCGACGATGAGCATGACGAGGCCGAGGATCCCTCGGCGCAGATCGCGATCCAGTCCGACGGCCAGTACGTGGTCGACGCGCTGACCCCGATCGGCGACTTCAACGAGCGTTTCGGCGCGACGTTCTCCGACGAGGACTACGACACCATCGGCGGCCTGGTCACCGAGGCCGTGGGCCACCTGCCGGAAGTCGGTGACGAGCTGGCGCTGGACCGCTTCATGTTCCGCGTGGCCCGCGCCGATGCGCGCCGGGTACAGGCCTTCCACGTGACCGTGCTGCCGCCGGACGCGCAGGACGACGCTTGAAGCGCCGCGGCCTGATCCTCATGGTGTGGCTGGCACTCTACGTGCTGGCCTTGGCCCTGCCGCTGGCCGCCTTCGCGCAGCCGGCGCCGGCCATACCTGCCGTGCCCGCGGCCAGCGCTGAAGCCCCTGCTCCGCGCATCGGCGTGGTGACCATGCAGCCGGGCACGGTGTTCTTCGAACGCTTCGGCCATGACGCCATCGTGGTGGTCGATCCGCTCAGCGGTGAAGCGACCTCGTACAACTTCGGCTACTTCGATCCGTCCGAGGACGATTTCATCAGCCGCTTCGCGCGCGGCGACATGATGTACTACCTGGTGGCGCTGCCGCTGCAGCAGGACCTGTCGTACTACGACGAGACCGGCCGTGGCGCCAGCGTGCAATGGCTGGACCTGCGCCCGGACCAGGCGCGCTCGCTGGCCGCCGGCCTGGCCGAGCGGGCCAAGCCGGAAAACGCGCGTTACCACTACGATTACTACACCGCCAACTGCGCCACGATGGTGCGCGACACGCTGGACAAGGCGCTCGGCGGCGGCCTGCAGTCGCAGCTGTCGGGGCGCTCGCGTGGCAACACCTATCGCAGTGAATCGGTCCGTCTGGCCTCGCCGGCACCATGGATGTGGCTGGGCTTCGATGTAGGCCTCGGACCGTTCGCCGACCAGCCGCTGTCGCGCTGGCAGGAAGCGTTCGTGCCGATGCGCCTGGCCGATGCCCTGCGCCAGGCACGCAACAGCGATGGCCGGCCGCTGGTGCAGTCCGAACACGAACTGTTGCCGCACCGTATCGATCCGGAGCCGAAGGAGTTCGCACGCCGCTGGTGGCCGTGGCTGCTGTGTGGCCTGGTGATCGCCGCTGGCGTGCTGGCGCTGCGCAACCGCCCGCGCCTGCTGGCCGGGCTGGCCCTGCCGTTCTGGCTGCTGTGCGCCCTGTTCGGTGGCGTGCTGGTGTTCCTGTGGGGCTTCAGCATCCACTACGCCGCATGGGCCAACCGCAACCTGCTGCTGCTTTCGCCACTGGCCGTGCTGCTGCTGCCGGGCGCGATCGCACTGCTGCGCCGGCGCGTGCCGGGACGCATGTTCAGGATCGTGCTGTGGCTGCTGGCGGTACAGGCGGTGGCCGCGCTGGTGCTGCACTGGCTGAGCCTGCAGGCGCAGTACAACGTGCAGTGGATCGTGCTGCTGCTGCCGGTGCACGTGGCACTGGCGTGGGTGCTGGCGCGTCGTCCTCACTTGTCCGAAACACGGCCCTGACGCACGATGGCGGGCATGTCATTGCCCGCCTCCGCTTCCGCCCCCGCTTCGGCCAACCCTACCTGCGTCATCAACTGCGTCCACTACGATGACGAGGGCAAGCGCCACGACATCAGCCTGGATGCCATCAGCGATGTCATTGCCAGCGGCAACGGCTTCGTCTGGGTCGGCCTGTACGACCCCAACGAAGACGTGCTGCTGAAACTGCAGGAAGAATTCTGCCTGCACGACCTGGCCATCGAGGATGCGCGCAACGCGCACCAACGGCCCAAGGTCGAGACCTATGGCAACTCGTTGTTCGTGGTGGTGACCACCGCGCAGATGGTCGACGAACGCATCCAGTATGGCGAAACCCATGCCTTCCTCGGCCCGCGCTTCCTGGTGACGGTCCGCCACGGCGCCTCGCTGTCCTACGCGCCGGTGCGCGCACGCGTCGAGCGCGAGCCGCAGCTGCTGAAGATGGGCCCGTCGTACTGCCTGTACGCGGTGACCGACTTCGTGGTCGACAACTACCTGCCGATCGTGCACCGCTTCCGCGACACCCTGGACCTGCTGGAAAAGGACATCTTCGCCGACACCTACAAGCGCAGCACGGTGGTGCGGCTGTACGAGCTCAAGCGCGAGCTGAACAAGATGCGGATGGCGGTGGCGCCGCTGCAGGATGTGCTGGCGCAGCTGCGCCGCTACCAGGGCGACCTGATTCCCGATGAAGTGAAGCTCTACGTGCGTGACGTGCATGACCATGCGGTGCGCATCAGCGATGTGATCGACACCCTGCGCGAGATGCTGGGCACCGCGCTGAGCGTGAACCTTTCGCTGGTGACACTGGCGCAGGGCGAGACGGTCAAGCGGCTGGGCGCCTGGGCTGCGCTGCTCGCCGCGCCGACGCTGATCACCAGCTGGTACGGCATGAACTTCAGTCACATGCCGGAGCTGAGCGAACCCTGGTCGTACCCGCTGATGATCGTTGGCGTGGGCGGTGTGTGCGTCGGGCTGTACCGGTTGTTCAAGCGCGCGAAGTGGTTGTAGCGCGTATCGACCAACGGTCGATACCCACCAAGCACATGGGCGTCGATACCCTGCAGTCCGGTAGGCCACGACCGTTGGTCGTTGCACGCGACCCGCTTCTGGTAGTGCCGGCCGCTGGCCGGCAACCCGGCAACCCGGCAATGCCGGCCAACGGCCGGCACTACCGTTCGGGATCAAGCCACGTAGACGGTCTTGATGTTCATGAACTCATGGATGCCATGGTCAGCCAGCTCCCGACCAAAGCCTGACTGCTTGCTGCCGCCGAACGGCAGCCGCGCGTCGCTCTTGACGATGGCGTTGACGAACGCCGCACCGCATTCCATGCGCTGCGCGAAGCGCTCGCCGCGTACCGGATCGCCGGTCCACACGCTGCCGCCCAGGCCGAAGCGGGTGTCGTTGGCCACGCGCAGTGCCTCGGCCTCATCCTTGACCCGGATCACCGCGGCCACCGGCCCGAACAGCTCCTCGTCATACGCCGGCATGCCCGGGCCGACCTGGTCGAGCACCGTGGCCGGATAGCCGGCATGGGTGCCGGCAATCGGCTCACCACCGATCAGCACCCGCGCGCCCTTGGCCACGCTGGCCTGCACCTGCTTGTGCAGTTCGTCACGCAGGTCGGCGCGAGCCATCGGCGCCAGCGTGGTGCCCCGCTCATCGGGATCGCCGTACTGGCGCTCGCCCGCCGCCTGCACAAAGCGACGGACGAATTCATCGGCCACCGCCTCGACCACGATGAAGCGCTTGGCCGCGATGCAGGTCTGCCCGCTGTTGTCGAAGCGCGACTTCACTGCCGCGGCCACGGTCTTGTCGAGGTCGGCATCGTCGAGCACCACGAAGGCATCGCTGCCACCCAGCTCCATCACCGACTTCTTCAGCTGGCTGCCGGCATTGGAGGCGATCGAGCGACCTGCCCGCTCGCTGCCGGTCAGCGTCACCGCCTTCACCCGTGCGTCGCGCAGCACGTCGGCGGCCTGGTCGTTGTCGATGTGCAGCACGTCGAACACGCCATCAGGCAGGCCGCCGTCACGGCACACCGCCAGGATCAGGTCGGCGCACTGCGGCACGTTGCTGGCGTGCTTGAGCAGGGCGACGTTGCCAGCCATGAACGCCGGGGCGAGGAAACGGAACACCTGCCAGATCGGGAAATTCCACGGCATCACCGCGAACACGCAGCCGATCGGCTCGTAGCGCACGTAGCTGCGCTGGGCTTCGGTATCGATCAGCTGCGGCTTGAGATAGTCGGCCGCGTGATCGGCATAGTACTCGCAGGCGGCAGCGCACTTGTCGACCTCGGCCAGCGCCTCGGCCTTGAGCTTGCCCATCTCGTGGGTCATCGCCTGCTGCAGGTCGTCGCGCCGCGTGCGCAGCTGCGCGGCGATCTGGCGAAGGATGGCGCCGCGGTCCTGCAGCGAGCGATCTGCCCAGCCCGGAAATGCATCGGCAGCGGCCTGCAGGCGCTGCTCGATGTCGGCTGCGCCCATCAGTTCATGGCGGTAGGTCACCTGTCCGGTGGCCGGGTCGACGATCTCGACGGTCATGGGGGATCTCCATCTGGAAGACCCCCATTGTGCGCCGCCGGCTGTGAGCCGGGTGTTGCCGGCGTTGTCGGCAGACCGTGTCCTCAGCCGTTGTCCTGCCGCGCCAGCTGCAGGTCGCGCTGGCGCCGCTTCTCGGCGCGGGCGTTGATGTACCAGCCGATCACCGCGGCGATCGACACCGCCGACACCAGCAGCGTGGCCAACGCGTTGATCTTCGGGCTGATGCCCATGCGCACCGAGGCGAACACCTTCATCGGCAGCGTGGTCGAGCCCGGCGTGGCGACAAAGCTGGCCACCACCACGTCATCCAGCGACAGGGTGAACGCCAGCAGCCAGCCCGCCACCAGCGCCGGCGCGATGATCGGCAGGGTGATGCGGGCGAACACGGTCAGCCGGCTGGCGCCCAGATCCATCGCCGCTTCTTCCAGCGACAGGTCCATTTCCTGCAGCCGCGAGGACACCACCACGGTGACGAAGCACAGGGTGAAGGTGACGTGGGCGATCCAGATGGTGGCCAGGCCGCGTGCCGGGAAGCCGGGAATCGCGCCCATCGAGGCCAGCAGCGCCATCAGCGAGAAGCCCAGGATCACATCCGGCATCACCAGCGGCGCGGTGACCAGCGCGCCGAACAGCGGCTTGCCGCGGAAGCGCTTGAAGCGGGTCATGACCATCGCTGCCAGCGTGCCCAGCACGGTGGCCGTGCAGGCAGTCCAGAACGCCACCACCAGGCTGGTCCACATCGCATCCATCAGCGCGCGGTCGGCGAACAGGTCGCTGTAGGCACGGGTGGAGAACCCGGCCCAGACCATCGCCAGCCGCGAGCTGTTGAACGAATAGAACATCAACAGCAGGATCGGCAGGTACAGGAAGGCGAAGCCGAGCAGCAGCACGCCCAGCCCCAGGCCCTTTGCGCTACGCGGGCTCATGCCTGCTTCCCTTCCAGCAGGCGCTGCTGGGAACGGTTGAACAGCAGGATCGGCACCAGCAGCAACAGGATCATCGCCACCGCCATCGCCGAGGCGCCCGGCCAGTTGCGGTTGTTGAAGAACTCGTTCCACAGCTGGCGGCCCACCATCAGCGTTTCCGAGCCACCCAGCATTTCCGGGATCACGAATTCACCGATCGCCGGAATCATCACCAGCATGCAGCCGGCGATGATGCCCGCTTTGGACAACGGCAGGGTGATGCGCAGGAACGCCTGCCACGGCTTGGCACCGAGGTCGTAGGCCGCCTCCAGCAGGCGGTGGTCATGCTTGACCAGATTGGCGTACAGCGGGAGCACCATGAACGGCAGATAGCAGTAGACGATGCCGATGTAGGCGGCGGTCGGGGTGTCGATCAGCTGCAGTTTCGGCAGGCCCATCGACGTCATCAGCGTCTGCAGGCCGGTGAACTGCAGGAACTGGTCGAGCAGGCCATTGCGGTCCAGGATCGCCTTCCACGCATACACGCGGATCAGGAACGAGGTCCACGACGGCAGCACCACCAGCATCATCGCCACGTTGCGCGCGGCGGGCGACAGGCGCGCGATGGCATAGGCCATCGGATAGCCGATCAGCAGGGTCAGGAAGGTCGAGATCGCCGCGATCCTGATCGAGCTCAGGAACGCCTGCGCATAGATCGAATCGCGGAACAGCGCCAGGTAGTTTTCCAGGTTCAGCTTCAGCGAGAAACCGCCGTCGGCGTACTGCAGCAGCCAGGTGTACGGCGGCGAGCCGACCCGGCTGAGCGAGAAGCTGATCATCAGCACGATCAGGAACGGCACTGCGAAGAACAGCAGCAGCCACAGGTACGGAATGCCGATCACCGTGGCACGCAGCCCCGGCAGCCAGCGCTTCAGGCCGGCGGTGCTCATGAGGTGAGCACCACGCCGTCGTTGTCGCGCCAGTGCACCCACACCTCGTCGCCCCAGGTGAGGCCATCACTGGCCCAGCGCTGCGAATTGGCGAAGTTGGCCAGTACCTTGGCGCCGCTGGGCAGGCGCACGTGGTAGACCGAATGGCTGCCGAAGTAGGCGATGTCCTCGATCACACCCTGGGCCTTGTTGGTGTGCCCTTCCGGTTCGTCCTTGCCGATCATCACCTTCTCCGGGCGCAGCGCGAACGCGACCGGCTGCCCTTCATAGCCGGTGATGCCATGGGCGATGTAGATCGGCGCCGGGAACAGCGGCGAGCGTACGGTCACGTACTCCGGCAGGTCCTCGTCGATCACCCCGTCGAACAGGTTGACCGAACCGATGAACTCGGCGACGAAGCGGTTGGCCGGCTGCTCGTAGACCTCGTCCGGCTTGCCGACCTGCTGGATCCAGCCGGCATCCATCACCGCGATGCGGGTGGCCATGGTCATCGCTTCTTCCTGGTCGTGGGTGACCATCACGCAGGTCACGCCCGACGATTCGATGATGCTGACCAGTTCCAGCTGCATCTGCGAGCGCAGCTTCTTGTCCAGCGCGCCCATCGGCTCGTCCAGCAGCAGCAGCTTCGGCCCCTTGGCCAGCGACCGCGCCAGCGCCACGCGCTGCTGCTGGCCGCCGGACAGCTGGTGTGGCTTGCGCTTGCCCAGGTGGCCCATCTGCACCAGGTCGAGCATCTCGCCCACGCGCTTGCCGATCGCATCCTTGCCCAGACCATCCTGCTTCAGGCCGAAGGCAATGTTCTGCTCGACCGTCATGTGCGGGAACAGCGCATAGGACTGGAACATCATGTTGACCGGCCGCTGGTACGGCGGCAGCGCGTCCAGGCGCTGGCCATCGAGGGTGATGCTGCCCTTGGTGGGCGTCTCGAAGCCGCCCAGGCAGCGCAGCAGGGTCGATTTGCCACTGCCGGAGCCACCGAGCAGGGCAAAGATCTCGCCCTTGCGCACGTCCAGGTTGACGTCGTCGACGGCGACGAAACCGTCGAATTCCTTGCGCAGGTCACGAATGGAGAGATAGCCGGGCGCACCGGTCGTGTCGACGACGGTGGCTACCGGCTGGGCTTCAACGGGCATGGGGGCTCCGGGAGCGGGCGGTGGACAGCGGCCGCCATTCTAACGGCCGGGGGGCCCAGGGGATATGACGGCGGCAGGCGGAAGCGGCCGCTGGCCGGCTCCGGGGGCCCCAGGAGTGTCGGTTTCCCCCCGCCATGGTGGCCTGCCCGCGCAAAGGCCCAGGCTCCCCGGGACGACCCTGCGGCCGTCCCGGCCAGACACCACAGGCGACGCCTCGATCTGCAACGTTTTTCAGAACCGGATCTGTTGAAGGCCCGGGGCATTCCCCGCGCAATGGCTCTGATCAAGGCCTTGCATGGACCCACACTGGTGATTTCCCCGGACAGCCCCTCCCCTTTCCCGCCCCGCCTGCCCGGCTCCCTGCCTGCAAGGCTGCCGCTGGTCATCATCGGCGCCGGCCAGGCCGGGCTGTCGCTCAGCGCGCTCCTGCAGGAGAACGGCGTCGAGCATCGCGTGCTGGAGGCCGAAACCGTGGGCGCCAGCTGGCAGCGGCGCTGGGAGTCGTTCCAGACCAACACCGCCAACGCGACGATGGCCCTGCATGGTCATGCCTATTCCGGCGATGACCCGGATGGCTTCATGGGCGCCCCGGAGGTGATCCGGCACCTCCGCGACTATGCCCGCGAGCGTTCCCTGCCGATCAACGAGGGATGCGGGGTGCATCGGGTTGGGCCTGGGCCCGGTGGCTACGCCATCCACAGCAGCCAGGGGCTGATCCATGCCCGCGCAGTGGTGGTCGCCACCGGTGAATACCGCCGCGCACGGATGCCCCGGGTCCCGTTCGCGCCCGCGCCAGGCCTGACCGTGCTGCACTCGGGCGACTACCGCAATGCCGGCCAACTGCCCGACGGCGCCGTGCTGGTCATCGGCGGCGGCCAGTCCGGCGCGCAGATCGCCCAGGACCTGCGCGACAGCGGTCGCAGCGTGCACTGGTCACTGGCCCAGCGGCATTCGCATACCCGCCGGCTGCGCGGCAAGGACTCGATGACCTGGTGGGACATGGCCGGGCGCATCCACCAGCATGTGAGTGAAGCGGCGGGCGTACTTGCCGGGGAACCGGATGCACTGCGCAAGGCCCGCACCGCAGAGTTCCCACTTATTTCCGGCAAGGGAAACGGTGGCCTGGGCAGCTCGATCAGCCTGCTGGCGATGCACCGCGCGGGCATCAGGCTGCTGGGCCGGTTGCAGGGCTTCGATGGAAACGTCGCCCGCTTCGCCGATGTGCGCCCGCAGCTGCGTACCGCGATCGAGGCCACGCAGGCCGAGTACGCCTATCTTGATTCGCTGGCCAGCGCGTACTACGCCACGCGTCCCGAGCCACGCACCGACGATGCCCGCTACATTCCGGAGGAGGTCTATCTGCACTGGGAACCGGACGCATCCCCGCGCGAACTGGATCTGCAGGCGGAAGGCATCCGCTCGGTGGTGCTGGCCACCGGCTTCGTCGCCGAATGGCCCTGGCTCGACGTACCGGGCGCGCTGGATTCACGTGGCTACCCGCTCGGCGACTTCGGTGTTTCACCGCAACCGGGGCTGTTCTTCATCGGCATGCACAACCTGCAGCGGATGAGTTCATCGTTCCTGTGCAACGGCGGTCGCGATGCACGCGACCTGCTGCCTGCCATCCTGCGGCACCTGGGCCGAAGCGGGAGTACCGGCATCGACCCAGGGTAAGGCAGCCGCCGGGCATGACCCGGCGGCACCAGGCCGGCTCAACGGCCGGTCTTCACCTCGGTCCACAGCCGGGTGTAGAGCTTGTCGGTTTCCGGCGTGTTGATCGAGTACGTGAACATCTTCGCGGCCACGTCGGCCGGCGGGTAGATGGTCGGGTCGGTACGGATCGCCTCATCCACCAGCGGGGTCGCGGTCGGCACCGGGTTGGCGTAGTGGATGAAGTTGGTGTTGGCCGCGGCAACCTTCGGCTGCAGCAGGTAATTGATGAAGGCGTAAGCGGCCTCCGGATGCTTGGCGTCCTTCGGGATCGCCAGCATGTCGAACCACTGCGGGGCGCCTTCCTTCGGGATCGAATAGGCCACGTGCACGCCATTGCTGGCTTCCTCGGCGCGGTCGCGGGCCTGGATGATGTCACCCGACCAGCCGACCACCAGGCAGGTGCCGCCATTGGCCAGCGAACCCACGTACTGCGAGGAGTGGAAATTCTGCACGTACGGTCGGATCGACTTCAGCAGGTCGGCCGCCTTCTGCAGCTCGGCCGGGTCACCGCTGTGCGGGTCCAGGCCCAGGTAATGCAGCGCGATCGGGATCATGTCGGCCGGCGTGTCCAGGATGGTCACGCCGCAGTCCTTCATCTTGCTGATGTTCTCCGGCTTGAACACCAGGTCCCAGCTGTTGGCGATGTCGGTGCTGCCACCGAAACGCTGCTTCAGCATCTCCACGTTGTAGCCGATGCCGGTGGTGCCGATCATGTACGGCACGCCGTACTGGTTGCCCGGGTCCTGGGTGGCGATGCGCTTCATCACCGCCGGATCGAGATTGGCCAGGTTCGGGATCTTGCTCTTGTCCAGCGGCAGGAACACACCGGCCTGGATCTGGCGACCGAAGAAGTTCAGGGTCGGCACCACCACGTCGTAGCCGCTGTTGCCGGCCAGCAGCTTGGTCTCGACCATCTCATCGCTGTCGAACACATCGTAGGTCACCTTGATGCCGCTCTCCTTCTCGAAGGTCGGGATGGTGTCCTCGGCGATGTAATCGCTGTAGTTGTAGACGTTCAGGACCTGGCTGTCCTGCGCGCCGCCATTGCCACCGCCACAGGCGGCGAGCATGGCGGAGGCCAGGCCGAGCGTGAGGATACGCAGCTTCATCGGGTGCTCCAGAATGCGGGGAGGGGGGCCGGCGGGGCCGGCGACGGGTGCCAGCCTACCCCCCGGCGGCGGATTTTTCTATTCCGGATGCTCAGACGTTCAGCAGCAGGAACTCGCGCTCCCACGAGCTGATGACACGGAAAAAGGTCTCGTATTCCTTGCGCTTCACCGAGATGTAGGCCCGGCAGAAGCGCTCGCCCAGCAGGGCCTGCAGTTCGCTGCACTGCTCCAGCCCATCCAGCGCTTCGCCCAGCGAGCGCGGCAGGTTGTAGCCCAGTTCCTTGGCGCTGCCGGTCACCGGCGCATCCGGTGCCAACCGCTCGCGGATGCCCAGCAGGCCGCAGGCCAGAGTCGCCGCCATCGCCAGGTAGGGGTTGGCGTCGGAACCGGCGAAGCGGCTCTCCACGCGCATGTTTTCCGGCGTGTCCAGCGGCACGCGCAGGCCACAGGTGCGGTTGTCGAAGCCCCAGTGCACGTTGCTCGGCGAGACTTCGCCGAACACCAGCCGGCGGTAGGAATTCACGTTCGGCGCGAAGAACGCCATCGCCTGCGGCGCGTACTTCTGCAGGCCGCCCAGATAGTGGCCGAACACCGGGCTGAACTCGCCTTCGGTATCGGTATCGCCAGCGAACACATTGCTGCCGTCGCTCACCCGCACCAGGCTCTGGTGGATGTGCATGGCACTGCCCGGCTCGTTCTCCATCGGCTTGGCCAGGAAGGTGGCATACACGCCGTGGCGCATCGCCGCCTCGCGCATGGTGCGCTTGAACAGGAACACCTGGTCGGCCAGGTCCATCGCATCGGCATGGGTGAAGTTGACCTCCAGCTGCGCCGCACCGGATTCGTGGATCAGCGTGTCCACATCCAGCTTCATCGCATCGGCGTAGTCGTACATCAGGTCGAGGATCGGGTCGAATTCGTTGACCGCATCGATCGAGTACGACTGCCGCGCGGTTTCCGGGCGCCCGGAGCGGCCGGCCGGTGGCAGCAGCGGGAAGTCCGGGTCGGTGTTCTTCTGCACCAGGAAGAACTCAAGCTCCGGCGCCACCACCGGCCGCAGGCCCAGCTCGGCGTAGGCCGCCAGCACGCGGCGCAGCACGTTGCGTGGCGCCAGCTCGTGCGGCTCACCGTTCTTGGTGTAACAGTCGTGGATGACCTGCGCGGTGGCGTCGGCCGCCCACGGCACCATGCGCACCGTGTCCGGATCGGGACGCAGCATCATGTCCGAGTCCGACGGCGAGGTCAGCTCGTAGTAGTCATCAGGGAACTCGCCGGTGACGGTGGTGGCGAAAATACCTTCGGGCAGCCGCGTACCGTAATCATGCGAGAACTTGTCGGCGGGAATGATCTTGCCGCGCGCGTTGCCGGTGATGTCCGGGACCAGGCATTCGACCTCGGTGATGCGCCGCTCCTTCAGCCAGCGCAGCAGGCTGCTTTCCTGCGGTGCGGGGGGCGTAGCCGTCTTGCGCGGGCGCGTTCGGGAACTCATCGGGAATCCAGTCGGTTCTGTTGGTGCTGCCGGCAAGCTTGGCCGAACGCACGGAAAATAGCGTGATAGAACGGCGAGTCCATGACACGCCACTCCGGGTGCCACTGTACGCCGAGCACGAAACGATGGCGTGGGCTGCGCGCTGCCTCGACCAGTCCATCATCGGCCCTGGCCTCGACCTGCAGCCCGTGTGCCAGTCGGTCGATGCCCTGCCCGTGAACCGAATTGACCTGTGCGCGGTCACCGCCTTGCCACTGCGCCAGCCAGCCATCCGCCGCCAGGGCGACCGCATGGGCCGGCCCGTACTGCACATCAACCGGCGCCTTCGGGTCTTCACGATGATCCGAAAGACCGGGCGCCGCGTGCACCTGCGGATGCAACGTGCCACCCAGCGCAACGTTCAGCTCCTGCAGGCCGCGGCAGATCGCCAGCACCGGCAGGTCCAGCGCCAGCGCCTCGTGCAGCAGCGCGAACGCGTTGGCGTCACGGGCCGGGTCATGCGGATTGCCCGGCCAGCTGCGACCGCCGTCGTAATGCTGCGGTTCGATGTTGCTGACCGCACCGGTCAACAGCAGGCCATCGAGCCCCTGCAGCCAGTCGCCGGCCGGCAGCGGCGGCTGCACGCTCGGCAACAGTACCGGGGTCACCTCGGCGGCCTCGGCCAGCGCGCGCACATACTTCTCGCCGGCTACCGCGAAACGGTGATGGCCGAGCACGGTGCTGTCGGTGGGCAGGCCCACCCAGGGCAGGCGGCACATGGGAAAACTCCTTGGCGTGCCGACACGTTACCCGCCGTCCGGCGAAGGCGGCAAGTCGTCGCCGTCACACCATGGCTGTCACGCATCGGCGAAACTACTCGGGTGAATGCTGATCGTCCTCCCCCGCTCTCCTCCACCGCACTGCGCCCGCGAGGCCTGCGGTGAGTGCCGCGTTCCCGCCCAGCTGGTATGCCGCCAGCCTGCCCGAACCACCCGCGCTGCCCCAGCTGCGGGGCGAGGTTCAGGCCGATGTCGCCGTGCTTGGTGCGGGCTACACCGGCCTGACCGCGGCCCTGGAACTGGCCTCACGTGGCCAGCGCGTGGTGGTGCTGGAGGCGCAGCGGATCGGTTGGGGCGCGTCCGGCCGCAATGGTGGCCAGGCGCTGGTCGGCTACGGCTGCGAGGTGGACGAACTGGAGCGTCAGCTGGGTCGTGATGATGCACGCCACCTGTTCGACTGGTCGCGCGACGCGGTGCAGGCGATGCGCACGCGCATCGATCGCCACCGCATCGACTGCCATTGGGTTGAAGGCCACGCCAGCGTGGCCATCCGTGAACGCCACGAGCGTGACCTGCACGCCAACTGCGAGCACCTGCAACGCCACTACGACTACCCCATGCAGTGGTGGAGCCGTGACGCTCTGCGCGCGCAGCTGGACAGCCCGCGCTACCGCGCCGCGATGTTCGACCCGCTCAGCGCACACCTGCACCCGCTGGCGTATGCACGCGGTCTGGCCGATGCAGCGCGCGCGGCAGGTGTGGTCATCCACGAGGATTCGCCCGTCGTGCGCATCCAGCGCGGGCCACGGCCGAGCCTGCACACTGCCCAGGGCAGCGTGTGCGCCACGCATCTGGTGGTGGCCGGCAATGCCTGGCTGCAGGGCCTGCTGCCCGAGCTGGAACGGCGGATCATGCCGGTGGGCACCTATATCGGTGCCAGTGAGCCACTGGGCGCAGAACGTGCCCGCGCCCTGATCGGCAACAACATGGCCGTGGCCGACACCGCCTGGGCACTGGACTACTTCCGCCTCAGCCACGACCACCGCCTGCTGTTCGGCGGCCGCGCCAGCTACTCGGCACTGCCCCCGCCCGGCCTGCGCGGGGTGATGCAGCGACGCATGCACGACGTCTTCCCGCAGCTGGCCGACGTGGTGCTGGACCAGGTCTGGGGTGGCTACGTGGACATCACCCGCAACCGTGCCCCGCATTGGGGCCGGCTGGACGGCAACCTGTACTTCGCGCAGGGATTCTCCGGCCATGGGGTGGCCGCCGCCGGACTGGCCGGCGAGGTGATCGCCGCCGCCATCGCCGGCCAGAGCGAGCGCCTGGACGTGTTCCAGCGCCTGCGGCATGCGCCCTTCCCCGGCGGTCGGCTGCTGCGCACGCCCCTGCTGGTGGCGGCGATGTCGTGGTACAAGCTGCGGGATGCGTTGTGGTAGCGGGGCCCTTCCCAGCCACATAATCGGCGCAGGAGCTGGGGAGCACGTGGATGCAGTGGTGGAAGGACGGCCTGCTGTTGAGGATACGGGTCAGCCCAGAAGGGCTGGCGCTGGCGCTGCTCTATGCCCTCGCCTGCTGGGGTGCGCGCAAGCTGTCACTGGACCAGTTCTTCCTGCCTGCCGGCGTGCGGGTGGCCGCGCTGTTGCTGTGCCCGCCCCGTCTTTGGCCCTACCTGCTGATGGGTGAATACGCCTACTTCGCGCATCTGCGCATCCCCCTGATCAGCAAATACAACCTGACCTGGGTAATCCTGGCCTCGGTGTTCCTGATGCCTGCCGTGATGCTGATCGTGCGCCTGCACCGGAAACTGCTGGCACGCACCACGATCGTCGGCGTGATCTCCATTGCGGTATGCGCCGCGACGGTCATCAGTCTGCTCAACCTGGGAATCTCGTACCTGCTCTGGGAGCCGTTGCAGAACGCGTCATTCATCACCAACGTATTGCGCTATGCGCTGGGCGACTTCACCGGCATCCTGATCCTGGCACCCCTGGCATTGCTGTGGATCCGCCGCGCCGAGGAAAAATGGACAACCGGGTCTGTCGCGGCCACGGTCGCAGCACTCGGCGCCATGCTGGTCATTGGCCTGCAGGCGACGCCGGTACCGGCCTCGATCACGGCCCCCGGCTCGCTGCAGCTGCTGTTGATCCTGCCTATTCCCGCGATCGCCCTGACCTGCCTGCTGGGATGGCGCGGTGCGGCCATCGGTGTCGCCGCCGTTAACATGATTCTTGGCCTCAGCACCCCCGCCGACCATCCGACGGCATTCGACCCGGCTACCTTCGCTACCCAGCAGGCCATGGCCATCGCCAGCATCGCCCTGCTGTTGCTGGGCGCTCGCATCACCCACTTCCAGAACCAGCACCGGCTGCGCGAGGAAGATGGCAGAGCGGCCCTGCAGCTTGCGCGGAACTCACACCTGGCCAGCGAGATGGACCTGCGTGAGCGCGCGGCCCATCTGCGCCAGCTGGGCGATGGCATGGACCTGTCGCTGAACGAAATGGTGAACTGGCTGCATGCGCAGGGTCATCACGCCGTGGCCGACAGCCTGCGGCATACCTCGGAGGTGCATTCGCGCCTGTTCCGGGCCCAGGCCAGCATGATCTATCCCGCCGCCCTGGAACAGCTGGGCCTGTACGTGGCGTTGCAGGCTGGCGGGGTGCGCGAGGCATGGAATGCTACGCATCGCATCGGCCAGCCGAGGTTGAAGGGTGACCCCTGCGCACTCGGGGTCGGCCTGCAGCTTGCTGCCTATCGACTCGTGGTCGATGCGGTCTCGCTTCTATTGAAGTGCGAGTGTGGACAGATCTCGGTCAGTATCCGCTGCGGAAGCTCCTTCCGGAAGCGTGGTGCCTTCATCTGCGTGGCTCTTCTGGACCGCCACGCATCACTGGGAAGCCGTGCAAAGGCGCTGGCAAACGAGCAGCTGCTGGGCCGAGTGCTCGCACACGCTGGCTACATGGACCTGAGTGGCAACAGGCTCAGGATGGTGTTGACCGAAGCACGGGACGCTCCCCGCCAGGCAGGCGCTGCTGAAGCCTTGAGGGAAAGCACACGCTCCATGGACGCTGGCGCCCCCCGGGCCGCGATCTGACTATCCCGGTGAAAGGAGCTGCAGATCATTGCGCGAAAGTGATCTTTGGTCGGCGCCGAACCCACCCCGTCAGGATCTGGCGCCGGCGTGCAATTGCGCCCCCCTGCTTCCATCGATACTGTCATCCAATGGCGCGTCATGGCGCGTTCAAGCAACCCGCACGGCCGCTGCCATGTCACGAGCAAGGGAGGCTCGGGTTTGGACCGATTCAAGAAGGCAGTTGAACTGAGCTTCCGTATCCGGCCAGCCGGCATCGCACTCGCGGCCGTCTATGCACTGAGCTGCCTCGGCTCGCGTCAGCTCTCGCTGGATCAGTTCTTCCTGCCGGCGGGCATCCGCGCAGCGGCACTGCTGATCGTCCCGACCCGCCTGTGGCCCTACCTGCTGCTGGGCGAGTACGCGTACTTTGCAACGCTGCGCATCCCCATGATCGACACCTATGGCCTGGATTGGGTCATCCTGGCTTCGACGCTGCTGATGCCGATGGCGATGCTGGTGGTCTACCTGCATCGGATGAGAATGCCGTCCGAAGCAGCCACCGGTCTGTGGCTGCTGTCGCTGTCGTTCTGCACAGCGTTGTTCGTGCCGGGCCTCAACCTGGGCATTTCATATGTCCTATGGTCGAACCCACCACCCAGCAACCTGCTGGACGCGGTCGACCGGACGATCTTTGGCCACTTCGCCGCCATCATCACCCTGGTACCGTTGGCATTCCTCTGGTCGCAGCGGCAGGCCGACCCCGGTTGGACAGACCGTTTCGTCGCCCCTACCGCCTCGGCGATCCTGGTGATGCTGGTGCTGGGCCTGTGCATGCAATTGACACGCGCCGACGCCCACACGACGCGGACACACATGGTGCTGCTGGCCGCCCTGCCCGCCATCGCCCTGACCTTCATGCACGGGTGGCGCGGCGCAGCCATCGCGATTCCGTTGTTGAACCTCCCCCTGCACGGCGCAACGCCCAGCACTGGCCTGCCTTCCTCGTTCGACCTGGGCACGTTCGCCACCCAACAGAACATGGCGGTGATGAGTGTCGCACTGCTGGCACTCGGTTCCAGCATCAGCTATCACCATCAGCGCGCCCGGTCCCGCGGCCTGGCCGAGGCAACCACGCTGCGCCTGGCACGCGGCTCGCTTCAGACCAGCGAGCGTGAGCTGCGTGAACGGGCCGTCCACCTGAAGCACCTGGGCGAGGGCATGGACAATTCGCTCAGCGAGATGGTCAGCTGGCTGAAGTCCCAAGGCCACCATGCGGTCGCAAACAGCCTGCAGCACGCGTCGTCGGTACATTCACGGCTGTTTCGCGAACAGGCCAGCCTGGTCTATCCCACCGGACTGGAGCAGGTCGGGCTCTACATCGCGCTGCAAGCCGGCGGTGCATGCGAAATCTGGAACAACACGCATCGCGTCATTCCACCCAGGCTGGCGGGCAATCCCTGCCTGCTGACCGTGGATCTGCAACTGGCCATCTATCGCTCGCTGATCGAGGCGGTTTCACTTCTGCTGGAACTGGAAACCGGGCAGGTCTGCGTGCGCGCCCGAAGCGGTCGGGCAGGCAAGCATCGCGGCATTGTTGCCGTGGTGAGCCTGCTCGACCGTGGTCGCCCGCTTTCCACGCGTACCACCCAACAGGCCGTCGAGCGCCTGGCCGGACGGATGCTTGCCTACGGCGGAACGGTCCACTGCCGCGGCAATCGGCTGCGGCTGGTCCTGCATGAACCGATCACCCACGCGTCGCCAGCGGCGGCCTGACGCGGAATCTGGCCCGGCGCGCAACGTTCGCCGCTAAAGTTACACTCGAAACCGCCGTTATCCGTGCCGAGCCCCTCCCTCGTGAGCCACCGCATCATGCCCGTCCTGCCGCAGGCCGCCGTCGATGGCGACCTGGCCGATCCGCTGCCGCAGCGGATCCTGCTGGTCGAAAACTCCCGCGCCTTCACCGGCATGCTGCGCGAGGCCATCGAGCAGCGCCTGGAACTGCCGGTGGTGATCGCCTCCACCCTGGCCGAGGCCGACCGCCTGCTGAGCGAAGGTGGCGGCTGGTTCCTGGTACTGACCGGGCTGGTCCTGGCCGATGGCGACCGCGACGCGGTGGTCGAGTTCTTCCTCAAGCGCGACCTGCCCACCGTGGTGGTCAGCGGCGTCTACGACGAGGACCTGCGCAAGCGCGTGCTGCAGCAGCAGATCATCGACTACGTGCTGAAGAACACTCCCGGCAGCATCGATTACCTGGTGTGGCTGGTGCAGCGACTGGAGCGCAACCGGCGCATCGCCGCGCTGGTGGTGGACGACTCACCGTCCGCGCGCGGTTACGCCGCAGCCTTGCTGCGCATGTACGGCCATGAGGTGCACGAAGCGGCCGATGGCAACGAAGGCCTGGCCGCGATCGAGGCGTATCCGGCGATCCGCCTCGCCGTGGTCGACCAGGAAATGCCGGGCATGCAGGGCGTGGAGTTCACCCGCCGCCTGCGCACCCTGCGCTCGCGCGACAAGGTGGCGGTGATCGGCATCTCCGGCAATACCGATGCATCGTTGATTCCGCGCTTCCTGAAGAACGGCGCCAACGATTTCCTGCGCAAGCCGTTCTCGCGCGAGGAATTCTTCTGCCGGGTCTCGCAGAATGTGGACCAACTGGAGCTGATCGGCACCCTGCAGGACCTGGCCACCCGCGATTTCCTCACCGGCCTGCCCAACCGCCGCTGCTTCCTGGAGCAGAGCCAGCGCCAGCTGCCGCAGCTGCAGCTGCACGGCCAGTGCGTGGCGGTGGCGATGATCGACATCGACCACTTCAAGCACATCAATGACACCCATGGCCACGAAGCCGGCGACGATGCGCTGCGCGCGGTGGCCGGCGCGGTGGCCACGCATGCACGCAGCCACGACCTGATCGCGCGCTTCGGCGGCGAGGAATTCTGCCTGCTGGTGCCGGACATGGAGCAGGACGAGGCGCTGCTGTACTTCGAGGAGCTGCGCCAGCGCATCGCCGCGCTGGAGGTGGACATCGGCACCGCCACGCTGCGCATGACGGTCAGCATCGGGCTGTGCTGCCTGCGCCCGCAGCGCGATGCACTGCACCGGCTGATCTCCGAAGCCGACCGCCAGCTGTACCTGGCCAAGGCCGGTGGCCGCAACCGGGTCAGCTGCACCACGGTCGCCAGCCCGCTGCGCCCACGCGAGCCGGCGCTGCCCTGACCGGTACGCTTTGATCCAGATCAACGCCGCCCGCGCCGGGCGGCTCTACAGTCGGCCCCGACATACGCATGAAGGGGAGCCGGGGATGGCACTACTGGTCTGGCAGGACGATCTGAACATCGGCATCGATGTGATCGACCAACAACACCGCCGCATCATCGAAATGCTCAACCACCTGCACGTGGCCCAGGCCAGCATGCAGCGTGCCGCAGTGGGTGAAGTGATCGACGAGGTGGTGGACTACACCATGTCGCACTTCGCGTTCGAGGAAGAGCTGATGGAGGAAGCGGGCTACCCGTTCTGTGCCGCGCACAAACGCGTGCATGAGGTCTTCATCAAGCGTGTCTCGGAGTACCGCATGCGCTTCCAGGCCGGCGAAGACATCAGTGACGAGCTGCGCACCATGCTCTCGCGCTGGCTGTTCAACCACATCCGTGGCGACGACCAGGCCTATGCCGAACAGGTCAAGGCGCACCTGAACCAGTTCGCCCGCGAACACCAGGGCGGCGGCTGGCTGGGTCGCACGCTCAAGCGCTTCTTTGGTTGAGCCGCAGCGCGCGCCGGTGCAGTGCCACCAGCGCGCACAGGGTGGCCACCGCGGTCAGGCACAGGTAATAACCCACCGCAACCAGGCCGAAGCGCTCGGCCAGCCAGGTGGCCAGGTACGGCGCCGGTGCCGCACCAAGGATGCCGGCCAGGTTGAATGACAGCGAAGCACCGGTGTAGCGCACTTCCACCGGGTAGATCTCGGCCAGGAAGGTGCCGCAGGGGCCGTAGGTCAGCCCCATCAGGAACAGGCCCAGGCACAGGAAGGCGGTGACCAGCCACGGGCTGTGCGGCTGGAACAACGGTGCGAACAGTACGCCGAAGCCGACGATCAGTACGCTGGCGACAATCATCGTGCGCCGCGTGCCCCAACGGTCGCCATAGCGCGCCGACAGCGGGATGCCCAGCGCGAAGAACAGCATGCCGGCCATCTGCATCAGCAGGAACTGCTCGCGGCTGTAGCCCAGCACCGCGGTGCCATGACCAAGGCTGAACACCGTCATCAGGTAGAACAGCACGAAGGTGGCGAAGGCGCCCAGCGTGCCGAGCAGCATCGGTACCGGGTGGTCACGCAGTACCGTCCACATCGGCAACCGCACCGGCGCCTTGCGCTCCAGCGCCTTCTTGAAGTCCGGCGTCTCGTGGATGTTCAGGCGCACCCACAGGCCAAGGCCGACCAGCAGTGCGCTGGCCACGAACGGAATGCGCCAGCCCCACTGCAGGAAGTCGTTCTGGCTCAGGCAGCGGCCGAGCACGAGGAAGATGCCGGCCGACAGCAGGAAGCCGAGCGGTGCGCCCAGCTGCGGGAACATGCCGTACCAGGCGCGCTTGCCCGGCGGCGCATTCTCGGTGGCCAGCAGCACCGCCCCACCCCACTCGCCGCCCAACCCCAGGCCCTGGCCGAAACGGCACAGCGCCAGCAGCGCCGGCGCCCACAGCCCGATCTGCGCATGGGTCGGCAGCAGGCCGATCAGCACCGTGGACAGGCCCATGGTCAGCAGCGCGGCGACGAGGGTGGCCTTGCGACCGATGCGGTCGCCGAAATGGCCGAACACCGCCGAGCCGACCGGACGCGCGATGAACGCCACCGCGAAGGTCGCCAGTGACTGCAGCAGGGCCGCCTGCTCACTGCTGTCCGGAAAGAACAGGTGCGGGAACACCAGCACCGCGGCCGTGGCGTAGATATAGAAATCGAAGAATTCGATGGTGGTGCCGATCAGGCTGGCCAGCAGGACACGACGGGGGGAATTCACGGGCGGCGCGGCAGCAGTGATCGTCGACATCGGCAACACGGGTAACGGCGGATCGCCCGATTCTGCCACGGGCCGATGGCCGCACGGGACGATGGTTTCAGCCGACACCGATGCCAACGGAATTTTTCCGGCCGCCGGCTAGGCTGCGCCACCGGTCCCTGCATGGATGCCTTGCCCATGGCTGCAGTTGCGTTGTCATGCTCCGATTTGCCGAAGCTGCCGCGGATGGCGGCGTGGCTGGTGGTACTGCTGGTGCATGGCGGGCTCGCTCTGTGGCTGCTGGACAGCGGCCGGATCGAACTGCGCAGCGGTGAGGGCCCGCGGATCTCGCTGCATTGGCTGCCACCGGAACCGCCGGCGCCGGTACCTCAACAGCCCGCCTTGCCCTCCGCAAAGATGACGCGTCCGGCCGCATCGATGATGCCCCGCCCTGCTCCGGTTGCACAGGCAGAGAGCGCCCTGCCTGCCCCGGGGAACGTGGCTGCAGTGGCGCCACTGATCCTGAGCCTGCCTGCGGGCAGCATCGACGGTGGTGACGGCATCAGCGCAGCTGGCGTGGCGCCGCGCCTGATCGGTCGGCGCGAGGTCCATCCTGCGTTCGGGCCTCGCCGCAATTACTTCCGGATCCGTCGGCAGATGAGCCCCGAGCAGATCGTGCATGGCGTGGCGCAACTGCTGGGGCTTTGGCCGCCGGGATACATCGTCGACCCGTGCGAACTGGGTAAACAGGACATGGACTATTTCCAGAACGCGGTCGAAGAAGCCGACCGCGACATGCTGCGTGCGGCAGTGCTGCAGGTGAGTGCCCGCTGCCGGTAGCTCGACGGCTGTCTGCTTTCTGTAGAGTCGAGCAAGGCTCGACTGCTCTTCGCGAGAAGCAGTCGAGCAGGGCTCGACGCTACAAAGAACGAACAGCGGTCAAGCAGCCACGTCGTTACAGCTGGATCCAGGTGGCCTTGATCTCGCTGTACTTGTCGAACGCATGCAGTGACTTGTCGCGCCCATTGCCGGACTGCTTGTAGCCACCGAACGGTGCGGTCATGTCGCCACCATCCCAGCCGTTCACCCACACGCTGCCGGCGCGCAGCTGGCGTGCGACACGATGGGCGCGGCCGAGGTCGCGTGTCCACAGGCCCGCCGCCAACCCATAGCGGCTGTCATTGGCCACGCGCACTGCCTCCGCTTCATCCTCGAAACCAAGTACCGCCAGCACCGGGCCGAACACCTCCTCGCGTGCCAACGCGTGGTCCGGACGCACCTGGTCGAACACCGTGGGCTGCACATAGCAGCCGCCGGCCTCCACCTCGGCCCGATGGCCGCCGAGCAGCAGGCGGGCGCCCTCGCCTTCGGCCCGTGCGATATCGGCCAGCACCTTGTCCACGTGCTCGGCATCGACCAGCGCGCCCATCGGTGCATCGGCCTCCAGTGGATGCTGCGGCTGCATATGCTGGCCGTAGGCAATCACCTGGTGCACGAAGTCCTCACGGATCGAGCGCTGCACCAGCAGCCGCGAGCCGGCGGTGCAGACTTCGCCCTGGTTGAAGAAGATGCCCTGCGCCACGGCCTTGGCCGCTGCGTCCAGGTCCGGTGCGTCGGCGAACACCAGGTGCGGGCTTTTGCCACCGCATTCCAGCCAGACCCGCTTGAGGTTGGACTGTCCCGCATGCTCCAGCAGCTTCGCGCCGGTGGCGGTGGAACCGGTGAAGGCCAGCACGTCCACATCCATGTGCAGCGCCAACGGTTCACCGACGCGCGTACCGTGGCCTGGCAATACGTTCAGCACGCCGTCCGGCAGGCCCGCCTCAGCGGCCAGCGCGGCCAATCGCAACGCACTCAAGGGCGACCGCTCGGAAGGCTTGAGCACCACCGAATTGCCCATGGCCAGCGCAGGCGCGATCTTCCAGCAGGCCATCAGCAACGGAAAGTTCCATGGCACGATCGCTGCGACCACGCCGGCTGGCTCGCGCGTGACCAGGCCCAGCTCGTGTGGGCCAGTCGGTGCGACTTCGCCGTACAGCTTGTCCACCGCTTCGGCGGTCCAGCGCAGGCAGCGCACCACGCCGGGCAGGTCGATACGGCGTGCGTCGCGCACCGGCTTGCCCATGTCCAGGGTTTCCAGCAGGGCCAACTCATCAGCGTGCTTTTCCACCAATGCCGCCAAGGCCAGCAACACCCGCTTGCGATGGGCCGGGCTGGCCTCTGACCAGTGGCCCGCATCGAAGGCACGCCGCGCCGACCGCACTGCGCGCTCCACGTCCTCTGCATCGCAGTCGGCGACCACCCCCAGCACGCGCCCATCAATCGGGCTGATGCAGTCGAAGCGCGCGCCGCTGGCAGCATCGGTGTAACGACCATCAATGAAGGCCTGTGCGGGTATCGAAAGCTGCTGGGCCAGCACCTGCCAGTGGCTGCGGTCGGGAAAGTCGGCCATGTCGGGCTCCTCGGAACAGTTTCCCCGGTTATACCGGCGCGGCCGCGACTCCGCCGTGACGTGGCTGCGCTACATTTCCCCCATCGGACCCGATGGAGCTGGCATGAAGCGTTCCGCGAGCGACCTGCACGATCTGGCTACCCAACGCCCGGAGTCATTGGAGGCGTACTGGATGCCGTTCACCGCCAACCGCCAGTTCAAGGCCGCGCCGCGCATGCTGGTACGCGCCGAAGGCATGCACTACGAGGACGTCGACGGTCGCCAGATCCTCGATGGCACCGCCGGCCTCTGGTGCTGCAACGCGGGCCATGCCCGCCCACGCATCGTCGAGGCCATCGTCGAGCAGGCACGCACGCTCGACTACTCGCCGGCCTTCCAGATGGGCTCACCGCCGGCCTTCGCGCTGGCGCAGCGACTGGCCGCATTGGCGCCGACGCCACTGAACCATGTGTTCTTCACCAGCTCCGGCTCGGAGGCGGTGGATACCGCGATGAAGATCGTGCTGGCCTACCACCGCCAGCGTGGCGAGGGCCAGCGCACGCGTTTCATCAGCCGCGAGAAGGCCTACCACGGCGTGGGCTTCGGCGGCATGGCGCTGGGCGGCTTGCCCAACAACCGCAGGGCGTTCGGCCTGCAGCTGGGCGGCGTGGACTACCTGCGCCACACCCTGGACCTGCAGCGCAATGCGTTCAGCAAAGGCCTGCCGCGCCAGGGCGCCGAGCTGGCCGATGACCTGGAACGACTGATCGCACTGCATGACGCCTCAACCATCGCGGCGGTCTTCGTCGAACCCATTGCCGGTTCCGCCGGGGTGATTCTGCCGGCGCCGGGCTACCTGCAGCGCCTGCGCGAGCTGTGCGACCACCACGGCATCCTGCTGGTGTTCGACGAGGTCATCACCGGTTTCGGCAGGGTCGGCATGCCATTCGCCGCACAGCGTTTCGGGGTCACCCCCGACCTGCTGACCTTCGCCAAGGCGGTCAGCAACGGCGCAGTGCCGCTGGGCGGCGTGCTGGCCAGCGACGCCGTGCATGCAACCCTGATGCAGGCACCGCCACAGGCCATCGAGCTGTTCCATGGCTATACCTGTTCGGGGCATCCGCTGGCCTGCGCGGCCGCACTGGCCACGCTGGAGGTCTACGCCGAGGAGCGCCTTTTCGAGCGCGCCATCGAGCTGGGCGAGTACTGGCAGGAACGGCTGCATGCGCTGCAGGGCCTCCCCAACGTGATCGACATCCGCAACTTCGGCCTGGTCGGCGCGGTCGAGCTGGCGCCTCGCCGCGATGCGCCGGGCAGCCGGGGCTACGAGGTCTATCGGCGCTGCTTCCACGACGGCGGGCTGCTGGTGCGCTGTACCGGTGACATCATCGCGCTGTCGCCCCCGCTGATCGTGGACAAGGCGCAGATCGACCAGATCACCGGCACGCTGGGCGAGATGATCCGGGCCACTGCCTGAGCCCTGGCCGGTGGCGGCGAGCGGGTACAATGGGCGGTTCCGCTCCTGCTCGCTGCCGTGCCCATGGATATCGTCGTCAAAGAAGAACTCAAGGCCTATATCGACCCGCTGACTGCGGACGAACATGACGCGCTGGAGCGCAGCATCCTGGCCGAGGGCTGTCGTGACGCGCTGGTCCTGTGGGGCAACGTACTGGTCGACGGCCACAATCGCTTCGGCATCTGCCAGAAGCATGGCCTGCCCTTCAACACCGTACAGAACACCCGCTTCCAGAGCATGGAAGACGTGCACCTGTGGATGATCGAGCAGCACCTGGGCCGTCGCAGCGTGTCCGACTTCCAGCGCGGCGTGCTGGCGCTGCGCAAGCGCGACATCCTGGCCGCCCGCAAGCAGATCGAGCAGGCGCAGCTGCAGCGCGAGAGCGATGGCACTGCCGACGTCACCGATGAGGCCGGTGAAGACAGCCCGCCGTGGGAACCGGCGCCGAAGATCAGCCGCGCCGAGCTGGCCCGCGAAGCCAAGCTGAGCACCAGCCAGGTTGGCATGATCGAGCGCATCCACGCCCAGGCCGCGGCCGAGGTGGTGGAAGCGGTCAAGGCCGGCGTGATCTCGATCAGCGCCGCCGCCGCCGTGGCTGACCTGCCGGAAGAAGAGCAGCGCGCCGCCGCCGCCGGTGGCAAGGACGAGCTGAAGCAGGCCGCCAAGCGCGTGCGCGAGTCCAAGCGCAAGCCGCGTGCGCCGAAGCCGGAAGCAGCCGGGATGGATTTCGAGGAGGCAAATGAGGACGAGATCGCCAGCCGCGATGCCGAGGTGCTGTCGGCGCTGGAGCAGCTGGGCGAGGACGCACCGGCGCTGCGCCGTCGGGTGGTCGCGCTGACCCGCGAGAACGACACCCTGCGCGCGCAACTGGCCGCGCTGCGCAAGCAACTGGAAGCGCTCTGAACCAAGGGGTAGTGCCGGCCGCTGGCCGGCAACGCCATGAACGTATCGGGTGCGTTGAGGATGCCGGCCAGCGGCCGGCACTACCAGATGCTCATGCCGTGCCGGTTAGACTTCCGGCATGACGTCTGCCAACGATCCGCGCCGCGCTCAGCTGCGGCGCCTGAAAGCCCTCGCGCTGGGCCTGCTGCTGTTGATGCTGGCCGGTTTCGCGGTCAGCCACTGGCAGGGCGAGCGCGGCATCTGGGCCTGGGTTTCGGCGTTCTGCGAGGCCGCAGCCGTGGGCGCACTGGCCGATTGGTTCGCCGTGGTCGCGCTGTTCCGGCGGCCGATGGGCCTGCCGATCCCGCACACCGCGATCATCCCGCGCAGCAAGGAACGCATCGGCGACAGCCTTGCGCTGTTCGTGCGCGACCAGTTCCTGGAGCCGGGCGTGCTGCTGGCCAAGCTGCAGGTGTTCGATCCGGCCAGCCGCCTCGGCAGCTGGCTGGCCGACCCGGCACGCTCGCGCATGCTGGCCGACATGGCCCGCGGCTGGGCGCTGCAGGCACTGGATTTCTTCGACGAAACCGCCGTGCGCCGGCAGCTGCACGGCTTCGTTGTGCAGCAGTTGCGGCAGTGGAATGCCGCTGCCACTGCCGGTGAGCTGCTGGCCCTGCTGACCGCCGATGGTCGCCATCAACGCGTGCTGGACGAAGGCCTGCAGCGGCTGGGCCGCTGGCTCGAGCAGCCCGAGGTGAAAGAACGCGCCTCGCAGCTGATCGTGCGTTACATCCAGCGCGAATGGCCGACGCTGTCGAGCACGGTGAACTGGGTCAAGCCGATTGACGAGATCGGCGACAGCCTGGCCGAGCGCCTGGCCCGCGCGGTACTGGAAGAGCTGCAGCAGGTACTGGCCGAGCCGCAGCATCCGCTGCGCCAGGATTACGAGAGCTGGCTGCAGAACTACGTGCAGCGCCTGCGCGAGGACCCGGCCCTGGCCGAACGCATCGAACAGCTCAAGCAGGAAATGATCGACCACCCGGCCTTGCAGGACTACGTGCAGGGGCTGTGGGCGCGCATCCATGCCAGCCTGCGCGCGGACCTGCAGCGCGAGGACTCGGCGCTGGTCGGCCACCTGCAACGCAGCCTGGGTTCGCTCGGTGCCAGCCTGCAGGCCGACCCGGCGCTGCGCGAGGCCCTCAACCAGCACCTGCTGGAAGGCGCGCAACGCCTGACCGGCCGCCTGCGCGAAGGCGTGACCACGCATATCGCGCAGACCGTGAAGGGCTGGGACGAGCGCCATCTGGTGGAACAGCTGGAACTGAGCGTGGGCCGCGACCTGCAGTTCATCCGGTTCAACGGCACCCTGGTGGGTGGCCTGATCGGCCTGCTGCTGCATGCGGCGACAGTGGTGTTCAGGTTCTAGGCCTCAACCCGCCCCTCGGGTCATCACGCTTGATTCATAAAATGCGAATGCCTATCATTTACTGATCGGTTGTACGCTTAGCCAATCGGGTGCGGAAGACGCACCCATCGCCCGTGTACATCCCCGACCTCTGGACTGCCCGTCTGCGCGGGCCGTGCTTTGTCGATGGGACACGCTGGGCGACATGCGCAGGGCGCAAGGGGGCCGCGGACGCGTTCCATCCCCTCTCCTACCTGCAGGAATGCCGTGGACCGCTCGCCCGCAACCGCCAGCCCCCGCACCTTCTTTTCCAACCCGCGCTGGGGCGTGCTGTCACGCTCGTTGGCCGCGATCTTCGGCGGTTACGCGCTGGCTTCGGTGACCAGCGTGTTCTGCGCCGTGGCCCTGCCCGGCGCACGTGGCCAGACCGTGCTGACCGGCATGCTGCTGGCCATCCTGGTCGCCGCCTGTGCGGCACTGTGGGCCTTCGCCACCCGCAGCGCGCTGCGCGCCTGGGTCGGCATCCTCGCGCCCGCGCTGCTGATGGCCGCCATTGCGCGCCTGATGGGGGCCTGGGCATGAAGAACGGATTCCGCCAGTCGATGGCCTGGCTGCACACCTGGACCGGGCTGCTGGTTGGCTGGTTGCTGCTGCTGATCTTCATGGCTGGCACGGCCAGCTACTACCGCGAGGAAATCAGCCGCTGGATGCGTCCGGAACTGCCGTCCAGCAACGTCAGCATCGACGTCGCCGCACAGCGCGCGGTGGACTACCTGCAGGCCAACGCCGCGCAGGCCGAAAACTGGTTCGTCACACTGCCGCAGCCGCGCAACCCGGCCATGCAGATGTTCTGGCGGTTGCCGCCGGAACTGGCCGATCCCAGCCGTGGCCGCCGCGGTGGCTTCGGCGACGCCACGCTGGACCCCAACACCGGCCAGGCATTGAAGGCGCGCGAGACCCGCGGCGGCGACTTCTTCTACCGCCTGCACTTCGACCTGCACTACATCCCGGTGCTGTGGGCACGCTATCTGGTCGGCTTCTGCGCGATGTTCATGCTGGTGGCGATCATCACCGGCGTCATCACCCACAAGAAAATCTTCAAGGACTTCTTCACCTTCCGCAAGGACAAGGGCCTGCGTTCCTGGCTTGATTTCCACAACGTCAGCGCGGTGATGGCCCTGCCCTACCACGCGATGATCACCTACACCGGCATTGTGACGTTGATGATCATGTACCTGCCGTGGGGGGTGAAGGTGGCCTACCCGCAGGACGAGGACCAGTTCTTCTTCGAGGCCTTCGGTGGCATGCCGGAGGTGACCGCACCGGCCGAAGGCCGCGCCGCGCCGCTGCCGATCGCACAGCTGTTGGACAGCGCACGTGCACACTGGCACGGCATGGAAGTGGCCGGCTTCACCGTATCCAACCCGGGCGCGGCCAATGCGGTGATCGACATCCGCCAGCGTGACGGCAAGCGCCTGTCCACCGACACCCCGGCCGTGCGCTACGACATGGTCAGCGGTGCGCTGCTGGAAGAGACGCCACCGTCGGGCGGAGCTACCGCGACCCGTGGCGTGCTGTATGGCCTGCACCTGGCCCGCTTCGCCGACTGGGGCCTGCGTGCACTGTTCTTCCTGTCCGGCCTGGTCGGCTGCCTGATGGTCGCCAGCGGTGTGGTGCTGTGGGCGGTGAAGGAACGCCCGAAGCATGCCAAGAGCGGCCGCACCGGCTTCGGCCTGCGCCTGGTCGATGCGCTGAACATCGGCACCGTGGCCGGCCTGCCGATCGCCTTCGCCGCCTATTTCTGGGGCAACCGCCTGCTGCCGCTGGACATCGCCGAGCGCTCGAGTGCGGAGGCCAACGTGTTCTTCTACGCCTGGGCCGGCGCGCTGCTGGCCGCCTTCATCTGGCCGAAGCGGATGATGTGGGCGTGGCAGCTCTACCTGGGCGCGGCCGCGTTCGCACTGGTACCGGTGGTCAATGCGCTGACCACGCATGCGCACCTGGGCAACACCCTGCGCAACGGCGACTGGGTATTGGCTGGCTTCGATCTGTCGATGATCGCGTTCGGCGCGATGCTGGCGCTGTGCGGTTGGCGCATGCAGCGCTGGACGCCACCGCTGAGTGCGGCCGAGAAGAAGAAGCGTGCGGCCGCTGCGGCTGCGCCGAAGGCATCGGTGAACACTGCAGAAGCGGCCGAAGCGGAGGCCAGCGCATGATGCTGCTGGCGCTGACCCTGTCGTTCTCTGCGTTTACTGCGCTGTCGCTGGCGATGGAAAAGCACCAGCACGATCTGCACGGCAAGGCTGCAGCCCCCCCGGCACGGCGCACGCAGTGGCGGGTACTGGGCTGGGCACTGCTGGCGGTAGCGTTCGCACTGTGCGTGGCCGACCACGGCTGGGCGATCGGCCCGGTGCTGTGGCTGGGCACGATGACTGTAGGCGGCGTGGCGCTGTCGTTCGGGTTGTATCCGTACCGACCGAAATGGATCGCACCGCTGGCGGTCGCGCTGCCCGTGGCCGGGCTACTGGTGGCGTTGCTGTAACCGGGCCACCGGGGTCGGATCCCTTTCGCGAAGCGCAAGGGCTCTGACCCCTGGTACGTAGATCCAGATGGGGTCAGAGCCCCTGCGCTTCGCGCAGGGGATCCGACCCCGGGCGTCGTGTTACCCCAACCGCTTCAGCTCCCACGCGCGATGGATGCGCGCGTTGCGTTCGAAGTCCGGGCCGATGGTGCGCGCGGTGATCTCGCTGCACTGGGCAAATTCGGCAATGGCGTTTTCTTCCAGCTTGAAGCGGCGGAAGTTGTTCGAGAAGTACAGCACGCCCCCCGGGGCCAGCCGCGCCACCGCCGCACGCAGCAGCTTCAGCTGTTCGCGCTGCACGTCGAAGTCATCGGCGCGTGCGGAGTTGGAGAAGGTCGGCGGGTCACAGAAGATCACGTCGTACTGGCCACGGTCACCTTCCAGCCAGGCCATCGCATCGGCCTGCACCAGAAGGTGCTGGTTGCCGCCCTGCCCGTTCAACGCCAGGTTGTCGTAGCACCACTGCAGGTAAGTGGCCGACAGGTCGACGCTGGTGGTGCTGGCGGCACCAGCCACGGCGGCCTGCACGCTGGCCACGCCGGTGTAGCAGAACAGGTTGAGGAAACGCTTGCCACGCACCTGCTCGGCCATCATCCGGCGCAGCGGGCGATGGTCGAGGAACAGGCCGGTATCGAGGTAGTCGAACAGGTTCACCTGCAGCAGTGCGTTGTTCTCGCGCACCACGATGAATTCATCTCGCTGCTCGAAGCGGCCGTACTTGCTGCCGCCCTTGCCGCGCTCGCGCGACTTCATCGAGACCTGTTCCGGCGACACGCCGAACACTTCGCGCGCGGCAGCCAGCAGCTCGTTGCGGCGGCGGCGCACGTCGTTCTCCGGAATCGCGGCCGGTGCGGCGTATTCCTGCACGTGCAGGAAGGTACGGCGCTTGCCGCCGTCTTCCTCGTACACGTCGATGGCGGCCGCGTACTCCGGCAGGTCAGCGTCATAGGCGCGGAAGCAGGTGATGTCTTCGCGGGCACGCCAGCTCTTGAACTTCTTCAGGTTCTTGCGCAGGCGGTTGGCCACCATCTGCGCGCCTTCGCTCAGCTCGCGTGGCTGTGCCGGATCACGGCCCGGCACGGCGATCGGGTCGCAGACGATCAGCGCACATTCCAGCGCACCATTGAACATCTGGTACTTCTTGCCCGCGCGCAGGCCGGTGGCGAAGGCCAGTTCGTCGTTGCCGCACAGCAGGCTGGCGCGCCACTGCGGCACCGCCTTCTGCAGGGCATTGCCCAATGCGCGGTACAGCGCCGGATCCGCAGCCAGGCGCTCGTCGTAGGGCGGGTTGCAGACCACCGCACCGATCTCCTGTTCGGGCGCGGCCAGGTCGGCCACATCGGCACGGGTGAAACGGATCGCGTGGGCGACGCCCGCGACCTCGGCATTCTCGCGTGCCGCCTGGATCGCGGTCGGGTCGATGTCGCTGCCGTGGATGACCGGCTTCAGCGCGGCCAGGCCGGCGGCCTCGCGATCGCGCGCTTCGCTCTGGATAGTCTTCCAGGCCGACTTGTCGAAGCCCAGCCAACGGCTCGGCGGCAGGCTGCCGTGGCGCATCAGGCCCGGGGCGACGTCGGCGGCCATCAGCGCGCCTTCGATCAGCAGCGTGCCGCTGCCGCACATCGGGTCCAGCAGGCCGCCACCGGCGGCGTGCAGGCGCGGCCACTGCGCGCGCAGCAGCAGCGCGGCGGCCAGGTTCTCCTTCAGCGGTGCCTCGTGGGCAGCACCGCGCCAGCCACGGCGGTGCAGCGGGCCACCGCCGAGGTCGATCGACAGCGAGGCGCGGCCCTTGCGCAGCGACAGGTTGACGCGCACATCAGGCAGGTCGGTGTTGACCGAGGGACGCTCCAGGCCTTCATCGCGCATGCGATCGACGATGGCGTCCTTGATCCGCTGCGCGGCGAAGCGGGCATGGGTGATCTTGTCGCCGGACACGTGTGCGTCCACCGCCAGGGTCATCTCCGGCTTGATGTGCTCGTGCCACGGCAGCGCACGCACGCCGTCATACAGGGCCTGCTCGTCCGGGCACTCGAACTCGTTGATCGGCCACAGCACGCGGCTGGCCAGGCGCGACCACATCACGATCCGCAGCGCCTGCTCCAGTTCGCCCTCGGCGTTGACGCCGGCAATGGTGGCAGTGGCCTTGCCAAGGCCCAGGGCCGACAGTTCATCGGCAAGCAGGTATTCCAGGCCCTTGGCGCAGGAGACGAAGAATTTCACGGGATCGGTTCGCAGGTGGTCGGGCGCGGCACAGGGGCCGGGCCGGTCGGAAAGGAGGGCCGTAGGCACGGCCGGCAGGCCCGCGCCAGGGGCGGCGGGGCTGCCATTGTAGTCAATGCGGGCGGGCGCGCCGTGCGCCCGGGCTTCACAGTTGCCGCAACAGGCGCTCGAAGGCCTGCGCGGAGGCCTCCACGTGGCGTTCCAGGCGGTGGCCGTCGTCGACCAGCAGCAGCTGCGCCGAACGCGCCTGCGCCCAGGCGATGACCCCGGCGGCCGGGACCACATCGTCATGCCAGGCCTGCACCACGGTGGTCGGCACGGCGGCGGCATCCAGCGCCGGCATTGGGCCCATGGTGGTGGGCGGCACCATCAGGAACAGGCCGGCCACCGGCACCTGCAACGAGGCGATGGCGGAGATGTAGGCGCCCAGGCTGGAGCCGGCCAGCACCACCGGCCCCTGCCGGGCAGCGATGGCGGCGCGCTCGACCAGGCGGCGCAGGCGGGTCGGCACGTCGCCCACCCGGCTGACCTCGCTCATCGCGTCCAGGTCGGTGTAGTCGGGGCGCTCGTGGGTCCAGCCCAGGCGCTGTGCCACCTCGGCCAGCGCGGTGACCTTGGTCGCCTCCGGGCCGCTCTCGAAGCCGTGGGACAGGATGCAGTGGCCGCGGCTCATGCGTGCGCTCCGCACGAACGGGCCGACAAGGAAAGGGAAGGCAGGTTCATGCCGCAATGCTAGCATCGCCGGATGCCCAACCCGCTCCTGCCCGGCCTGCAGCTGCAGCCCCTGCCCTACGAAGACCGCCTGCCACTGCGCGACCCGGCCACGCTGGAGATGGTGGTGATCCACTGCACCGAGCTGCCCGACCTGGCGATGGCCCGCGAGTACGGCGAGCGTGTGCTGTACGACAGTGGTGCCGGCAACAGCGGGCATTTCTACATCGACCGCGATGGCAGCGTGGTGCAGTACGTGGCACCGGAACGGGTGGCCCACCACGTGCGCGGCATGAACGCGCATACGCTGGGCATCGAGCTGGTCAATACCGGGCGCTACCCGCACTGGTTCGACAGCCGCCACCAGGCGATGGACGAGCCGTACACCGAAGCACAGTTGCAGGCGCTGGAGCAGCTGCTGCAGGCGCTGGTGGCACGCTATCCGTCGCTGCAGCGAATTGCCGGGCATGACCAGCTGGATCGGGAGCAGGTGCCGGCCAGCGATGACCCGACGCTGATGGTGGCGCGCAAGCGTGATCCGGGGCCGTTGTTCCCGTGGGCGCGGGTGCTGGCGAAGGTGCCACTGCAGCCGGTTGGGTAAGCGGCAGGGCTGCGCCCTGCCCCGCAGAAGCAACGTCAACGTCAAGAGCTCGCATTCCGAGGGATGGCGGGGTGGGGCCGGTTGCGGGGGACGCCGTAAACCCGTCCATGGGGGCTTGGCCGCGGCATCCATGCCGCGGACACCCCCGCAACCGGACCCACCCCGCCTTCGACAGATTTCTGCCGCTGTTGGTGGGTGCCGACCGTTGGTCGGCACGGGGTCGAATCGATCGGAGGGTGCCTTTGTCGCGTCGAGCCATGCTCGACTGCTTTTTGCTCGGATCGCTCAGGCGCCGGTCGCCACCGGGCGGCTGCTGTCGCTCACCCAACCGCTCCAGGAGTCGGCGTAGATGCGTGCGCCGCTCAGGCCTGCGCTTTCCATCGCCAGCAGCAGGTGGCAGGCGGTCACGCCGGAGCCGCACATCAGCACCACCTGCTGCGGATCACGGTTGCCGATCACACCCTGCAGCTCGACGCGCAGTTCCTGTGCATCGCGCAGCCGGCCGTCGGCGACGTTCAACGCAAACGGACGGTTGACCGCGCCGGGTACGTGGCCGGCGACCGGGTCCAGCGGCTCGACTTCGCCGCGGAAGCGTTCGCCCGCGCGTGCGTCGACCAGCCAGCCCGGCGCGTGCTTCAGGCGTGCGCTGATCTCCTCGGCATTGGCGATCTGGGTGGTGTCGAAACGGCCCGGGTAAGCCGGCAGCGCGGTCACCTCATCCGGCCCCGTCGCCAAAGGTTGCCGTGCGGCCTGCCACGCGGCGATACCACCATCGAGCACGGCCACCTTGCTGTGCCCGATCAGGCGCAGCAGCCACCACAGGCGCGAGGCGGCCATGCTGCCGTCGCTGCCGTCGTAGACCACCACCTGCGTGTCAGGACCGATGCCCCACTGGCCGAGCTTCGCGGCGAAGGCATCGCTGTCCGGCAGCGGATGGCGACCATGGCCGACGCGCGACAGATCGGACAGGTCACGATTCAGATCGGCATACACCGCACCCGGGATATGACCTGCCAGGTACTGGCCGCTACCTGCCTGCGGATCGGCCAGCGAGGAACGCGCATCAACCACCCGCACCGCGGTGCTGGCGGTGGCGCGTGCGTCGACCACGCGCACGCCCTCGCCCAACGCAGCGGCCAGGGTGGCGACATCGACCAGGGTGGTCCACGGCGGATCGTTCGGGTTCATTGCACTTGCTCCAGGCGGCGACGCAGGTTGTAGAGAATGGCCGCGGTGGCGCCCCAGATGCGCTGGCCGGGCCAGCTGTACTCAAGGACGTGACGGATGCGGCCGCGATGGTTGATTTCGACCTGGCGCAGGTTGTCCGCCGCCATCAGGTAGTCCAGCGGCACCTCGAACACCTCGGCCACTTCGCTGGGCTGCGGCACCGGCACGAAGTCCGGATCGACCACCGCCACCACCGGGGTGACCCGATAGCCGGTGATCGTCACGAAGGGATCGAGATAGCCCAGCGCCTGCACCTGGCCCGGAGCCAAGGCGATTTCTTCCTGGCTCTCACGCAATGCTGCCGCCAGTGCGTCGCGGTCGTCGGGCTCGGTGCGGCCGCCGGGGAATCCGACCTGGCCACCGTGCGTGCGCAGGGTTTCGGTGCGACGGGTGAGGATCACCTGCGCGCCACTGGCGCGCGGCACGATTCCCGCGAGCACGGCCGCTTCCACCGGAGGCCCGGGCGGCAGCAGATCGATCAGTTCGCTGCGGTTCCAGCCATCGCCGGCCGGCGGATCGGCCAACGGATGCAGCGCGCGCATCAAACGTTCGTGGTCGGCCAGCGAGCCGCGCAGTGATTGCTGGAGTTGCGCCCGCAACGGCTGCACGCGATGCAGGATGCGACTGCGTTCGTCGTTGCTCATCGACGACCACCGTGCGATTTCATCGATATGACGCCCGCAGCCGGTGCACTGCCGGTGCGGATCCAGCGTGCACACTCCGATGCAGGGACTTGCGACAACACGCGCCGTTTCTTCCATTGTTTGCACCCGGCAACAGTAGCGCGAACGGGCTGAATTTGCGCGGGTGGGCCGGTCGGACGGTAGAGTCGACTGTCAGTCGACTAGCGCGCGCAGCGCGGGCGTTTCCCCGATGTGACCCAAGAGCAGTCGACTGACAGTCGACTGTACCGTCAGGCACTGCGCAAACAAAAACGCGCCGGTGGAATCACCGGCGCGTTTGGTTTACTGCTTCGATTTACTTGACGCTGACCAGCTTGATCTCGAACTGCACAGCCACGTTCGGCGGGAACGGGGTGCGCGGGTCCGCACCGTAGGCCTGGTCCGGCGGCAGGGTGACTTCCCACTTCGAGCCGGCCGGCATCTGCAGCAGGGTCTCGCGCATGGCCTTCATTTCGACTTCGCTGACCTTGATCGACGGGATCTGCTGGGCCGGGCGGGCTTCGGTCGGGCGCTGGCCGTACGGGAACGGACCGGCCACTTCCAGCTGCACGGTGCTGGCCTGGGTCGGCTTGGCACCCTTGCCGGCTTCGATCACGCGGTACTGGACGCCGCTCGGCAGCGACTGCACGCCGGCCTTGGCCTTGTTCGCCGCGATGAACTGATCGCTCTTGGTCTTGTTTTCGGCAGCAGCCTTCTCGTACTCGGCCTTGGCAGCCTGGGCACGGCCCTGCTCGCGCTTCTGGAACGCTTCAACGGCCGGCTTCAGCTGCTCGGCGGTGATCGCCGGCTGCTTCTTGGCGTAGGCATCCTGCAGGCCCTTCACCACCGAGTTGATGTCCAGCTGCTCACCACGACCGGTCAGCTCCGCCAGGTTGTTGCCGTAGTCGTAACCGAAGTAGTAGCTCAGCTTGCCCTTCTCGGACGAGACGTCCTGGGCGAAGGCATTGCCCGTCAGGGCCAGGGCCGCGACGGCGACCGCGATAGAACGCAACTTCATCAAACAGTTCTCCAGGGGTGGTAACTCAGGGACGTTCTGCGCCGCCCTGAGGCGACGGGTTAGGATAACGGGCGCAACGTGTAACCGCTACTCACGATGCAGGCTATGACCCGTCTGCGTTCGCGGAGTTCAATATCACTTTTTTTTAACGTTCCAGGAGTTTCCCCGTGGCCGATGCCCTGATCGCTGTCACCGACGACGGCGCCATCCGCACCGTGACCGTCCAGCGCCCGGACAAGCTCAACGCCCTGAACGCCGCGACCCTGCAGGCCCTGGCCGAGGCCTTCAGCGCCGCCGCAGCAGACCCGGAGATCCGCGTGGTGGTGCTGACCGGTGCCGGCCCGAAGGCGTTCGTGGCTGGCGCTGACATCGCCGAGATGAACACACTCAGCGCGGTTCAGGGACGTGATTTCTCGCTGCTGGGCCAGGCCCTGATGCGCCAGATCGAGCGCATGCCCAAACCGGTCATCGCCCGCGTCAACGGTTTTGCCCTGGGCGGCGGCCTGGAACTGGCCATGGCCTGCCACCTGCGCATTGCCGCCGATACCGCCAAAGTCGGCCAACCGGAAATCAATCTCGGGCTGATTCCCGGCTTCGGCGGCAGCCAGCGCCTGCTGCGCCTGTGCGGCCGCGCCGCCACCCTGGAGCTATGCCTGCTGGGTGCACCGATCAATGCCGCACGTGCGCTGGAACTGGGGATCGTCAACGAGGTGGTACCGGCCGACGCGCTGGACAACCGCGTGCAGGACATCGCCCGGCAGCTGGCACGCTCGGCGCCGCTGGCCCTGCGCGGCCTGCTCGATGCGGTGCACGTGGGCGGCGAATGCAGCCTGGAAGCCGGGTTGGAATACGAAAGCGCACAGTTCGGCCTGCTGTTCGCCACCGAGGACATGCGCGAGGGAACCAGCGCCTTCCTGCAGCGCCGCCCGCCGGCCTTCCAGAACCGCTGACGCCATGGCATCCCGACCCAACCCCGCGCAGCTGTTTGCCCGGGTCCAGGCAGACGATCTCGATGGCGCCCTGCAGGCCGGGCTGATGGACTATGTCGCCCGCGCCGACGACGCGCAGTTGCTGCCCGGCCACCCGGAACTCCCGCAGCGGTTGCAGCAGGCCCAGCAGCAGCTTCAGGCCGCCTGGGCGGCACGCGAACGCTACCGCGCGCGTGCGGTGCGACTGGCCCGCCGCGAAGCCGAACGCGACGCGCGGCGCACGCCCGCCCCGGCGCCGGACGTGAAGCCCGCCCTGCCCGCCGCAGCGGCCGCCATCCTCGCCCGGGCCAAGGCCCGCGCCAGCGGCAAGGAGCAGTAATGGCCACCACAAAGAAGACCGCACGCGCCCCGGCGCGGCGTGGCGGCACGATGCCGCGCGCCGACGTGGTGGAGATGTTCACCCGCCTGCGCGAACTCAATCCACACCCGAAGACCGAACTGGAGTACAGCTCGCCGTTCGAGCTGCTGGTGGCGGTGGCGCTGTCGGCGCAGGCCACCGACGTCGGCGTCAACAAGGCCACGCGCCGCCTGTTCCCGGTGGCCAACACGCCGGCGAAGATTCTCGCGCTTGGCGAAGAAGGACTGAAGCAGTACATCGCCACCATCGGCCTGTTCAACGCCAAGGCGAAAAACGTGATTGCCACCTGCGCGATCCTGCTGGAAAAGCATGGCGGTGAAGTGCCGCGCGATCGCGATGCGCTGGAAGCACTCCCGGGCGTGGGCCGCAAGACCGCAAACGTGGTGCTCAACACCGCGTTCGGCGAGCCGGTGATGGCGGTGGACACGCATATCTTCCGCGTCTCCAACCGTACCGGCCTGGCCCCGGGAAAGAATGTGCGCGAAGTGGAAGACAAGCTGGTGACGGTGATCCCCGCCGAATTCCTGCTCGACGCGCATCACTGGCTGATCCTGCACGGACGTTATGTGTGCAAGGCGCGCAAGCCGGATTGCCCGGGATGCGTGATCGCCGATCTGTGCCGGTTCAAGGACAAGACCCCGGCCGAGTGACGGCCGCATCCATGCAGGGCGTGGATCGACTGCAACCAAGGCGCAATCCGGGCGTCATACGCAAGCGGTTTCAATGGCAGGCCCTGCCGTGACGGGGCCTGCGGTGGATGTCTGCCGCGCGTGAACTGTCACATTTACGCAATCTTTACCTTCTAGCCTGCGCGCATCTTCCCACCTGCCTGCAAGGCTCCTCTCCATGAAACTGCATCACCAACTCCTGACGGTGGCCGTGGCTGCTGCGCTGTATGTGCCGGCTGCACACGCCGAAGTCGCCATCGACGTGATCGGCGGTTCGGAAATCACCTTCGAAGGCCTGGTCCAGGCCGACGGCAACTGGTTCCACAACGATGTGGTCGACCTCAACGGTGGCGACGCCGGCAACGGCAAGAACAGCGAATTCGAACTGCGTCGCGCCGAGCTGGTGCTGAAGGGCAAGGGCCCGGGCAACGTGGAGTGGGTGGTCGGCTATGACGCCAAGGCCGACAAGTTCCTCGACACCAACGTGAAGTACAAGCTGCTGGGCAACGCCAACCACTTCCTGCAGCTGGGCCAGTTCAAGCAGCCCAACAGCCTGGAAGAACTGTCCAGCACCAAGAACAACGATTTCATTTCCAAGGCAGCGGTCACCAACACCTATGCCATCGCCCGCCGCCTGGGCGGCGCGTACAGCTACGGCCAGGACAACTGGTCGGTGACTGCCAGCGCCTTCGGCCGCGAGCTGACCCGCAACCTGGCCCACGGCAGCGGCTACGGCGCGCGTGGCACCTGGGCCCCGATCAATGAAAAGGGCCAGGTCCTGCACTTCGGACTGAGCTACGTCAACTACGACACCGACGCCGACACCCTGCGCGTGCGTGCACGTCCGAATGCCGACCTCGCCACGGCCCGCCTGGTCGACAGCGGCAACCTGACCGACACCGACCGCGTCAGCACCATCGGTGCCGAAGCGATGTACTTCCAGGGCCCGTTCAAGGCCCAGGCGGAGTACTACACCAGCAAGGCCAAGCGCTACGACCACGACAACTACACCAGCGACGGCTATTACATCAGCGGCGTGTGGAACGTCACCGGCGAGACCTGGAGCTACAAGGGCGGGACCCCGGGCACCGGCCTGCCGAACAACCCGGCCGGCGGCCAGTGGCAGCTGGGCGTGCGCTACGACCACATGGACCTCAATGACGGCAACCTCGCCGCCAACCCGGTTGCCGGTCGCCCGCCGATCGTCGATGGCGTGCTGGGTGGCAAGATGGACATCTGGACCGTTGGCGCCAACTGGTACCTGCGTTCCAACTTCAAGCTGATGCTCAACTACGTGATGGTCGACAGCAAGAAGTACAGCTCCACGGCGCGCGGTTTCGTCAACGATGATCCCAACATCCTGGAAGCCCGCGCGCAGTTCTTCTGGTAAGTCCAGCCCCCTGCGTTGACCCGCGAAGGCACGGCCCCGGCCGTGCCTTCGTCGTTGCATCGGTAGCCGCGCTGCCCTGCCGGCGCAGCGGACGTGACATCGCTCATGACGCGTGTCACGCCCGCGTCATATGACAGACGCGGGGGTGTCACGCAACCGTTATGGAATGTGCACCGAAACGTCGGGCAACCGCCCTTCGACCACCACCCCAGGAGTCTCCCCGTGATCCACGCCTTCAAGTCGCGCGCCGCTGTCGCCATCCTGGCCGCATCGTCCGTGTTCGCCGCCAACGCCGCCGATATCACCGGCGCGGGCGCATCGTTCATCTACCCGGTCATGTCCAAGTGGTCGGCCGACTACAGCACCGCAACCGGCAACAAGGTCAACTACCAGTCCATCGGTTCCGGCGGCGGCATTGCCCAGATCAAGGCCAAGACCGTTGATTTCGGCTCCTCCGACGCGCCGCTGAAGCCGGAAGACCTGGCTGCTGCGGGCCTGGCGCAGTTCCCGTCGGTGATCGGCGGCGTGGTGCCGGTGGTCAACGTGGCCGGCATCGCGCCGGGCGCGCTGAAGCTGGACGGCGCGGTGCTGGCCAACATCTTCCTGGGCAAGATCAAGACCTGGAACGACCCGGCCATCGCCGCGCTGAACCCGGGCGTGACCCTGCCCAACGCCAAGGTCACCGTCGTGCATCGTTCGGACGGCTCGGGCACCACCTTCAACTTCGTCAATTACCTGTCCAAGGTCAGCCCGGAGTGGAAGAGCTCGGTCGGTGAAGGCACCTCGGTGCAGTGGCCCGCCGGCATCGGCGGCAAGGGCAACGAAGGTGTTGCCGCCTATGTGAAGCAGATCAAGGGCGGCATCGGCTATGTCGAACTGTCCTACGCGCTGCAGAACAAGCTCTCCTACACCGCGATGAAGAATGCCGCCGGCAAGTTCGTGCAGCCGAGCGACACCTCGTTCGCAGCCGCTGCCGCCAGCGCCGACTGGGCCAACGCCCGCGACTTCTACCTGGTGATGACCAACGCGCCGGGCGCCGAGTCCTGGCCGATCACCGCCACCAACTTCATCCTGGTGCAGAAGACGCCGAAGAATGCTGCCAATGGCAAGGCGACCCAGGAGTTCTTCCGCTGGGTCTACAAGAATGGCGACGCCCAGGCCCGCCAGCTGGACTACGTGCCGCTGCCGGACAGCTTGGTCCGCCAGATCGAGACCTACTGGTCGCAGAACCTGAAGTAAGCGCGTTCCCCCGCAGGAACGGGGGCGGCGGGTCCTCTCTCCCCCGCCGCTCCCACCCGGGCGCGAGATCCTCGAGATCTCGCGCTCTTCTTGTTTTTGGGGGATGGGTCGTGAAGAGCGCTGCGCCTTCGCTGATCCATGGGGGAGTCGGTGGGGTCATGGAAGGCAGGAGCGTTTGTAGAGACGAGCCCACGCTCGGCTGGGTGCTGGAGCGTGCGGACCAACGGTCCGCACCTACCGAGAACAGGGAGCAGTCGAGCATGGCTCAACTCTACAAGGGCCAACCGACCGTCATATCGGTGCGCAGATCGGGGGTTTCCGGGCACCTGCCGGATCGGCGCCAATCCTGTGAAACCCTTGTCAGAACGTGATCCAGGACACCCCTGTCATGGTCGTAATACGGCTGTAACAAAAACATCATTTCATAGCCGCATCCGCCGACCACGTCGGCTCTTCCCCGCTATGGAGTGACCATGAAACTGCACTCGGCCGGCCTCGCCGCCCTTTCCCTGGCCATCGCCCTGGGCCTGTCGGCCTGCGGTGGCGACAAGCAGGCCGCGCAGCAGCCGGCTGCCGACGGCGCCGCCGCCCCGGCCGCTGCCGGTGCCAAGGTGACCGCCGAAGTGTCCGGCGCGGGCGCGTCCTTCATCTTCCCGCTGGTCTCCAAGTGGTCGGCTGACTACAACACCAGCACCGGCGCCAAGATCAACTACCAGTCGATCGGCTCCGGCGGCGGTATTGCCCAGATCAAGGCCGGCACCGTCGACTTCGGTTCCTCCGACAAGCCGCTGAACAGCGAAGAGCTGGCCCAGGCCGGCCTGGCGCAGTTCCCGTCCGCCATCGGCGGCGTGGTGCCGGTAGTCAACATCGAAGGCCTGGAAGCCGGCAAGCTGCGCCTGAGCGGCGCCCTGCTGGCCGACATCTTCCTGGGCAAGATCAAGACCTGGAACGACCCGGCCATCGTCGCCGCCAACCCGGGCGTGAAGCTGCCGGACGGCAAGATCACCCTGGTCCACCGTTCGGACGGTTCGGGCACCACCTTCAACTTCTCCAACTACCTGTCCAAGGTCAGCCCGGAGTGGAAGAGCAAGGTCGGCGAAGGCACCTCGGTGCAGTGGCCGGACGGCGTCGGTGGCAAGGGCAATGAAGGCGTCGCTTCCTACGTGAAGCAGATCAAGGGCTCGATCGGCTACGTCGAACTGGCTTACGCGCTGCAGAACGGCATGCCGTACACCGCCATGCAGAACGCGGCCGGCAACTGGGTCGAGCCGAGCGCGGAAACCTTCGCCGCCGCGGCCGCCAGCGCCGACTGGGCCAGCGCCAAGGACTTCAACCTGGTCATCACCAACGCTCCGGGCGAGCAGGCGTGGCCGATCACCGCCACCAACTTCATGCTGATGCAGAAGAAGCCGAAGGACGCCAAGCGCAACCAGGACACCCTGGCCTTCTTCAAGTGGGCCTTCGAAAACGGCCAGGCGCAGGCCAACGAGCTGCACTACGTGCCGCTGCCGGCCGAACTGGTCAAGCAGATCGAGGCCTACTGGGCGACCGACCTGAAGTGATGGACACGACGGTGCCCGCCCCACGCGGGCACCGCTTCTTCCACGCCGTGCCGCCCCGCCCCTTCCTGGCCCTGCCGTCCCCATGAATGCCATCGCCCAGCCTGTAGCCGCCCCGTCCACGCGTGATGCGCGTGATGCCCGCAACGACAAACTGTTCCGATGGGTGCTGGTCGGCACCGTCATCTTCGTCCTGATCGCCCTGGCCTGCGCCGCGCTGTCGATGCTGTGGGGCGGCCGCCATGCCCTGCAGATGCAGGGCCTGAGCTTCTTCTTCTCCGCCGACTGGAATCCGGTCGAAAACAAGTTCGGCGCCCTCGCTCCGATCTACGGCACCCTGGTCACCGCGCTCATCGCGATGGTCATCGCCGTGCCGGTCAGCTTCGGCATCGCCTTCTTCCTCACCGAAGTCGCGCCGCGCTGGCTGCGTGGCCCGGTCGGTACCGCCATCGAACTGCTGGCCGGCATTCCCTCGATCATCTACGGCATGTGGGGCCTGTTCGTGCTGGTGCCGGTGATGACCGAGTACGTCACCCCGTTCCTCAACGAGACCCTGGGCGAATGGCCGATCATCGGCCCGATGTTCCAGGGCCCGCCGCTGGGCATCGGCATGCTCACCGCCGGTTTCGTGCTGGCCATCATGGTCATTCCGTTCATCTCCTCGGTGATGCGCGAAGTGTTCCTGACCGTGCCCACCCGCCTGAAGGAGTCGGCGTACGCGCTGGGCTCCACCAAGTGGGAAGTGAGCTGGGACATCGTCCTGCCCTACACCCGCTCGGCAGTGATCGGCGGCATCTTCCTCGGCCTCGGCCGCGCCCTGGGCGAGACGATGGCGGTGGCCTTCGTGATCGGCAACAGCGTGCGCCTGTCGCCGTCGCTGCTGGAGCCGGGCACCACCATCGCCGCGCTGATCGCCAACGATTTCGGCGAAGCCACTGAAACCTACCGTTCGGCCCTGCTGCTGCTCGGCTTCGTCCTCTTCATCGTCACCTTCGTGGTGCTGGCCATCGCCCGCCTGATGCTGATGCGCCTGTCCCGCAAGGAGGGCAACTGATGTCCACCACCGCTGATTCGTTGTACCTGCGCCGCCGCATCGGCAACGTCGTTGCGATCACCGCCTCCTGCGCCACCGCGCTGTTCGGCCTGTTCTTCCTGGGCTGGATCCTGTTCACCCTGGCCTCGAAAGGCCTGGCCGGCATCAACTGGGACCTGTTCACCAAGATGACGCCGCCGCCGATGCAGGACGGTGGCCTCGCCAACGCCTTCTTCGGCAGTGCCGTGATGTGTGCGCTGGCGATCGGCATCGGCACGCCGCTGGGCGTGCTGGCCGGTACCTGGCTGGCCGAGTACGGCAATGCCCGCAAGGCCGGCACCGTGGTCCGCTTCGTCAATGACATCCTGCTGTCGGCACCGTCGATCGTGCTGGGCCTGTTCGTCTACACCCTGTACGTGATGCAGACCGGCGGCAACTTCTCGGCGTTCGCCGGTGCCCTGTCGCTGGCCTTCATCGTGCTGCCGGTGGTGGTGCGCACCACCGACGAGATGCTGCGGCTGGTGCCATCGCAGATGCGCGAAGCGGCCCTGTCGCTGGGCATCCCGCAGTGGAAGGTGATCGTGCAGGTGCTGTACCGCAGTGCCTCGGCCGGCATCATCACCGGCATCCTGCTGGCGCTGGCCCGCATCTCCGGCGAGACCGCTCCGCTGCTGTTCACCGCTTTCGGCAACCAGTACTGGAACAACAACATCTTCCAGCCGATGGCCTCGGTGCCGGTGGTGATGAACCAGTTCGCCGGCAGCCCGTATGAATCCTGGCAGGTGCTGGCCTGGGCCGGTGCCCTGGTGCTGACTGTCTTCGTGTTGCTGGTCAGCCTTGCCGCCCGCGGCATCCTGCTGCGCAACCGTATCTCCCATGACTGACCTTTCCGTGGACAACGCCATGAACGACCTTTCCAACGCCGTGCCGATGCAGCGCATCGCCGTGCCGTCCTCGCACGAGAGCCTGCACACGCCGTCGCCGGTGAAGCTGGCTGCGCGTGGACTGGACTTCTACTACGACAAGTTCCACGCCCTGAAGGGCATCAACCTGGAGATTCCGGAAAAGCGCGTGACCGCGCTGATCGGTCCCTCCGGTTGCGGCAAGTCGACCCTGCTGCGCATCTTCAACCGCATCTACGCGCTGTACCCGAAGCTGGAAGCGCGCGGTGAAGTGCTGCTGGACGGCGAGAACATCCTGTCGCCGAAGTACCCGATGAACCGCCTGCGCAGCAAGGTCGGCATGGTGTTCCAGAAGCCGGTGCCGTTCCCGATGACCATCTTCGAGAACGTGGCCTACGGCATCCGCCACCACGAGAAACTGAGCAAGGCCGACATGGCCGACCGCGTCGAGCAGGCACTGCGCCAGGGCGCACTGTGGGACGAAGTGAAGGACAAGCTGGGGCAGAGCGCGCTGGGCCTGTCCGGTGGCCAGCAGCAGCGCCTGTGCATCGCCCGTGCCGTGGCGCTGCGCCCGTCGGTGCTGCTGCTGGACGAGCCGACCTCGGCGCTGGATCCGATCTCGACCAGCCGCATCGAGCAGCTGGTGGAAGAGCTCAAGCACGAGTACACCATCGTCATCGTCACCCACAACATGCAGCAGGCCGCGCGCGTTTCCGACTACACCGCCTTCATGTACCTGGGCGACCTGATCGAGCACGACCGCACCGAAGTGATCTTCTCGCAGCCGTCGCAGCGGCAGACCGAGGACTACATCACCGGTCGCTTCGGCTGATCGACGCTGATCCTTCGCCACATGTCCCAGCCAGGCACGGCCTGGCTCTACCCGGATTGCAGACCATGAACCTTCCCAACGACCACATCGTCAAGAGCTACGACGAAGAGCAGCAACGCCTGGTGGCCGAAATCGTGCGCATGGGCGAGATGGCCGTCGCCCAGCTCGAAGCGTCGATGGACGTGATCGAGAAGCGCGACGAGAACGCCGCCCATCGCATCATCGCCAACGACGAAGCCATTGATGCGCTGGAGCAGCAGATCAGCCATGACGTGATGCGCCTGGCCCTGCGCGGCCCGATGGCGCGCGACCTGCGCGAGATCCTGGCGGGCCTGCGCATCCCGGCCGACATCGAGCGTATCGGCGACTACGCGGCCAACGTCGCCAAGCGTTCGATCGCGCTGGGCAAGGTGCCGCCGCTGCCGCAGATCCAGGGCCTGCGTGCGCTGGGCCGCCTGGCTGCGCAGCAGGTGCGCCGTGCCATTGCCGCCTACCGCGACAACGACGCCGATGCCGCGCTGGAACTGCGCGAGGACGATGCCCGCCTGGACGCGCAGTACACCGCGCTGTTCCGCGAGCTGCTGACCTACATGATGGAAGACCCGCGCAACATCACCCCGTGCACCCACCTGCTGTTCATGGCCAAGAACCTGGAGCGCGTGGGTGACCACGCCACCAACATCGCCGAGAACGTGTGGTTCCTGGTGCACGGCGAGCAGCCGCTGCCGCCGCGCGAGAAGCGCGACGAGACCTCCAGCACCGGCCAGCCCTGACGCTGCACTGCAACACCGGAGTCGACTCCAAGGTGGCCGCTGTCCTGGTGACAGCGGCCTTCCTGTTTCTGGGCGTTCCACCCGCGTTGTGGGCGCCGGGCGTGCCCGGTGCGAACCTTCCGGATGCTTCTGTAACAAACCTCACGAAAATTTGAGTTCTTGGCGAGGATTCGTTGAGTAGGATCGCTGCACCATCGTTTCCACCGGCATCCCTGCCGGCCATCCGGGCACCCGCCCACACCACCCAGGAGCACGACCGATGAGCAGTTCCAACAAGACCCTGTCCCTGCTGACTGCTACCGCCCTGGCCGCCGGCCTGGGCATGACCGCCAGTGCCTCGGCCCTGAGCATGAGCGACCTCGCCCAGGGCTACCTGGTTGCCGGGCAGGCAGCCAAGGCCAGTACCGACGCCAAGGCCGCAGACACCAAGATGGCCGCTGACGCGACCAAGCATGCCGAAGGCAAGTGTGGCGCCGACGGCAAGACCGCCGAAGGCAAGTGCGGCGCCGACAAGGGCAAGGCTGCCGGCGCTGCGGCAGGCGCCAAGGCCACGTCCGGCGACAAGAAGGCGGCCGAAGGCAAGTGTGGCGAAGGCAAGTGCGGTGGCAAGCACTGACGTCCGCGCCAGCGTCGTCAGCCCGCGGTCGCCGCTTCGTGCGGCGGCCGCCGGGTTGGGGCTGCGCCGGGCGCTGCTGCAGGAGCTGCGTGATGCACCGGCGGGCGACTTCGATTTCCTCGAATGCGCGCCGGAGAACTGGATCCATGTCGGTGGTCCTGCCGGGGATGCACTGGCCGAGCTGGCACAGCGCCATCCGCTGAGCTGCCACGGCCTGTCCCTGTCGCTGGGCGGCAGTGCGCCGCTGGATACCCGGCTGCTGGAACAGGTCGGCCAGTTCCTGGAAAAGCACCGCGTGCCGCTGTACAGCGAGCACCTGAGCTACTGCAGCGACGACGGCCACCTGTACGACCTGCTGCCGATTCCATTTACCGACGAAGCGGTGCGCCATACCGCCGCACGCATCGCCCGTGTGCAGGACCTGCTGGGTCGCCGCATCGCAGTGGAGAACGTGTCCTACTACCTGGCGCCGGAGCCGGCGATGGACGAGCTGGCCTTCACCAACGCCGTGCTCGCCGAGGCCGACTGCGACCTGCTGCTGGACGTCAACAACGTCTACGTCAACGCCTGCAACCACGGCTACGACGCCGACACCTTCATTGCCGGGCTGCCCGCAGAACGCATCGTCTGCCTGCACGTGGCCGGGCACCTGGACGAGGCACCGGACCTGAAGATCGATACCCATGGCAGTGCGGTGATCGACCCGGTCTGGGCGCTGCTGGCACGCACCTATGCGCGCATCGGCGCACGCCCCACCCTGCTTGAGCGCGATTTCAACTTCCCGCCCTACGCCGAACTGCAGGGCGAGCTGCAGACCATCCGCCGCCTGCAGGCGACGCACGCCGGGAGCGCACATGGCTGATGCTCCCGACACGCTGCGCGCGCAGCAGCACGCATTCACTGCCCATCTGCGTGATCCACAGGGCGTGCCGCCGCCGACCGGGCTGGAATCACGCCGGGTCGCGGTATACCAACGACTCCTGTTCAACAACCTGCTCGGCCTGTTGAGCAACGGCTTCCCGGTCTGCGTGCGCCTGCTCGGCGAACCGGCCTGGAGCGGACTGGTGCGCCAGTACTTCGCGACCCATCGCTGCCAGACACCGCTGTTCACCGAACTGGCCGCCGAATTCGTGCAGTGGCTGCAGGCGCAGCCACTGCTGCCGCATCCGGCGTTGGCCGAACTGGCCCACTACGAGTGGGTGGAAACCGCGCTGTACCAGCTGGATGCCGAACCGCTGCCGGCGCAGGACGACACCGACCCGCTGCGGGTGCCGCTGCAGCGCTCGCCGTTGGCATGGCCGCTGCTGTACCAGTGGCCGGTGCACCGGCTCGGTGCCGAGGACGCACCGACCGAGCCGCCGGCCGAGCCGACTGGCCTTCTGGTCCGCCGCGATGCCGACGGCGAGGTGCGATTCGCCACGCTCAGCCCTCTGGCGGTGTTCCTGCTGTCCAGCATCGGCGAACAGCCCGGCCTTGATGGTCAGGCCTACCTGCAGCGTCTGGCCGCCGCGCACGGCCTGGCCGAGGACGCGCTGGCCGGACCCGGCGCCGCGCTGCTGCGGCAGTTCCTGCAGGCCGGCGTGATCGGCCCGATCACAGCCCCTCCCTGACACACCTCATTCGCGGAGACCCCCTGATGAACCTTCCGACCCTGGCCACCGCGCGTGGCCAGCTGGACCGTCTCGCCCCCTGGTTGGCCCCGCTCGGCCTGCGCCTGCTGCTGGCCTGGGAATACTTCGAATCCGGCCGCGAGAAACTACACGGCCAGAACTGGTTCGCCGACCTGCAGGATGCCTTTCCGTTCCCGTTCGATCAGCTGCCGAGCACGCTGAACTGGCAGCTGGCGACCTGGTTCGAACTGGTCGGCGCGGCCTGCCTGCTGTTGGGTTTCGGTACGCGTTTCGCCGCCGCCAGCCTGCTGGTATTGACCGTGGTGGCCACCTACGCCGTGCACTGGCCGATGCAATGGGACTCGCTGGGTGACCTCGCGATGGGCTATGCGATCACTGACCAGGGCTTCGGCAACTTCAAGCTGCCGGTGCTGTTCATGGCGATGCTGCTGCCGTTGATTTTCAGCGGCGCCGGCAGGCTGAGCGTGGATGCGTGGTTGGCACGGTGGCAGCCATCGGGCACGACGGCACGGCCCGCAGTCCGGTAGATGGCGACCCTGGTCGGCGCGTTGTGTGCCAACCCAGGTTGGCACCTACCGGAATCGTGGGCGCGCGGTGCACCGGTGGGTGTCGACCTTGGTCGACACGCTCCTGCGCAGGGAACCCGTGCGCCACGGGCTGGCCGGGCGCTCAGGGTCGCTCTGCTAGAATTCACGCATGAATGACCCCACTCCCGCACCTGCCGCCGCCTCCGATTCCGCAATCCCCCAGGCGCAGCGCGCGATGTCACAACGCTTCCGCGGCTTCCTGCCGGTGGTGGTGGACGTGGAAACCGGCGGCTTCGACAGCCAGCGCAACGCCCTGCTGGAAATCGCCGCGGTGCCGATCGAGATGGACGAGAACGGCCTGCTCTACCCCGGCCAGACCGCCAGTGCCCATGTGGTGCCGGCCGAGGGCCTGGAGATCGACCCGAAGTCGCTGGAAGTGACCGGCATCATCCTCGACCACCCGTTCCGGCTGGCCAAGGAAGAGAAGGCCGCACTGGACCACATCTTCACCCCGGTACGCGCGGCGATGAAGAAGTACGGCTGCCAGCGCGCGATCCTGGTCGGCCACAACGCCCATTTCGACCTGGGCTTCGTCAACGCCGCCGTGGCCCGGACCGGCCACAAGCGCAATCCGTTCCATCCGTTCAGCGTGTTCGACACCGTCACCCTGGCCGGCATCGCCTACGGGCAGACGGTGCTGGCGCGTGCAGCCACGGCCGCCGGGTTGGGCTGGGATGCGAACGAAGCGCACAGTGCGGTGTATGACACCGAACAGACCGCACGATTGTTCTGCACCATCGCCAACGCCTGGCCGCGGTAAGACAGCCAGCGGCGGAGCCCCTCGTGGCGTGAAGCAAATCAGCGGTCGGGCCGGACAAGGTGGGTTCGCGGGGGACGCCGTGAACCCGCCCCTGGGGGCTTAGCCGCACTTCTCTGGTGGGTGCCGACCGTTGGTCGGCACCGCCGGTTGGTACGACAACACCAGTAGATCCACGCCATGCGTGGATGCGATCAACCAATACTCGTACGATCGCGGCCGTCGCTCTTGGCGCGGTACAGCGCGCGGTCGGCGCGCTGGTACAGCAGCGCCGGGGTGCGGTCATCGGCATCCAGTTCCACAAGGCCTGCGCTGAAGGTCACGCGCAGGCCCGCTACACCGGCCCAGTCGGGGTGGTCATGGAACAGGCCGCGCAGGCGCGCGCACAGCTGCGCGGCTTCTTCCAGGCGGGTGTCGTTGAGCAGCAGCGCGAACTCCTCGCCACCGGTCCGCGCGGGCAGGTCCGAATCGCGGCAGGCCGCGGCGATCAGCCTGGCCACCTGCACCAGCACCGCATCGCCGATGCTGTGGCTGTGGCGGTCGTTGACGTCCTTGAAGTGGTCGATGTCCAGCACCACCAGGCACAGCGGGTGGCCGCTGCGCTGTGAACGGGCGAAGTCGCGCGCCAGCGTTTCATCGAAGGCACGGCGATTGGCCAGTCCGGTCAGCGCATCCTCGCGCGCCTGCCGCTCAAAGGCCTCGGCCTGCCGTGCAAGGCGCTCGGCCAGCTCGGTCTTTTCCTGGTTCAGTGCCTGCAGGTGCACGGTCTTGGCCTGCAGGTCGAAGGTTGCCTCGTCCACGCGCCGTGCCAGGCGCAGGTTGCTGGCCTTCAGCTGCTGCAGCAGCAGGCGGTACAGCACCACCAGCCCAGCCAGCAGCAACAACCCGCCCAGCAGCTGCACGCTGCGGCGCTGCCACCAGAACGGCTCCACCGTGAAGCTCCACACGGCTTCCTGCTGGCCCCAGGCCCCGCCTGGATGCGCCGCCGACACGTGCAGGGTGTAGTCACCCGGAGGCAGGCCGACGAACTCGACGCTGCGCTGCGGGCCGCGCTCGACCCAGCCGGTGTCCAGGCCATCCAGCCGCGTGCGATAGCGGATCCGGTCCGACATCAGGTAACTCAGGCCCACATAGCTCACCGCCAGACGTCGGCCGCCGGGAATGTAGTTGCGATCCGGGCCTTCCCAATGCACGGGTGCGCCATCCACCTGCACGCTCTCGATCGCTGCCGGCGGTGATGGGCGCTCGCGGAAGCGCTGCAGGCGTTGCGGGTCGACGGTGCTCAGGCCTCCGGCGGTGACCACCCAGAAGGTGCCGTCCTGGCGCAGGATGGCCGATGGCCCGGAGCTGCCGTTGGCCTGCGCGTTGGCCATGCCGTCGATCTCGTTGTAGCGCTCCACCACCACTCGTGGTGCGCGGCCATCGGCCACGGCATTGAGGGTCGCCATGTCGGTGCGCAGCACGCCGCGGTTGCTGCTGATCCACACGTTGCCAAGACGATCCGGCACCAGCTGGAAGACCGCATCCACCGGCATGCCCTGCTCCAGGCCGACGCGCGCCAGCTTTCCGTCGAGCCAACGGTACAGGCCGCGGTCGCTGCTGATCCACATCGCTTCGCCAAGCTGGTGGAATCCGAACACACTGCGGCCCCCGCCCATCGGTGCCAGGTCGATCGACTGCACGTGGTCGCCACGCAGCACGCGGATGCCCTCGATGGTGCCGATCCACAGGTTGCCCTGGTGGTCATGCTCGAGTGCGGTGATGAGGCCACCGGGCATGCCCGGGGCAGTCGACACCTGCACCCGGTCGCCGTCGATGCGTACCACGCCCTTCTGCGTACCCGCCCAGACCCTGCCCTGCGGATCGACACTGATCGCGCGGATGTTGCCACCCGGCATGCCGTCGGCTGCCGCATAGTTGTGGCGGAGACTGCCATCGCGGTCCAGCCGGTAAACGCCGTCGCCGAACGTACCCACCCACAGGTCGCCGTCCGGCCCCTGCGCCAGACTCAATACCGATGGCGCCTTGCCGCCGCGGTTGTGCAGCGGAACCGCGCGGAAGCGGCCATCGGGTGTCTGCAGATCGAGACCACTGGCACTACCGACCCACAACTGGCGGTCGCGGTCCTCCAGCACCGTGCGCACATAGTCGCCACTGAGGCCATCGCGCTCGGTGTAGCTGCTGAACAGTGTTTCGCGCAGGCGATACAGGCCACCGTTGGCCCCCACCCAGATGCTGCCTTCGGCATCCTCGCGCAGGCTGACCACGCGCCCGCCCGGCAGGTTCAGGCCGGCCGGCAATCGTTCCAGGCCATGCGCCGAGATCCGCAGCAGGCCCTGGTTCTCGGTTCCCAGCCACAGGTCGCCGTGCCGGTCCTGCAGCATCGAGGTCATGTGCAGCTGTCCCGGCAGCCGGTGCACCAGCACCAGCTGATCGTCCTCCACGCTGTACAGGCGCTCGCCAGCGACGATCCACAGCGCGCCATCAGGAGCCCGGTACGGCCAGGACAGGCCGGTGCCGGCCCCCAGGCCCCACGCCGCGGGCGCGCGCTTGAGCACGCCGTCGTTGTCGCGCAGCACCAGCCCGTCAAGCGTGCCAACCCAGACCCGGTCCTGCGCATCGACCACCAGCTTGGTGAAGCTCATCGCCATCGGCAGGTCGGCCGCCGGCGCCTGGTAGACGATGCCCTTGTCCGGCGTGAGATAGCCGATGCCCTTGCCTTCGTACAGCAGCCACAGGCGCCCCTGGCTGTCCATCTGCATGGACTGGATCAGCACCTGCGGGGTGTCGGCCTGATGCTCCCAGACCCGCCACTGGCCGTCGTTGCCACGATGGCTGACGTTACCGCGCGAATCACTGATCCACAGCCCTCCCTGCCGATCGACCAGCAGTGCGCCGATGCCGTTGTCGCGCAGCCCCGGGCGGGTGCTGCGGTCGAACACGGTGAAATCCAGGCCGTTGTAGCGGACCAGGCCTTCCCAGGTGGCAAACCACAGGTGCCCCTCGGGAGTCTGCGCGATATCGCGCAGCGAGTTGTGCGGCAGGCCATTGCGCGAGGTCCACACGTCGATGGCGTAGTCGCGCAGCGGCGGCGCGCCCTCCTGCGCGGCCAGCGGCAGCGCCAGCACCAGCAACACCCACAGCAGACCGCGCTGCAGTGCCTGCCTGGCCTTCGAAACGCGGCGCTCCACCCAGCACCCGTTGTCCCCTGACCTGCCCATCAGCTCGACGGCAGTGGCCGGTAGCGGCTGCAGGGCATGGCAGCAAGCGGGAACGACCGGGCAACGCGGAACGGCGTGCCGTCAGGAACGGGCTGACTCATCGGGGAGAAACTGGGGAGATGCGCAGATGATAGGCCAAACCCTGGCCCCGGCGTCATCGCATGCGGACGGCGGGGTCAGCCGGGCCGGCCAGGCGGCACCACCTGCGCACTGGCCGGCCACTGCACCACCGCCTCCAGACCGCCCTCGGCACGGTTGCGCAGCCACAGCCGCGCGCCATCCTTCTCGGCCAGGGCGCGCGCGATGGTCAGGCCCAGCCCGGCACCGCCGGTTTCCCGCGAACGCGAGGTTTCCACCCGCACGAACGGGTCGAACACGGCCTCCAGCTGGTCTTCAGCCAGGCCCGGGCCGTCGTCGGACACCATCGCCGTGATCGTGCCGCCGCTGCGCTCCACCCGCACGCGCACGCGGTGGGCATACATCACGGCGTTATCCACCAAGTTGGAGAACAGACGGTGCATGGCCAGCGGGCGCAACATCAGCACCGCACCGGTGCCGCCCTCGAAGACCACGTCGGCACCACCCTCTGCGGCGTCTTCCACGATGCTTTCCAGCAGCGAATCCAGATCCAGCGCGGCGCGCTGCTCGGCGCTCTCGGCACTGCGGGCCAGCTCCAGCCCTTCGCGCACCAGTGCCTGCATCGCCGCCAGATCGCCGATCAGGCGCTCGCGCAGCACCTCGTCGCTGACGTTCTCCAGGCGCAGGCGCAGGCGGGTCAACGGGGTCTGCAGGTCATGGGTGATCGCCGCCAGCATCTGCGTGCGTTCGGCCAGGTGCCGCTGCAGGCGGTGCTGCATGGCATTGAAGGCCTCGGCGGCGCGCTGCACCTCGCGCGGCCCGCGCAACGGCAGTGGATCGCGCTGCAGATCGTCGCCGAGATCCTCCGCGGCTGCCGCCAGCTCCTGCAGCGGCGCACTGGCCATGCGCGCGACGATGTAGGCCAGCACCGCGATGGCCAGCACCAGCAGGGTCAGGAACCACGGGTCCACGGCCAGAATGCCGTTGTGGGCCACTGCTGGCGAATCCAGCGCCAGCTTCAGCAGCGTACCGTCGTTGAGCGTCACATCGACCGCGCGACACTTGGGCGGAATGAAGGCCGGATCGCGCTCACGCGGATGCCGTCGGTGCCCCGGCGGCGGTGGCGGCAGCAGATCCTGCAGCTTGGGAATGCAGGAACGGAACGAGGTGAAATGCACATGCGCGCGCGACACCGGGCCGGGCCGGTCATCCAGGACTTCCATCAGTGCGGTATCCGCCCGCCCCAGGCGCGCGCCGGGCTGCAGCGCACGCACGCTGGGCCCACCGATCTCAAGCAGTCGCTCGCGCAGTTCGGGATTGCCATCGAGCAGGTTGACGTAGCCCTGCAGGCGGTCGGCGATGCGGTTCAGGTTCTGCCGCTCGAATTCCTGCTGGCGTTTGGAGGTGGCCAGCATGGTCGCGCCGATCGCAGCCACGCTCATGCCCAACAGCAGGATGACGAACAACCGCCCGACCATCGAGGACAGGAAATGGCGCAGGCGCTTCATGACGGCTTATTCCAGGTTCACCGAGGAGGCCAGCACGTAGCCTTCGTTGCGCACGGTCTTGATCAGGCCATCCGGCCCACCGTCATCGCCCAGCTTGTTGCGCAGGCGGCTGACCTGCAGGTCGATCGCGCGATCCTGCGCCTCGTAGTTGCGGCCGCTGCTGAGCGCGACCAGCTGTTCGCGCGACAGCACCTTGTTGGCATGGGCGATGAACACGCGCAGCAGGCGGAACTCGGCACCGGACAGCACCACCACGCGGTCGTCCGGATCGACCAGGTGGCGATGCTCCAGGTCGAACACCCAGCGCGAGAAACGCGCACGGCGCACCGCCAGCGGCTCCAGGTTGGCCGGCAGCGCCTCGGTCCGGCGCAGCACGTTGCGGATGCGCGCCAGCAGCTCGCGCGGTTCGAACGGCTTGGCCAGGTAGTCGTCGGCGCCCATTTCCAGGCCGAGCACGCGGTCGATCGGCTCGGCGCGCGCGGTCAGCATGATCACCGGGGTGTTCGAGCGCGCGCGCAGGTCGCGGCACAGGGTCAGGCCATCCTCGCGCGGCAGGTTGAGGTCGAGCACGATCAGGTCCACGTGTTCGCGGTCCAGCAGCTGGCGCATGGCGGTGCCGTCTGCGGCCGTGCTCACCTGGTAGCCGGCGCGGCCGAGCTGCTCGGCCAGCAGGGTGCGGATGTCGTTGTCGTCGTCGACGATCAGCAGTCGATGCATCGTGTTTTCAGTCTCCATGTCGCGATCATCCCGTGTCGGCAGCTGAACCGCATCCGGGGCAATGCGTACCAGTGTATCCAGCCATGAGCGGGATACCTGTGGTTACGCGTATTCACCGACAGTGTTACATAGAGACATACCCCGAGGATTGAGCCGCCTGTCGCCCGGTCTTCACAATGCCCACCAACGCCGCCGCCGCGGCCCCGAGAGTGAAGCCACGACGTGACGTTCCGCCTGTTGCCCGCGACCCGCCGTGGTCGCCTGATACTGATCGCCCTGCTCGCCCTCATCGTGGCCGTCGCCGCCTGGTGGCTGCTGCGCAAACCCGCCGCCCCGGCGGTGGCGACCACGCCGGTCAGCCGCGGCGACATCGAGCAGACCGTGGAAGCCACCGGCGTGATCGACGCCTACAAGCTGGTCAGCGTCGGTGCGCAGGCCTCGGGCCAGATCAAGTCGCTGAAGGTACAGCTGGGCGATACCGTGAAGGAAGGCGACCTGATCGCCGAGATCGATGCCACCACCCAGCAGAACCAGGTGCTCAATGCGCAGGCTTCGCTGGACCAGGTCACCGCCCAACGCGCCGTGCAGCAGGCCACCCTGCGCCAGGCCGAACTGGAGTTCGCGCGCCAGCAGCAGATGCTGGCGGCCGAGGCCACCTCGCGCCAGGAATACGATGCCGCCGAAGCACAGCTGAAAACTGCCCGCGCCCAGCTGCAGTCCTACGAGGCGCAGATCAAGGGCCGCCAGACCGAGCTGGGCACCGCCCGCGCCAACCTGGCCTACACCCGCATCACCGCGCCGATGGATGGCACCGTGGTGGCGGTGGTGGCCGAGGAAGGCCGCACCGTGAACGCCAACCAGACCGCGCCCACCATCGTGATGCTGGCGCGGCTGGACGTGGTCACGGTCAACGCCGAGATCTCCGAGGCCGACGTGGTCAAGATCAAGGCCGGCATGCCGGTGTACTTCACCACCCTGGGTGACCCCGACCGCAAGTACCACGCCACGCTGCGCCAGATCAATCCGGCGCCGGCCTCGATCGCCAACGAGAATTCGTCCAGCTCCAGCAGTTCGTCCAGCTCCAGTTCCAGCAGCGCGGTCTACTACAACGCGCTGTTCGACGTGGAAAACCCGGACGGCACCCTGCGCATCGACATGACCGCGCAGGTCTCGGTACTGCTGAAGCAGGCCAAGGACGTGCTGATGGTGCCGGCGGTGGCACTGGGACCGAAGCGCCGCGGCGACGAGCGCATGGTGAGGGTGCTGGACGACAAGGGCCAGCCGCAACCGCGCAAGGTCACCGTGGGCATCAACAACGGCGCCTCGGCCGAAATCCTGTCCGGGCTGAAGGAAGGCGAACGCGTGGTGGTGGGCGAAGCCGGTGCGGCCGGTGCCAGCGCCGGCGGCGGCAACCGCGGCGGCATGCAGATGCGGGTCGGCGGCCCGGGCATGGGTCCGCGCCGATGAGCACGAAGGCGCCGCTGCTGCGCCTGCGCGACCTGCGACGCGAATTCCCGGCTGGCGATGATGTGATCGCCGTCCTGCGCGACGTCAACCTGGATATCCACGCCGGTGAGATGGTGGCCATCGTCGGCCAGTCCGGCTCGGGCAAGTCGACGCTGATGAACATCCTCGGCTGCCTCGATCGCCCTACCCGCGGCAGCTACCAGGTGGCCGGCCGCGAAACCGGCAGGATGGCGCCGGATGAACTGGCCGAACTGCGCCGCGAGCATTTCGGCTTCATCTTCCAGCGCTACCACCTGCTGGGCGACCTGGATGCGCGCGGCAACGTGGAGGTACCGGCGGTGTATGCCGGCAGCCCCGGCCCGGTGCGCAACGCGCGTGCCGAGCAGCTGCTGCAGCGGCTGGGCCTGGGCGACCGCATGCACCACAAGCCGGGCCAGCTGTCCGGTGGCCAGCAGCAGCGCGTGTCGATCGCACGTGCGCTGATGAACGGCGGCGAGGTGATCCTGGCCGACGAACCGACCGGCGCGCTCGACACGAAATCCGGCGAGGAAGTGATGGCGATCCTCGGCGAGCTGCACGCCGAAGGCCACACCATCATCATCGTCACCCACGACATGAGCGTGGCCGAACACGCGCAGCGCATCATCGAAATCCGCGATGGCGAGATCATCGCCGACCGCACCAATCCGAACGCACCGACCTACCGCGCGCAGCGCGAGGCCAGCACCGGCGTGGCCCGCGGCAACAGCTGGCGGGCGGCCCGTGACCGCTTCACCGAAGCGTTCCGCATGGCCCTGCTGGCGATGAACGCACATCGGCTGCGCACCTTCCTGACCATGCTCGGCATCATCATCGGCATCGCCTCGGTGGTCTCGGTGGTGGCGCTGGGCAATGGCTCGCAGCAGCAGATCCTGCAGAACATCAGCGCGCTCGGCACCAACACCATCGACGTCTATCCCGGCCGTGGTTTCGGCGACATGCGCTCGGCGCGGGTACAGACGCTCAAGGCCAGCGATGCCGATGCACTGGCAAAGCAGAGCTACGTGGACAGCGCCACCCCCAGCGTGTCGACCTCGGTCACCGCGCGTTACCGCAACCAGTCCTCCACCGCCCAGGTCAGTGGCGTCGGCGAGCAGTTCTTCCGGGTCAAGGGCGTGACCCTGCTCAGCGGCAGCTTCTTCGATACCGACGCGGTGAAGGGCCTCGGCCAGGTGGCGGTGATCGACGAGAACACCCAGACCCAGTTCTTCCCCGATGTCGATCCGGTCGGCCAGGTGATCCTGCTCGGCAACGTACCGGCACGCGTAGTCGGCGTGGCCAAGCGCCAGAGCTTCGGCTTTGGTGGCAGCACCAGCCTCAGCGTGTGGGTGCCCTACACCACGGTGATGTCGCGCATGCTCGGCCAGAGCCACGTTTCCAGCATCACCGTGCGCGTGGACGACGACACGCCGATGGATGCGGCGCAGGAAGCGATCACCCGCCTGCTGACCCTGCGCCACGGCACCGAGGACTTCTTCCTCAGCAACAGCGCAGAGATCCGCCAGACCATCGAGCAGACCACGCGCACGATGACCCTGCTGATCGGCGCCATCGCCGCCATCGCGCTGCTGGTCGGTGGCATCGGCGTGATGAACATCATGCTGGTGTCGGTCACCGAGCGTACCCGCGAGATTGGGGTGCGCATGGCGGTGGGGGCACGGCAGAGTGATATCCGCCAGCAGTTCCTGATCGAAGCGGTGCTGGTGTGCCTGCTCGGTGGTCTGCTCGGCATCGGCCTGGCCCTGCTGCTGGGCTCGATGATCGGCCGCTTCGCCAGTGACTTCCAGGTGCTGTTCTCCACCGCCTCGATCGTTGCCGCGTTCGCCTGCTCGACCCTGATCGGCGTGGCATTCGGCTTCCTGCCCGCGCGCAACGCCGCGCAGCTGGACCCGGTGGAGGCCCTGGCCCGCGAATGAAGATGATGACCCGACTGCCCTTCCCTGCTCCCTCGCGCCTGCTACTGGTGGGCGCTGTTCTGCTTGCCCTCTCAGGCTGTGCCTCGGTGGGCCGCTACCCGGTGCAGGCCCCCGACGTGGCGGCCAGCTACGGCCGTGGCGATGCCACCCTCAACGCACCGGCCGACGACCCGCGCAGCAGCCTGGATACACCGGGCCGCGACATCCGCCAGGACAGCTGGTGGACGGGCTTTGGCGATGAACGACTGAACCGCTTGGTGGCGCAGGCGCTGGCCGCCAACAGCGATCTGGCCGCCGCTGGCCTGGCCGTGCAGCGGTCGCGCCTGCAGGCCGGACTGGCCAGCAACGCGCTGTGGCCGCAGCCGTCGTCGTCCGGCGTCAGCGGCAATGCCAGCCGCGCCACCGATCAGGCCGACGACTGGCGCCGCAGCTATTCCACCGGCGTCTCGCTGGGCTGGGAAGTCGATCTGTGGGGCCGTCTGCGCACCCAGCGCGACATCGCCCGCTGGGAAGCCGAGGCCAGCGAGGAAGACCGGCAGAACACCGCGCTGCTGGTGATCGGCGACACCATCACCCAGTACTGGAACCTGGCCTATCTCAACCAGTCCATCGCCACCGGCCAGGCCAACCTGGAGCGGCTGGAGCGCACCCGCGACCTGGTGCAGGCCCGCTTCGACGCTGGTGCGGTATCGCGCCTGGAAGTGCGCCAGGCGCTGCAGAACCTGCAGTCGCAGCGTTCCTCGCAGAGCGCGCTGGAACAGCAGCGGGTGGAGGTGCGCAATGCATTGACCGTGCTGCTGGACGGCACGCCCTGGCCGCAGCAGGACGAACCGCAGGACCTGCTGGACGCACGCAGCCCGTGGATCAACGAAGGCCTGCCGGCCGAGCTGCTCGGCCGCCGTCCCGACCTGCGCGCGGCCGAACTTCGCCTGCGCAACAGCCTGAAGACCATCAAGGTGACCGCTACCCAGTACTACCCGGCGCTGAGCCTGACCGGCAGCCTCGGCTCCAGTGCAACGTCGCTGGGTGACGTGCTGCGCAACCCGGTGGCCACGCTGGGCGCCGGCCTGTCGCTGCCGTTCCTCAACCTGCAGCGCGCACAGCTGGATACCGACATCGCCGGCACCAGCTATCAGATCGCCGCGACCAATTTCCGCAAGACGCTGTACACCGCACTGTCGGAAGTGGACAACGCGCTGTCGGCACGCGAACAGCTGGCGCGCCAGGTGGCGGCCTCGCAGGCGTCGTACGACGAAGCGGTGGAAGTGGAGCGCGCGCAGGAAGTGCGCTACCGCGTAGGTGCCACCGACCTGCGCACCTGGCTGGAGGCCCAGCAGACCCGGCGTGATGCCGAGCTGTCGCTGGCGCGCGTGCGCCAGGGCCAGCTGAACAACGACGTCACCCTGTTCAAGGCACTGGGCGGCAGCGCGGGGTGAGGCGGCAAGGGCGCCAACCCAGGTTGGCGACTACCCGGTGGGTGTCGACCTTGGTCGACACGGCAACGACCCGGTAGGTGTCGACCTTGGCCGACACGGCAACGGCCCGGTAGGTGTCGACCTTGGTCGACACGGCAACGGCCCGGTAGGTGTCGACCTTGGTCGACACGGCAACGGCCCGGTAGGTGTCGACCTTGGTCGACACGGCACAAGGAAAAGGGATCCGGCCCCGAAATCAACCGCGCTGGCGCACGGCCTCGAACAGGCTGACGCCGGCGGCGACGGAAACGTTCAGACTCTCGATCTCGCCCGGCATCGGGATCTTGACCAGGCCATCGCAGTTTTCGCGGGTCAGGCGGCGCAGGCCATCGGCCTCGCCACCCAGCACCAGGGCGATGTTGCCCTTCAGGTCCAGTTGGTACAGCGACGCAGTGGCTTCGCCGGCCAGGCCGTAGATCCACACGCCCTGCTTCTGCAGGTCCTTCAGGCAGCGCGACAGGTTGGTCACCGCCACCACCGGGATCAGATCGGCGGCACCGGCCGAGGTCTTGCGCACGGTCGCGTTCACCGTGGCCGACTTGTCCTTGGGGATGATCACGGCAGTGGCGCCTGCGGCAGCCGCCGAGCGCAGGCAAGCGCCAAGGTTGTGCGGGTCCTGCACTTCGTCCAGCACCAGCAGCAGGGCCTTGCCCTCGGCTGCGGTGACCAGGCCCTCCAGCTCGTTCTCGCTGTAAGTGCGGGCGGCGGCATAGCGAGCGGCCACGCCCTGGTGGCGTACCGAACCGCCGACACCGTCCAGCGCCTGGCTGTTCACCTTGCGCACGTCGATGCCCTTGCGGCGGGCGTTTTCCTCGATCTCGGTCAGGCGCGGGTTCTTCGCACCGGCCTCGACCAGCACTTCGCGGACGTTCTCGGCGTCGTTCTCGATGGAGGAGGCGACGGCGTTGACGCCGACGATCCACTGGCTGTTCTTGCTCATGCGGGCGGGGACCGGAAAGGGGGTGGCTATGGTAGAGCATCGGCGGGCCGGGCGCTGCGGCGGGGCCCCTGTTGAGCCGAGCCTGCGCTCGCTGCCGAGCTGAGGCCGCGGCGGCCTGCCAGCCGAACTTGGGCTCGGCGCTACAGGGGCGCTACCGGCTGCGCGGCGGCCAGTGCGGCGTGTCGTGGTCCGGGTGCTGATGGGACACGATGGTGGCCAGGAACTCCAGCGCCGCGATGTCTTCCTCGGTACGACGGGCCGGCAGGCTGGCCAGCGTATCGACGAACGGCAGCTTGCGCTCGACCCCGTACTGGATCGTCGGCGGCAGGCGCTCGGGTTCGTCAAAGGCGCCGGCCGCCACCGCCACGCCGTCCGGCGCCTCGTAGCTCAGCGGCGTACCGCAGTCGGCACAGAAGCCCCGGCGCACCACGTTGGAGGACTGGAAATAGCGCGGCTGGCCACGGGTCCAGCTGAACTGCACGCCACGCACCGATACCAGCGGTGCGTAGTAGGCACCGAAGGCCTTCTGGCACATCCGGCAATGACAGATCGAACTGTCGGTCAGCGCGCCACGCACCTGGAAGCGGATCGCGCCGCACTGGCAGCCGCCACTGTATTCGGGTTGGCCTTGCATGCGATGTCTCCTGGTGGTGCCGGCCGCTGGCCGGCAACCCGTCGGTGCCGAGGGTGCCATGGATGCCGGCCAGCGGCCGGCACTACCACGGTCATCAGTATTTCTCTTTCTTCCGCTTGGCCGGCTTGCCACGCTCCGGCAGCGGCGGCAGGCCGTCGCCCTCGTCCTCGCCCTTGTGTTCGACCAGGCGGAAGTCGATCTTGCGCTCTTCCATGCTGGCCTTCAGCACCAGGATCCGCACGCGGTCACCCAGCCGGTAGCTGCTGCCGCGGCGCTCGCCGGTCAGCGTCTTGCGGGTCGCGTCGAACTTGTAATAGTCCTGCGGCAGCTGGGTCACGTGCACCAGGCCCTGCACCTTCGACTCGTCCAGTTCCACGAACAGGCCGAAGCTGGTCACGCCGCTGATCACGCCATCGAACTGGCCACCCACGTGCTTTTCCATCCACGCCGCGCGGTAACGCTCGTCGACCTCGCGTTCGGCTTCATCGGCACGGCGCTCGCGCTCGGAGCACTGCAGCGCCAGCGCAGCCATTTCGCGCGCGTTGTAGGTGAACTTGTCCAGCGGCTTGCCGGACAACGCGTGCTTGATCGCGCGGTGTACCAGCAGGTCGGGGTAACGACGGATTGGCGAGGTGAAGTGCGCGTACGCCTCCAGTGCCAGGCCGAAATGACCGTGGTTTTCCGGGCTGTAGATCGCCAGGCTCTGGCTGCGCAGCAGCACCGATTCCAGCAGCGTGGCATCGGGGCGGTCGCGGATCTTCTTCAGCAGCTTGGTGTAATCGCCCGGGCGCACCTTCGACCACGGCGGCAGGCTCAGCTTGAACTCCTTGAGGAATTCCAGCAGGTCGGCGTACTTGGTTTCCGGCGGCTTCTCGTGGATGCGGTACGGGGCCGGCACATGGCGCGACAGCAGGTACTTCGCCGCCTCCACATTGGCCGCGATCATGCATTCCTCGATCAGCTTGTGCGCGTCGTTGCGCACCAGCATGCCGGCCTGGGTCACTTCACCGCGGTTGTCCAGCACGAAGCGCACTTCGCTGCTTTCGAACTCGATGGCGCCACGCTTGGCACGCGCCTTGGACAGGACCTTGTACAGCTGGTGCAGGCGCTGCACCTGCGGCAGCAGGTCGCCCATCCAGGCCTTGGTATCGGCATCGTCCTCGCCCACCGCCTTCCACACCTGGGTGTAGGTCAGGCGCGCATGCGAGTTCATCACCGCTTCGTAGAAGCGCGAATGCGTGACCAGACCGTCGCGGTCGATCTGCATGTCGCAGACGAAGCACATGCGGTCGACCTTCGGCATCAGCGAACAGATGCCGTTGGAGAGCGTCTCCGGCAGCATAGGCACCACGAAGCCCGGGAAGTACACCGAGGTGGCACGCTTCTGCGCCTCTTCGTCCAGTGGCGTGCCGGGCCGGACGTAGTTGGAGACATCGGCAATCGCCACCACCAGCCGGAAGCCATCGGCGTTCGGCTCGCAGTACACCGCGTCGTCGAAGTCCTTGGCATCTTCACCGTCGATGGTGACCAGCGGCATGCTGCGCAGGTCCACGCGGTCGCCGATCATCGCCGGCTCGACCACCAGCGGCACCGAGGCGGCTTCGTCCAGCACTTCCTGCGGGAACTCGAACGGCAGTTCATGGCCGTGGATGGCGGTCTCCACCACCAGCGAGGCGGTCAGCTTGTCGCCGAGCACGGCGATGATGCGGCCGATCGGCGGGCGACGGCTGTCCGGCGCTTGGGTCAGCTCGCAGACCACCAGCTGGCCGTCGCGCGCACCACCGGTCTGGTCCGGCGGCACCTGCACGTTGCGCTGCACGCGCTTGTCGTCGGGCACCACGTAGTTGATGCCCATCTCGATGCTGAAGCGACCGATCAGGCGGGTCATGCCGCGCTCCAGCACGCGGGCGATGCTGCCTTCGCGGCGGCCACGGTGGTCGATGCCGGTCACGCGGGCCAGCACCTTGTCGCCGTGCATGACCTTGCGCATTTCATATGGCGGCAGGAACAGGTCGTCGCCGCCCTCGACCGGGCGCAGGAAGCCGAAGCCCTCCGGGTTGGCGATCACCACGCCGGTGACCAGGTTCAGGGTCTGGATCGGGGCGAAGCCGCCGCGGCGGTTCTGCACCAGCTGGCCGTCGCGGACCATGGCGCCGAGCCGGCGCGACAGTGCTTCGGCGCGGTCCGGGGCGGTCAGGCCCAGGCGTGCGCCCAGTTCCTCTGCCGTCTGCGGCCCTTCGCAACGCTCCAGCAGGGCCAGGATGGCTTCGCGGCTGGCGATGGGCTGTTCGTACTTCTCTGCTTCGCGGGCGGCATAGGGATCGTCGATCACCTTGCCGGTCGGCGGCAACTTGCGGCCCGGGGCCGGGCCCGGTGCGTCGCTGCTGCGGACCTTGCGGCCACGCGGCGGTGCGCCGCCTTCATTCAATTCGGGGAACCAGCCCGGCAACGGCTTGCCCGGCTTGGTGGTGCGGGCCGTGCCCGCCTTGGCGCCCTTCTTCGGGGCCTGGCCGCGGGAGGTGCTCCCGCCCTTGCTTGGTTTTTTGGTAGTCATCGCCCTACATGGTAGCCGTTGACGGCGTGCAGAACGGGTCAGTGGCCGTCTTGAAGGCCTTGCGTGAAAAATATTCAGGAAGTCGTTGACAGCCTGCGGATTCATCTTCACAATTGCGCCTCTGGAACGCCCAGGTGGCGGAATTGGTAGACGCACTAGTTTCAGGTACTAGCGGGTAAAACCGTGGAGGTTCGAGTCCTCTCCTGGGCACCAACGAAAAAACTCCTCGCTTCGGCGGGGATTTTTTTTGCCTGCAATCCAGCAGCGGGGCCAAATTCCTTTCCGAAGAAAAGGGCTCCGACCCCAAGCGAGTGAGATGGGGTCAGAGCCCGCTCCGCACGCGAAACGAGGTCCGACACCGGATCCAGAAAAAGTGTTGACACCCCCGTAACAACACCCCATAATCTCGCTCCTCGACGCCCAGGTGGCGGAATTGGTAGACGCACTAGTTTCAGGTACTAGCGGGTAAAACCGTGGAGGTTCGAGTCCTCTCCTGGGCACCACGTCGAGAATGAGAAAAACCCGCGAGAGCGGGTTTTTTCATGCCCGGAATCCTGCATCAGAGCAGCGGCCGCAGCACCAGTTCCAGCCCGAGCAGCAGCAGGAAACCCAGGAAGCAGCCCCGGAACACCCGCGCACTGATGCGCTGCCGGATCACCTGCCCCAGCCACATGCCCAGCAATGCCGGCAGCACCGCCAGCGCACTCAGCCCCAGCTGCTGGATGCCGAATGCGCCGTGCAACACCAGGCCGGCGGTCAGCGAAATCGTTGACACCGTGAACGCCAGCCCCAGCGCCTGCACCAGCTCCTCGCGCTGCAACCCCAGCGACTGCAGGTACGGCACCGCCGGCATCACGAACACGCCGGTGGCGCCGGTCACCACGCCCGACAACGCCCCCACCAGCGGCCCCAGCCAACGCTCGCGCCGCTGCTGCACGCGGAACACCGGCGCAAGCAACGCATAGGCGGCATAGACCACCAATGCCACGCCCAGCGCAACGCGCGACCAAGTGCGATCGACCCGCACCAGCAGCGCCGCCGAGCCCAGCGTCACCACCACCACGGCCAGCATCATCGGCCACAGGCGCCGCACGATGCGGTCCAGTGACGGCCCGGACAACAGCTGCCACGCATTGGTGACGAAAGTGGGAATGAACAGCATCGACGCCGCCGCCACCGGCGACAGCGTGCTGCCCAGCAGCCCCATCGCCACCGTCGGCAACCCCATGCCGGTCACACCCTTGACCACACCGGCCAGCACGAACACCGCCACCAGCAGCACGTAGAAGTACATTGATTCATTCATGCCTTCATTGGATCGGCCGGCCGCTCGGCGCACAATGCGGTGTTTCCCGCCTTGCCTTCGGCTGATCCGAAGGCGCAGCCGTTGCGATGAGGGCATCACATGCGGATGGATATCGCCGACCTGCGCCTGTTCCTGGCGATTGCCGAGGCGGGCAGCATCACGGCCGGCGCAGCGCAGGCAAACCTGGCACTGGCGTCGGCCAGCGAACGCCTGCGCACGATCGAAGCCGATGCCGGCACCGCGTTGTTGAACCGGCACCCCCGCGGCGTCAGCCTGACCGAAGCCGGCGCCGCCCTCGCCCACCATGCACGATTGATCCTGCAGCAGCAGGCGCAGCTGCGCGGTGAACTGCAGGCGTTCGCGCACGGCGCGCGCGGCACACTGCATCTGTATGCCAACACCGCAGCACTGACCAACTACCTGCCTTCGCGGCTGGCACCGTGGCTGGCCGAACGCCCGCGCCTGCACGTGGAACTGCTGGAGCGCACCAGCCCCGAAGTCGTGCGTGCGATCAACGCTGGCCAGGCCGAAGCCGGCATCATCAGTGATGCGGTCGACGCTGCCGGCCTGCAGCAGCACGTGGTCGCCGAAGATCCACTGGTGATGCTGCTGCCCGCGGAACACCGCTTCGCATCGCGGCGCAGCGTGGCCTTCGCCGATGTTGCCGGCGAGACCTTCGTCGCGCTGGCCGACGGCAATGCACTGCAGGCCTACATCGAAGACCAGGCACGGGACATCGGGCGACGCCTGGACGTGCGCATCCGCATGAAGACGTTCGAAGGCGTGTGCATCATGGTCGGCCACGGCATTGGTGTCGGCATCGTGCCGCGTACCATCGCCCGCCAGCATCGACGCAATACCCGTACTGTTGCGGTTCCGCTTGCAGATGCTTGGGCACAGCGCCGCCTGTGCGCCTGTTTCGCCGAATGGGCGCAGCTGTCACCGGCGATGCGCAGCCTGCTGCTTCACCTGGGCGTGCAGCCACAGAAAAATGTGTGAAATGTTGTTGACACACTCTCTGCCGTCCCGCACAATTCATCTCCTGAGTCGCCCAGGTGGCGGAATTGGTAGACGCACTAGTTTCAGGTACTAGCGGGTAAAACCGTGGAGGTTCGAGTCCTCTCCTGGGCACCACGACTCAAGATGATCAAACCCGCGAAAGCGGGTTTTTTCGTTTCCGGGGTTTGGCGATCCTGGCATCGCAACCGCCACTCGGACTGTCGTATCTCGCACCGTCAGGGCGTCGTCTGCGGGTGCATACCTCCTCCCGGCGCGTCGTCACCAGACCTTGAACGGCCCCCTTTTGGGGCGCATTTCACGTTCCCCGTTCAATTCGTACTTTTCCTAGTCGAGATCCACCCGATTCCTTTTCGGTGGGAGGCAGATTTGCGGGAGCCGGTTGCAGGTGTATCGCCACGACCTGACCAGCGCCCCTCCTCTCCCCCAAAGGACGCACCAATGCAGCGCAGCATCATCTGCCCACACTGCCATACCGGCTCGCTGAACCTGCGCCGTTGCACCACCCCGAGGGCAATGCCCGCGCGACCAGCGTCGCGCCAACAAAAACCCCGCCTCGCGGCGGGGTCAAAATACAGCACGGTGTTTCCAGGGAGTTTCAGTGTCCACCACCGGCGGCTGCACCCGCACCTGCGCCGAATGGCGGCTTGGCCAGCCACAGGAACGTAATGATCGCCAGGAAGATCCAGCCCAGCAGGAAGAAGATGTCGTTGAAGCCCATCTGCGATGCCTGGTGGTTGATCATGTTGTTCAGTACCGCTGCGCCGTGCTGCAGGTCGCCCTGCCCCATCGCCGTGACCTGGTCCTGCATGCCCGGCTGATAGGCCGAGATATGCTCGGTCAGGTCGGCATGGTGCACCTGGGTGCGCCGCGCCCACAGCCACGTCGTCAGCGACGCCGCGAAACTGCCACCCAGCGTACGCAGGAACGTGGCCAGGCCGGAGCCCGCCGCGATCTCGCGTCCATCCAGGTCCGACAGCAGGATCTGCAGCACCGGCATGAAGAACAGCGCGACGCCGATGCCCATGATCAGCTGTACGCCGGCCACGTGCATGTAGTCCACCTGCAGGTTGAAGTTCGATCGCAGGAAGCTGGTCATCGACAACACGATGAACGCGACCGTGGCCAGCATGCGCATATCGAAGCGCGACGCATACTTGCCCACGAACGGGGTCATGATCACCGGCAGGATGCCGATCGGCGCCGTCGCCAGGCCCGCCCAGATCGCGGTGTAGCCCATGTCACGCTGCAGCCACTGCGGGATCAGCAGCGCCACGCTGAAGAACGCCGCGTAGGCCACCACCATCGCCAGCGTACCGGCGCGGAAGTTGCGGTGCCGGAACAGCTTCAGGTCAACGATCGGATCCTTGTCGGTCAGCTCCCAGATCAGGAACACCGTCAGCGTCACCACCGCTACGCAGGCCAGCACCACGATCTTCATCGACGAGAACCAGTCCTCGTCGTTGCCCAGGTCGAGGACCAGCTGAAGCGCACCGACGCCGATCACCAGGGTGACCAGGCCGACGTAGTCCATCTTCGGCTTCTCGATCTGCTCCGGGCGCCCCTTCAGCTGGTTGCCCACCACCAGCGCAGCGAAGATGCCCAGCGGCACGTTGATCAGGAAGATCCACTCCCAGCTGTAGTTGTCGGTGATCCAGCCACCGAGGATCGGACCACAGATCGGCGCAACCACCGTGATCATCGCCAGCAGTGCCAATGCCTGCCCGCGCTTCTCGCGCGGATAGATCGAGACCAGCAGCGACTGCGTGATCGGGTACATCGGGCCGGCAACGAACCCCTGCAGCGCACGCGACAGCACCAGCATGCCCATGCTCTGCGCCAGGCCGCACAGCAGCGAGGTGATGACGAAGGCCAGCGTGGCCCAGACGAACAGCTTGCGTTCGCCGAAACGGCGGCTGAGCCAGCCGGTCAGCGGCAGCGCGATGGCCGTGCTGACCGCGAACGAGGTGATGACCCAGGTCGCCTGCTGCGAACTGGCGCCGAGATTGCCGGCGATGGTCGGCAGCGAGACGTTGGCGATGGTGGTGTCGAGCACCTGCATGAACGAGGCCATCGCCAGGCCCACGGTGCACAGTGCGACGCTGGGCGGCAGGAACCCGGAGGCCGCACCCGGCGCCGCCGGTGCGCCCGGAGCGCCGGGCGCGGCTGGAGCTTGTGCGGACATGGCGACCTCAGCCCACCTTCGCCTGCTGCTGCGGCAGGTTGCCCTGGATGATCGTGTGGATCACCTCGTCGGCATCATGCAACTGCTTGGCATACACGTCGGTGTCGAACACCGTGCCCTTGGCCGGAGTGCTCGGCAGCACTTCGCCCTTCTGGTCGCGCAGGCTCACTTCGGCCTTCATCGACAGGCCGATGCGCAGCGGGTGTTCGGCCAGCTGCTTGGCATCGATGGCGATGCGCACCGGCACGCGCTGCACGATCTTGATCCAGTTGCCGCTGGCGTTCTGCGCCGGCAGCAGCGAGAACGCGGAGCCGGTGCCCAGGCCAAGGCTCTGGATGCGGCCCTTGTACTTCACGTCACCGGCGTACAGGTCCGACTTCAGCTCCACTTCCTGGCCCAGGCGCATGTGGCGCAGCTGGGTTTCCTTGAAGTTGGCCTCGACCCACATCTGCTCGGTCGGCACCACGGCCATCAGAGCATTGCCCGGCTGCACGCGCTGGCCGACCTGCACCGAACGACGGGCGACGTAGCCGGTGACCGGCGCGACGATGCCGGCGCGGGCGTTGTTGAGGAAGGCCTGGCGCAGCTGCGCGGCAGCCGCCTGCACGTCCGGCTGGGTGGCGATCACGGTGTCGTCGACCAGCGCGCGGTTGCGCTCGACGGTCTCGCGCGAGCCGGCCACGGCCGCTTCGGCGGCAGCCAGCTCGTCACGGGCGTGGGCCAGTTCTTCGTTGGAGATGGCGCCGGTGGCGGCCAGGTCCTTGCGGCGGGCGAAGTCGTCGCGCACGCGCTTCAGGGTCACCTGGCGGGCGTTCAAGTCCGCCTGGGCGCCTTCCACGCTGCGGTACAGACCACGGGTCTGGCGCACCGTCTTGGCCAGGTTGGCTTCGGCCTGCTGCAGTGCCACCGCGGTGTCGGACGGGTCCAGCTGCACCAGCAGCTGGCCGCGCTCCACGCGCATGCCGTCATCGGCGTTGATGGCGACCACGGTACCGGCCACCAGCGGGGTGATCTGTACCTGGTTGCCCTGCACGTAGGCATCGTCGGTCTCTTCGAACCAACGGCCGAACATGAAGTACCACAGCGCCAGTGCGGCAAGCAGCAGCACGACGATCACGAACAGGCCGCGCAGCAGGTTGCCGCGGCGGTTGGGGGCGGCCGGGGCCGCGGTGTCTTGGGTCTGGCTCATGGCGGGCGTCTTCAGGAATGCGAGGAATCGGAATGGGAGGCGATCGGTGCGCGGTCGGCGTCAGCGGGCTGGAAACCACCGCCCAGCGCCTTGCTCAGGCGCACCGAGGACTGCACCTGCTGCGACTGCAGGCCGGCCAGCTGCTGCTGCGACCGCAGCAGGGTGGACTGCGCGGTCAGCACGTCCAGGTAGCTGCCGATGCCGGCGCGGTAACGCTGCTGGGCCAGGTCGAAGGCCGAGCGTGCGGTATCCACCGCCTGCTGCTGCGAGTGCGCCTGCTGCGCCAGCGAGCGCACCGCGTTGACCTGGTCGGCGACGTCGCGCAGTGCGTCGAGCACGGCCTGGTTGTAGTTGGCCACCGCCAGGTCGTACTGCACATCGGTGTTGGCGAGGTTGGCGCGCAGCTTGCCGCCTTCGAAGATCGGCAGGCTCAGCGCCGGGCCGATGTAGGCGAAGGTGGAGCTGCTCTTCAGCAGGTCGCCCACGTTCGGGGCGACCACGCCGGCCAGCGCGGTCAGGTTGAAGCTCGGGTAGAACCTGGTCTTGGCAACCTTGATCTGCTTGTCGGCCGCTTCAACGCGCCAGCGTGCGGCAACGATGTCGGGGCGACGGCCCAGCAGTTCGCTGGGCAGCACGCCCGGCAGCTGCAGCGCCACCGGGTTCAGCGGCTGCGGGCGCTGGATCGACAGGCCACGGTCCGGGCCCTTGCCGACCAGCGCGGCCAGTGCGGTGCGGGCCGCGTCGATCCGCTGCTGTGCGGCCTGCACCTGCTGCTGCGCGGCCGGTACGCGGGCCTCGGCCTGGCGCACCTGCAGATCGCTGTCGATGCCGGCGCGGCGGCGCTGGCGGGTCAGTTCCAGCGACTTCTGCGAACGGGCCAGCTCTTCCTCGGCCACATCGTTGAGCTGCCAGGCGTAGGCCAGGTCGGCATAGGCCTGGGTGATGCCGGTGGACAGGTTCAGGCGTGCGGCCTGCGCCTCGACGGTGGCCGCATGCGCGCCGTCCACGGCCGCTTCCCAGGCGGCGCGCTTGCCGCCCCACAGGTCCACGCCATAGCTGAAGTCGAAGGCGACCTGGCTGCTGCCGGCGTAATGGCCACCGATCTCGCTGCCTGCCATCGACTCAGGCAGGCGCAGCCCGGTATAGCCACCGGACACCGACAGGCTGGGCAGCTCATCGGCACGTGCGGTGCCGACCTGGGCCTGGGCCTGGCGCAGGCGCGCGTCGGCGGCGTCCAGGCTCGGGTGGCCGGCCAGGCCCTCGGCGACCAGCGCGTCCAGCTGCGCATCGCCCAGCGCCTTCCACCAGTCCTGCGCCGGGAAGCCGGTGGCGCTGAGGTCGGTGTCGGCCAGGGTGCGTTCGCTGTGCAGGCTGTCCACGTCAAGCACGTGGCCCTGCGGGTTGAGGCCACGACTGCTGGCGCAGGCGGCCAGGGCCAGGGCCAGCGCTGACACCAGCAGCGCGCGCCCGGACCGGCGGAGAGTGGAATGCGGGATCGGGTTCATGGGGTCGTCAGGGAATCGCGGATTCGGGTAAGGAGGGACAGCAGCAGCGTGCGCTCGTCGGCGGAAAGATCACGCAGGGCGTAATCCATCACCGCGTCGCCGCGCAGCTTCAACCGCGCCCACAATGCGCGGCCTTCATCGGTCAGCACGATCTGCAGCGCACGCCGGTCCTGCGCATGCGGTTCGCGGCGGACGCAGCCCAGTGCCTCGAGCTTGTCCAGCAGGCGGGTGACTGCGCTGGGTACCTGGTCGATGGCCTGGGCCAGTTCGTTGGCCGTGCACGGGGCCATGTGCGAGAGCACCTTCAACCCGATGTAGTGGGTGAAGCCGATACCCAGGTCTTCTTCAGCCATGGACGCGTCGAGTTGCCGGACCAGGCCGTCGCGCACCTGGCGCAGCAGCAGGCCGAAACTGGGGGGAGTGGTTGCAGGACAGATCATGGGGGAGCATTCTCTTCCAAAAAAAATATTTCTCAATGGAAATATTCGATCTGGCATCGAATGCTGTGTTGCAGCAGTGGGCTGGATCAATGAAGGCGCCTACCTTAATGATCTGGTCAGGTGGCCCGGTAGTACAATTCAGCCAATGGATGACACATTTCAGCCAGCGGACATGATGAACAAGGCAGAAATTCCCGCTCCCAAGCGCCTGCTCAGGGACGACGCACTGGATTGGTTCGAGCGCAACGATGGCCCACCGGTGGTCGCTTTCCGCTTCGACAGCCCGCAGGGGCTGGTCCGGGAAGTGGACTGGCACCACCACCAGCGCGCCCAGCTGATCTGTGTCGAGCGTGGCCTGCTGACCACCCGCACCTCGCACGGGACGTGGTCGCTGGCGCCGGGCTCGGCCGGCTGGATGCCGCCGCTGGAGCCGCATACGGTGACCCTGGATGGTCCGCTGCGCGGTTGGGGCATGGCACTGGCCGCGCCGGCCTGCGCCACCCTGCCCGCCGATCCCTGCGTACTGGGCCTGTCCAAGCTGGCGCAGGCGCTGGCCGACCGCATCTGCGAATGGCCGCTGGGCTATGACACCACGCCCGAGCGCCAGCACATCATCGAGGTGCTGCTGGACGAGATCCGCACCGCGCCGCGCCAGCGCATGCACCTGCCGATGCCGCACGACCGGCGCCTGCTGAAGATCGCCTCGCAGCTGCTGGCCGACCCGTCCGACGAGCGCAGCCTGGCCGAATGGGCGCATTGGGCCGGCCTGTCGCCGCGCAGCCTGACCCGTCACTTCCGCGACGAGACCACGCTCAGCTTCGCCCAGTGGCGGCAACAGGCCCGCCTGTCCGAAGCCCTGCGCCAGCTGACCGATGGCCGCAGCGTGGCCGACATCGCCCATGCACTGGGCTTCAGCAGCGCCAGTGCCTTCGTCACCGTGTTCCGCCGCCACTTCGGGCTGCCACCGGGGCGCTACCTGGCGCGGGCCGGCCACGGCCTGGAAACCGGGCTGGACCCTGCACGTGGCTTGGCATCCCCCGCCGCATCCGGATAATCACAGGATTGCGAGCGGCGACCGCCGTCGCCGCCTCCCGACATAGGTAACAACGCCGCATGACCGAACTTGCCCGCCCCGTGTTCCACGGATTCGAACAACTGCCGCTGCGCGAGTACGCCGAACGCGCCTACCTCGACTACTCGATGTACGTGGTCCTGGACCGCGCCCTGCCGTTCATCGGCGACGGCCTGAAGCCGGTGCAGCGCCGCATCATCTATTCGATGAGCGAGCTGGGCCTGAATGCTGCGTCCAAGCCGAAGAAGTCCGCGCGCACCGTCGGTGACGTCATCGGCAAGTACCACCCGCACGGCGACAGCGCGTGCTACAAGGCGCTGGTGCTGATGGCGCAGCCGTTCTCGTACCGCTACCCGCTGATCGAGGGCCAGGGCAACTTCGGCTCCAGCGATGACCCGAAGTCGTTCGCGGCGATGCGTTACACCGAATCCAAGCTGACCCCGATCGCCGAAGTACTGCTGGGCGAACTGGGCCAGGGCACCACCGACTGGGCACCGAACTTCGACGGCACCCTGCAGGAACCGACCTGGATGCCAGCACGGCTGCCGCACCTGCTGCTGAACGGCACCACCGGCATCGCCGTGGGCATGGCCACCGACGTGCCGCCGCACAATCTCAACGAGATCGTCAGCGCACTGCTGCACCTGCTGGACAACCCCGATGCGACCGTGCGCGACCTGTGCGAGCACGTGCAGGGCCCGGACTACCCGTCCAGCGCCGAGATCATCACCGCCGCCAACGATCTGCGGAACATCTACGAGACCGGCAACGGCAGCGTGCGTGCGCGTGCGACCTTCAACAAGGAAGCCAACAACATCGTGGTGACGGCGCTGCCGTTCCAGGTGTCGCCGTCGAAGGTGATCGAGCAGATCGCCGCGCAGATGCGCGCCAAGAAGCTGCCGTGGCTGGAAGACATCCGCGACGAATCCGACCACGCCAACCCGGTGCGCGTGGTGCTGGTGCCACGTTCCAACCGCGTCGACGCCGACCAGCTGATGGGCCACCTGTTCGCGACCACGGACCTGGAGCGCAGCTACCGCGTCAACCTCAACGTGATCGGGCTGGACGGCCGTCCGCAGGTGAAGAACCTGAAGATGCTGCTCAGCGAATGGCTGACCTTCCGCAGCAACACCGTCACCCGCCGCCTGCAGCACCGCCTGCAGAAGGTCGAGCGCCGCCTGCACCTGCTGGAAGGCCTGCTGGTCGCCTTCCTCAACCTGGACGAGGTGATCCACATCATCCGTACCGAGGACGAACCGAAGGCGGCGCTGATCGCGCGCTTCGGCCTGTCCGAGGAACAGGCCGAGTACATCCTGGAAACCAAGCTGAAGCAGCTGGCCCGCCTGGAAGAGATGAAGATCCGCGGCGAGCAGGACGAGCTGGCCAAGGAACGCGAGAAGATCCTCGGCATCCTCGACAGCAAGGCCAAGCTGAAGAAGCTGATCCGCGACGAACTGACGGCCGACGCCAAGAAGTTCGGCGACGCGCGCCGTTCGCCGCTGGTGCAGCGCCAGGCCGCGCAGGCCATCGACGAGACCGAGCTGGTGCCGAGCGAGCCGATGACCGTGGTGCTGTCGGAAAAGGGCTGGATCCGTGCCGCCAAGGGCCATGACGTCGATGCGTCCGCCCTCTCCTACCGCGACGGTGATGCCCTGCAGGGCGCGGTGCGTGCGCGCAGCACCCAGCAGGTCGCGTTCCTCGACAGCGAGGGCCGCGCCTACTCGACGCCGGTGCACACCCTGCCCTCCGCGCGTGGCAACGGTGAGCCGCTGACCGGCCGCTTCTCGCCGGCAGCGGGCACCAGCTTCGTGACCCTGGCCAGTGCCGAGCCGGATGCCCGCTTCGTGCTGGCCTCCAGCCATGGCTACGGCTTCGTCACCCGCTTCGAGAACCTGATCGGTCGCAACAAGGCCGGCAAGGCGATGCTGAACCTGTCGTCCGGCTCGTCGGTGCTCACCCCGTCGATGGTCGCCAACGTGGCCACCGACCGCATCGTGGCGGTGACCAGTTCCGGCAACCTGCTGGCGATCGCCGCCAACGACCTGCCGGAACTGGACAAGGGCAAGGGCAACAAGATCATCGAGATCCCGAAGGCCAAGCTCGCCACTGAACGCGTGGTCGCCATCGTGGCGATCAGCCCGGGGCAGACCCTGCAGGTGCGCAGCGGTCAGCGCACGATGGGGCTGAAGTTCAACGAACTCGACGCCTACCTCGGCGCCCGCGCCACCCGCGGCCACCTGCTGCCGCGCGGCTGGCAGAAGGTGGAAGGGTTGTCGGTGGAATGACCGCTGGGGCCCTGCCCCGGACACGAAAAAGCCGGGGAATTCCCCGGCTTTTTCGTTGTCGGCTGGCGGGCGGTGGAGCAGCTGGCTGGCGAAGGCTGGCTGGCGATGCTCCGGTGCTGGCGGGCGACATTGCTTTGTGCGCCTGGTAGGGCCGACCGCTGGTCGGCTGCTCTGCAAAAAGCAGCCGACCAGCGGTCGGCTCTACCGAAGCGCGGTGCCGGCTCAGTGCGCCGGGGTGCCGTTGCCGTCGATCTTGCTCAGCTGGTACAGCTCCAGGCCGATGCGCTTGATCAGGCCCAGCTGCTGCTCCAGCCACCAGGCGTGGTCTTCCTCGGTGTCCTTCAGCTGGGCCAACAGGATGTCGCGGCTCACGTAGTCACCCTTCTCCTCGCACAGCTTCATGCCGGCGGCGAGATTGTTCCGAACCGCGTATTCAGTGTCGAGATCCTTCTGCAGCATCTCTTCCACGGTCTTGCCCGGCTCGGTGGCATGCGGGCGCATGTCCGGGTCGCCGCCCAGGAACAGGATCCGGCGCAGCAGCGCATCGGCGTGCTGGGTTTCCTCTTCCATCTCGTGGTTCAGGCGTTCGTACAGCGCGAACAGGCCCTGGTCCTCGTAGCGGCGGGAATGGATGAAGTACTGGTCGCGGGCAGCAAGCTCGCCGCGCAGCAGTTCCTTCAGGCAGGCGATGACGTCCGGGTTGCCTTTCATGGGGGGCTCCTGTGAATCGATGCGGCATAGGGTGCCGCATTTCAAAATACGGTGATCTAATCGGAATCAGTCGCAGTTGCGCCTGCGGCTACAATCGGCCCACGAGTTCGGAAAGGACGTGCGATGCGACGTACATGGCGTTGGGTGCTGGGCGTGTTGGTCGCCATCGTGCTGGTTACCGCACTGGTCCTGTGGCTGCTGCTGCGTGGCAGCCTGGCCGACCTGGACGGCGAGCATGCGCTGCCCGGGCTGGCCAGGCCGGTCACCATCGAGCGCGATGCGCTGGGCGTGGTCACCATCACCGCCACCAGCCAGGCCGACGCGATGCGCGCACTCGGCCGCGTGCATGCGCAGGAACGTTACTTCGAGATGGACCTGATGCGCCGCAGTGCCGCTGGCGAGCTGTCGGCGCTGTTCGGGCCGAAAGCGATCGATGCCGACAAGCGCATGCGCGTGCATCGGCTGCGCGCGCGCACCGAGGCGAACATGCAGGCTGCGCTGGGCGACAACGTCGACGCCGTGAGCGCCTATGTCGGTGGGGTCAATGAGGGCCTGGCCGGCCTCTCCGTGCGGCCATGGGCCTACCTGCTGCTGCGGCAGTCGCCGCAGCCCTGGCAGGCCAGCGACAGCGTGCTGACCGGTCTGGCCATGTACGCCGACCTGCAGGACCCGAACAACCAGACCGAGCTTGCGCTCAGCCGCATCCGCGCGGTGGTGCCGCCGGCGCTGTACGCGCTGATCGCCCACGACGGCACCGAATGGGATGCGCCACTGTTCGGCGAACCGACCGGCAACGCTGCCCTGCCCGATGCCAGCCAGCTGGATCTGCGCACATTGCAGGCGAAACCGGGCACCGAGCAGGAAGAGGCCGATGTCATCGGCAGCAACAACTTCGCCGTGGCCGGCGCGCTCACCGCCGACGGTCGCGCGATCGTCGCCGACGACATGCATCTCGGCCTGCGCGCGCCGGGTCTGTGGTTCCGCGTGCGCCTGCGCTACCCCGACCCGCAGGCCGCGGGCGGACAGGTCGACGTCACCGGTTTCTCGCTGCCTGGCCTGCCGGCGGTGATCGTCGGCAGCAACGGCCACGTCGCCTGGGGCTTCACCAACAGTTACATCGATACCGCCGATTACCGCACTGAACCAGCCAACTCCGCAGTGACCGTGCATGAAGAGCGGATTGCGGTGGCCGGCCAGGCCGACGTGCTGTTCCCGGTGCGCGAAACCGACTGGGGGCCGATCCTGCACACGCATGCCGATGGCAGCGGCGACGCGCTGCGCTGGGTCGCCCACCTGCCCGGCGCGGTGCGCCTGGACTTCGGTGACCTGGCCCGCGCCGGTGACCTGGACAGTGCCCTGCAATTCGCCGACCACGCCGGCATCCCCGTACAGAACCTGGTGGTCGGCGACCGCAGCGGACGCATCGCCTGGCGCCTGATTGGCGCCCGCCCCGACCGCGGTCCGGGCTGTGCACCGGCCGGCTTCACCGCCGCCAACAACCAGGACTGCGCCCCCTGGCCGATCCGCAGCGACGCATCGCCGGCATTGATCGACCCACCGAACCATCGCCTGTGGACCGCCAACGGCCGCGTCCTCGAAGGCGAGGCACTGGCCAATGTCGGCAACGGTGGTTATGACCTTGGCGCCCGCGCGCGGCAGATCCGCGATCTGCTCGCCATCCAGGACCGTTTCGACGAGCACGACCTGCTGGCGATCCAGCTCGACGATCGCGCGGTGTTCCTGCAGCGCTGGTGGGCCCTGCTGCACGACGTCATCGAGCGCAGTGACGACCCTGCACTGAAGCGTTTGAGGGAAGTCAGCCATCAATGGGGCGGTCGTGCCGCGGCCAGTTCGGTCAGCTACCGGGTAGTACGTGAATTCCGCACCCAGGTGATGGAGACGTTGTCCGATGCACTGCTGGCACCGGCCAATGCGCAGCTGGGTGATGACTACCTCGACCCGCGACTGGCGCAGCTGGAAGGCGTGGCCTGGCCGATGCTGCAACAGCGTCCGGCCCATCTGCTGCCACCGGCCTTCGACAGCTGGGATGCGCTGCTGATCGACGCGGCACGCCGTACCGAGAGCGAGCTGGCCAAGCAGGGACCGCTGTCCAAGCGCACCTGGGGCGAACGCAACACTGCGGCGATCTGCCACCCCATCGCACGGGCGCTGCAGGGCATCGCCAAGCGCTGGCTGTGCATGCCCGCCGACCAGCTGCCCGGCGACCGTGACATGCCACGCGTGCAGACGCCGAACTTCGGTGCTTCCGAGCGCATGGTGGTCTCGCCCGGCCACGAGGCCGACGGCATCGTGCACATGCCGGGCGGCCAGAGCGGCCATCCACTGTCACCTTATTGGGGCGCCGGCCACGAGGACTGGGTGCATGGACGGCCGACGCCCTTCCTGCCCGGCAAGGCACAGCACGTGATGACACTGGTGCCGGCGCGGTAGTGCCGGCCACGGGCCGGCATCGATGCAGGTGTGTCCAGCATCATGAGGTTGCCGGCCAGCGGCCGGCACTACCGTTCAACGCTCAAGCCCTGCGACGCTCGATCAGGTTCAGCAGCGGCCCGGTCATCGCCGTGGTCACCAGCGCCATGACCACCAGCACCGCAAACAGGCGGTCGCCGAGCAGGCCCAGCTCGTAACCCAGGTTGAGCACGATCAGCTCCATCAGGCCACGGGTGTTCATCAACGCGCCCAACCGCCACGCCTCGCGCGTGGGCATGCCGGCACTGCGTGCAGCACTGAAGGTGCCCAGCAGCTTGCCAGCCGTAGCCACCACGATCACCACCCCGCACAACACGATGTCGCTGGCCTGCAGCGCATCGGCGCGCATGCGCAGGCCGGTCATGGCGAAGAACAACGGCAGCAGCAGGGTCACCGCAAACGGTTCGACGCGGGCCATCAACAGGTCGCGCAGCTGCGCGTTGGACGATACCGCAACGCCCGCAGCGAAGGCACCGAACAGCGCGTGGATGCCCAGCATTTCGGTGATCAGGGCACTGCCCAGCGACAGCAGCAGGATGCCGAGCAGCCAGCGCCCCTCACGGCCCGGCGCGATCTGCTGGCGGGCGAACCACGGCTTCACCAGCCCCAGCATCAGCGCCACGAAGGCGACCACGCACAGCAGGTTGAGGCTGGCCGGCAGCCATCCACTGGCCTGTGCAGCCGCCACGATCAGTGCCAGCAGGCACCATGCGGTGGCATCGCCCAATGCCGCGCAGGCGATGGCGGTCTGCCCCAGCGGCGTCTGCGTGATGCCGCGGTCGGCAAGGATGCGCAGCAGCACGGGGAAGGCGGTGATGCTCATCGAGATGCCAACGAAAAGCGCGAATGCAGTGAAGCCCACGCCCTGCGGGCCGTGCTGCGGATACAGCCAGATCGCGAGGGCGACGCCGAGCACGAACGGCACCGCGATGCCGGCATGGCTGACCGTGAAGGCGAAACGCCGGCGGCCGCGCAGTGCCGCCAGGTCCAGCTCGGCACCGGCCACCAGCAGGAACATCAGCACGCCCAGCTGGCTGAGCATGCCCAACGGCCCCAACGAGTTGGCCGGGAACAACGCACCATGCAACTGCGGCAGCAGGCTGCCGAGCACCAGCGGGCCCATCATCAGGCCGGCCGTCATCTCGCCAATAACCGCCGGCTGGCCCAGCCGCTTCAGCAATGCACCCGCCCCCTTGGCTACCAGCAACAGCACCAGCAGCTGCAGCAGGAACAGGCCCAGCGGTGACGCCAGATGCTGCGCCCAGCTGCTTTCGGCAGCAACCGTGGCACGGGCGACCATCTCGGGGGCCGCCGGCCCGGCATACCGCGCCAGCAGCACCCCGGCCAGCAATGGCACCCCGGCCCACGCCAGATAACGCCATCCCCATTTCGTGGGCGGCGCGTTGCCGCCTGCCTGTATGTCCATGAACATTCCCCAATGCGCAGGGGGCGATCATACAAAAAGGGGACGGAGGGGATTAAGTCGTTTGTGCCACTAACGACTTAATCCCCTCCGTCCCCTTTCTGGGGCTTAGGCCAGTGCCTGCTCGTGCACGCCGGCGATCGCGCGTCCCGAAGGGTCGGCAGCGGCGGCGAAGCTGGCGTCCCAGGCAATGGCCGCCGGCGACGAGCAGGCGATCGACTTGCCGCCCGGCACGGTCTCCGCGGCCGCACGGCTGGGGAAGAACTGCTCGAACAGGTGGCGGTAGTAATACGCCTCCTTGGTCTGCGGCGGGTTGTGCGGGAAGCGCTTGTCGGCCGCCGCCAGCACGCGGTCACTCACCTGCGCCTCGGCATGCGCCTTCAGGCCGTCGATCCATCCATAGCCGACGCCATCGCTGAACTGCTCCTTCTGACGCCACAGGATGCTGTCCGGCAGGTAGCCGTCGAATGCCTCGCGCAGCACCGCCTTCTCGATGCGACGGCCACCGAACCCGGCACCGACCATCTTGTGCGCAGCATCGAAGCGCATCGCCACGTCGAGGAATTCGCGGTCCAGGAACGGCACGCGCGGCTCCACGCCCCAGGCCATCATCGACTTGTTGGCACGCAGGCAGTCGTAGTTGTGCAGCGCGTCGAGCTTGCGCACCAGCTCCTCGTGGAATTCACGCGCATCCGGTGCCTTGTGGAAATACAGGTAGCCACCAAAGATCTCGTCGCTGCCCTCGCCGGAGAGCACCATCTTCACCCCCATCGCCTTGATCCGCCGCGCCAGCAGGAACATCGGTGTCGATGCGCGGATGGTGGTGACGTCATAGGTTTCGATGTGGCGGATCACTTCCGGCAGTGCATCGAGGCCTTCCTCGAAGGTGTATTCGAAGCCGTGATGCACGGTCCCCAGCGCTTCGGCAGCAATGGCAGCGGCAGCCAGATCGGGCGAGCCCTTCAAGCCGATCGCGAACGAATGCAGGCGCGGCCACCAGGCTTCGGTCTGCCCGCCATCCTCGATGCGGCGACGTGCATAGCGCGCGGCTACCGCCGCCACCAGCGACGAGTCCAGGCCACCGGACAGCAGCACGCCGTACGGCACGTCGCTCATCAACTGGCGCTCCACTGCATGCTCGAAGGCCTGGCGCAGTTCGGCCAGATCGGCCTGGCGACCCTGCACGTCGGCATAGTCACGCCACGGTTGCTGGTAGTAGCGCACCAGTTCACCGCTGGCACTGTCGAAATAGTGGCCCGGCGGGAACTGCGCGACATCGGCACAGGTATCGACCAGCGCCTTCATTTCCGAGGCCACGCGCAAGCGCCCCTGGGCGTCGTGGCCCCAGTACAGCGGCACCACACCGACCGGGTCGCGCGCCACCAGCACGCGTCCACTGTCACGGTCCCACAGCGCGAAGGCGAAGATGCCGTTGAGCTGTTCCAGCCACTGCGCCGGCGCGCCGCCCTGGCGGTACAGCGCGTTGATCACCTCGCAGTCCGAGCCGGTCTGGAAGTCGTAGGTGGTGGTCAGCGCCGCCTTCAACGCCTGGTGGTTGTAGATCTCGCCGTTCACCGCCAGCGCCAGCTGGCCATCGGCCGACAGCAGCGGCTGCGAACCACCGGCCGGATCGACGATGGCCAGCCGTTCATGGACCAGCAGCGCACCTTCGTCGAGGTACACGCCGCTCCAGTCCGGGCCACGGTGGCGCTGGCGTTGCGACAGTTCCAGCGCGTGGCGGCGCAGGGTGGGAAGATCGTCACCGGCCTGCAGGCCGAAGATTCCGAAGATCGAACACATGGGGGAGCTCCTGTTGGGGAATTTCACGGGTGGGAAGGTGTTCGACCGGCCATCCAGGCCCGGGCAGGCTGCGCCCGGGCACAAAAAAACCCGCATCGGCTGATGCGGGTTTTCTGGTGTCCGGGCGTGTGTTGCTGTCTATCTACCCAGGGCGCAGTCCCGCATCGGCCGCGCACGATTATTCGCGCGCAGATTATTGCGGTTGTTGTTGTTGACGGCGGTGGCCAGACGGATCGACATGGCATCGACCCTACCCCGGTTTCCAGCGCGGCGCAACAGTTGCGTCGGCAACCGAGGCACCGGGGCACTGGTTGCCCTGCCCTGCCTGGGCCTGGCGGCCTACCAGACCCTCACCCGCCTTCGGCCCTGCCAGCGGCGGCCGGCTTGTTCGCCCGGCCCCCAGGCGCAGCGTTTCTACATGGCCGCGCCAAGCTACTGGGAAAAGGCGATCATGCCGCCGTTATTCATCTTTTCGGACCAGGGCCCGGCTGCAGTCCTGCGCGGAAGGTGTGCCGACCCACGGTCGGCATCCACCATCCTCACACCACCATCGTCACACCAGCAGCCGTTCCACCAGCCGCTGGTACAGCCCCGGCAGCGCTTCCAGATCGTCCACGCGCACGTTCTCGTCCACCTGGTGGATGCTGGCATTGACCGGGCCTACTTCGATGCACTGGGCACCCAATGGCGCGATGAAGCGTGCATCGGAGGTGCCGCCGCCGGTGCTTTCTTCCGGCGCGCGGCCGATGTGCTCGGCCAGCACCGCACGCGCGGCGGCGCGCAGCGTGCCTTCCGGGGTGTAGAACGGCTCGCCGCTGCGATGCCACTTCAGCGTGTACTGCAGGCCATGCCGTTCCAGCAGTGCGGTGATCTCCGCCTCCAGCTTCGGCGCATCCCAGTGCGGGTTGTAGCGGATGTTGAAATCCACGTCGAGCTCACCGGGAATCACGTTGTTGGCACCGGTGCCGGCGTGGATGTTGGAGATCTGCAGGCTGGTCGGCGGGAAACTCTCGTAGCCGTCATCCCAGCGCCGCGCACTCAGCTCGGCCAGGGCCGGCGCCGCCTGGTGAATCGGGTTGCGTGCCTTTTCCGGATACGCCACGTGGCCCTGCACGCCTTGGACGCGCAGTTTGGCCGACAGGCTGCCGCGACGTCCCACGCGCAGCAGATCGCCCAGCGTCGCGGTCGACGACGGCTCACCGGTGATGCACCAGTCGATGCGCTGCCCGCGTGCGGCGAACAGGCGTGCGACATGGCGCACGCCGTCGATGGCATCGCCCTCCTCGTCGCTGGTCAGCAGTACCGCCAGCGTGCCGGGATGGTCGGGATGGTCGGCGACGAACTGCTCGGCGGCCACCACGAACGCCGCCACGCTGCCTTTCATGTCGGCGGCACCGCGCCCATACAGCACGCCATCGCGGATCTGTGGGGTGAACGGGTCGCTGGTCCAGGTCTCGCGCGGGCCGGTGGGCACCACGTCAGTGTGGCCCAGCAGAACCAGCACCGGCGCGCCCTGGCCATGGGTCGCCCACAGATTGTCAACGTCGCCCAGGCGCAGATGATCGCACTGGAATCCGGCCTGCTTCAGCCGCGCCGCCAACAGCGCCTGGCAACCAGCATCGTCCGGCGTTACCGAAGGTCGCGCAATCAGCTCGCAGGTCAGGTCGAGGACCGCGCTCATGCGTCGCCCACGCCGAAGCGTGCCTTGAAGCCATTGTCACTGAAACCCTGGCTGGCCTTGCCATCGGCGGTGACCACCAGCGGGCGCTTGATCAGCTGCGGATACTCGCGCAGCAGCAGCTTCCATTCGGCCTCGGAGTCCGCGGCCTTGCGGTTGTCCGGCAACTGCCGCCAGGTGGTGGAGGACTTGTTGACCATCGCCGCCAGCCCCCCCAGCTGCGCGGCCCATTCCAGCAGCATTTCCGGACTGGGCTTGTTGTCGCGGTAGTCGACGAAGGTGTACGGCACGCCGAAGCGGTCCAGCCACTTGGTCGCCTTCTTGCAGGTATCGCAGTTCTTCAAACCGTAGACAGTGGTGCTCATGGCCATCTGTGATGCTGGAAAACAGAGGGCCAGAATCTCACAACAGGCGCTCGGACACGACCCGGAACGGCACTCTCGGCAAGCGGAAGGCCAGGCCCGATGCAAGCGCCACGCCCATCGCCTGCAGGCGCGGGCACTGCAGCTCGCGTTCCAGGCGCAGCGGCTGCAGGCTGTCGAGGTCTACCGGCAGCCCGATGCGGGTGCTGGCCCAGCGACAGTCGCGGGTGCGGGCGATGGCCTCGTCCTGGCAGGTGAGGAAACGCAGGAGGGCCTGATGGCCACCGAAGGCGGCGCCGGCATCGGCCAGCGCCGCGACAGTGCGCGGCGCAGTCGGGTCCAGCGCATGGCGTGCAGCAGGCGCGGCAGCATCCGCCCCAACAGGGTGTCGGACGGATGCCGGTAGATCGCGGACTGCGCCAGATCCTCCGGCGCAGCCACCTTCAGTCGGCCAGGCCGCGCAGCAGGTCGTTGACGCTGGTCTTGCTGCGGGTCCTGGCATCAACCTGCTTGACGATCACCGCGCAGTACAGCGAATGCGTACCGTCCTTGCTCGGCAGCGAGCCGGACACCACCACGCTGTACGGCGGGATGTAGCCGTAGGTGATCTCGCCGGTGGCACGGTTGTAGATGCGGGTGCTCTGGCTGAGGAACACGCCCATGCCGATCACGCTGTGGTGACCGACCACCACGCCTTCCACCACTTCCGAACGCGCACCGATGAAGCAGTGGTCTTCAATGATGGTCGGGCTGGCCTGCAGGGGTTCCAGCACGCCGCCAATGCCGGCACCGCCAGACAGGTGGCAGTGCTGGCCGATCTGCGCGCACGAACCCACGGTGGCCCAGGTATCGACCATGGTGCCTTCACCGACATAGGCACCGATGTTGGTGAAGCTCGGCATCAGCACCACGTCCTTGCCGAAGTACGTACCGCGGCGGGCAATGGCGCCCGGCACCACGCGCACGCCACCACGGCGGAACTTCGCTTCGTCATAACCGGCAAAACGCGATTCGACCTTGTCCCAGAACGGCGCCGGACGTGCGTCGACCACGGCCATGTCGTTGACGCGGAAGTACAACAGCACGGCCTTCTTCAGCCACTCGTTGACCTTCCAGCCACCGTGGCCGTCCGGTTCGGCAACGCGGAATTCGCCGCTCTCCAGGCCGTCGATCACACGGTTGACCAGCGGCCGGGTCGAGCCTTCCAGTTCGTGAAGGGTCAGCGTGGCGCGGCGTTCGAAGGCACTTTCGATGCCGAACTTCAGTTCTTCCACGCCCGGCGCGGCCGGCTTGCGCAGCGACTTGCGGGCGATGGTTTCGGCGCGTGCGGCTTCTGCGCTCTTGGCCGGGGCCTTCTTCGGTGCTGCCACCTTCTTCGCCGGCGCCTTCACCACCGCGGCTTTCTTCGGCGCGGCAGCCTTCTTCGCGGCCGGCACGGCGGCAGTTTTCTTGGCCGCTGCGCTCTTGGCGGTGGCAGCAGTCTTCTTAACAGGCTTGGTGGCCATCAGGCGGGGTCTCCGGCGTTTCGATCAGGGTCCAGGCAGGCCAGCATCGCGTCATGCAGCTGCTGCCGGGCAGGTTCAGTCAGGGGGAGGTCGTGTTCGTCACTGATCACGAAGGTGTCTTCGGCGCGTTCGCCGAACGTGGCAATGCGTGCATCATGCACGCGCAGGCCCTGGTTGCGCAGCACGAACGCCACGTCGGCCAGCAGGCCGGGGCGGTCGGGTGCGACCAGGGCAAAACGGGTTGCGCCCGGTTCATCGCGGAACTCGATGCGCGGCGCGAAGCGGAAATGGCGCAGCTGGCGTGGCACCACCCGACGCGACGGGCGCAGGCGCGACAGGTCACCACTGAGTGCCTCGCGCAGCGCGGCCTCAAGGTTGGCGCTGCTGCCATCGGCGAAGCTGTCGGCCGGGTTCACTTCGAAGGTATCGAAAATGGTGTCGGCCGGACCATCCAGCACGCGCGCGCGATGGATCCCGTAGCCCTTGCGGTCCAGGGTCATCACGATGGCGGCGAACAGGCCGTCGCGGTCCGGCGAATGCACGAACACTTCCAGTGCCGGGTCGTCGACACTGATGCGGCGCACCTTCACCAGCGTCTGGCCCTGTTTCACCGGTACCAGCGCCGCGGCCTGCCAGGCCAGCTGCTCAGGGCGCAGGCGAATGAAGCCCTCATCCGGCATCACGGCGAACTGGCGGTCGATGGTGGCGTCGTCGTAACCCTGCTCGCGCACCAGTGCGCGCACGCTGTCACGCGCCTCGGCCACGCGCTCGGCCGCCGGTACCGGGTGCTCGAGCCCTTCGCGCAGCGCGCGCCGGGTGGCGAAATACAGATCGGCCAGCAGGCGGTCCTTCCACGCGTTCCACAGTTTCGGGCTGGTGCCGGCGATATCAGCGCAGGTCAGCAGGTACAGATAGTCGAGGCGGTCGCGGCTGCCCACCAGGGTGGCGAAGCGATGGATCACCACCGGGTCGGCGATGTCCTGCTTCTGCGCGGTCACCGACATGCGCAGGTGCTGTTCGACCAGCCACGCCACCAGTTCGGTATCGGACGTGCTCAGCGCATGCGCCTGGCAGAACGCGCGCGCATCGACCGCGCCCAGTTCGGAATGGTCGCCGCCGCGGCCCTTGGCGATGTCATGGAACAGGCCGGCCAGCAGCAGCAGTTCCGGCTTGCGCAGGCGCGGCCAGACTTCATGGGCGATCGAGAAGCGTTCGTCGGCACGGCTGCTGGCGAACAGGCCGATGTTGCGCAGGACCATCAGCGTGTGCTGGTCGACGGTATAGACATGGAACAGGTCGAACTGCATGCGCCCGCTGACCTGGGCGAACGCGGGAATCCACTGGCCGAGCACGCCCAGCCGCGCCATGCGCGAAAGCGTATCGACCGGGCGTTGGCCACGCAGCAGGGTCATGAACTGCTCGCGCGCGTCGGTGTCGGCCTGGTCGTAGGCCGGCAGCAGCGGCAGCGACTCGGCCAGTGCACGCGCAGTGAGCGAATGCAGGCCGCGTACCTGCGGATTGTTGGCCCAGCTGGAGAACAGCGCAAACACCTGGCCGATATCGCCACGCGGCCAGTCGGCCTCGTTGGCGGCCAGGTAGCCGCGGCGCAGGGAGAAGCCCACGGTCAGCGGTTCCGGCTGCGCTTCGCCATCGAACTGTTCCTCGAAGCGCTGCAGCAGGCGGTCGCTGATCCGGCGCACCACCAGCGCGGCGCGGTAGAAGCCCTGCATCATTTTCTCGACACCGAGGTTCTCGGCGTCGTCTTCGAAGCCCAGGCGCGCGGCCAGGGTCTTCTGGTAGTCGAAACGCAGGCGCTCTTCCGGGCGACGTGCTACCAGGTGCAGGCCGAAGCGCAACCGCGCCAGCACCGCACGTTCGCGCTTGAGCGCCGCGGCTTCGTCGGCACCCAGATGGCCGAGCCCGACCAGGGCTTCCAGGTCGCGCACGCCAAAGGCACGCAGAGCCATCCAGCCCAGCGTGTTGAGATCGCGCAGGCCACCGGGACCATCCTTCAGGTCCGGCTCCAGGTTGTCGGCGGTATCGCCGAAACGCTGGTGCCGGTTGCGCAGCTCTTCCAGCTTGGCCAGGAAGAACGCGCGTGCCGGCCACAGTTCGCGGTCGTCGATGGCCTCGCGCAGCGCGCGGCGCGCCGCGTCATCAGCCAGGATCGGGCGCGCCTCGATCAGCGCGGTCAGCACGGTCTGGTCCGTCGCCGCCTCGCGGCACTGGGATGCAGAACGCACCGCATGGCTGACCGCCAGCCCGCAATCCCACAGCAGCGCAAACAGGCGCGCCAGTGCCGCTTCGTGCGCCAGCTGTGCCGGCGGGCCGCCGAACACCAGCAGGTCGATGTCCGAGCGCGGGAACAGCTCACCGCGCCCATAGCCGCCCACCGCGAACAGCGACAGGCCACTCTCGACTGGCAGGCAGCGCTGCCACGCCAGGCGGATCAGATGGTCGGCGGCACGCGCGCGCAGCGCCAGCAGGCGCTCGATGTTGTCGCCCTGGTCGAAGCGGCGGTACAGGCGCGCGTCGGCCTGCTGCAGCGCCTGGCGCGCGGCAGCAGCCCAGTCCGGGTCGTTGAGCGACGCGGCCGGCGTGTCCAGCAGCGAACTCGCCGGCAGCATCCTCAGGAGACCTGCGACTCGCCCGGCGACAGCGTCAGCACGTCGACGCCGGTCTCGGTGACCGCGATCATGTGCTCCCACTGCGCCGACAGCTTGCGGTCCTTGGTCACCACGGTCCAGCCATCCGGCAGCACCTTGTTGTAACGGGTGCCCTCGTTGATCATCGGTTCGATGGTGAAGGTCATGCCCGGCTGCAGCACCAGGCCCTGGCCCGGGCGGCCGTAATGCACCACCTGCGGCTCGTCATGGTAGACCTTGCCGATGCCGTGGCCGCAGTACTCGCGCACCACGCTGAAACGCTCGCCTTCGGCATAGCTCTGGATGGCATGGCCGATGTCGCCCAGGGTTGCGCCCGGGCGCACCGCACGGATGCCGCGCCACATCGCTTCGTAGGTGGTTTCCACCAGGCGGCGGGCCATCACCGACGGCGTGCCGACGAAGTACATGCGGCTGGTGTCGCCGTGCCAGCCGTCCTTGATGACGGTGACGTCGATATTGATGATGTCGCCATCCTTCAGCACCTTCCCTTCGCTGGGAATACCGTGGCAGATGACGTTGTTGACCGAGGTGCACACGGTCTTCGGGAAGCCGCGGTAGCCGACGTTGGCCGGAATCGCGCCCTGCACGTTCACGATGTGGTCGTGGCAGATGCGGTCCAGCTCCTCGGTGGTGACACCGGGCTTGACGTGGGGGGTGACGATGTCGAGCACTTCGCTGGCCAGGCGGCCGGCGATGCGCATCATCTCGATTTCCTGCGGGGTTTTCAGATTCACGCTCATGGCGCCCATTATCGCCGATCCCGCTGCAATCTGAACGAACGCCACCCAACTGGCGATCCGGAGGCATGCACGGTTCCGGCAAGGAAAGTGAAAGCGTGACGATCTCCACCCTTTCGCACGCCTGTTTATCACGGATTACAGACACTTACCCGCAGAAGCTGGCCACGACCGTTGTCAAAGCGGCCCCGAACCTGCCGCCTTCGCCTTGTTCAACAGACCTTCGGGTCAGGGAGGTTGTCCATGCGATCCACGTTCCGCTCACCGCTCGCCTGGGTCCTGACCGGACTGTTGCTGGCCGGCCCCGCACTGGCCGCCGACACCACGACCTTCAACGTGACCCTGGTGGTCACCAAGGCCTGCACCATCACGGCGGCGGCGGCCACCAACGTTGACTTCGGCACGGCGGCCTCGACCACGGCGACCCCCACCCTGGGCCAGGGCACGGTGACCGCCCAATGCTCGGCCCTGACCCCGTACACGATTTCGCTGAACGCGGGCGCCAATGCCAGCACCGCCAACGACGTCACCACCCGCCGGATGAAGAACACCAACGCCGCGGTGACCGCCAACAACTTCGTTGGCTACCAGCTCTACCAGGACGCCGCTCATACCCTGGTCTGGGGTGCAACCTCGGGCACCAACACCCAGGCCGGCATCGGCACTGGCCTGGCCGTGCCCTACATCGTCTACGGCCAGATCCTGAACCTGAGCACGAACAACCCGGCCACCGGCAACTACCTGGATACGGTCACCGCCACGATCACCTATTGATGGAGCACGCCCGCATGGCCGGACCCCGCCCGTGGCGCGCCACCGGCGTGGCGCTGCTCGCCCTCTCCCTGCTGGCCGCAGCCCCTGCCGGTGCCACCAGCCTCCAGGTCGCCCCCACCAGCCTGCAGCTTGAGGCCCGCCAGCGCGCTGGCGAACTGTGGCTGACCAACAGTGGCACCTCGCCGGTCAGGCTGCAGGTGCGGGTCTTCCGCTGGGTACAGCAGGATGGCCAGGAACAACTGCTGCCCACCGAGGAACTGCTGGCCACCCCTCCGATGCAGGAACTGGGCGCTGGCCAGCAGCAGCTGGTGCGGGTCATGCGCCCGAACCACGAACCGCCTGCGGCACAGCAGTACTACCGGCTGATCGTCGACGAGGTGCCTGATCTGGCGACCCGCGCCAACGGCATGCAGTTCGTGCTGCGCTATTCGATTCCGGTGTTCGTGCAACCCTCGGGCGGCAAGCTGGCGCCGCGCCTGCAGGCCAGCCTGGTGCGGCTGCAGGACGGACGCAACGGCGTGGAGGTGGCCAACACCGGCAACAGCTATGCACAGATCGCCGACCTGGCGCTGGGCAGCGTCCAGCGCCCGCGCATCGTGCACCCCGGCCTGCTGGGCTATGTACTGCCCGGGCAGGTGATGCGCTGGCCGATCGAGCGCACGGCCATCGACCGCGACAACGACCAGATCACGGCCAAGCTCAATGGCGAGTCGGAACAGACGCCGCTGTCGCCACCACCGGCTCGCTGAGGCGTTGATGGGCGCGCTGTTTGCTGCCCTGGCTCCTGCGGCGACCGAAGCCGCCGATGTGTCCGGCGTGGCTGCCGCCGGGGCTGCGGACGTCTCCGGGGTGTCGGCCGACGCGATCCTGCCCGCCCCCACGCCCCTGACCGCCAGCCAGACCCTGTACCTGGACGTCTCGCTCAACAGCACGCCCCGCGGCCTGCTGCCGTTCACTGAAACCCGTGGCCGGCTGCAGGCCAGTCCGGAAGTGCTGCGCCAGCTCGGCTTCAGCGCCCGCGGCGATGCGCCGGTCTATCTGGACCAGATCAGCGGGGCCGTTGTGCGCTACGACGCGCATATGCAGACCCTGGCCCTGGACGTGCCGCTGGACCAGCTGACCCTGCCGACCACCGTGCTCAGCCAGCCGCAGACCCGGGCACCGGCCAGCACCGCCTCGCCCGGCCTGCTGCTGAACTACGACCTGTATGGCAGCCGGGTCGACATGCTCGGCAACCTCAGCCTCAGCTCGGAGCTGCGCCTGTTCGGGATTGGTAACGGCACCGTCGAGAACACAGCGATCAGCCGGCGCTACCAGCAGCCCGGCGATCGTCGCTGGCGCGGTGAGAGCGTGCGTCTGGATACGCGCTGGAGCCTGGATTTCCCTGGCAAGGCGATGACGCTGGAGGTCGGCGATTTCTACAGCGGCTTCGTCGACTGGACCCGTCCGGTGCGCCTGGGCGGCCTGCAGATCGGCCGCAACTACGGCCTGCAGCCGTATCGCGTACTCACCCCCACGCCCAGCTTCCTCGGCCAGGCGGTGGTGCCGTCCACGGTCGAGCTGTACGTCGATGGCCTGCGCCAGTACAGCGGGCAGGTGCCGGTCGGTCCGTTCCAGCTGGCCGCGCAACCCGGCATCAGCGGCACCGGCAGCGCACAGGTGGTGGTGACCGATGCATTCGGGCGCATGCAGACGCTGGATTTCAGTTTCTATGGCACCCAGCAGCTGCTGGCCAAGGGCCTGTCGGACTGGTCGGCCGGCGTTGGCCGCCTGCGTGAGGATTTCGGCCAGCGTTCCTTCGCCTACGACGATCGCACCGTGGCCAGTGCCAGCTGGCGAGGCGGTATCAGCGACACCTTTACCGGCGAAGCACATGCCGAAGGCGGCGGCGGCCTGGCCCAGGCCGGCATCGGCGGCTGGTGGCTGCTCGGCGGCGCGGGCGTGTTCAACGCCGCCTATGCGCACAGTGACTATCACGGCCTGCAGGGCGGGCAATGGGCACTGGGCTACAGCTGGAACAACCGCCGACTCAACTTCAATCTGCGCAGCGTGCGCAGCCATGGCGATTACCGCGACCTGGGCGCACTGCAGGGCAACCTGCCGCCGAGCATCAGTGAACAGGCCACGGTCGGCGCCGATCTGCTGCGGCTGGGCACGCTCAGCGCCAGCTACCTGCGCCTGCGCTATCCCGACGGAGACGACAACCGCTACGCCAGTCTGTTCTGGTCACGCACCTGGAGCCAGCGGTGGTCGGCCTACCTGTCGGTGAACCAGAACCTGGACAAGAGCGATGACCGCAGCATCTACCTGTCGGTCACCGCCAGCCTGGGCAACAACCGCCAGGCCAGCCTCTCCAGCCAGCGCAACGGCGACAGCCAGAGCTGGGTAGCGGACGTGACCCAGCCGGTGCCCGGCGACGGCAGCGCCGGCGGCGTCGGTTGGCGCGCGCAGGTGCGCCATGGCGAGGACGGCAATGGCGGCCTGGCCGAAGTCGGCATCCTCAATGACGTCGGTCGCTACTCATTCGGCGCCTCGCGCCAGGGCGGCCTGAACTATGCCTACGCCAGCGCCAGTGGCAGCCTGGTGTGGATGGGCGGGCATGCCTTCGCCACCCGCGAAGTCTCCGACGCGTTCGCAGTCATCAGCACCAACGGCGTGGGCGGCGTGCCGGTGCGGCTGGAAAACCGGCTGATCGGCGTGACCGATGATCGCGGCCTGCTGCTGGTCAGCCCACTGCTGTCCTGGCAGCGCAACCGCGTCTCCATCGACACCCTGGACCTGCCCGAGGACATGCGCGCCGATCGCATCGAAGACTGGGTGACACCCCGCCAACGCGCCGGTACCCGCGTGACCTTCGCGCTGCGTTCGCGGCCGTCGTTGAACCTGACCCTGCACGGCATGGACGGGCAACCGCTGGAGGTCGGCAGCGAGGTGCAGCTGCCGGACGGGCGACAGGCGCTGGTGGGCTATGACGGGCTGCTGTACCTGGAAGACGTGTCCGCCGGCAGCGTGCTGTACATCACCAACAGCCGCGGGCAATGCAGGGTGAAGGTACCGGACGTGCCCAAGGTGGTGGCTTCCGGCGCGCGGCCGAAGCCGGCACCGCTGGCGTGCATCCCGGAGGTAGCGCCATGAGGACGTTGCTGCTCGGCCTGCTGCTGGTCGCCGGCCTGCTGGCGGCGGCACCCGCCCGGGCCGTCGCGGTGTGCGCCGCCGTCGCCGACCCGACGCTGCCGTTTGGCAACGTCAACAGCAATGCGCCCGGTGCAACCACCGGTACGCTCAACATCACCGTGACCTGCACCACTGCCGCGCTGAGCGTGCTGGCCACTACCGGCGTGCGGGTCTGCGTGGGCATCGGCGCCGGCAGCGGCGGCGGCAGCAGCTCCAGCTGGCGGACGATGAAGACCAGCACCAGCGACAGCATGAACTTCCAGCTCTACAACACCTCCAACTTCAGCCAGGTGACCGGGTTGACCCCGCGCGGCTCGCCGCCGGCGCAGGAGCTGACCTTGACCTACAACGTGCCCCTGACCGGCGGCAGCGGCACGCAGACCACGCAGCTGTCCGCACAGATCCCCGCCAATCAGATCCTGGCGTCAGGCGCCTACAGCAGCACCTTCAACGGCGCCAACGTGGTGCTGACCTGGGCCTGGAACGAGGTCCTGCTCGGCAATGCCACGGTGCCCGCCAACACTGCAACGGCGGCGCCACCGGCACCAACAGCATCAGCAACGCCTTCAGCTTCACCGCCACCGCCAACGTGTTGCCGCAGTGCGGCAGCTACGTCACCACCAACATGGACTTCGGCAACGTCACCGGCGGCATTCCCGCCAACATCGACCGGACCGCCACCCTGACCCTGACCTGCCTGAAGAACACGGCCTACCAGGTCAGCCTCAACAACGGCCAGAACAATCCCACCGCCACCAGCACGCGGCGCATGGCCACTACCATCGGCGGCAGCACCTACTACCTCACCTACGAGCTGTACCGCGATGCCGCGCGCAGCCTGCGCTGGGGCAATACCCTCAACGTCGATACCGTTGGCGGCACCGGAAGTGGCAGCGCGCAGCAACTCACGATCCATGGCCGGGTGCCGCCGGTCACCGGCCAGCCCCCGGCCGGCATCTACAACGATGTTGTGCAGGTGACCATCACCTATTGACCTGCATGCCGACCAACGGTCGACACCCACCGGGGTTTCGGCAGATCCACGTCATGCGTGGATGCGCGCATCATTCCTGTGCCAGGAGCAGTCGACTGACAGTCGACGCTACAGATTCGGCCGATCCAGCCGATACCGCGCAGCGAGATCTTTCAGCACGGTGGTTGCCAGGTGGCTCGCGCATTTCTGATCGGGGCGATACTGTTCGCCAGCACATTGGCGTGGGCCGAACCCGGCCCCAGCAACCTGCAGATCCGCCTGACCGTGGTCGAAGCCTGCCGCGATGACCCCGGCAGTACCCACTGCCCCGCACCCCACCAGCGCAGCGACACACCGCAACTTCCGCCCCAGGTCCGCGAGCTCGCGCCTCCCGCCGACGACGAAGACACGACGTCCGCCGTGACCGTCATCTACTGATGCGGGCACTTCTGACCCTGCTGGCGATGCTGCTGGCGTTGCCTGCCGCGGCATTGGACCTGTTGCCGACCACACTGCAGCTGCCCGCCGAAGGTGGCCAGGGCGAACTTTGGCTCTTCAACCCCGGTCCCGGCCGCTGGCAGGGCCGGGTACAGATCCTTGCGTGGGACCAGCAGACCGACGCGGACATGCTGCGTCCCACCGACCAGGTGCTCGCCAGCCCCACCCTGCTCGACATCCCGCCCGGCGTCCGACAGCGCATCTGGCTGCTGCCACGCCAGCCGGCATCCGCTGTCGGCGAACAGGCCTATCGGGTCGTCCTGGCCCCCACTACGCTAGGGCTGCAGCGCTATTCGCTGCCGTTGTTCCGCGGGCACGCCACGCCAATGGCCCAATCGCGGCTGCATGCAGGGATCGAACCCGGCCAGTCACATACCTTCCTGCGACTGAGCAACACCGGTACCCTGCACGCACGCCTGAACGATCTCGCCTACATCACCAGCGGCGGTCAGCGCACCCTGCTGCTGCCCGGCCTGGCCGGGTATCTGCTGGCCGGCCATGAGCGCCGCTGGGCCCTGCCCGCCCGCGCTGATGGCTACGCCGGCGGTCATTTCCAGGCCCGGCTGCAGGATGGCCGTGTGATCGATCTGGTCGCTCCAGGCCCGGCAATTGCAGCCAGCGCACCGAGCGGGCTATAATCGACCGGATTCCTGCCGCCTGCGTGCGCGGGAACCCGTCCACACCGGACGTCACCGGTGAATCCACACCTGCTGCCCCCATCCGTGCCGGGGTGCTCCGCAAGGAGTTCGGCCACGGAGGCAACAGGGAAGCCCAACCCCGGAACCGATCGCGCTTCCACGCGTCCCGCATACCTATCCCCGCGGGCGGAATCGCTGGTTCCATATCAGGAGTATTGCAATGCCCCAGGTCACCATGCGTCAGATGCTGGAAGCCGGCGTCCACTTCGGCCACCAGACCCGCTACTGGAACCCCAAGATGGCTCCGTACATCTTCGGCGCCCGCGGCAAGATCCACATCATCAACCTGGAAAAGACCGTCCCGCTGTTCAACGACGCGATGAACTTCATCTCGTCGGTTGCCCAGAAGCGCGGCACCGTCCTGTTCCTGGGCACCAAGCGCAGCGCCCGCGAAACCATCAAGGAAGAAGCCGAGCGTTGCGGCATGCCGTTCATGAACCAGCGCTGGCTGGGCGGCACCCTGACCAACTTCCGTACCGTCAAGCAGTCGGTTGCCCGCCTGAAGGAACTGGAAGCCGGTGAAACCGACGGCACCTTCGAGAAGCTGGTCAAGCACGAAGTGCTGGGCCTGCGTCGCGAGCGCGACAAGCTGGAAGCCTCGCTGGGCGGCATCAAGGACATGAACCGCCTGCCGGACGCCATCTTCGTGATCGACATCGGCCACGAAGACATCGCGATCAAGGAAGCCAAGAAGCTGGGCATCCCGGTCATCGCCGTGGTCGACACCAACTACAACCCGGAACTGGTGGACTACGCCATCCCGGGCAACGACGACGCCATCCGCGCTGTGCAGCTGTACGCCCGCGCCGCTGCCGACGCCGTGCTGGAAGGCAAGGCTGCTGCTCCGCATGCTGCTTCGGTGCGTGAGGAAGAGTTCGCTGAAGCCGCTGCTGAAGGCGAAGAGAAGCCGGCCCGCCGCGCTCCGGCCAAGAAGGCTGCCAAGAAGGGCGACGACGCCCAGGCCTGATCCAGGCCCGGGGTGGACGCCCGGCGTCCACCCTCCCTGCGCGCAGCCTTTGGCGCGTGACAGGACCGTGTCACACGGGCCGGCCACCATGCCGGCCCAACCCCTTTCTTTCGTGAGGTAATCCCGTGGAAATCACTGCTTCCCTGGTCAAGGAACTGCGCGAGCGCACCGGCGCCGGCATGATGGAATGCAAGAAGGCGCTCACCGAAGCCAACGGCGACATCGACGCTGCTGCTGAAGCCATGCGCAAGTCCGGCGCCGCCAAGGCCGACAAGAAGGCTGACCGCGTGGCCGCCGAAGGCCGTCTGGGCCTGGCCCAGGATGGCGGCAAGGCCGTGCTGGTTGAAGTCAACTCGGAAACCGACTTCGTCGCCAACGATGACAACTTCAAGTCCTTCGTCAATGCCGTTGCCGCTGCCGCCCTGGCATCGGGCGCCACCGACGTCGAAGCCGTGAAGGCTGCCAAGCTGGCCGATGGCCGCACCGTTGAAGAAGCCCGCGCCACCGCCGTGCAGACCCTGGGTGAGAACATCCAGATCCGTCGCATGGTGAATGTCGACACCACCGGCAATATCGGTGCGTATGTCCACACCAACGGCAAGGTCGGCGTGCTGGTCGATCTGATCGGCGGCGACGTCGAGCTGGCCCGTGGCCTGGCCATGCACGTGGCTGCGCTGAAGCCGCCGCACAACAAGGCTGCGGACGTTCCGGCCGACTTCGTCGAGAAGGAAAAGGAAATCGAGCTGGCCAAGATGTCCGAAAAGGACAAGGCCAAGCCGGCTGACATCCTGGAAAAGATCATCAGCGGCAAGATCAACAAGATCGTCAGCGACGTGACCCTGTACGGCCAGACCTACGTGCTGGGCGACACCACCGTCGAGCAGGTGGTCAAGGCCGCTGGCGCCGATGTTGCTGGCTTCAAGCTGCTGATCGTCGGCGAAGGCATCGAGAAGGTGGTGGAAGACTACGCCGCCGAAGTTGCCAAGGCGATGCAGGTCTGATTCCAGCCTTCCGGCCGTGAAGCAACCAGAAGGAGCCGCGGGAAACCGCGGCTCTTTTTTTATGCCGGCGGCCCCGTGGGGGCGCACCGTTGGTGCGCACAGCGGCACCTTTGCGTTGCGCGCGAATCAAGCCGATACTCGGCACAGGGAATCAACAGTCATTTAGCAGGAACGAAAATCGCGGACTGTGATGCATTCCTAGGTATTCTTGTCCCAATGGAATTGAACGACCCGACATGCCTCCCGAGCTGACAGCTGCCCTGGCGCTCTGCCGCAACCTGCCCTCGCCACCCGGTATTGCCCTGCGCATCATCGAACTGGCACAGGACCCGGAAGCGGATATCGCCACCGCCGCCGACATCATCGCCATCGACATGGCGCTGAGCGCTCGCATGCTGCGCATCGCCAATTCGCCGCTGTACGCCAGCCGCCGTCGGATCGAGAACCTCGGCCAGGCACTGACCATGCTCGGCCTGAATGCCACGATCAGCCTGGCCCTCGGCTTCACCGTCACCCAGGGGCTGACCGGCGGCACCGGCGCCGACCACGACCTGCGCCAACGCGCCTGGAAGCGCAGCATCCTCAGCGCGCTGGCTGCCAGCCAGCTGGGCCAGGCACGCGGCCTGCGCCGGCTGGAAGAACTGATGCTGGCCGGCCTGCTGCAGGACCTGGGCGTACTGTGCCTGGCCCAGGCCGAATCGGAGCGCTACCTGCCGCTGCTGCGCGAAGCACGCGACAACATCGACCTGGTCGCGCGCGAGCGCGACGAACTGGGCTGCAGCCACGCCGAGGTCGGCGCCTGGGTGGCCGAGCAGTGGGGCCTGCCGCGCTACCTGGTGGAGAGCATCAGCCACAGCGAAGACCTGGACGCTGCGGAATCGCCGTTCCAGGCCTGCGTGCAGCTGTCCGGTGCCGTGGCCGACATCTGGCTGGACGATGACGCCGATGCCGCCCGCGAGCGCGCCCTGCAGCAGGTGCATGACCGCCTTGAACTGGACAGCGCCCGTTTCGACCAGGTCCTGACCCGCATCAGCGAGGCCCTGCCGGACATCGCCAGCCTGTTCGAGGCCGGCCTGAATTCCCCCTCGCGGGTGCGCGAGCTGATCGACCACGCGCAGGAGCTGGCCACCCTGCGCAACCTGCGCGAACTGCAGGATGCCGACCAGGCCCGTCGCCGCGCTGACGAATTCGAAGCCCGGGCCAAGCGCCTGGCCGACCAGGCCCATCGAGATGCCCTCACCGGCGTGCTCAACCGGCGCCAGCTGGAAGCCGTGCTGGAGCAGGAATTCCTGCGCGCCGGTCGCCAGGGCTGGCCGCTGTCGGTGGCCTTCATCGACCTGGACGACTTCAAGAAGATCAACGACGCCCATGGCCACCTGACCGGCGACGAGGTACTGCGGGCCTTTGCCGGCAAACTGCAGGGCCAGCTGCGCCACAGCGACACCGTGGCCCGCTTCGGCGGCGAGGAGTTCGTCGCGCTGCTGCCCAACACCAGCGAAACGGTAGCACTGGACGTGATCCGCCGGGTGCTGGCCAACATCGTTGCCACGCCGATGGCCGAACTGGAAGGCGGCCCGCTGTTCGTCACCTTCTCCGCCGGCGTGGCCACCCAGGGCGGCTACGAACGCTTCGCCGACGTGCAGGACCTGCTGCGCGCCGCCGACGACGTGCTGTACCGCTCCAAGAACCTCGGCCGCAACCGGGTGATCGCGCGCTCCCCCGGCGCCCTCGGCCACGACGAGCTGTCAGCGACCGCGGGCGCCGAGCTGGGCTGAACCGGGAGCCCCGGATGACCGGGGCGAACGCCAGGATTTTACGCCGCAGTGCACAAAACACTATGGCCCGACGCCGCATGCGCGTAGAATCGCCCGCGATTTCCACGCACCCGAGGTCCCCATGTCCAAGCTCGCCTATCGCCGCATCCTTCTGAAACTGTCCGGGGAGGCGCTGATGGGAGATGAGGACTACGGCATCGACCCGAAGATCATCAACCGCCTGGCCCGTGAGGTCATCGAAGCCCAGCAGGCCGGTGCCGAAGTGGCCCTGGTGATTGGCGGCGGCAACATCTTCCGCGGCGCTGGCCTGGCCGCAGGCGGCATGGACCGGGTCACCGGCGACCAGATGGGCATGCTGGCCACGGTCATCAACGCCCTGGCCATGCAGGACGCCCTGGAGAAGCTGGGCGCCAAGGCGCGCGTGATGAGCGCGATCAAGATCAACGACGTGTGCGAGGACTACATCCGCCGCCGCGCCATCCGCCACCTGGAAAAGGGCCGCCTGGTGATCTTCGCCGCCGGCGTCGGCAGCCCGTTCTTCACCACCGACTCCGGCGCCGCCCTGCGCGCGATCGAGATCGGTGCCGACCTGCTGCTGAAGGCCACCAAGGTCGATGGCGTGTACGACAAGGACCCGAACAAGCACAGCGATGCGGTCCGCTTCGACAGCCTGAGCTATGACGAAGTGATCCGCCGCGGCCTGGAAGTGATGGATACCGCCGCCTTCGCACTGGCCCGCGACAGCGACCTGCCGATGCGCGTGTTCGACATGGGCCAGCCGGGCGAGCTGCTGAAGATCCTCAACGGCGAGAACATCGGCACCCTGGTCCAGGGCCGCGATCCGGCCTGAGCCTGAGCGCGCGGCGACAACCGGGCCGATTCAGGCCCGGCAGCGTCCCGTATTCGCCTATAATCGCCCGATTCCAGATACATCCAGGACCGGGCGATGCTCAACGACATCAAGAACAACGCGCAGACGCGCATGGCCAAGAGCATCGACGCTCTGAAGCACACCCTCACCTCCATCCGGACCGGGCGTGCCACGCCGGCCCTGCTGGACCGCGTGACGGTCAATGCCTACGGCAACGCCAGCACCCCGCTGAACCAGGTTGCCTCGATCTCCAACGCCGATGCGCACTCGCTGCTGGTCACCCCGTTCGACAAGGGCATGATCAAGGAGATCGAGAAGGGTCTCTACAACGCCGAGTTCACCCCGAACACGCTGGGCACCGCGATCCGCATCAACATGCCGCCGCCGACCGAAGAGCGCCGCAAGGAGCTGGTCAAGCAGGTGCAGAAGGAAGGCGAAGGCGCCAAGATCGCGATCCGCAACATCCGTCAGGACGCGAACAAGGAAATCGCCAAGCTGGTCAAGGACAAGGCGATCAGCGAGGACGAGAAGAAGCGCGGTGAGGACGACATCCAGAAGTTGACCGACACCAACATCAAGGACGTCGACAAGGTCGTTGCCGACAAGGAAAAAGAACTGCTGTCGGTCTGAAGTCGATGCCTTCAGTCCCGCCTCCGTTGCCGGCCACCCTGCCCCGCCACGTCGCCATCATCATGGATGGCAACGGGCGCTGGGCACAGCAGCGCCGCCGCCCGCGCGTGATCGGCCATCGTGCCGGCGCGCGCGCGGTCAACCGCACCATCGAGCGCTGCCTTGAACTGGGCATTCCGGCGCTGACCCTGTTCGCGTTTTCCAGCGAGAACTGGGGCCGGCCGCAGGAAGAAGTCGACGCCCTGATGAAGCTGTTCCTCGGCGCGCTCGACCGCGAAGTGGACGAACTGCACCGACGCGGCGTGCGCGTACGCTTCATCGGCGAACGCGAGCGCTTTGGTGCCGGACTGGTCAGCCGCATGCAGCTGGCCGAGCAGCGCACCGCCGACAACACCACCCTGACCCTGTCGATCGCCGCCAGCTACGGCGGTCGCCAGGACATCGCCCGTGCCGCGCGCGCGCTGGCCGCTGAAGTCGCCGCAGGACGCCTGCTGCCCGAACAGATCGACGAATCGCTGCTGGGCAGCCAGGTCGCCCTGGCCGACCTGCCGCCGCCGGATCTGTTCATCCGCACCGGTGGCGACACCCGCATCAGCAACTTCCTGCTGTGGCAACTGGCCTACACCGAGCTGTGGTTCACCGAGGCGCTGTGGCCGGACTTCGATGCCGCCCTGCTGCAGCAGGCGCTGGATGCCTATGGCAGCCGCGAGCGTCGTTTCGGCCTGACCAGCGCCCAGATCGCCGCACTGGCCACCGAGACCTCCAGCCCATGACCAAGACCCGAGTCCTCGCCGCGCTGATCATGGCGCCGCTCGCCATTGCCGCGATCCTGCTGCTGCCGACGCAATGGCTGGCCGCCGCCGCCGCCGCGGTGCTGCTGATCGGCCTGTGGGAATGGCTGAAGCTGGCCGGCATCGAAGACACCCTCGCGCGCACCGTGCTGCTGGTGCTGAACCTGCTGCTGATGGTGCTGCTGGTGTGGGCCGATGGCAGCACGCTGGTGCTGTTCCAGATCACCACACTGGCAGGCGTTGCCTGGTGGCTGGCGGCGCTGGCCTGGCTGCGCTTCTTCAACTTTGGCGCCCAGCCGACGGCCCCGTCCCGGATCGTGAAGATGCTGGCCGGCACCCTGGCCATCGTTCCTGCCTGGGCAGCGCTGGTGCTGATCCACGCTGGCGGTGACCCGCCAGGCAAGCAGGGCCACCTGTGGCTGCTGGCGGCACTGGCACTGGTCTGGGCAGCCGATTCGGGCGCCTATTTCGCCGGCCGTCACTTCGGCAAGCACAAGCTGGCGCCGCGGATCAGCCCCAACAAGACCTGGGAAGGCCTGTTCGGCGGCCTGCTGGCCGGTGTCGCCGTGGCCCTCGGACTGGGCTGGCTGGCCGGCATCGACATCGCGCACCTGCCGGGCCTGCTGATCACCTCGGTGGTGGCCGTATTCGCGTCGGTGCTGGGTGACCTGTTCGAAAGCCTGATCAAGCGCCACGCCGGTGCCAAGGACTCGGGCAACCTGATTCCGGGCCATGGTGGCGTGCTCGACCGCGTCGACGGCGTCCTCGCCGCCGTGCCGGTGTTCGCGCTGGGCAAGGAAATCTTCGGGTTCTGACCATGAATGCTGTCGCAGACCTGCGCCGGGTCGCCGTATACGGCGCAACCGGCTCGATCGGTGCCTCCACGCTGGACGTGATCGCCCGCCACCCGCAGCGCTACCAGGCCACGGTGCTGGCCGCCGGCCGCCAGGTGCAGGCACTGCTGGCCCTGTGCCGCCAGCACAAGCCCGCGCACGCGGTCATCGCCGACGAAGCGCTGTTCACCGAACTGCGCGACGGCCTGCGCGATGCCGGGCTGTCGACCGAGGCCCACGCCGGTCATGCCGCACTGGACCAGCTGGCAGCAAGCGATGCCTGCGACACGGTCGTCGCGGCCATTGTCGGTGCTGCGGGGCTGTCCTCGACCCTCGCCGCCGCTGCGGCCGGCAAGCGCATCCTGCTGGCCAACAAGGAATCGCTGGTACTGGCCGGCGAGCTGCTGACCCGCACCGCCGAGCGCGCCGGCGCCGAGATCATTCCGATCGACAGCGAGCACAGCGCGATCTTCCAGTGCCTGCGTTCGCGCGACGCCAGCATCGACGGCGCCGGCGTGCGCCGGATCCTGCTGACCGCGTCGGGCGGCCCGTTCCGCGGCCGCAGCCGCGCCGAGCTGGCCGAGGTCACCCCGGCCCAGGCCGTGGCTCACCCGAAGTGGTCGATGGGCCCGAAGATCTCGGTCGATTCGGCGACGTTGATGAACAAGGGCCTGGAAGTCATCGAGGCGCACCATCTGTTCTCGGTGCCCGGCGAGCGCATCGAGGTGCTGGTGCACCCGCAGAGCCTGGTCCATTCGCTGGTCGAATTCGTCGACGGCTCGACCCTGGCCCAGATGGGCCTGCCGGACATGCGCACCACCCTGGCGGTCGGCCTGGGCTGGCCGCAGCGCATCGAATCGGGCGTGGCCGGGCTGGACCTGCTGGCGCAGGGCCGGCTGGATTTCGAGGCGCCTGACACCGACGCCTTCCCCTGCCTGGCGCTGGCCTGGCAGGCCATGCAGGCCGGCGGTACTGCCCCGGCGGTGCTGAACGCCGCCAATGAAGAGGCGGTTTCAGCATTTCTTCAGGGCCGGATCGGTTTCCTGACCATCCCGGAGCTGGTTGCTAACGCTCTTTCAACACTGCCGACCCAGCCAGCCGATACACTGGAGGTCCTGTTGTCCGCCGACCAGCGGGCACGCCAGCTCACCCTGAACGCCATCGACGCCGCCTGAACGACCGCCTCGCCCAGCATGACGCCGCCGCCCCTGCCCGCCACTGTGAGCCTGCATGACTGACTTCCTCGGATCGGTCTGGTGGATGATTGTCAGCCTCGGGCTGCTGGTCACGTTCCACGAGTTCGGGCATTACTGGGTCGGCCGCCTCTGCGGGGTCAAGATCCTGCGCTTCTCGGTCGGCTTCGGCCGTCCGCTGTGGTCGCGCCGCGACAGGCACGGCACCGAGTTCGCCATTGCCGCCATCCCGCTGGGTGGCTACGTGAAGTTCCTCGACGAACGTGAGGTCGAGGTCCATCCCCACGAGCGCGGCCAGGCCTTCAACCACAAGACCGTGTGGCAGCGCATCGCCATTGTTGCTGCAGGGCCGATCGCCAATCTGCTGCTGTGCATCCTGCTGCTGTGGGCGATGTTCGTGATCGGCAAGCAGGACTACTCGCCGACGATCGGCCGGGTTGACGGCATCGCCGCCAGCGCCGGACTGCTCAGCGGTGACCGCGTTCTGCGGGTGGATGAGCGCCAGGTCGCCACCCTGGGCGAGGCCAGCATGGCGCTGACCGCCGCCGCGATGGATCGCCGCGACGTCACGCTTGAGGTACTCGACCCTGCGGACCAGGTGCGCGTGCGCACCCTGCCGCTGTCGCAGCTGCCCGCCGGCTTCGATGAACGACGGGTACCGATCCTGGCCGGCCTGTACTGGCAATCGTGGCTGCAGCCGGCACTGGTCGACTCGCTCACCGCCGATTCGGTGGTCACCGGGCTGCTGCAGCCGGGCGACCTGATCGTGGCGATCGACGGCCAGCGCATCGACAGCGTCGACCAGGTGATCGGCGAGATCCAGGCCCTCGGCCGTGCCGGAGGCCCCGGCATGATCGAGGTCCTGCGAGGCGGTGAACGCCTTGCACTGGAAGTCACGCCCCGCCAGGGCAAGGATGGCAAGGGCAACCCGGTCTGGCAGATCGGCGTCGGCTTCCCCACCACCTACAGCCCCTCCTACGACACCCTGCTGCGCTATGGGCCGCTGGATGCAGTGACCGTCGCCGTACGTGAAACCGGCCGGCTTGCCGCCGATTCGCTGGGCATGATGGCCCGCATCGTCACCGGCAAAGCCTCGCTGCAGAACGTTTCCGGGCCGGTCACCATCGCCCGCGTGGCCAATGTCTCGGCCAAACGCGGCCTCGACTGGTTCCTGCAGTTCCTTGCCCTGCTGTCACTCAGCCTGTGCATCATCAACCTGTTGCCGATCCCGATCTTGGACGGCGGGCACCTGCTGTATTACCTTATCGAGTTGGTCAAGGGCAGCCCGCTGAGCGAGCGTGCCATCGCCGCCGGCCAATACATCGGCCTGGCGTTGCTGGCCGGGCTGATGGGGTTGGCGTTCTACAACGACATCCTCGGCCTGGTCCCGCGATGAACTTTTCCACGTTGTTGCCGTCTACAGCGTCGGCATCCCGCACCAATGAAATCGACCTTCCTACCGGACGTGACATGACGCGACTCCCCAATCGCCGCCTGCTGGCCCTCGCCCTCGCCGCCGTCACCGGCGCTCCCGCCCTGGCCCAGGCAGCCGAGCCCTTCACTGTCAGCGACATCCGCGTCGATGGCCTGCAGCGCATCAGCTCGGGCACGGTGTTCACCTACCTGCCGGTGGAACGGGGCGAGACCATCACTGACAACAAGGTCGGCGAGACCATCCGCGCGCTGTACAAGACCGGCTTCTTCGAAGACGTGCAGCTGGACCGCCAGGGCAGCATCCTGGTGGTGACCGTCAAGGAACGCCCGGCGATCAACAAGCTGACCGTGACCGGCAACAAGGACATCAAGTCCGAGCAGCTGCTCAAGGGCCTGTCCGACATCGGCCTGACCGAGGGTGGCACCTTCGACCGCCTGAGCCTGGACCGCGTGACCCAGGAACTGCGCCGCCAGTACAACGACCGCGGCAAGTACACCGTCGAGATCACCCCGACCGTGAGCCCGCTGGACCGCAACCGCGTGGACATCGCGATCGCCATCAAGGAAGGCAAGGCGGCCAAGATCCGCCACGTCAACCTGGTCGGCACCGAGAAGTTCGAGAGCAAGGACATCCTGGAGACCTGGGAGTCCAAGGAGCACAACTGGGCGTCGTGGTACCGCCGTGACGACCAGTACTCCAAGGAAAAGCTGTCCGGCGACCTGGAAAAGCTCAACTCGTGGTACCTGGACCGCGGCTACGTCGACTTCAGCATCGATTCCACCCAGGTCTCGATCAGCCCCGACAAGCGCGACATGTTCCTCACCGCGGGCGTGACCGAGGGTGCGCAGTACAAGATCTCCGAGATCAAGGTCAGCGGCGACACCATCCTTCCGCAGGAGGACGTCGAGCGCATGGTGATCCAGAAGCCGGGCGACACGTTCTCGCGTGCCCTGCTGGAATTCAGCTCGGACACCATCACCAACTCGCTGTCCAACATCGGCTACGCGTTCGCCAAGGTGAACCCGATCCCGACCACCAACCGTGCCGAACAGACGGTAGGGATCAACATGCAGGTCGTGCCCGGCCCGCGCGTGTCGGTGCGTCGCATCCTGTTCCGTGGCAACACCCGCACCTCCGACGAAGTGATGCGTCGCGAAATGCGCCAGTTCGAGAACAGCTGGTACTCGCAGGCCGCGATCGACCGCTCCAAGATCCGCCTGCAGCGCCTGGGCTACTTCGAGTCGGTGGACGTCGAGACCCCGGCCGTCAGCGGCAGCAACGACCAGGTCGACGTCGTCTACAACGTCAAGGAAACCACCTCCGGCAGCTTCGTGTTCGGCCTGGGCTATTCGCAGTCCTACGGCATGACCACCTCGGTGCAGCTGTCGCAGAACAACTTCCTCGGCGGCGGCAACCGCGTGTCGGTCGAAGCCTCGCGCAGCAGCTACCTGCAGCGCTACGGCTTCAGCTACACCAACCCGTACTTCACCGACGACGGCGTTTCGCTGGGCTACAACCTGTCCTGGCGTGAACTGGACTACTCCGACTTCAACACCGCGCAGTACAACAGCACCAATGGTTCTGCGCAGGTGGTGTTCGGCGTGCCGCTGACCGAGACCGACACCGTCTCGCTGATGTTCGGCATCGACAGCAACCAGATCACCACATATCGCAACTCGACCCCGGACTCGATCATCGATTACATCGATGCGGTCGGTACCCGCACCTTCCATGCCTGGCGTACCGAGCTGGGCTGGGCGCGCGACTCGCGCAACGATTACTTCATGCCGACCCGCGGTACCTACCAGCGCGTCGGCCTGGAAACCACGCTGCCTGGCTCGACCATCGAGTACTACAAGCTGAACTACCAGATCAGCAAGTACTGGCCGATCATGCCGTCGCTGGTGATCAACACCCGCGCCGAAGTGGGCTACGGCGATGCCTACGGCAAGGACTACACCCGCACGATCACCGACGCCGACGGCAAAACCCGTACCGTCACTGCCAGCGGCCTGCCGTTCTTCGAGAACTTCTACGCCGGTGGTACCAACTCGGTACGTGGCTTCGAGGACAACACCCTCGGTCCGCGCGAAGTAACCCAGGGTTATCCGGAAGGCCAGCCGCTGGGTGGTTCGCTGAAGACCGTCGGTTCGGTTGAAGCCTACTTCCCGCGCCTGTTCGACAGCCCATCGGCCCGCGTGTCGGCCTTTGTCGACTTCGGTAACGTCTACAACGGCACCAAGAACTTCAAGGCCAACGAACTGCGCGTCTCCACCGGTGTCGCCCTGCTGTGGCGCGCCCCGGTCGGCCCGATCTCGATCAGCTACGCCTTCCCGCTGAAGAAGGAAGACGGCGACAAGATCGAACGCCTGCAATTTACCTTCGGCGGTCAGTTCTAAGAGCTGACCACCGAAGGTGCGCCGCGGCTTGCTGTCGCAAGCAGCGGGTCCCGACCTACCTCATATCTCCCGCGCCATTGGCGCGCCCCCCTTAACAGAAGGGGGGCTCTCCACCAGACGGGGTGCGAATCGCCGGGCTCTGCCCGGCGTTTTCGTTTTTCAGATGACACTGCACGGCACGGGCTTTTGGCCGCGCTCGCGGGAAATTGTCAAGAGGCGGCGGGTGGCCCTGGACAGGACCGTTGGCGCCATGGGCCCGAGGCATGCCTCGGGCGGGTTGGGCAGGACGCCCAACCCCGGTCTTGCCGTGTGCGCAGGACAGCGCACACGAGCAAGGTGCCATCGAGCACCATGGAGGGGCTTTTGCGTGTCCTGGCCAGGGCCACCCGCCGCCTCCCGCCCGTACCAGGCAGGCGCCAAGCCCTGCCCCCCGCATGACCGCAATGGCGTCACACGTTAAACTCCCGCCGTGAATACTCCCACCTACACCGCCCAGCAACTCGCCGAGCAGTTCGGCCTGCAGGTCCATGGCGACCCCGCCACCGCCATCCACGGCGTGGCCACCCTCGCCCACGCCGGTCCTGGCCAGCTGACCTTCCTCGCCAATCCACGCTACCGCGCCCAGCTGGCCGACAGCCAGGCCTCGCTGGTCGTGCTGCGCGCCGACGACGCAGAGGCCGCCCCCGGCGCCGCGCTCGTGGCCAAGGACCCGTACACCACCTTCGCCAAGATCGCCGCGCTGTTCGACATCGCGCCCACGCGCCCACCGGGCATCCACCCCAGCGCCGTCATCGATCCCAGCGCCCAGGTCGCCGCCAGCGCCCACATCGGTCCCTTCGTCTCCATCGGCGCGCGCAGCGTGGTCGGCGAGAACTGCATCATCGGCACCGGCAGCGTGATCGGCGAAGACTGCAGCCTGGACAGCGGCTGCGAACTGATCGCCCGGGTCACCCTGGTCACCCGGGTCAAGCTCGGCAAGCGCGTGCGCGTGCACCCCGGTGCCGTGCTCGGTGCCGATGGCTTCGGCCTGGCGATGGACGCCGGCAAGTGGATCAAGGTGCCGCAGCTCGGCGGCGTGCGCATCGGCGACGATTGCGAAATCGGCGCCAACACCTGCGTCGACCGTGGTGCACTGGAAGACACCGTGCTGGACGAAGACGTGCGCCTGGACAACCTGGTACAGATCGCGCACAACGTGCAGATCGGTGCGCACTCGGCCATCGCCGGCTGCACCGGCATCGCCGGCAGCGCCAGGATCGGCCGTTACTGCCTGCTCGGCGGCCACGTCGGTGTGGTCGGCCACCTCGAGATCTGCGACAAGGTCGTGATCACCGGCAAGTCGGTGGTCCGCAATTCCATCCATGAGCCGGGCGAGTACTCGTCCGGCACCCCGTTGACCGACAACCGCACGTGGCGCAAGAACGCCGCGCGCTTCAAGCAGCTGGACGCATTGGCTCGCCGCGTCCTGGCTGCTGGCAAGGAGAAAGAATGAACGACACGCTGCAGCTTCCGATCGACGTCTGCCAGATCCAGGAACTGCTCCCGCACCGCTACCCGTTCCTGCTGGTGGACCGGGTGCTTGAGCTCGACATCGACGCCAAGCGCATCCTGGCGCAGAAGAACGTCAGCATCAACGAGCCGTTCTTCCAGGGTCACTTCCCGGGCCGCCCGATCATGCCCGGCGTGCTGATCATCGAAGCGCTGGCCCAGGCCGGTGGCGTGATGACCCAGCTGACGCTTGGCCGCGATGCGCAGTCCAAGCTGTTCTACATGGTCAAGGTGGAAAACGCCCGCTTCAACAAGCAGGTCGTGCCCGGCGACGTGCTGATGCTGGATGTGCAGATGAAGCGCCTGATCCGCAACATGGGCTGGTACTACGGCGAGGCCAAGGTCAACGGTGAAGTCGTTGCCTCGGCCGAGGTCATGTGCGCCGGTGCCAAGGGCTGATCCACGGGAGGCAGCAATGACTGACAACGCACCACGGATCCACCCGACTGCCGTCATCGATCCGGCCGCGCGCCTGGCCGACGACGTCCAGGTCGGCGCGTTCACCCTGATCGGTGCCGATGTGGAAATCGGCGCCGGCACAGTGGTCGGCCCCCATTGCAGCATCCACGGCCCGACCAGGATCGGCCGTGACAACCGCTTCATCGGCCACGCCGCGATCGGTGGCGAGCCGCAGGACAAGAAGTTCGCTGGCGAACGCACCGAACTGGTGATCGGCGACCGCAACGTGTTCCGCGAGTTCGTCACCCTGAACCGTGGCACCGGCGGCGGCGGCGGCATCACCACGATCGGCAACGACAACTGGATGCTGGCCTACACGCACGTGGCGCACGACTGCCATGTCGGCAACTTCTGCGTGTTCTCCAACAACACCACCCTGGCCGGCCACGTGACCGTGGGCGACTACGTGATCATCAGCGGCTTCGCCGGTGCCCACCAGTTCTGCCGCATCGGTGCCCACGCCTTCCTCGGCATGGGCGCGCTGACCAACGGCGACGTTCCGCCGTTCACCATGGTCGGCACCGATTCGCTGGGCCGCCCGCGCGGCATCAACAGCGAAGGGCTGAAGCGTCGTGGCTTCGACGCCGAGCGGATCTCCGCCATCAAGCGCGCCTACCGCACCCTGTACGTGGCGGGCCTGCCGCTGGCCGAAGCCAAGGTGCAGCTGACCGAACAGGCACGCGACAGCGATGACGTGAAGGCCATGCTGGACTTCATCGAGCACGCTGAGAGGCCCTTGCTGCGATGAGCAGCACGACCGGCCAGGCGCCGGCCGGCGCCGCCGTGATTCCGCTGGCCTCGATGGCCGGCAGCGTCCCCGCGCAGCGGGTGCTCAGCGAGCGCCCGTTGCGGATCGCTCTGGTGGCCGGTGAGGCCTCCGGTGACCTGCTGGGTGCGGGCCTGGTGCGCGAGCTGAAGGCACGCTTTCCGAATGCCGAATTCGCCGGCATCGGTGGCGATGCCATGCGCAGCGCCGGCTGCCTGACCTGGCACGATGCCAGCGAGCTGGCGGTGATGGGCCTGACCGAAGTACTGCGCCATCTCCCACGCCTGTTGAAACTGCGTTCGGCGTTCCGCCAGCGTGCGCTGGAATGGCAGCCGGACGTGTTCATCGGCATCGACGCGCCCGACTTCAACCTGGGCATCGAGCGCTGGCTGAAGCAGCGCGGCGTGCGCACCGTGCACTACGTCAGCCCCTCGGTCTGGGCCTGGCGCGAGAAGCGCGCCGAGAAGATCGGCAGCAGTGCCGACCTGGTGCTGTGCCTGTTCCCGATGGAACCCCCGATCTATGCCAGGCACGGCATCGACGCGCGCTTCGTTGGCCATCCGATGGCCGATGACATCCCCCTGCAGGGCAACCGCGAGGAAGCGCGCGCCGCGCTTGGCCTGCCGACCTCGGCCAAGGTACTGGCAGTGTTGCCAGGCAGCCGCCTGGGCGAAATCTCGCGCCTCGGTGAACCGTTCTTCGAGGCCGCCTGGCAGGTCTCCGAGCGCATCCCCGGCCTGCACGTGGTAGTGCCTGCCGCCAACCCGGCCTGCAAGCGCCTGATCGAAGAGCAGCTGTCACGCTCGGCGCTGCCGGTAGCCTTCTCGCATGTACTCGACGGTGAGGCGCGCAACGCGATGATCGCCGCCGATGTGGTGGTGCTGGCCTCGGGCACCGCGACGCTGGAGGCGATGCTGGTCAAGCGGCCGATGGTGGTCGGTTACCGCGTCAACGAGCTGACCTACCGCCTGGTCAAGGCGCTGGGCCTGATCAAGGTCGACCGCTTTGCCCTGCCCAACATCCTGGCGGGCCAGGACCTGGCACCGGAACTGATGCAGCACGACTGCACGCCGGACAAGCTGGCGGCGGCCATCCAGCAATGGTTCGACCACCCGCAGCGGGTGACCGACCTGCAGGACACCTATGCCCGCCTGCATCAACGACTGCGCCGCAATGCCTCGGCCCGCGCGGCCGACGCTGTGGGCGAGCTGTTGATGCGCGACCAGGCCCAGGCATGAGCCGCCGCCATGCCGCAGCGGCCAGCCTGGCCCTGTTCGACGGTGCCGCCGTGGTCGAGCCGGAGCGTCTGGTCGCCGGCGTCGACGAAGCCGGCCGCGGTCCGCTGGCCGGACCGGTCGCGGTGGCGGCGGTGGTGTTCGACCCGGCACGGCCACGCATCAACGGCCTGGACGATTCCAAGCAACTCACCGCAGCCCGCCGCGAGCAACTGCATGACCGCATCATCGAACGTGCACTGGCCTGGCACGTGGTGCTGGTGGACGTGGAGACCATCGACCGCCTGAACATCTACCAGGCCACCCTGCAGGGCATGCGTGACGTCGTTGCAGCGGTCGCCCACGTGGCCGGCTTCGCCCGCATCGACGGCAACGTGGTGCCCAAGGGCCTGGTACTGCCGGCGCAGGCGCTGGTCGGCGGTGATGGCATCGACCGCGCGATCATGGCCGCCTCGATCCTGGCCAAGGTCTCGCGCGACCGCTACATGCAGGACGTGCATGCCCGCCACCCGCAATACGGCTTCGAGCAGCACAAGGGCTACGGCACCCCGGCCCATCTGGCCGCCCTGCGCGAGCACGGCCCCTGCATGGAGCACCGGCGCAGCTTCGCCCCGGTGCGCGAGTGCCTGGAAAACCCGGCAGCTGTGACCGCAGACATCGCAATCGCCTGAGTCGCCTGAACGGTCGCTGCACCCGGCTGCGAAAGCAGGGTCAGGCGGGGCCCGCGGTTTGCCAGCGAACCGTGGGGAGCGATAGCGCGGATGCGATATCGCATGCCGTCAAGAGCTTGTCGCGCCCTCCAGCCCTCGCTACCCTGACCGGGCACTCCAGCGCTTCCCGACCCCGGCGACGATTCCCCCGTCAGCACCCGGGGCCCGCGCGCTCCAACCTGGTCCGGCATGTCCAACTCCCGCTTCGTACATCTCCACGTCCACACCGAGTTCTCGCTGGCGGACTCCACCATCCGTGTGCCGGCCAAGCCGGACCAGGCGGACCCGAAGAAGGCCAAGCAGGCCAACCTGCTGTCACGCTCGGTCGAACTCGGCCTGCCCGCGCTGGCGGTGACCGACCTCAACAACCTGTTCGCCCTGGTCAAGTTCTACAAGGCGGCCGAAGGCGTGGGCATCAAGCCTATCGCCGGCGCCGACGTGCTGATCGCCGAGGAAGGGCAGGATCCGTGGCGGATGACCCTGCTGTGCCGCGACCGCGAGGGCTACCTGAGCCTGTCGCGGCTGCTGACCCGCGCGTGGATGGAAGGCCATCGCCCCGAAGGCGGCGTGGCCATCCATCCGGACTGGCTGAAGGCCGGCAACGCCAACCTGTTCGCGCTGGCCGGCCGGCAGAGCCTGGCCGGGCGCCTGGCGCTGGACGGCAAGCATGAACTGGCCGAGCAGCAGCTGGCCGATTGGCAGCGCGTGTTCGGCGATGGCCTGCACCTGGAGCTGACCCGCACCGGCCGCGAGGGCGAGGAAACCTTCAACCAGTTCGCGCTGATGGCCGCCGGCCAGCGTGGCCTGCCGGTGGTGGCCAGCAATGATGTGCGCTTCCTGGCGCCCACCGATTTCAGCGCGCACGAAGCGCGCGTGTGCATTTCCACCGGCCGCGTGCTGGACGACCCCAAGCGCCCGCGCGAGTACAGCGACCAGCAGTACCTGAAATCGGCCGAAGAGATGTGTGCGCTGTTCGCCGACATTCCCGATGCCATCGACAACACGCTGGCGTTGGCCGAGCGCTGCAACATCGAGATGCGGCTGGGCACCTACTTCCTGCCCAATTACCCGGTGCCCGACGACGAGACCCTGGACACCTGGATCCAGAAGATGTCGCGCGACGGCCTGGAAGAGCGCCTGGAGAAGAATCCGCTGGCGCCGGGCAAGACCCGCGAAGATTATTTCGAGCGCCTGGAGTTCGAGCTCAACACCATCATCAAGATGGGTTTCCCCGGCTACTTCCTGATCGTGGCCGACTTCATCCAGTGGGGCAAGAACCAGGGCATCCCGATCGGCCCGGGCCGTGGTTCGGGTGCCGGTTCGCTGGTGGCGTGGGCGCTGAAGATCACCGATCTGGACCCACTGCCGTACAACCTGCTGTTCGAGCGCTTCCTGAACCCGGAACGCGTGTCGATGCCCGACTTCGACATCGACTTCTGCATGGACCGCCGCGACGAGGTGATCGACTACGTCGCGCGCAAGTACGGGCGCGAGCGCGTCAGCCAGATCATCACCTACGGCACCATGGCCGCCAAGGCGGTGGTGCGCGACTCCGGCCGCGTGCTCGGCTTCCCGTACGGCCTGGTCGACGGTGTTTCCAAGCTGATCCCGAACATCCTCGGCATCCACCTGAAGGATGCACTGGGCAAGGGCAAGGACGGCCCCAGCTCGGAAATGGCGTCGCCGGAACTGATCCAGCGCTACGAGACCGAGGACGATGTCCGCGACCTGATCGACCTGGCGCTGCAGCTGGAAGACCTGACCCGCAACGCCGGCAAGCACGCCGGTGGCGTGGTGATCGGGCCCGAACCGCTGAGCGAGTTCTGCCCGCTGTACGCCGAACACGATGAGAACGGTCTCGGCAAGAACCCGGTCACCCAGTTCGACAAGAACGACGTGGAAGAAGTGGGCCTGGTGAAGTTCGACTTCCTCGGCCTGCGCACGCTGACCATCATCGACTGGGCGGTGAAGGCGATCAACAAGCGCCATGAGCGCGCCGGCATCCCGCCGGTGGACATCGCCGCGATTCCGCTGGACGACACGCCCACCTACAAGGACATCTTCGCCAACGGCAATACGGGCGCAGTGTTCCAGTTCGAATCCTCGGGCATGCGCCGCCTGCTGAAGGACGCGCGCCCCGATCGTTTCGAAGACCTGATCGCGCTGGTGTCGCTGTACCGCCCCGGCCCGATGGACCTGATTCCCTCCTTCAATGCGCGTAAGCACGGCCAGGAAGAAATCATCTATCCCGATCCGCGCACCGAAGCGATCCTGAAAGACACCTACGGCATCATGGTGTACCAGGAGCAGGTGATGCAGATGGCGCAGATCGTCGGCGGCTACTCGCTGGGCGGCGCCGACCTGCTGCGCCGTGCGATGGGCAAGAAGGTGCCGGCCGAAATGGCCAAGCACCGCGAGATCTTCCGCGAAGGTGCGGCCAAGGACGGCGTGGACGAAGCCAAGGCCGACGCGATCTTCGACCTGATGGAGAAGTTCGCCGGCTACGGCTTCAACAAGTCGCACGCCGCCGCCTACGCGCTGGTCAGTTACCAGACCGCATGGCTGAAACGCCATTACCCGGCCGAGTTCATGGCGGCCACGCTGTCGTCCGATCTGGACAACACCGACAAGGTGGTCGGCTTCCTCGACGAGGTGCGCAACCTCGGCCTGACCGTGCTGCCGCCCAAGGTGAACCAGTCGGCCTTCATGTTCGAAGCGGTGACCCCGGACACCATCCAGTACGGCCTCGGTGCGATCAAGGGCGTCGGCCAGGGTGCCTGCGAGGCGGTGGTCGAGGAGCGGCTGAAGGGCGGCCCGTTCAAGGACCTGCTCGACTTCTGCACCCGCGTCGGCTCGGCCAAGCTCAACCGGCGCACGCTGGAAGCGATGATCAACTGTGGTGCGTTGGACGAGCTTGGCCGCAACCGTGCCTCGCTGATGCTGCAGCTGCCGGAGGTGATCAAGGCTACCGACCAGATGGCCCGCGAGCGCGCTTCGGGACAGAACTCGCTGTTCGGTGGCCCGGACCCGAGCGCGACCACGATCCAGCTGGATCTGCCCGAAGCCGAAGAATGGCCGCTGCTGCAGCGCCTCAACGGCGAGCGCGACACGCTGGGGTTCTATCTCAGTGGCCACCCGTTCGATCCATGGCGCGACGATGTACGCGATCTGGTCGGCAACGACCTGGGTTCGGTGGAGAAGATCTGGAGCGCCAACAGCGGTGGTGGTGGCGGCGGCGAAAAGCGCTGGCGCCCGGAAGTACAGACCGTGCTGGCCGGCCAGGTGGTCGGTGTGCGTCGCAAGGGCGAGAGCCAGATCTTCATCCAGCTGGAAGATGGCCGCGGCCGCGTCGAGTGCAGCGCGTTCTCCGACGCGATGGCCGAGTTCGGGCACCTGATGACCAAGGACCGCATCCTGGTGGTCAAGGGCGGCCTGCGCGAGGACGAGTTCAACGGTGGCTACGCATTGCGCATCCGCCAGTGCTGGGACTTCGACGAAGTCTGCGCCAACTACGCCACGCGGCTGTCGCTGCGCCTGGACCTGCGCCAGCAGCGCCCGGTCTGGGAGCGCGTCAATGCGCTGCTGGATCGCCATCGCCCGGGGCGCACGCCGCTGCGCCTGGACCTGCTGCTGAAGGGCCCGCACGGCGGCGTCGCCGGCATGCTCGATGTTTCCGGGCAGAGCGCGGTGCGCATCGATTCCAAGTTGATGGAGGCGCTGCGCGCCGACCCCGCCGTACGCACGCTGAAAGTGCGCTACAGCCCACCGTGGGCCAGCTGAGGCTGGCTCTGGTTTTCCTGACCCTCCTGCTTTCCCGTTCCAGTCATCAAGGACGATTGCCAATGAAGACCCTGCTGTTCCCGTTCGCCGCCGCGCTGGCCCTGGCCGCCTGTTCGCCCTCGAAGGTCGAGTTCCAGATCGACAACCCGACCGATGCGCCGCTGGCACTGAGCATCGATGGCAAGGACCTGCCAGTGGCCGCGCAGGGCTCGCGCCCGATCTCGCTCGCTGTCGGTGAGCACCGCCTGCACACCGACAAGCTCGGCGACGTGCGCTTCATCGTCTACGTCGACGGTCGTGGCGGCCTGATCAATCCGACCCTCAGCGAGTACGTGATCGCCCGCGAGGTCTATGTCACCGACGAGAGCAAGCTGAAGAACTTCGGCGTCGGCAACAAGGGCATCGAACTTGGCGGGGTCGACTTCGAAGGCCCGTTCGAGAAGAGCCACGACCTGTTCATCGACAAGAGCTGGACCTACGGCGTGCGCGAACCCTTCCCGAAGGAAAAGGTGGTGGCCCACGTCGACGCCAGCGGTGGCCAGATCGTGGCCAAGGTGTTCACCGCGCCAGACTTCATCGCTTACGTGGAAGAAGGCATGGGCGAGCCCGGCGCCTTCAAGCGCGAGCAGCCGGCCGGCTACGTGGCCCCGGCGTTCAGCCTGGAACCGGCCCCGGCCAGCCTGCCGGCGCTGGTGCCCGCCTTCGAGGCCCACGCCGCGCCGCTGCGCGAGGTCTATGCGCGCTGGCTGAAGGCGACCACCGCCGATGAACAGAAGGCGCTGCGCAAGCAGGACTTCGCCGCGCAGATGGCCTTCACCTCGGCCACCGCCACCCTGGGCAGCGGGCTGGGACGTGAAGCCAACGAGGCCTACAACGACTTCGTTTCCCAGCGCAGCCAGCTGATGGGCCGCAGCGCCCTGGTAGTGCCCTGAGCTGACTGGCGCGCCCCGCCCGGCTGCGCTACCGTCGCCTTCCAGACGAAGGCGTACGGGTGGTTTGCGCGCATTCGGCTAGAATTCCCCTCTTCTTTACACGACGGCTTCCGATGAATCCGAACTACCTCGACTTCGAGCAACCCATCGCCGACCTGGAAGCCAAGATCCAGGAACTGCGCAACGCCAGTGCCGGGCCGGCGGTCAATGTCGAGGCGGAAGTGCACGCGCTGCAGGACAAGCTGCGCATGCGCACCGCGCAGATCTTCCGCAACCTGACCTCGTGGCAGGTGCTGCAGCTGGCCCGTCATCCGTCGCGCCCGTACACCGCCGACTACCTCCGCGTCATGTTCGATGAGTTCCAGGAGCTGGCCGGCGACCGTGCCTTCGCCGACGACAAGGCGATCATGGGTGGTCTGGCCCGCATCAACGGCCGTGCAGTGATGGTGATCGGCCACCAGAAGGGCCGCGACACCAAGGAGAAGATCAAGCGCAACTTCGGCATGCCCAAGCCGGAGGGCTACCGCAAGGCCCTGCGCCTGATGAAGATGGCCGAGCGCTTCGGCCTGCCGGTGCTGACCCTGATCGACACCGCTGGCGCCTGGCCGGGCATCGACGCCGAATCGCGCGGCCAGTCCGAAGCGATCGCGCGCAACCTGATCGAGATGGCCGAACTGAAGGTGCCGATCATCTGCACCGTGATCGGCGAAGGCGGCTCCGGCGGCGCGCTGGCGCTGGGCGTGGGCGACCGCACCGTGATGCTGGAATACGCGGTGTACTCGACCATCACCCCGGAAGGCTGCGCCTCGATCCTGTGGAAGGACGCCGGCAAGGCCAAGGACGCGGCCGAACAGCTGGGCCTGACCGCCCCGCGCCTGAAGAGCCTGGGCCTGGTCGACAAGGTCGTACGCGAGCCCACCGGCGGCGCCCACCGCAACCCGACGCAGATGGCCAAGCGCCTGAAGGCGGTGCTGCTGAACGAGCTGGATGCGCTGGACAAGCTGTCCACCGAACAGCTGCTGGAACAGCGCTACGCGCGCCTGCGCAGCTACGGCACGTACGAAGCAGCCTGACGTAGTGGCGGCCGCTGGCCAGCATGCAGGTAGGCCTGGTAGTGCCGGCCGCTGGCCGGCAACACGCAGGTGATTGCAGAAACGAAAGCGCCGGGCAAATGCCCGGCGCTTTCGTTTGCGCCCTGACGGCATCCACGCATGGCGTGGATCTACCGGGTGCAGATGCCCCCGCCTCAGAACGGCTTGGCCAGCACCAGCCACACGATCGGAATGAAGGCCAGCAGCGGGATCTCGTTGATCCAGCGCAGCGCGCGCGACGACGGCAGCGCCCTGCCCTTGGCCACGCCCTTGAGCAGGCGGCCGATCCAGCCGAAGTACACCAGCAGCAGCACCACCAGCCCCAGCTTGGCATGCAGCCAGCCGGCGCCACCAGGCGCGACCATGGTCGGGAAATCGGGAATCACCTTGTAGCCCAGCCACAGCACCAGGCCCAGCAGGAATGCCAGGCCGAACATCGAGTGGCCGAAGCGGTACAGGCGCAGGCCCATCAGCTGCAGGCGCTCGGTCACCGCCGGCTGGCCCGCAGTCTCGGCCAGGTTCACCAGGATGCGCGGCAGGTAGAACACCGTGGCCATCCACGCCACCACGAACACGATGTGGAAGGTCTTGACCCAGTAGTAGCTCTGCATGCGCTCGCTCCGGCGGCTGGCGTAGATGGGTACCCATTGTCGCAGTAGAGCCACCCCATGGGTGGCTGCCGCGTCCAATCGCCGCAGCATGGCAGCCACCCATGGCGTGGCTCTTCTGCTGGTCCGCCACACCCGGGGGCGCAACACCGTACGATAGGCGCCGTTTTCCCCGATCGCGCACCGCCCCATGGACAAGACCTACGACGCCGCCTATTTCCAACGCTGGTACCGCCGTGCCGACATCGGCGGCAGCGCCCGCCTGGCGCGAAAGGTCGCCCTGGCCGTGGCCAGTGCCGAGTACTACCTGGAACGACCGATCCGCAGCGTGCTGGACATCGGCTGCGGCGAAGGCGCCTGGCGCGCACCGCTGCTGAAGCTGCGTCCGAAGGTCGAATACCTCGGCTTCGACAGCAGCGAGTACGCTGTGCGCCGCTACGGCAGGACCCGCAACCTGCACATGGCCCGCTTCGGCGATTTCGCCTGGCTGCGGCCCTGTGCCCCGGTCGACCTGCTGGTCTGCTCGGACGTGATGCACTACGTGCCCGACCGCGAGCTGCGCGCCGGACTGGCCGGCGTGGCAGAGCTGACGGGCGGCGTGGCCTTCCTGGAGACCTTCGCCGCCGAGGACGCGTTCGAAGGCGACCACGACGGCTTCCAGGCGCGCCCAGCGCGTTGGTACCGCCGCACGCTGGCCCGGCATGGCCTGCAGCCGGTGGGGTCGCACTGCTGGCTCGGCCCCGCCCTGGCAGGCGATGCGGCCGCGCTGGAACGGATGTGAATCCAGATTCATTATTTTCAGCCAACTTAACCTGCGGGACACCCGGATGGGATATGCTGCGCGGCAACATATGACCATACATATTCGGTCGTCATGCTCTATCAACTGCACGAACTGACCCGCAACCTGCTCGCCCCCTGGGTGCACCAGGCCCAGGCAAACGCCAGGTTCTTCGCCAACCAGGGCCACTGGTGGTCGCAGATGCCCGGCGCTGATCGCCTGGCGGCGGTCAATGAACTCTTCCACCGCATCGGCAAGGATTACGAGAAGCCCGAGTGGGGCATCAACGAAATCGACGTCGATGGCGAACGCGTGCCGATCGTCGTGCACGAGGAAGTAAGCAAGCCGTTCTGCAAGCTGCTGCGCTTCAAGCGCCACAGCAATGAAGCCGACCAGCTGCACACGATGCTCAACCAGCCGTTCGTGCTGGTCGTTGCGCCGCTGTCAGGCCACCATGCCACGCTGCTGCGCGATACCGTGCGCACGCTGCTGCGCGACCACCGCGTGTACGTCACCGACTGGGTGGACGCGCGCATGGTGCCGGCCAGCGAAGGCGAATTCGGCCTGGACGACTACATCGCCTACATCCAGGAATTCATCCGCCACCTCGGCGTGGAGCGCCTGCACGTGGTGAGCGTGTGCCAGCCGACCGTACCGGTGCTGGCCGCGGTTTCGCTGATGGCCAGCCGTGGCGAACCGACGCCGCGCACGCTGGTGATGATGGGTGGCCCGATCGATGCGCGATGCAGCCCGACCGCAGTGAACAACCTGGCCACGCAGAACCCGCTGTCGTGGTTCGAGAACAACGTCATCCACACCGTGCCGGCCAGCTATCCCGGCGCCGGTCGCCGCGTGTACCCGGGCTTCCTGCAGCACGCCGGCTTCCTGTCGATGAACCCGAGCCGCCACTTCAGTTCGCACTGGGATTTCTATACCGACCTGGTCAAGGGCGACCTGGAAGACGCCGACGCGCACCGTCGTTTCTACGACGAGTACAACGCGGTGCTCGACATGCCGGCCAGGTACTACCTGGATACGATCCGCGTGGTGTTCCAGGACTTCCTGTTGCCGCGTGGTGAGTGGGTGGTCAGCGGCGAGAAGGTCGATCCGTCGGCGATCCGCGATACCGCGCTGCTGAGCATCGAGGGCGAGCTGGACGATATCGCCGGCCTCGGCCAGACCGAAGCCGCACAGGCGCTGTGCACCGGCATCACTGCGGACCGCCGTGAGCATTTCATCGTCGAAGGTGCCGGCCACTACGGCATCTTCAGCGGCCGTCGCTGGCGCGAAGTGGTGTACCCGAAGGTGCGCGACTTCTTCGCCGCGCATGCCGAAGCACCGGCGGCGAAGGCCACGAAGAAGAAGAGCAACGTGACCCCGTTGCGGCGAAAGGCGGGCTGATTCCCGGCAGGGGTCGGTTCCCTTTCCAGCGGAAAGGGCTCTGACCCCAGCATGATGGGATCCGGGGTCAGAGCCCTGTTCTGCGAACAGGATCCGACCCCTGGCCTGTTACAACCGCACCAGCAGGTTCTTGGCGATCAGCCCATGCAGCTTGCCGATGCCGCGTGCCAGATGCATCGTCAGCAGCAGCAGCAGCGCGCCCGCCGCAGCAACCGTGATCGCCACCAGCGGCGATGCAGCCATCGGCAGTACGTTCACGCCATCGACGTACACGCCCGGAATGTCGCCACTGAAGATCGCCGCGACCGGCGCCCAGATCAGGCTCAGCGACAGCGACAGCAGCGTCACCGCGAGGGTGAAGTAGATGACGCCCAGCGGCAGCATCAGCACGAAGTACAGCAGGGTCAGCCAGGTGCGGCCATCGGTGAACATGTCGCCGATGCGCTGCAGCCAGGTGCGGCTGCGATCGGTGTAACGCGGACGGCGCGGCATGCGCTCGCCCAGCAGCGCTTCCACCAGCCGCCCTTCCAGCAGCGCCAGCCCGCGCACCGAGCCGAAGAACAGCACGGTCAGCGGAATGCCCACGATCAGGATCAGCAGGCCCAGCGACAGCGACAGGCCGGTCACCACCCAGGTGAAGAAGAAGATGCCGGTAGCCAGCGACAGCAGCATGTAGAACAGCGCACCGTAGGTGTGCGGATCGGTCACCACGCCGAAGAAACGCGCCAGCAGCGAGCGCTGCACCGGCGCCGGCGGCGGTGCGGCCGGCTCGACGCCACTGGCTTCGGCCGCTGCGCGCAGCACCGGTGCGGTATCCGCACGCGGCGTGCGCAGCGCGCGGTTCACCGTCACTTCGGTCTCGCGGTAGATCTCGGCCACTTCGTCCGGCGCGCCATAGCTACCGGCAACGTCGGCGATCACCTCGGCCTCGCTGCGGCCGGGCTGCGCCGCCAGCTCCGAGCGCAGGTATTCCTCGGCGTCGTACAGCGCGTCCTGCACCATCGCCGGGTCGGCACCTTCCAGCGCCACACGCAGCTGCGCCAGGTACTGCGGGATGGTCGTGGGCAGGGCTCGGCCTGCCAGGCTCGGGTCGTTCATTGCGGTACCCCCTCCAACACGGAATCGACGGAATCTCGGGTGGCCTGCCAGGCCTGGCGCCACTGCGCCAGCACGTCGCGGCCACGTTCGTTGATGCGGTAGTAGCGCCGCGGCGGACCGCTGCTGGACGGCTCCACGTGGCTTTCCAGCAGACCGGCAGCCTCCAGGTTGCGCAGCACCGGGTACAGCGCGCTCTGCTTGCCGCTCAGCACGCCCTCGCCCACCCGCTCCAGCTCCTTGGCAATGAGGTAGCCGTACAGCGGCTCCCCGGCCCGGGCCAGCACCGCCAGCAGGGCCAGCGACACCGTTCCGGCGCTCAGCTCCTTCTGGAACTTCTTCAGGTGGACATCGTCCTCGGACATGACCGGGCCTCCACTACGTTGAAGTCCACAGTAGTGCGAAGTTCGGTATAGCGAATGTGTCGTTAGTTATCGTGCCGGTTGGCGTGGCCGGGCCGCTCGCGCAGAATCGAAGCCTCGTTCATGTTCCGGGGATCCCATGCCGCACCGTCGCCGTCTTGCCCTGACCGCCCTCGCCCTGTCCTGCCTGCTACCCGCCCTGACCAGCGCGGCCACGCCCTACCGCAGCCCGCAGCAGATCCTCGACGCCTCGGCGGCCAGCGACTGGCGCACCCCGGACCCGGCCAACCTGCTGTACATGGACCTGCCGGCCGGTCGGGTCATCGTCGAGCTGGCACCGCAGTTCGCCCCGCGCCATGTCGCCAACATCCAGACCTTCGCCCACGAGCACTTCTGGGACGGCACCAGCATCTACCGTTCGCAGGACAACTTCGTGGTGCAGTTCGGCGATGCCGACGCCGATGACGCAGCCAAGGCCAGGCCGTTCGGCAGTGCCGCACGCAAGCTGCCGGCCGAGTTCGAGCGCGCCAGCGCCGGCCTGAAGGTCAGCGTGCTGCCGGATCGCGATGGCTGGGCCGCGCAGACCGGTTTCGTCGACGGCTTCCCGGTCGGCCAGGACCCGCAGGCCGGCAAGGCCTGGCTGGCGCACTGCTACGGCATGCTCGGCGCCGGCCGCAGCAATGAAGAAGACAGCAGCATCGGCGCCGAACTGTACGTGGTGACCGGCCAGTCGCCGCGCCAGCTGGACCGCAACATCACCCTGGTCGGCCGCGTGCTGAAGGGCATGGAACTGCTCAGCGCAACACCGCGCGGGCCCGCGCCGATGGGCTTCTACCAAGACCCGAAACTGCGCACGCCGATCGTGTCGATCCGCCGCGCCAGCGATGTGCCGGCTGCAGAGCGCACGCCGATCCAGGTGCTGCGCACCGATTCGAAGACCTTTGCCGATACGGTGGAGGCACGGCGCAATCGCGTGGATGATTTCTACAAGCGTCCGGCGGGGCATATCGATCTCTGCAATATTCCGGTGCCGGTGCGCTGATGGTTTCCTGCACGTGACGCGTGCTGAAGGTGCTTCACTGTTCATGGGCGTCACTTTTCTTTTCGCGCGAAAAGAAAAGTAACCAAAAGAAACGCGCCGCCAGGTCGCGAGCCGCCGTGCTTCGCACGCCGGTCCCCTGCGCTTCTCGGTGAATCAGGGGACGGTGTGCAGAAGGCAGCCGACTAACAGTCGGCTCTACAGGACATCGGCACCTCTTCGCCCCTGATTCCCCTGCGATGCTCGGCTCGCTCAAGGCGGACTGGAAGGTCAAGATCAACAGCAAAAACATCCACGCATGGCGTGGATCTACTGGGTGCAGCTGTGGCCTTTGATCTGGGTCCGCCTTGAGCGAGCCGAGCACCGCAGGTCCGGCGAGGGCGAAGAGGCGCGGGTGTCTGAGCGCAGCGAGTTCCCGCGCCGTCCCTCGACGGGCCGAGGAGCGCAGGGCACCGGTGCGCAGCACCGGCTCGCGACCTGGCGGCGTGTTTCTTTGGTTACTTTCTTTGCACGAGCAAAGAAAGTGACACCTCTCCGCAGGCGCGGAAAAGACCTGCCGGGCAGCGCCCGGCACTACCAGCGCTTCGGCACCCTCAGCCCTTCTGGCTCACCGCCACGCTACCCAGAATCAACGCACCCGCAATCAACATCTGCACCGTCACCGCCTCACCCAGGAACAACCAAGCAAACGCCGCGCCGAACAGCGGAATCAGGTACGTCACCGTCGACGCACGCGACGGGCCGATGCGGCCGATCAGGCGGTAGAACATCAGGAACGCCAGGCCGGTACAGGCGACGCCCAGCGCGATCGCTGCGCCCCAGGCCTTCAGTGGAATCGCCGCCTGCGGCCAGTGGGTCACCGCCATCGGCAGCATCCACAGCGAGGCACACGACAGCGTTGCCGCCGCCGCTGCCGCCGACGGCAGGCCGGTCATGTGCCGCTTCACCAGGTTCACGCCCAGGCCGTACAGCAGCGAAGCCGCCGCACCGGCCAGCACCGCGGTGCCGATACCCAGGCCGGAAACCTTGGCGGTGGCCAGCACCACTACGCCAGCGAAGCCAACCAGCAAGGCACCGGCGCGGCGCATGCCGATCTTCTCGCCGAAGAACAGGAAGGCGATCAGCGCGGCGAACAGCACGGTCATCGCATTGCAGATCGCGCCGATCGCCGCCGGCGCCTGTTCCGCTGCATAGGCGAACAGCACGAACGGCAACGCCGAGTTGATCAGGCCGATCGGCGCCAGCCACAGCCAGCGCCGCGGCGGGAACTGCGCGCGGGCGCGCCACAGGAACGGCAGCAGCACCAGCGCACCCAGCACCAGCCGCACTTCGACCAGCGCGAACGGGCCGAACGACGGCACCGCCACCCGCATGAACAGGAACGAGCAGCCCCAGATGGCGCCCAGCAGGGTCAATTCCAGCGGCGTGCGCCAATCGCGCTCGGCCGCCTGTGGGACCGCATTCATGCCTTGCCTCCGTACATCGTCAATTCCTCGCCAAGGCGGATAGGATCAGGCGCAGACGCCCGCCGCACAAGCGCGTAGTATCGCTGCCAGCCACAAATATGGTTTGAGGCTCGACATGCTGCTACGCCCTTCCCTGCTACCCGCACTGGCCGTGTTCGCGGTCGCCGCGCGCCACCAGAACTTCGCCCAGGCCGCGCAGGAGCTGCACCTGACCGCCAGCGCGGTCAGCCACCACGTCCGCCGCCTGGAAGAAGTGCTGGAAGTACGGCTGTTCCTGCGCCACGCCCGCGGCGTGCGCCTGACTGCCGAGGGCCGGCAACTGGCCGACGCCGCCAGCGCCGCCTTCACCGATGTCGCGGCCGTCGCCCATCACCTGCAGCCGGATGCCGACAGCGTGCCGCTGCGGATCACCACGCTGCGCTCGCTGTCCTACTGCTGGCTGCTGCCACGGCTGCCGCGCTTCACCCAGGCCTACCCGCACATCCGCATCGAACTGCATACCGGCAGCGGGCTGGATCGCTATGACGACAACGGCCCGGAAGTGGGCATCCGCTACGGCCTGGGCCAATGGCCCGGCCTGCGTGCGCAGCACCTGATGGATGACTACCTGTTCCCGGTCGCCTCACCGGCACTGGCCGGCGTCGAAACGCTGGTCGATCCGGCGCGCATCGCCGACCTGCCGCTGCTCACCGACCTGTCGCCGCAGGGCTGGCGCGACTGGTTCCGCCACGCCGGCGTGCGCACGCCGTCGCCGCTGCCACCCATGCACACCTTCGCCGACAGCACCGATGCGATGCGTGCAGCGGTGTATGGCATGGGCGCGGTGCTGGCGCGCACCCACATCGCCCAGCCCTATCTGCAGCGCTACGAGGTGGTGCGCCTGCCCGGCCCGGCGCTGAAGGCGCGCTATGCGTACCACGTAGTGCATGCCGAAGGACAACCGCCCAGCCCGGCCGCACGCCTGTTCATCGACTGGCTGCTGGAGCAGGCGCAGGACGAACGCACACCGATTCCCGCATTGCCGGACAGCCTGCTCGGGCGTCCGGCCACACGCGCCTGACTGCACCCTCACCCGTTCTTTGCCCGGCGCTGGCTAGGCTGCAGGCAACTCCACAACGTACCTACGCCATGGCCATGCTGCGACTGCGCATCACCGGAACTGAAGACGACGCCCGTGCCATCAGCGACCTGCTGCTCGGCCTGGAGGGCATCGAGCATGTCGAGGAAACCGACGATCTGATGCCGCACATGGACGACGACGATTCCAGCTCGGCCGGGCTGTCCGACGACATCGGCCCGGGCATCCATGAGCTGGAAGTGGAAGTCGGCAATGAAAGCACCGCGCAGAAGGTGCGCGACGCAGTGCAGGAACTGGCGCTGGAGCTGGATGTGTTCGTCGAGTACGAGACCGACGAGGGCTGATGCCGGCGGGCTGCCGGCATCAGCCTCCACCTCAGAGGTTGGGCGGCAGCTTGCGACGGCGGCGGCGCCACCATGCACGCACACCCCAGGCCGCGATCAAGGCCAGCACCGCCACCGGCAGCAGCGCGGCGACGGCGCGGATCAGGAACGCAACGCTGGTGCTGAGGATGCTGCCCGACTCGCTCAGCGCCTCGCCGATCTCGCTGCGGCTGCGCTGGCCGGACGTGGTATCGAAATGGATCGTCACCAGCTGGGTATCGATGCGCCGGCGCTGCTGCGCGGCATCCTTGCTGGCCTGCTCGACACCCGCCTCGATCTCGGACAGCCGCGTGGTGATCGCCATCAGGTCCTCGATCTTCAGGTCTTTGCGGTCCTGGTAGGCCAGCAGCCGCGCGTGTTCCTTCTCCAGCCGCGCCTTGGTCAGTGCGGTGTCGGCCACGGCCTGCGCGAGGTCCTCGGCACGCGTGTTGCGCGACTGCAGCGTGCCGCCCTCACCGGCCAACGCGATCAACGGCTCGGTGCCCTTCGGTGCAATCCGCACCTTGACCTCGCCGCTGGGCTGCTCGCCACTGCGCTGGTCTACCTGCAGCACCGCGCAGTCACCGAACTTCGCGCTCTGGCAGGCCAGTGCCACCTGCTGGATGCGCGGTGCGATCTGCGCCGCTTCCAGTTGCACCTGCACGTCGTGTTCGTAGGCGAGGAATGCGCCTTCCGGTGAAGCGATGGCAGCCTCGGCCGCCGTGGCGCCCGCATCCGCCTCCATGTCGCCCTGCTTGGCGCAGGCGCCCAGCGCCAGCAGCAGCACCGGCATTGCTGCCATGCACATCCACGCGCGCACCGGCCTCACAGTGCGGCCCCGTCGTAGGAGGTCACCGCCAGCGTGGCCAGATCCACTGCAGGCACGCAGCGCACGTTCACCGCCACCATCGGCATACCGCTGCGCGGATCCACCGCCTCGCTGTAGGGGGCAATGCCGCATTCGCGGCAATGGTGATGGTCGATGTGGGCCTTGTTGAAGTGGTAGGTGGCCACGTCCGCCGGATCGGTGCTCAGCTGGAACGCTTCGCGCGGGGCGAACCACAACAGGCTGCCACGGCGGCGGCACATCGAGCAGTTGCAGTCGATGACGTCGCTGATCGGCGCCCCGGCCTGTACGGTGAATGCGATCCTGCCGCAATGGCAGCTTCCCTGGTATTCCATGTTCTGCGCTCCTTTGGAGGGTCCTTGTCTGCGCCCATGGTAATCCTATGGCACGGGGACAAAGCAGCCACGCGGCCCTATGCTCAGGGTTTGACCCCGTACAGGAACGCCGATGCGCCCGCATCTTCTTGCCCTCGCCCTGGTCGCCGCCCTGGCCGGTTGCCAGCCGGCCGACGCCCCGACCAACGCTTCCACTCCGGCCACCAGCCAGCAGGCCGGTGACGCGGCGGTCGATGCCGCCTTCGCCGACCTGTCCAAGCGCGCCCTGGACACCTGGATGCAGCTGTCGCCGGTCAGCGCTACCCAGATCGGTGACCACCGCTACGACAGCGAGCTTGACGACCTCAGTGCCGCCGGCCAGCAGAAGACCCTGGCAGCCTACAAGGCGCTGCTGAGCGAGCTGGACAAGATCGAGGTGGCCAAGCTGGGCCGCGAGAACCAGGTAGACGCGGCGATCCTGCGCAACCAGCTGCAGTCGGAAATATGGAACGCCGAAGTGCTGCAGTCCGGCAAGTGGGACCCGCAGCTGTACAACGGCATCGCCGGCAGCGCGATCTACGGCCTGATGGCGCGCGAGTTCGCGCCGCTGCCGGAGCGCCTGAAGTCGGCCACCGCGCGCATGGAAAAGCTGCCGGCGATCTTCGCCCAGGCCCGCGAGAACCTGGATCCGGCGCGCGTGCCGAAGATCCATGCCGAGACGGTGGCCAAGCAGAACAAGGGCATCCTCAGCATCGTCGATACCTTCATCACCCCCCACATCGGTGAACTGCCGCAGGCCGACCAGCAGCGTCTGCAGGCCGCCATCGACGGCCTGAAGAAGGCGGTGGACGAGCAGCAGACCTGGCTGGACAAGACCCTGGTGCCGAATGCCAAGGGCGACTTCCGCATCGGTGCGGAAAAGTACGACCAGAAGCTGAAGTTCGCGCTGAGCTCCTCGCTGTCGCGCCAGGAGATCGGTGAGCGTGCACGCGCTGAACTCAAGCGCGTGCGCGAAGACATGTACGGCATCGCGCAGACCGTGCTGAAGGACAAGCCGGGTGCGCCGGAGATGCCGGCCCAGCCGACCGACGAGCAGCAGCAGAAGGCCATTGAAGCTGCGCTGGAGCTGGCCTACGCCGACAAGCCGGCACGCGACAAGGTCGTCGACGATGCCAAGGCCGCACTGGAGCAGTCCACCGCGTTCGTGCGCGAGCACGATCTGATGACGCTGCCCGACGCGCCGGTGGACATCATCCTGATGCCGGAATTCCAGCGTGGCGTGGCCGTGGCCTACTGTGATTCACCGGGTCCGCTGGACAAGAACCTGAAGACCTTCTACGCCGTGTCGCCGATTCCGGACGACTGGAACGACAAGCAGGTCGACTCGTTCCTGCGTGAGTACAACTCGCGCATGATCCACCTGCTGAGCATCCACGAAGGCACCCCGGGCCACTACCTGGAAGGCTGGCATTCGGCCAAGTTCCCCTCCACCCTGCGTGCGGTGCTGCGTTCAGGCCTGTTCGCCGAAGGCTGGGCGGTCTACACCGAGCGCATGATGCAGGAGCAGGGTTACCTCAACAACGACCCGCTGTTCCACCTGGTGCAGCTGAAGTTCTACCTGCGCACGATCTCCAACGCGATCCTCGACCAGGGCGTGCACGTGGACAACTGGGATCGCGAGAAGGCGATGCACCTGATGACCCACGATGCGTTCCAGCAGGAAAGCGAAGCCTCGGGCAAGTGGGTGCGCGCGCAGCTGACCTCGGCGCAGCTGCCGACCTACTTCGTCGGTGCGCAGGAACACTTCGACACCCGCAAGGCGATGCAGGACAAGCTGGGCGACAAGTTCAACCTGAAGGCCTACCACGACCAAATGCTGTCCTACGGCGCGCCGCCGGTGCGCTTCGCACGCCAGCTGATGCTGGACCAGCCGATCGAGTGATCGGGACGGTGTGAGATGAAGCGGAGCGGCCCGGGGAAACCCGGGCCGATCTGTTTGTGGGGGAACGCCAGGCCATCTCCGCATCACATGCCGGCAACATGGCCAGGCGCATCGTTCGCCGGATTTCCCTTCCGCCGGTTTCCAATGTCTCTCCCCTTGCGCCTCGCCCTGCTGCCCACGCTGATGGCCAGTGCGGGTGCCTTCGCCGCCTGCCCCGCACCGCCGCCCGGCCAGCCGGACATCCGCGCGCTTGGCTACTACACCGACAAGGTCGGCTCGGTGATCGACCCGGTACTGCACCAGCAAAACAAGGACGCCACTGCGCCGCTGGACCGCTATGCCGCCGACGTCGCGCGCATGAGCGATGACTACCTGCGCACCAGTGACCCGGCAGCGGCACAGTGCACGCTGAGCTGGTTGGGTGCGTGGGCCGACGACGGCGCCATGCTCGGGCAGATGATCCGGGTCAACAACGATCAGTCGTTCTACATGCGTCAGTGGATGCTCGATGCGGTAGCCATGGCGTACCTGAAAGTGCATGACCAGGCCAACCCGCAGCAGCGTGCGCGTATCGATCCGTGGCTGCAGAAGCTGGCACGGGCCAATCTGGCGTACTGGGACAATCCGAAACGGCGCCGCAACAACCACTACTACTGGGGCGGGCTGGGCGTGCTGGCCACCGGCCTGGCCACCGACGACGATGCCCTGTGGCAGGCAGGCCACGCCGCATTCCAGAAAGGCATCGATGACATCCAGGGCGATGGCAGCCTGCCGCTGGAGATGACCCGTGGACAGCGTGCCCTGCACTATCACGACTACGCATTGGCGCCACTGGTGATGATGGCCGAGCTGGCGCGGCTGCGCGGCCAGGACTGGTATGCCAGCAAGGACCATGCAATTGACCGCCTTGCCCGCCGCGTCATCGAAGGCAGCAAGGACCCTGCATGGTTCAACCAGCACACCGGCGTTGCACAGCTGCCCCTGCAGGCCAGCGGCTGGGTCGAGTTCTACCGGTTGCGATCACCGGATAGCGGCCTGTTCGATGCCGCGCATGCACGCGGCCCGTTCCACTCGCCACGGCTGGGCGGCGACCTTACGCTGATGGCCACGCATGGCATCGTGCGCACGCCGCTGCGTTAGCAGCGCGCCTCAGCGGGCTTTCGGATGCAGCAGGCGCTGGAACTCGGCGACGGTGCACTCCTGAGCCGCGCACCCCGGCACACGCAGCACGACGCGGCCCGGCGGCTGCGCGTTGGCCAGCGGCAGCGCATCGCGCAGCTGCGCGGTGGTCGGGTAGATGTAGGCTAGGCGGATCCGTTCCACCCCGCTGTGGCGATCACGCCAGCGTTCGAACTGCAGCAGGCCACCGATCGGTGTCTTCTCGTACTGCCCCGGCAGGCTGTAGTCGCTGATTCCCAACGCCGCCAGCACCGAGCCGATGTTGGAATCGTGACCGACCAGCAGGGTCACCTTCGGCGACGCCGGGTCGTCGAACAACGCATTCACTCTTGTCAGCAGCGGAGCGGCCACATCACGCGCCACCTCGGGCGTTCCGAACAGGATGTCCTGGTAGCGGTTGCGGATCTGCGCCAGCGCCTGCCATTGCGCCTCGGTGGTCAACCGGCCCCAGCCTTCGCGGGGGATGCCACTGCCCTGGTAGTGCTCCATCAACAAGGCATCGACCAGCCCGCTGGCCAGCGCCAGTGATCCGGACGCGCGAGGCTCCTTGCCCGGTTCCGTACTGAAGGTGGTATCGGCCAGCGCCAGATGGCAGTCGCTGTGCCCCTTGCATGCCGTCGACTGCGGATAGCGGGTGATCTCCTCCACCACGGACAAAGCCGGTGCCAGGTCCACTGCGGCCAGCGCTCGCTGCATTGACTCCAGCGCGCGCGTGCGGAATGCCGCGTCGTCGCGGCGGATCACCGGATCGAACAACGGATCCATCGAGCCCAGCGGCATGCGCTGTTCGACCGCAACATGGCAGCCCGGGAAAGCACCGGCAACGAAGAACTGCGCGGTGGCCTGGGTGCGCTGCAGGCTGTTGGCGTACGCGTGGAAGTCATCCTCCTGCGGGCAACCCGACACCGGCAACAGCTGCGCCTGGCGCAGCCACTGGGCGATGTAGCGGCCCATGTAGACCTCCAGCACGCCTCCCTTGGTGGTCAGCTCGCCCGGTGCCACCTCCCAGCGCGGCCAGGTCTCGGGCGTCGCATTGGCGAGCGCGCCGGAGGCCACCACCGGCGCGCGCAGGTTGTGACGGCTGAGCAGGACGACCTGCTCGAGCTGGTCGCCGTCCATGGGTGCCGGCGCAGCCGTGGCAACCGTGGTAACCAGGCTGAGTGCCAGCAACAGGGAGCGCAGGGGGCGGATCATGCAGGTCTCCGGAAACACGCTGGGGTCAGAGCCCTTTCCTGCAGAAAGGGATCCGACCCCGAAGCGATCATTGATCGGCAGCAACAAATCCACCGGTCTGCCGCGCCCACAACCGTGCGTACAGGCCACCGGCCGCAATCAGCTCGGCATGGGTGCCGGTCTCCACGATGCGTCCCTGGTCCATCACCACCAACCGGTCCATGCGCGCGATGGTCGACAGCCGGTGCGCGATCGCGATCACCGTCTTGCCGCCCATCAGCTCATCCAGGCTGTCCTGGATCGCCGCTTCCACTTCCGAGTCCAGTGCCGAGGTTGCTTCGTCCAGCACCAGGATCGGAGCGTCCTTCAGCAGCACGCGGGCAATGGCGATGCGCTGGCGCTGGCCGCCGGAGAGTTTCACGCCACGCTCGCCGACATGCGCGTCGTAGCCGCGACGCCCCTGCCCGTCCACCAGCGTGTCGATGAAGGCTTCGGCACGCGCCTTGGCCACCGCAGCGCGCAGCTGCTCATCGGTCGCGTCTGGACGGCCGTACAGCAGGTTGTCGCGGATCGAGCGATGCAGCAGCGAGGTGTCCTGGGTGACCACACCGATCTGCTGGCGCAGGCTTTCCTGGGTGACGCAGGCAATGTCCTGGCCGTCGATCAGGATGCGGCCGCTTTCCAGGTCGTACAGGCGCAGCAGCACATTGACCAGGGTCGACTTGCCGGCACCCGAAGGACCGACCAGGCCGATCTTCTCGCCCGGCTTCACCACCAGGTCCAGGCCTGCGATCACGCCACCCTTCTTGCCGTAGTGGAAGTGGATGTCCTGGAAATGCACGCCGCCACGGGTCACCTGCAACGGCACCGCATCCTCGCGGTCCTGCACGGTCAGCGGCTGGGCGATGGTGGTGATGCCATCCTGCACCGTGCCGATGTCCTCGAAGATGCCGTTGATGGTCCACATGATCCAGCCGGACATGTTGTGGATGCGGATCACCAGGCCGGTCGCCAGCGTGATCGCACCGACGGTGATGTGGCCGCCATTCCACAGCCACAGCGCCAGCCCACAGGTACCGGCGATCAGGAAACCGTTGACGATGGCGATGGTCAGGTCCATGCCGGTGGTCACCCGGGTCTGCGCGCGGTGCTTGACCGCCAGTTCCTGGATCGACTCGGCCACGTAGGCCTGCTCGCGCCCGCCATGGGCGAACAGCTTCAGCGTGGGAATGTTGGTGTAGCCATCGACGATGCGGCCCATCGCCTTGGAACGCGCTTCGGACGCAATCCAGGCCCGTTCCTTCGCGCGCGGCACGAAGTAGACCATGATCAACGCATAGGCCAGCAGCCACAGGATCAGCGGCACCATCAGCCGCCAGTCGGCCTGCGCGAACAGGTACAGCGCGGTGCCGGTATAGACCACGATGTACCAGAGCGAATCGACCATCTGCACCGCCGACTCGCGCAGCGAGGTACCGGTCTGCATCACCCGGTTGGCGACGCTGCCGGCGAAGTCGTTCTGGAAGAAGCTCAGGCTCTGCCGCACCACATAGTTGTGCATCAACCAGCGCGAGCGGTTGCTCAGGCCGGGCACGATGGCCTGGTTGACCAGCAGGTTGTGCAGGCCGACCAGGATCGGACGCGCGATGACCGTGATGAACAGCATCCAGCCCAGGTCGTTGGCATGGCGCTTGAAGAAGTCGGCACCGGGCTGCTCGGCGACCATGTCGACGATGCGGCCCAGGTAATCGAACATCGCCACTTCCACCAGCGCCAGCAGCAGGCCGGCGATGAGCGTGGCCAGCAGCACCGGCCACACCGGGCGCAGGTAGTGCAGGTAGAACGGCAGCACCTTGCGCGGAGGCATCCGCCCGTCCACGGGCGGGAACACCGGAATCAGGGATTCAAACCAACGGAACATCGCATTCCCTCGCCATCTTTAGCTGGCGGAGTATCCCATGCCGCATGTGTACGCCGACCGACGATCGCTGCAGCTGCGGTCGTGCCGGCCGCTGGCCGGCAACCTTGCGAAGCAGCCAGGGATCTTGAGGTTGCCGGCCAGCGGCCGGCACTACCCATCGGATTCGTCGAACGTCAGCGCCGGGCCACGCTCGGCGGCGTCATTTCACTGGGGTGAACAGCAGGTCCTGGAAATCGAAACTGAAATCGGTCAGGTCGGAAATCGGCTGCATGCGCACCTCGTGCACCTTGCCATCCGGGTCCAGGCTGAAGTTCACGAACGCGTCGGCGTTGAGCGAACGGTCGTCCCAGCGCACGATGAAGGTGTCGTGCTGCCAGTGCTCCAGGCGTCCGCTCAGCTGCGCGGTCCTGGCAAAGCGCAGGCGCAGTCCCTTGCCCTCGGCACTGACCTGCATGTCGCCATACCAGCGGTCGCGGAACGTGCCTGTGTAGCCGGCCAGCGCCAGCGACGGCCTGCTGCCCTTGTCGCGCGCGCTCTGGTGCTTGGCCCACGCCTCGTCGGCCTTGTCCTGTCCCTTGGCCACGGCCTTGGCATAGGCGTCCACCCAGTCATGCTTTTCACCGCCCAGGTAGGCATCGAGCACACTCAGGGTGATCGCATTGAACGCCGCGCCCACTTCCTGATTGGTCAGCACCACCACGCCCAGTTTCTCGCCCGGTACCAGGGTCAGCCGCGAAACCATGCCCGGCCAGCCACCGGTGTGCCAGACCAGCTTCCGCCCGTGGTAGTCGCTCAGGCTCCAGCCTTCGCCATAGCCGGCGAAGTTGGCCCGCGCCGGTGCCAGCTCCGGCACGCTCGGCGCCGGGATCGACTGCGGCGTGATCATCCGCCACATCTGCTGCTGGCTCTTCTCGGTGAACAACGGCGTGCCGTCGGCCAGTTTGCCTTCGGCCAGCTGCACCTGCATCCAGCGCGCCATGTCGTGCGCGCTGGAATAGATGCCGCCGGCGCCGGCATTGTTCGACCAGGTCAGCGGCGCGACGGTGCGCAGGTCCTTGAAATCGTACTTGGCGTGGCCGACCGCGGCCTTGTCGCCTGGCTTCAGGTGATCGGCGTTGTAGCGCGTGCCGGCCATGCCCACCTTGTCGAAGATGCGGGTCTGCAGGAACTGCTGGTAACTCATGCCGGAAACATGCTCGATCACCTGCTGGGCGACCGCGTACAGGATGTTGTCGTACGCATAGCCCTCGCGGAATCCACCCTTCAGCGGCACCTTGCCCAGCCGTTCCACCACTTCGGCATTGCTGTAGGAGGTGGTCGGCCAGAACAACAGGTCACCGGCGCCCAGGCTCAGTCCGCTGCGATGCGACAGCAGGTCGCGGATCGTCATCTGGCCGGTCACGAACGGATCGGACATGCGGAACGACGGCAGGTGGTCGATCACCTTGTCGTCCATCTTCAGCTTGCCGTCCTCGGCCAGCAGATTCAGCGAGGTGGCGGTGAACGCCTTGGTGTTGGACGCAATGGCAAACAGCGTATCGGCCTGCACCGGTTCCGGCTTGCCCTGCTCGCGCACGCCCCAGCCGCGCTCCAGCACCACCTCGCCATCCTTGACCACCGCCACCGCAATACCGGGCACGTCGAACTGCGCGCGCACGCGCTCGACGGTTGCATCCAGCTCCTGCAACTGCGCCGGGGTGGCAGCGCTCGCCATGGTCGTGCACGCCAGCAGCACGGCTCCTCCAATCCAGGGTTTCATCCAGCACGATCTCCGAACAGGGGTGGCGGCCATGTGCAGGCCGTCACCGGGGTTTCGCGGGATGGTAACGTTCTGCGTTGCACCCTGCCCTGTGCCATAGGAGGGGTGTCATGGGCGGGAACGGCCAACCGAGCAGCGGCTCCACCATCATTCCGTGCCTGCGCTACCGCGATGCGCAGGCTGCCATCGACTGGCTGCAGCGCGCCTTCGGCTTCCATGCCCAGGCCGTCTACGCCGATGGCGATACGGTGTTCCATGCGCAGCTGACCTTCGGCACCGGCATGATCATGCTGGGCTCGGCCAGCAACCAGAGCGCGTGGAGCGAGCATGCGGCGATGCCTGATGAGGTCGGCGGCCGCCAGACGCAGAGTGCCTGCGTGATCGTCACCGATGCCGACGCGCACTACGCCCGGGCCAAGGCCGCCGGTGCCCGAATCGTCATCGACATCGCCGACCAGGACTACGGCGGCCGTGGCTATGCCTGCGCCGACCCGGAAGGCTACCTGTGGTGGTTCGGCAGTTACGACCCGTGGCGCGCGGACCACGGCCAGTGACCGCCGGAACGATCCGCTGCGGCATCGGTGGCTGGGTGTTTCCCGAATGGCGCGGCGGCGTTTTCTACCCCGTGGGCCTGCCGCAGCGTGAAGAACTGGCCCATGCCAGCCGTGCGCTGCGTTGCATCGAAATCAACGGCACCTTCTACCGCACGCCCACCGCCGCGCAGTGCGCGCAGTGGGCCGCGCAGACGCCGGAAGGCTTCCGGTTCTCGATGAAGGCGCCACGCTACCTGGTGCAGCGCCGCGACCTGTCCAGTACGGTCGAGGCGGCCGCGCCCTTCCTGCAGGCGGCGACTGCGCTCGGTGACCGGCTGGGCCCGCTGCTGTGGCAGTTCGATCCACGGCATCCGGCCGGCGCCGAAGCACTGGAACGGCTGATGGCACAGCTGCCTAAGCAGCTGGACGGGGTGCCGCTGCAGCATGCGCTGGAGGTCCGCAACGCCGAGGCACATGGCCCGGCACTGGTCGACGCCGCCCGCCGCCATGGCGTGGCGCTGGTGATCGAGGACAGCGACGAGGCGCCATTGCACGGCGATGTCAGTGCCGGCTTCGTCTATGCGCGGATCAAGCGCAGCCAGGCGCGCTTGAACGAGGGCCTGCCGGCGCCCGTGCAGCAGCGCTGGGCCGAACGCGCACGCCGCTGGTCACGCGGCGAACCGGTGGATGACCTGCCCTGCCTGGCCGCGCCAGCTCCGGAAACCCCGCGCGAGGTCTACCTGCTGTGCATCGGCGCGGGCAAGGCACGCAACCCAGCGGCGGCGATGGCACTGCAGCGGCGGGTTGGCCAGGGCAGCGATCCCGCACGCGGGTAGCGCTGCGACGTTCGCCTTGCCTCACAATAGGCGGATGAGCACACCCGACACCCGCAAAGCGCTGTGGCAGATCCACTTCTGTGTCCTGCTGTGGGGCGTCACCGCCATCCTCGGCAAGCTGATCACCCTGCCCGCATTGCCGCTGGTGTGGTGGCGCATGCTGCTGGTGACGGCGATGCTGGCCCTGCTGCCGCGGGTCTGGCGCGGGCTGCGCACCCTGCCCCTGCGGCTGGTGGCCGGTTACGCCGGCATCGGTGCGCTGGTCGCCCTGCACTGGCTGACCTTCTACGGCGCGGTGAAACTGGCCAATGCCTCGGTGGCCGCCACCTGCATTGCACTGGCCCCGGTGTTCACCTCGATCATCGAACCCTGGGTCGCCAAGCGGCCGTTCCAGCTACGTGAACTGGCGTTCGGCCTGGCGGTGCTGCCGGGTGTTGCGCTGGTGGTCGGTGGCGTGCCCGATGGCATGCGCCTGGGGGTCTTGATCGGCGCGATATCGGCGCTGCTGGTGGCGGTGTTCGGCTCGCTCAACAAGCGCATGGTCAGCCACGCCGATCCGCTCACGGTCACCGCCCTGGAGCTGGGTGCCGGCACCCTCACCCTGACCCTGCTGGCACCGCTGATGCCCTACCTGCTGCCAGCACTGGCCAGCCCGCTGTGGGTGGTCCCGAATCTGCACGACAGCATCCTGCTGCTGGTGCTGGCCGGGTTCTGCACGCTGCTGCCGTTCGCCCTGGCCCTGGTCGCACTGCGCCACCTGAGCGCCTATACGGTGCAGTTGGTGACCAACCTGGAGCCGGTCTATGCGGTGGTGCTGGCGGTGGTGCTGCTGCGCGAGCAGCACGAGGTCACGCCGTGGTTCTACCTGGGCGTGGCCATCATTGTCGGCGCGGTGTTCCTGCATCCGCTGCTGAACCGCCGCAAGCCGGTGCAGCACCCGGAAATCCTTGGCACGGCCGAAGCACGCAACATCGCCGATTGAGTGCATCCGCGCATGGCGTGGATCTGCCGGTTCCGGATCGATGTCTCAGCGCTGCGGCCAATGCCAGGCCGGCGCATCCAGCAGGCCCTGCCCGCTCAGCAGCGTGCGGCCCTGTTCCTTGTGCAGATGCAGCGAGTGGCAGCCCGGCGCCTGCTCCAACGCCGCGATCAGCCGGCTGGCGTGTGACACCACCCACACCTGGCTGCGCGCACTGGCGGCGATGATCAGCCGCGCCAGCGCCGGCAGCAGGTCCGGATGCAGGCTGGTCTCCGGCTCGTTCAGCACCAGCAGCGGCGGTGGCCGCGGCGTGTGCAGTGCCGCGGCCAGCAGCAGGAATCGCAGGGTACCGTCAGACAATTCGGCCATCGACAACGGCCGCAGCAGCCCGGGCTGGTGGAATCGCAGGGCCAGTCGACCGTCCAGCTCTTCGAAGCCGACCGTGGCGCCGGGGAAGGCATCATCGACACTGCGTGCCAACGCAACCGGATCTCCGATCTCGAGAATGGTCACCCAGGCCGCCGCCAGATCCCGGCCGTCGTGATGCAGCACCGGCGTGCGCGTTGCCATCGCCGGTTGTCGCGCCGGGGCATCGGCGTCGCTGCGGAAATGATCGTAGAAGCGCCAGCGACGGATGTACTCACGCAGGGCGATGGTTTCCGGCATGCGCTGCGGATCGCCGACCTGGGTGAACAGGCTGTCGAACAGTGACAACCGGTCATCCACGAGATCCCAGCCGTGCGCATGGCGTTGCCGCACCATTGCCCCACGGCGATCGACCAGCAGGTTGGCGCTGCGCAGGAACGGCCCGGCCCAGATCGCCTCCGCCTTGATCTGCGGATCCAGCGCAAACGCGGAACGGCTGGGTGGCGGGTAGCCCAGGTCGATGGCATAGCCGAACTCGTCGGTGGTGAATCCCAGCTTCAGCCCCACCGACGCCTGCCGGGGCCCGCCCTGCAGCGGGATATCGCCGGCCGCAACCCGGCGATCGATGGATTCGGGGCCGGCCCACAGCGCCGAACCAAGTCCCCCTTCGCGGGCCAGCACCGCCGCGACGCCGCCCTGGGCGGTTTCCGCCAGCAGGCGCAGCGCGCGGTACAGGCTGGATTTGCCACTGCCGTTGTCACCGGTGACCACGTTCAACGGCTGCAGCGGCAGTACCAGCCCGTGCAGCGAGCGATAGTGGGCGATGGCCAGGGTCTGCAGCATGGCTGGTGTCCGTGGAAACAAGGACGTCATGCTGGCCGGTTCTGATCGCAGGAGCTGCGACGCCAGGTGAAACGGGAAGAGCATCCACGCATGGCGTGAATCTACTGGAGCGGCATCGAATCATCCACGCGTCGCATGCATTCAGCGCGCGAACCGCCGGTGTTTCAGCCCGCCAGCTCCACCCGGTTGCGACCGTTGCCCTTGGCCCGGTACAGCGCCTTGTCGGCGCGCGCCAGCATCTCATCCACGCTTTCACCGGGCTGGTGCTGGGCCACACCAATGCTGATCGTGACCGGGAATCCCAGCGGCAGATCCGCCACGGCCAAGCGCAGGAACTCGCATTGCAGTTCGGCCGTGCGCAGATCAGTGCCCGGCATCACCGCCACGAACTCCTCCCCGCCATAGCGCGCGGCCATGCCACGGCCGGCAAAATGCGAACGCAGCAGCACACCCAGCTCGGCCAGTACCCGGTCGCCGGTGGCGTGGCCCTGGAAGTCATTGATGTGCTTGAAATGATCGATGTCCAGCAGGGCCACGCAGGCTACTCCCGGCTGCCCATCGATCTCCGCCACCGCCTCTTCCAGTGCCGCCGCCATCGCGCGGCGGTTGGGCAGGCCGGTCAGCGCATCAGTGCGGCTCTGTTCGGCCAGGTCGGCATTCTGCGCCAGCAGCACGTCCTGGTATTCCGACAGCAGGCGCTCGTAGTCATCGCGTTCCAGCATGTGCTTCTGGATGTCGAGCGCGAAACGGCGCAGCTCCATCACCAGCATCACCTGCCGTGACAGCGCGGCCAGCGCCTCGGCCTTGTCGCTGGGCAGGTGCTGCGGCTGTGCATCGAACACGCACAGCGTACCCAGCGGCAGGCCATCGGAACTGATCAGCGGCGCACCGGCGTAGAAGCGGATGTGCGGGTCGCCGGTCACCACCGGGTTGTCGTGGAAGCGGACGTCCTGCAACGCATCCTCGACCACCATGATTTCGTGCGGCTGCAGGATGGCGTGGCCACACATCGATTCGCTGCGCAGGTTTTCCGCCGCGTCGATGCCCTGGATCGACTTGAACCATTGCCGTTCGACGTCAATCAGGGTCACCGCCGCCATCGAGGTACCGCAGACCGCCTTGGCAATCGCCACCAGGTCGTCGAATGACTTCTCGCGCTGCGAATCAAGGATCCGGTAGCGGTACAGCGCCTGGAGCCGAAGGGCTTCGTTGGCAGGCTTGTCGGGCTTGATCATGCAGCGTCACGTTCCGGCAGGTCACTGCAAAGTCTAGCTGATGCCCGCGCGTAATCCGCACAACGGCTAGTGCCGGCCGCTGGCCGGCATCCCGCGCGCATTCGATGCCTGGAGCAGCCGGCCAGCGGCCGGCACTACCGCGCGTTACCAGTCCAGCTGCTTCGGCAGCAGGCCCTGCAGTTCCTGCTCGGTCAGGTTGCGCCACTGGCCCGGCTTCAGCGCGCCGATCTTGATGTTGTCGATGCGCACGCGGCGCAGCTGGGTCACGCGATAGCCGAATTCGGCGGCCATCAGGCGGATCTGCCGGTTCAGGCCCTGCTGCAGGGTGATACGGAAGCCGAACTTGGCGATGCGCGAGGTCTTGCACGGCAGCGTCATCTGGTCGTGGATGCGCACGCCGCGCGCCATGCCGCGCAGGAACTCATCGGTGACCGGCTTGTTCACCGCCACCAGGTATTCCTTCTGGTGGCCATTTTCGGCGCGCAGGATCTGATTGACGATGTCGCCGTTGCTGGTCATCAGGATCAACCCCTCGGATTCCTTGTCCAGGCGGCCGATCGGGAAGATGCGCTGTTCGTGGCCGACGAAGTCGACGATGTTGCCCTTGACCGAAGTTTCGGTCGTGCAGGTGACGCCTACCGGCTTGTTCAGTGCGATGTAGACGTGGCGGCGGGCGCCGGGCTTGCGTGCCACGCGGGCGCGCAGCGGCTGGCCGTCGACCAGCACCTGGTCTTCCTCGCCCACCACCGCGCCGGTACCGGCCGGATGGCCGTTGACGGTAACGCGGCGCGCGGCGATCAGGCGATCGGCCTCGCGGCGGGAGCAGAAGCCGGTGTCGGCGATATGTTTGTTGAGTCGGGTGGTCATCGGCCCATTATCCGGCATCGCCGCCCGCTGCGCTTCATGCCAGGGCGGGCGGATCGAGCTCCTCACCGTCGAAGACCCGGTTGCGGCCCGCCCGCTTTGCCACGTACATGGCATGGTCGGCGCGCCGCAGCAGCCCGGCCAGATCGTCCTCGCCCGGTCGCCACTGCGCCAGGCCGATGCTGGCGGTCACCTCCAGCCCCGGCACCTGCAGGGCCTGGCCAGCCTCGGTGATGCGCTGGCGCAGGCGGTCCAGCCGTGCCGACGCCGCCTCGCGCGGCATGCCGGGCATCAGCAGCAGGAACTCTTCGCCGCCCATCCGCACCACTTCGTCCTGGCTGCGCACCGCCGCGCGCAGGGCACGCGCCACCGCCACCAGCACCTGGTCGCCCACTGCGTGGCCGTGGCGGTCGTTGATGTCCTTGAACAGGTCGATGTCGAGGAAGCCGATCACCAACGGGCCGCGCTCACGGTCCACCCGTTCCAGATGGCGGGCCAGCTGCTGCAGTCCGGCGCGACGGTTGGGAAGCCCGGTCAGGCCATCGGTCTCGGCCAGCTGGCGAAGTTCATCACGCTGCTGGCGCAGCCGGCCCAGCCGCTGGTTCAACGCATACGCGGCCATCATCAACAGCCAGGTCACCGCCAGCTGCAGCGCCTCCACCCGGTATTCCAGCAGCCACGCAGCACCACAGGCATCGGCGATGATCAGTACCAGCATCGGTGCCAGCGCGGCCAGACCCGCCTGTGCCCAACGGTCGCCGCGCCAGCGTGCCCAGACGCCGACCATCAGTGCCAGGCCACATCCGGCCAGATAGGACACCTGCAAGCCCTTCGCGACCCAGGCCAGATGCTCCCAGCGCAGCCACGGCACCAGCACGGCCAGCGCCATCAGGGTCCACAACACCGCCAGTTGGGCCGGGCGCGATCGAGGCAGCACGCGGTCGCCTCCGTTCAGCCGCCACAGCGCCGGCAGCACCAGTGCCTGGGTCGCAGCGGTCAGCGCCAGCAGCCACCAGGCGCCGTGCTCGCCCACCGGCAGCCAGGGTTCCGGATAACCGCTCAGCCCGCCGAGGATGGCCTGCCACAGCACCATCACGGTGGTGCCGGCGATGTAGACCAGGAAACTGCGGTCCCGGGTGGTCAGGAAGGCCATCAACGCCGACAGCGCCAGCGCGATCGCCACCGCGATGCAGGCCGCGCGCACCAGCAGGCGGGCGGTGTCGTTCTGCTGCACCGGGCTGGGCGCGCCCAGCCGCAGGGTCGGTACCCAACGTGCCTTCAGCGGTGTCTGCCAGGAGACCAGGAACGGCTCATGGCTGCCGGCCGGCGGTACCGCCACCAGGCCGATGCCAGCCCGGAAACGTGAATCGCGGGTGCGCGCGTCGTGCATGTTGCCGCAGATCTCGCGGTCGCCATGCTGGACGCGCACTTCACCGGCAAAGACGTTGAACACGTCCAGCGCCTGCGGTTGCCCTGACCAGCCCTGCGGCGGAGCCGGTACCAGCACCTGCTGGCGGGCGCCGGACAGCATCTGCGGCGTGCATGCGCGGTGCGGCGTCGGCTCGTCGGTAGCGCCGCCGACCAGGAGATAATCATGGCCCGACACGGCCTCTGCAGCCTGAAGCGGCCACGGCAACGCCAACCACACCATCAGGACGGCCAGCACCGCTCCTGTTCCATACCGCCACTGCCTGCCGCCCACGCCACGTCCTGTTCCTGCTTACGTCCGCGCCCACTGCGCGCCGCCCCTGGGGCGCATTATCGCAGCCGGGCACGCCGCGCATGTGTAGACCAAAGTCGGCGCCCGCGGTTCAGCCAGCCGCCGGCGGCCCCTTCACCGCGACCAGCCGTACCGGGCGCAGATCGACCAGGGTCAGCCGCTCCAGCGGCTGCGGCCGTTCGATGGCATAGCCCTGCAGCCCCTGCACGCCAAGCCGGGTCAGCGCACCGGCAACCTCGGCGGTCTCCACCCACTCGGCCACCACTTCCATCTGCAGCTCGCGCCCGAGCTCGCTGATCGCGCGCACCGTGGCGTGGCTGACCGGGTCGGTATCCATGTCGCGCACGAAGGCGCCGTCGATCTTCAGGATGTCCGCCGGCAACTGGCGCAGGTAGCCGAAGGAAGACAGGCCGGAGCCGAAGTCATCCAGCGCCATCCGGCACCCCCGTGCCTTCACCGCATCGATGAAGGCGCGGGCCTGGCTGAGGTTGCTGATCGCCGCGGTCTCGGTGATCTCGAAGCACAACTTGGAGGCCAGCGCGCGGTTGCGCTCGAGCAGGTCGCAGACGAAGGCGAGGAATCCCGGCTCGGCGATCGACTGCGCGGACACGTTGACGTTGCACAGGCCCAGCTGGCGCACGTGCGCCGGGCACACCTGCAGGTGGCGGAACAGCAGCCCGAGCACGTGCCGGTCCAGCGCCACTGCCATGCCATAGCGCTCCACCGCCGGCATGAACTGGCCGGGCAGATGCAGACTGCCATCGGTACCACGCATGCGCACCAGCACCTCGTAGTGCAGGTAGGACGGATCGCCCACGCGGGCGATGCGCTGCGCATACAGCAGTATGCGATTCTCGGCCATCGCCAGGCTGACGCTCTGCAGGCGCTCGGCCTCCTGCCGCCGCTCCTCCAGCGCCATGCGGTTCTCATTGAAGCAGTGCACGCGGTTGCGCCCGGCCTGCTTGGCGGCATAGCAGGCGCTGTCGGCAGCACTCATCAACCAGTTCACGTCCGGCGCATCTGCACTGACCTCGACCACGCCGATGCTGCAGCTCAGCTGCGGGCTGCCCTCGCTGATCGGAAACGTGGCCTGGCCCAGGTTGCGGATCACCCGCTGCAGCACCCGCTTGGCTTCGTCCTGCCCGGCATGGGCGAGGAACACGGCGAACTCGTCGGCGCCCAGGCGGCCGACCCAGTCACCGTCACGCACGGCCGCCACCAGATAGTCGGCGAAGCTGCGCAGCATCTGGTCACCGGCGGCATGGCCGAAGCTGTCGTTGACCAGCTTGAAGTGGTCCAGGTTGATGTAGCACAGCGCATGCGTACCGCCATCACTGCGTACCTGCAGCAGCGCACGCTCCAGCAGCCGCTCGATCTCGCGGCGGTTGATCAGGCCGGTCAGCGGATCGTGGCTGGCGTGATGCTCGATCTCACGTGCCAATGCATGGTTCTGGCTGACATCCTCGATGATCGCAAACACCGACAGGCCGCCTCCCGCGCTGCGCACGCCGGTGCCACTCCAGCGCCCCCACACCAGGCTGCCATCGCGGCGGCAGAAGCGCAGTTCACTCGGCCGCAGCTGCCGGTCCCAGTCGATGCGGCCGACGCCATCGATGACCAGTTCGCCTTCCATCAACAGATCGCCGAGCGACATCTGCAGCAGCACGTCGCGTCGGTAGTCGAGGATGTCGGCCATCGCCTGGTTGGCTTCGATCACCTTGCCGTCGGTGTCGAGCTTGAGCATGCCGACATTGGCCTGGTAGAAGGCCGCACGGAAGCGGCTTTCATGCTCGGTCAGGTCCTTGCCGACGCGGCGCGCGAGGGCCACCGCCATCAGGCTGATCGCCAGCACCGACAACCCGCCGACCACAAGCGTGGCGATCCGTACCATCGTGGCCATGCGCAGCAACGCTTGCGAAAATGCCTGCGCCTGCACCTGCAGCCGCCGGTCCAGATCACGCAGTTGTTGCAGGTACCGATCGCGGTCCGCCGCTGGCAGCACGCCTTGGGCGTGCCCCGACTGCAGCTCGGCAACCAGCCGCTGCACGGCCAACAGATCATCGTCGGTCTGTCGCCACAGCGTGGTTGCTTCCCGGAATGCACCGATGTCGCGTGCATGGCGGAACGAGAACACCAGGCGTGGGATATCGGCGCGCGCGTTGCCACCCTGCAGGAAGCCCTGCCTGGCCTTTTCCTCGTCCGGTACCGCCTGTTCCAGCGCCAGCCGGGCCTGCAGATCACCCAATGGAATCCGCAGCGCCTGGCGCGCGTCATCCAGGTCCTGGGCGTGGCCACGCGCCAGGTAGCGGCTCAGCGCAGCGGTTGCATCCTGCTGCCCTCGTGACCAGTACCCCTGGCCGGCAATCCAGGCCGTCGAGGCTGCCTGCAGTTCCTGGATCAACGCGGACAACGCGACCAACCCGATCGCCATGCCCGTCAACAACGCAAAGCGAAATCCCAGCCCACGGGTCATCGGCACCCGCCGGCTCTGCTGGTCCGTGCCACTTCTACCCATCCCGGATCCCCCCGAATGTGCTGCGGTGACAACCTGCCTTGGAACCGGCCCAGCCTATGACCGGCAATGTGTGGGCCATGCGAAAAAGGGGACGGAGGGGATTAAGTCGTTTTCGGCATAAGCGCATGGCCTGCCATTTACGACTTAATCCCCTCCGTCCCCTTTTCCTGTACGCCAGCCCGGGGGCTGGCGTTGTTATGGACGGCTGCGGGTGCGGCTTAGAAGCTGCGCGGGCCGCGCGGCTTGAAGCCGTCACGACGCGGCGGCCGGCTGTCGCGGTCACCGCCGCGGTCGCCACCATGGCCACCCGGGCCACCACGACGCGGGCCACCCGGGCCGCCCGGGCCACGCTTGTCGAAGCGCGGCTTGAACGGACGCGGGGCCGGGCTGGTGTCTTCACCCGGAGCCAGCGCACGCATCTGCAGCTGCTGGCCGGACACCCACACCTTCTGCAGGTGAGATAGCACGTCCGGCGGCATCTGTGCCGGCAGGTCCAGCAGCGAGAAGTCGTCGTGGATGTCGATGCGGCCGATGAAGCGGCTTTCCAGGCCCGCTTCGTTGGCGATGGCGCCGACGATGTTGGCCGGCTTCACGCCATGCTGGTGGCCCACCGAAATGCGGTAGGTCTCCATGCCCTGCTCCGGTGCACCACGCGGCGGAACCTCACGGCGCGGACGCTGCTCGAAACCACCTTCGGCGTCGTCGCGACGCGGGCCACGCTCGAAGCGCGGACCACGCTCGTTGCGGTCGAATCGATCGCCACGCTCCGGACGGTCGCCACGGTCGAAACGCTCGCGCGGGGCGCGCTCTTCACGCGGGGCACGCACCGGCGGCTGCAGCAGGAACGGGGTGTCACCCTGCAGCATCTTGGCCAGCGCGGCGGCGATCTCGATGGCCGGCACGTTCTGCTCGTTCTCGAAGCGCTCCAGCAGCTGGCGGTAGAAGTCCAGGCCGCCGGCACCGAGGGTTTCGGTGATGCGCGAGGTGAACTTGTTGATGCGGGTGTCGTTGACCGCTTCCACGCTCGGCAGCTGCATCTCTTCGATCGGCTGGCGGGTGGCGCGCTCGATCTGGCGCAGCATGCCCTTCTCGCGCGGGGTGGCGAACAGGATCGCCTCGCCGCTGCGGCCGGCACGGCCGGTACGGCCGATGCGGTGCACGTAGCTTTCGGTGTCGTACGGAATGTCGTAGTTCAGCACGTGGCTGATGCGCTCCACGTCCAGGCCGCGCGCAGCCACGTCGGTGGCAACCAGGATGTCCAGCTTGCCTTCCTTCAGCATGGCGATGGTGCGCTCACGCTGGGCCTGCTGCATGTCACCGTTGATGGCGGCAGCGGCCAGGCCACGGGCCTGCAGCTTGCTGGCGAGTTCTTCGGTGCCGGCCTTGGTGCGCGCGAAGATGATCATCGCGTCGAACGGCTCGACTTCCAGGATGCGGGTCAGCGCATCCAGCTTGTGCATGCCGCTCACCCACCAGTAACGCTGGCGGATGTTGGCCGAGGTGGTGGTCTTGGCCGCGATGGTCACTTCCACCGGGTCCTGCAGGTAGGTCTGCGCGATGCGGCGGATCTGCGGCGGCATGGTGGCCGAGAACAGGGCCACCTGGCGCTGCTCCGGCAGCTTCTTCAGCACCGCTTCGACGTCGTCGATGAAGCCCATGCGCAGCATTTCATCGGCTTCGTCCAGCACCAGGGTCTTCAGCTCGGACAGGTCCAGGGTGCTGCGGTCGAGGTGGTCGATCACGCGACCGGGGGTACCGACCACGATATGCACGCCACGGCGCAGCGCCGACAGCTGCTGCCCGTAAGGCTGGCCGCCGTACACCGGCAGCACGCGGAAACCCGGGATCTTCGACGAGTAGGACTGGAACGCCTCGGCGACCTGGATGGCCAGTTCGCGGGTCGGCGCCAGGATCAGGGCCTGCGGCTTGATCTGCTGCAGGTCGATGTTGGACAGTACCGGCAGCGCGAACGCGGCGGTCTTGCCGGTACCGGTCTGGGCCTGGCCCAGCACGTCGCGGCCTTCCAGCATCGCCGGGATGGTGGCGGCCTGGATCGGCGACGGGGTTTCGTAGCCGATGGCGGTGACCGCCTGCATCACGGGCTCGGACAGGCCGAGCTGCGCGAACTGCAGCGGCGCTTGGGAATCTTGGGACATGGGGAACTCCGAAGGCACTGCCGTCTTCCTGGCAGTGCGATAAAAAAGGGATGGTCCGCGCTTTGGGCGCCCTTCTTATCGCGTGCCCTGGCGCTGCTCGGTCGGAGGAGATTTCACTCGCTCAGAGCGGGATGATACCGCATTGATCCTGAACGAGGCGTACAGCTTTCCGTGCGCGTGCCGTCATGCCCCGTGCTGGCGCACAATACGCGCCCTCTTCCCGGCCCGGCCGCTGGCCTGCGCCCCTCTTCCCAGGAACCCCGCTCCATGCAGATTCTCGAATTCGACCTCGACGGTGACTACGTCGAACTCAAGCAGCTGCTCAAGCTGGCCGACCTGGTCACCAGCGGCGGCGAAGCCAAGATGGTCATCAGCGAAGGCCTGGTGCGGGTCGACGGCGAAGTCGAACTGCGCAAGGCCTGCAAGATCCGCGCAGGCCAGGTGGTCGAGTTCGCCGACAGCCAGATCCGGGTGCTGGCCGCCGGCTGATGTGAGGCTGTTCAGGCTACGCGCTGGGTCAGGTGCGAGGCAATCAGCTGCCTGAACGGTGCCACGCCCTGCGCCAGGCGCAGGCCGGCCGCCCGCAGCAGCCGCGCCGGGCGGCGATCGTCGGTGTACAGGCTGGCGATCGCATTGGTGGCCTCGTACAGCGGCCGCGACGCCAGCCGGTGACCCCGTTGGTAGCTCGCCAGCATGCCGGCGGCGGCAATGTCGGCACCGCGACGCTGCTGCGCGACGATGCCCTGCGCCAGCCGCTGTGCGCTGGCCAGGCCCAGGTTGAAGCCATGCGCGGTGACCGGGTGCATGCCGACGGCGGCATCGCCGATCAGCGCCGAACGCTCGCCGACAAAACGGTGCGCGTACACACCCACCAGCGGATACGCCTGTGGCGTGGCCACTGGCTGCATGCGGCCCAAGCGGTGTTCGAAGCAACCGCTGATGGCTTCACCGAAGGCCACCTCATCCATCGCCAGCAGTTCTTCAATCTGCCGCGGCGGCAGCGTGATCACTGCTGATGCCTGGCCCTCGTTGAGCGGCAGCAACGCCATCGTGCGGCCGTAGCCGAACCATTCCCAGGCAGTGTGGTGATGGTCGCGCTCGACCTGCATGCGGCACACCAGCATGGACTTGCCGAAGTCGCGCATCTGCGCACCGATGCCAAGCATGCGGCGGGTGGCGGAGAAGCGGCTGTCAGCGGCCACCAGCAGCCGCGCATGAAGTTGGCTGCCGTCATCGAGTTTGACCACCTGGCCCTGCGCATCGGCCTGCACGCCCAGCACCTTGCGCCCGTCGAACAGTTCCAGGCCGTCCTGCCCCTGCACGGCATCCCATGCAGCGCGGCGGATCAGATGGTTGGGCACCAGCCAGCCCAGCGGCTGGCCGTCGACCTGGCTGCTGGCGAAGGTCAGCGCGAACGGCGAGCCGCCGTTCATCACCCTGGCATCGCGTAGTTCGGCGACTTCGGCCTGCGGCAGGCGCTGCCACAGCCCCAGCTGCTCCATGCTCTGCCGCGAGGCATGGGTCAACGCGATCTCCCGGCCATCGAAGGCGGCCTCGGCCAGCGCCTGGCGCGGCTGCACTTCGACCAGCCCGACCTGCAGGCCACTACCGGCCAGCGCACGCGCGAAGCACAGACCCGCCGGTCCGGCGCCGACCACCACCACGTCCATCCTGCGCATGCGCGCCTCCTGCCGTTGATTCAGTCCGGGCCAGCATAGCGCTACGCACCTGACCGGCCTTGATCTGGATCAGGCCGGGATCACAACAACGCGAACACCAGCGCCAGGATCGACAGCAGCGACACCGCCCACACCAGGCTGCGCACATAGGGCACACCTGCGGCGTACAGCGGCAGATAGACCACGCGCGCCCAGAAGTAGGCCTGCGCGGCCAGTGCCGTGGTGTCGTTGCCGCGACCGGCCACCACCACTGCGATGGCGGCGGCGGCGAAGAACGGGAACGTCTCCAGGAAGTTGGCCTGCGCACGCTGCAGGCGACCGGCCAGCGCACTGACCGGCTTGGCCTCGCCGTCGCGTGCCGAGGCATTCCACTTCATCCCGCGCTCGCGGGTGACCACGGTGGAGGTGGCGAAGATGTAGACGAAGCCCAGCACGATCGACCAGGCCAGCATTGTCAGTTCAGTTGCCATTTGCTCATCCACAGGGCGACAGGTTGAACGGAGGATCCTTAATTACTTCGACTCATTACGCAGACTGCTGATAATTCGGTTCCAGTACCGCACAGCTTCAAAGTGCTGCTGTCTCGTCAACCACGTTTTATTCTCTGGACAGAACGGATCACCGCCAACGATAACGGGCTTGATCTCGAACAACTCCATGCCCCTGGGACGCGAATGCTTATCCAGATCAATCATCCTGTTCTGCCAGCTGAGCAAACAGATCGGGAATGTCCCGCGCTACCGAGATCGCATACTGACGATCCATACCTATGAAGGGAACCCGAACCACCGGCATTGCCACATCAAATGTGTCAAACCCATACCCCTCACCTCCGCCATTGGAAGCGAACAGGAATATTCCCGGAGCATATGTCTCGACCTCATACTCACGATTGAAATCGACCACTTCTTCGACTTTCCAGAAAATAATGTAGTTGTCACCAATGAATCCCTCACCGCCATCGTGGGCCTTGAAGAATTCAATGTAACTTTCAGGGAGCGCAAATCCCACGCGCGTTGACAGACCAGCGACAGCCAAAGCGGCAGCCGGACTATTAAGCTGACCCTCGGTCAGATGATATTGCATCGTTGTTTTTCCAAGCATCTCTGCAAATGGCTCCGCCAATGAATTACCTGCTAACGACCCTCAGGGTGCCGACGCACGCAGGCTGTATCCGGCCAGGCGCCACACCTGGTCCTCGTCGAAACGGAATGAGACCAGCTCGCGCACCGGCTGTGCGCTGTTGGCGAAACGGGTCGGGAAACTGACGTTGATGTACAGCCCTTCCGGCACCGCGGCACCGGCGCTGTACTTGACCCGGGTGATGGTCGGCTGGCCGCGGCCGGCCAGCGCACCCAGGCGCGTGCGCTCGGTGGTCAACTGGCTGACGAAGGCGGCCTTTGGTACTGCGCGGCGCGCGACGGCCGAAGCGCCATCCCACAATTCGCCGGCGCGGTTGGTGTCAACCAGCTGCGCCGCCTTCACTGCAGCCGCGCCCATTTCCGCATCCTGTTTCTGCACCTGTGCCTGCTGCGCGGCGGTCAACGCCGGAGCACCGGCGGTGGCCGGTTTCGCAGCCGCCGGCGATGCGGGGGCCGGGCGTGCCGGAGCCGGTGCAGGCGTGGCCGGCGCAGGTGCCTGCGCCAATGCGGTCAGGGGCAGCAGGGACAGCAGCAGGAGCACGCGCTTCATGGACACCGCCGGTTTTCTGGAGAGAACCGCAGTCTACGCCAGCGCGGTGACTATGCCGTCAGCGTGCCGGGGCGTTGCCCTCCACCGCTGCCGCATCAGCCTGCGCGGCGGGCGCGGCGGTGTTCACTGGCGCCTGTTCGGCCACCGGCGGCGGCTCCGACGGTGCCGGTGGCAGCGTTGCCACATCGATCTCCGACAGTGGGCTTTCTTCCGGGCATACCGCATCCGGGAAGCCGAAGCGCTGCTTCAGTGCCTGGCCGCAGCTGTTGATCGATTCCATGTCGGCGCCTTCGCGCTTGCACTGCTGGTCGAAGGCGATCAGGAACGCGTCCTTGCGCTGCACGAAGTCATCGCCACAGGCGCGCATCTGCTTGATCCGCTCCAGATCGTCCTGCACCGCATTGGTGCCATCCAGGCCGTACTGGCGCAGCTCGTCCGGGGTGAGCAGGCGCAGGCTGCGGTTGGGCACGGTCATCATCAGGTCGGCCACACCCACCGCCACGCCGTTGCGCTGCAGGTAGTCCTTCACGTTGTCGTAGACCTCGTGCAGCTCGCGATTGAGTTCCGCGCGCGAGGTGGCCTTGGAGCTGATCCGCATCATGCGATGGATGCCGACCTTGCCCGACAGCAGGCGGTTGTCACCGGCGGCCAGCACGAACACGCAGGCACTGTGGCAGATCGAGCCCTCGCGCACCCAGATCGTCCAGCCCGATTCACCGATGCTGTCGCCGGCGACGATCGCCGATTCCACCTGGCCGCCGCTGGAATCCAGGTCGAGGATGCGCTTGTGGATCTTCTGCTCGTCAGCGACCACGGCCAGTCGCCACATCATCTCGGCGAAGCCCGGATTGATCTTGCCGGCGTAACGCACACGCATCAGGCCACGTTCGGCGCACGGCGTCAGCGCCTGGGTGATCTGCTCGCGCTGCAGGCCCTCCAGCTCGACGCCATCGCCCGCCTCACCGGCGTACTCGGTACTGCAGCTGACCCAGGCGCGGCCATTCTCCAACTGCGCCTGCGGCCACGGCCGATCCGCCCGGCTGCGCGGCGGCGCCGGCGGTGGCGGTGCGTCAGCCGCATTGATCGACACCATGTTCTCGCCATCGCTGGCCGGCGCGCGCGCGGCCTTGTCGGCGGCGGTGACATTGCCCGGATTCTCCAGCTGGCTGCAGCCCGCCAGGGCCAGGCACAACAGGGGCAACCAGCGGAGTTTGGCGGACATCGGGCAACCAGTCTTCACGTGAGCAAGAGCCACAGTCTACCCGTCCGGGGCACGCATTCAGCGCGTGGCACTGAACCCCTTCTGACCCTTGGGAAAAGCGTGTCGACCAAGGTCGACACCCACCAACAGCAGCGCAGAACGCCCGCAAGACATGTCGCAGGAACCTCTCCAAGGCGGGGTGGGTCCGGTTGCAGGGGCGTGAGCGCCATGGGCCCGAGGCATGCCTCGGGCGGGTTGGGCAGGACGCCCAACCCCGGTCTTGCCGTGTGCGCAGGACAGCGCACACGAGCAAGCGGCGACCGAGCTTACATGGGTGAAGGCGCTTTGCTTGCGAAGCACTGCTTCGCAAGCGCCCGAACGCACAGCCGCCAGCGGCTGGGCCGGGCCCCGGAGGGGTACTTGCAGCGTCCCCTGCAACCGGACCCACCCCGCCCTGCTGCAGGAAACCAGCTTCTGCCGTTGCCGTTGCCGGCCAGCGGCCTGCACTACCGCGGGTGCCGGGCGCAGCCCTGCCAGATCCCCCTTCAGCATCCATGTCCGAATGTGGCGAGTATCGCCGTCGCCAGAGGCCTAGACTGGCGCCATGGACACCGCCCTCGCCCTCGACACCGCCGCCTGCGACCGCGCCCGCCTGGCCCGTGACGCACGCTTCGACGGCGTTTTCTTCACCGCCGTGCGCAGCACCGGCATCTATTGCCGCCCCGTCTGCCCGGCGCCGCCGCCGAAGCCACGCAACATCACGTACTATCCGACCGCTGCCGCGGCCGCTGCTGCCGGCTACAGGCCGTGCCTGCGCTGCCGCCCCGAACTGGCACCGCAGGCCCAGCAGGCACTGGCCGGGCAAACCGTGCAGCGCGCCCTCGCCATCATCCACGGCGGCTTCCTGCAGGAGCAGCCCGTTGCAGACCTCGCGCAGAAGATCGGCCTCAGCGCGCGCCAGCTGCAGCGCCTGTTCGTCGAACATCTCGGCGCAACACCCGGGCAGATCCATGCCACCCACCGCCTGCTGCTGGCCAAGCAACTGCTGACCGAAACCACGCTGCCGGTGACCGATGTTGCGCTGGCCGCCGGCTACAACAGTCTGCGCCGCTTCAATACCGCCTTCCTGCAGGGCTGCGGCATGGCACCGACGGCGCTGCGTCGCCAGCACCAGCCGCTGGCCGCCGATGGCGGCGGCCTGGTACTGCGGCTCGTGTACCGCCCACCGTTGGACTTCCCGCGCATGCTGGCCTTCCTGCGCAAGCGCAGCCTGCCTGGCATCGAACTGATCGGCGAAGACAGCTACCAGCGCGTGCTCGGCACACCCGAGCGCCCCACCCTGCTGCGCGTCACCGCCGACCCGAAGCGCCCGGAGCTGCGTCTGCAGCTGGGCGCGGTCGACCCGCGCCTGATCCCCGACATCGTGCGCCGTGTGCGTCGTGTGTTCGATCTGGACGCCGACCTGCAGCAGGTCCATGCCGCCCTGGGCGAGGAACCGCTGCTGGCACGCGGCATCGCCGAACGCCCGGGGCTGCGCGTTCCGGGCGGCTGGGATGGCTTCGAGGTCGGCGTACGCGCCGTGCTCGGCCAGCAGGTCAGCGTCGCCGCCGCCACCACCTTTGCGCGGCGTCTGGTGGATGCGTATGGGGCGCATCTGCCGGGCATGCCGTCCGAGTTCGATCGCCAGTTCCCAGCGCCCGAGGTGCTGGCCGAGGCGCCGCTGGAATCAATCGGCCTGCCGCGCAGCCGCGCCGCCACGGTGCGTGCGCTGGCCGCTGCATGTGCCAGCGGCCAGCTCGACTTCGGACCCGGGCAGGCCCTGGAAGACTTTGTTGCGCGCTGCGTGGCATTGCCCGGCATCGGCCCGTGGACCGCGCAGTACATCGCCCTGCGCGGGCTCGGCCAGCCCGATGCCTTCCCCGCCGGCGACCTGGTGCTGCAGCAGGTGCTCGGCCACGCACAGGGCCAGCGCCTGAGCGAACGTGCAACTGAAGCGCGCTCGCAACCGTGGCGCCCGTGGCGCGCCTACGCCGTGCTGCACCTGTGGCACCTGTCCGGCACGTTCGTTGGAGAACCGACATGACCCTGTTGTTTGATCGCTTCGACAGCCCCATCGGCGTGCTGACCATCGCCGGTGATGAGCGTGGCCTGTCACATGTGCTGTTCCCGGAAAACCGCCATCCGGCGCGCGGACGCGACGACTGGCACTACGCACCGGATGCCCTGCCGGAAGCACGCGAACAGCTGCTGCAGTTCCTGCACGGCGAGCGCAACAGCTTCGACCTTGTGCTGGCGCCACGTGGCACGCCGTTCCAGCTGCGCGTATGGCAGGCGCTGGCACTGATTCCGTTCGGCCATACCTGGAGTTACCTGCAGCTGGCGCAGCACCTCGGCCAGCCCAGTGCGACCCGCGCGGTCGGCGCGGCCAACGGGCGCAATCCGCTGCCGATCATCCTGCCCTGCCATCGCGTGATCGGCAGCAACGGCGCATTGACCGGTTTCGGCGGCGGACTGGAAACCAAGGCCGCGCTGCTGCGGCTGGAACAACGCCAGGCCCCGCTGTTCGCGTGAAAGGGCTGGCCGGGCTGCGCCCGGCACCCGCAGAGGCTAGAGCAACAGCAACAGCGGGCTTCCTGCGGGGAGGCAGGGTGGGTCCAGTTGCAGGGGACGCTGCAAGTACGTCCCTGTAAGCTCGGTCGCGCCATCCATGGCGCTCACGCCCCTGCAACCGGACCCACCCAGCCTTCGACAGGTTCCGGCGATCTGTCCGAACGTCATTCTGCGCAACTGTTGGTAGGTGTCGACCTTGGTCGACACGGTAGATCCACGCCATGCGTGGATGGAAGCATCAGGAATTGTGTCTGGAGAAAAGCCCCCTTCCTGTTGAAGGGGGCGCGCCGACAGGCGCGGGGATAAGGAAAAATGCGCGGACACGGCGCGCGATAGCGCGCCGTGTCTTGGGCGCGTCATTGCGCGGGCTTATCATGCGTGGATGACTTCCGTACGCCTGACCTGCGCGCTGGCGCTGCTGCTGCCATTGGCGGCCTGCACCACCGCGCCCGCCCCTTCCGCCTCCGTTCCCGGTTCCGCCGCTGGGGCTTCGCCTCCGAAGCTGCTGCTGATCTCCATCGACGGCCTGCGCGCCGATGCGCTGGACCGTGGGCTCACTCCGAACCTGCAGCGACTGATCGACGGCGGCGTGCGTGCACGCTGGATGACGGCGTCCTATCCGTCGCTGACCTTCCCCAACCACTACACCATCGTCACCGGCCTGCGGCCGGACCACCACGGCATCGTCAACAACAGCATGGACGATGCAACCCTGGGCCGTTTCGAACTGAGCAACCGCGACGCGGTCACCACCAGCGGCTGGTGGGGTGGCGAACCGATCTGGGTCAGTGCCGAGAACGCTGGCGTACGTTCGGCCACCACGGCGTGGCCGGGCAGTGAGTCTGAAATCCGCGGCGTGCGCCCCAGCAAGTGGCGCGTATACGACGGCAAGGAACCGCTGGAGCAGCGGGCCGGCATCGTGCTCGACTGGCTGGCGCAGACCGATGCTGATGCACCGCGCCTCACCACGCTGTACATGGAACACGTGGACAAGGCCGGCCACAACTACGGCCCCGGGTCGAAGCAGTACGCCGACGCCATCGTGCGCGCCGACCAGATCGTCGGCCAGGTGCTCGACGGGCTGCAGCAGCGCGATCTGGCCAAGACCACCAACGTGATCGTCGTGTCCGACCACGGCATGGCCAGCGTCGCCGACGGCAACGTGATCGCCACCGAGTCGATGGCCGACCCGGCCATTGCACGCAATATCAGCCAGGGCCAGTCGGTGGGTTTTGCGCCGGTCGCCGGCCGCGAAGCGGAAGCCGAACGCGCCCTGCTCGGACGCCACGCGCACTACGAATGCTGGAAGAAGGAGAACCTGCCGGCACGCTGGCACTACGGCACGCATCCGCGGGTTCCGGCCATCGTCTGTGTCATGGATGAAGGCTGGGATGCCCTGCACCAGGAGAAGATCGCCAAGCGTGCGAAGCAGGATCGAGGTTCGCATGGCTACGACAACGCACTGCCTTCCATGCGCGCAGTGTTCGTGGCCGGCGGCCCGTCGTTCCGCCAGGGCCTGGTGATCGATGGCTTCGACAACGTCGATGTCTATCCGCTGCTGGCCCACCTGCTGCAGGTACCGGCCGCGCCGAACGATGGCAATCCGGAAACGCTGAAGAAGACACTGCGCTGATGCGGTTGTAGAGCCGAACCCACGCTCGGCTCACCGGACAGGCATAAAAAAACGCGGCGCCAGGCGCCGCGTTTTTCATTGAACCGGTCGTTCGACCGGATCAGGCCTTGGCGACGGCCTTCTTCGCCACAGCCTTCTTCGCCGGAGCCTTGGCCACGGTCTTCTTGGCAACCGGAGCGGCGGCGCCTACGGCGACCTTGCTGGCGGTGTGCGAACGGGCGTTGCCATAGCTGGCGTTGTAGCGCTTGCCCTTGGCGGTCTTGCGGTCACCCTTACCCATGTCTTCAACTCCTCAAATGTGAAATCTGGTTACCCCGTACTGACACGGGTTCGGCGGGGCCGCCTTGCTGGGCGCCCCCGCGCACGATCGAAAATCCTATCACGGAGCGCCTAGTGCGCGCAGCTGGCGTCGTGCACGTGACCGTGGTTGAGGCGCAGGTTGACCAGATGGGCCACACCCACCAGCAGGCCACCGATGGTCATCACCACCGCGTGCGGCACCGCATTGTGGTGCAGCGGGTCATACAGCACGCCGGCCCACAATGCGACCAGGCCGGGAACCAGGAAGCCCAGCGCACGCAGCGCACCGTGCCGGCGGTAGCCCCAGACCAGGCTGAACAACCCCAGCAGGGTCACGAACACCACCAGCGCCTGTTCCACGCCGTCGCTCAGCCAGAACGACAGACCCAATGAAGGCGCTGCGGCCAGCAGCACCGGGATCACCGCGCAGTGCACCGCGCACAGCATCGAACCAGTGGCGCCGAAACGGTCGAGCAGGTGGCGCAGGCGTGAGGACAGGGACATGACTTCCAGCAGGGTCGGCGAATCGTTATGGAATAATATAACATCCCTCTCCGACCCGCACGGTTTCCCTCCCCCTGTCCCATCGACGGGATTCGTGCGCCCCGCGATTGATACATTGTAACAAAGGACCCGTCCATGCCCGCCCATACCCCACGGCTCAAGCCGCATTCCCTGGCCCTGGCCCTCGCCGCCCTGCTGCCGTCCGTCGCCTTTGCAGCCGGCCAGGACACCGCCCATCGTGACCGCCACCTGACCGAGCTGTCGTCGGTGCAGGTCACCGCGTCGCCGCTGCAGGGTGACGCCGAATCGCTGGCACGCCCGGTGGAGGTGCTGGCCGGTGAACGCCTGGACGAGCAGAAGGCCGGCACCCTCGGCGATACCGTGGCCAAGCTGCCCGGCGTGCAGAGCACCTTCTTCGGCCCCGGCGTCGGCCGCCCGATCATCCGTGGCCAGGAAGGCCCGCGCGTGGCCGTGCTGTCCAACGGCATGGGCAACATGGATGCGTCCACGGTCAGCGCCGACCACGCCACCAGCATCGAACCGTTCCTGGCCGACCAGATCGAAGTACTGAAGGGCCCGGCCACGCTGCTGTTCGGCAGCGGCGCCATTGGTGGTGCGGTCAATGTGGTCGACGGGCGCATCGCGCGCGAGCTGCCTGAGCGGCCGCTCAGCGGTCGTGCCGAACTGCGCGGCAATTCGGTGAACAAAGAGCGCAGCGGCATGTTCCGCCTCGATGGCGTCAGCGGCAACGTCGTGCTGCATGTGGATGGCCTGGTCCGCAATGGCGACGACTACCGCATTCCCGGCTACGCGGTAATCGACAGCCTGGAAGACCACCACGACGACCACGACCATGATCATGCGGGCGAGGAAGGCGAAGAGCCGCGCCGCGGCCGCCTCGACAACAGCTCGATCCGCACCCGCGCCGGTGGCGTCGGCGCAACGTGGCTGGGCGACGGCGGCTACTTCGGCGTATCGGCCAGTACCTACCGCACCAACTACGGCATTCCCAATGGCGCGCACGTGCACGCCGATGGTGACGATCATGGCCATGACCACGGTCACGACCATGGCGACGAAGAGGAAGGCGGCGACGAGCACGACGTGCGCATCGACATGGTGCAGAACCGCTTCGAGACCAAGGCCGGCATCTACAACCCGGTCTCGTTCCTGAAGAACATCAACGCACGCGTGGCCTACACCGACTACGAACACGTGGAGCTGGAAGCCGGTACGCCGTCGACCCGCTTCACCAACCGCGGCATCGAAGCGCGCCTGGAAGCGGTGCAGCAGCAGATCGGCGGCTGGGACGGCGCCTTCGGCCTGCAGTTCGGCAACAGTGATTTCGGTGCCAAGGGCGAAGAAGCGTTCGTTCCGGATACCGGCACGAAGAACATCGGCCTGTTCGTGCTGCAGGAAAAGCAGTTCGGCCCGTTCAAGCTGGAACTGGGCGGCCGCCACGACCAGGTCAAGCTGGACCCGAGCGGTGACTACCGCCGCCGCACCTTCGGCGCCACCAACCTGTCTGCCGCTGGCATCTGGAAGCTCAACGATGCCGTTGACCTGCGCATCGGCGTGGACAGCTCCGAGCGAGCACCGACCAACGAAGAGCTGTATGCCGCCGGCGCGCACATCGCCACCCGTTCGCTGGAAATCGGCGACGCCAACCTGAAGACCGAGCGCGGCCAGCGCGTGGAACTGGGTATCCACACCCACAGCGAGCGCCTGGACTTCTCCGCGTCGGTCTACCAGACCAGGTTCAAGGACTTCATCTACCTGGCCGACACCGGCATCACCGAGGGCCTGCCAGTGCGCACCTGGACGCAGCAGGACGCGGTGTTCCGCGGTGCCGAGGCCGAAGCGCTGGTACACCTGTTCGAGGGCGGCGCCGGTGACTGGGACCTGCGCCTGTTCGGCGACTACGTGAAGGCCAAGCTGGATGGCAGCGGCAGCCGCAACCTGGACATCGCCGTGCCGCACGGCGACCACAACCACAACTACACGGTGGAACTGGCCAACACCGGCTATCTGCCGCGCATCGCACCGGCCCGCGTCGGCGCCGACCTGCGCTGGTCGAAGGACGGCTGGCGCGCGTCGGTCGGTGCGGTGCGCTACAGCCGCCAGAAGGACGTCGCCCAGAACGAAGCCCCGAGCGACGGCTACACCTTGGTCGACGCGCACTTGGCCTACCGCTGGGATCGCAACGCCAACAACAGCTACGAGGTGTTCCTGGATGGCAGCAACCTGACCAACCGCGAAGTGCGTCCGCATACCTCGCTGCTGCGCGACTACTCGCCGCTGCCAGGCCGTGGTGTCGCATTCGGCATCCGCGCGTTCTTCTGATCGCACACGGCGGGGTCGCAGCCCTTCTCGAAGGAAAGGGCTCTGACCCCCACGCCATTCCACGGGGGCCTTCGGGCCCCCGTTTTCATTTCGACCCACGCCATCACGCATCCGTCACAAAGATGTGCGTACCACAACAAGCGGACAATCCCGTCACCCAATGTCTCGCCAATCGGACAATTCTGTCCGAAAATAATTCCATGACTGCTCAACGTGCCGATGCCGCCGCCCGCCGTGCCCTCATCCTCGACGCCGCCGATCATGTGTTCGGCCAACACGGTGTCACCGCCCCGCTGGACCTGGTGGTCGAACGCGCCCAGGTAGGCCGCGCCACCCTGTACCGCAACTTCCCCGACCGCACCGCGCTGATCCAGGCGCTGCTGCAGCGCACGGTCGACCGCATCCGGCGCCAGGTCGAGCAGCTCGGCGACCGCGACGACGCCCTGTTCGAGGTGTTCGAGGGCATGGCCCAGCGCATCATTGATTCGCCGGCATTGGCCGATTACTGGCGTGCGGTCGATTCGGACGTGCCGTCCATGCGCGCCGCGCGCGAGACCGTGCGCGACCTGCTGGAGGAACCGATCGCGCGCGCCAAGGCCGCCGGGCTGTGCCGTGCCGACCTGGAAAAGACGGATATTTCACTGATCTCGGGCATGCTGGGTGCGGCCCTGCGCGGCAAGACCCGCGACGAGCGCGCTCAGTTGGCCGGGCGCGCACTGCAACTGCTGCGCGGGGGTCTCCAGGGAGCAACCAGCGAGGCTCGCTGATGGTCCAGCCGTATCTGAAGCCGGTTCCGGATTGGGAGGAGCACGAGAAGCCGACCATGCCCGGTTCGGCGTCGATGCCCTGGCACCCGCCGTATCGGCGCGCGGCCTATGCGCTGGTATCACTGCTGGTGGCGATCACCGGCGGCCTCGGCAATGCGCTGGTCACCGCCAACCTGCCGTTCCTGCAGGGCCAGCTGGCACTGACCCCGACCCAGGGCAGCTGGCTGGTGGCCGCCTATGCCATGGTGAATGTCACCGCCAACCTGCTGGCCTTCAAGTTCCGCCAGCAGTACGGCATCCGCCTGTTCGCCGAGATCGGGCTGGGCCTGTACGCGGCACTGGCGGTGCTGCACCTGTTCGTCGGCAGCTTCGAGACCACGATGCTGACCCGCGCCGCCAGCGGCTTCGCGGGTGCGGCCTGTTCGACACTGGGCACGTTGTACATGCTGCAGGCGCTGCCGCGCCGCTTTACCGGCAATCTGCTGGTGGTCGGCGTCGGCCTCTCGCAGCTGGCGGTGCCGATCGCCTGGATCGTTTCACCAGGCCTGGTCGATACCGGCCAATGGCATCAGCTCTACTCATTCGAAGCCGGGCTGGCACTGTGCGCGTTCGCGGCAGTGGTGGTGCTGAAGCTGCCGCCCGGCATCCAGGTGAAGGCCTTCGAACCGCTGGACTTCCTCACCTTTGCCCTGCTCGCACCGGCCGTCGCGCTGCTGGTGATCGTGCTGGCGCAGGGCTACACCCGCTGGTGGCTTAACACGCCGTGGCTGGGCTGGGCCCTGGTCGCCTCGATCGTGCTGTCCACCACCGCCTTCATCATCGAGCACTACCGGCGCAATCCGCTGCTGCAGACACGCTGGCTGGCCAGCCTGCCCGTACTGCATTTCATCGTCGGCGCCTTCCTGATCCGCTTCCTGACCACCGAGCAGTCCTACGGCGTGGTCAACCTGATGCGCACGCTCGGCATGGGCCCTGATCAGTTGCGGCCGCTGTTCGTGGTGATTCTTGCCGGCGTGATCACCGGTATCGCCGGCACTGCACTGACCTTCGGGCCCAAACGGCTGATCCCGCAGCTGCTGATGGCGATCCTGCTGCTGGGCGCCGCCGCGTTCTTCGACCAGCACCGCACCAGCATGGATCGGCCGCACGACTTCTACGCCAGCCAGTTCCTGGCCTCGGTCGGTGCCGGCATGTTCATGGGCCCGTTGATCATGCTCGGCATTTCCGCCGCGCTGAAACAGGGCGTGGACCACATGATCACCTTCCTGGTGACGCTCTCGATCACGCAGACGCTGGGTGGGCTGGCCGGTTCGGCGGTGCTGGGTACCTTCCAGCTGCATCGCGAGCAGTTGTATTCCAGCGCGCTGACCAGCCAGCTCGACCCAGCCGACCCGGTGGTGGCACAGCGCCTGCGCATCCAACAGCAGCTGTACGTCGCCCAGATCACCGATCCGGTGCTGCGCAGCGCGCAGGGCAGCGCGCAGTTGGCGCAGACGACGCGCCGCGAAGCCAACGTACGCGGCTTCAATGATGTGTTCACGCTGAGCGGTTGGTTGGCCATCGGCTTCCTGTGCTGGTTGCTGCTGCTGTCGCTGCGCACCGCCGTGCTCAAGCAATGGCGCAAGCGCCACCCCACTTCCCCCGCTGTGGCCACGCCGGCCGCGCCCCGCTGAGTTCTCGACCATGCCTCCCGTCCCGCCCCGACCCGACGACGCCGACAACGTGACCCCACCGCCGCCGACCGACGCGGCGCCTGCCCCTACGCCGGTAGAACCCGCGGTCGCGCCGAAGTACCTCAAGCCCAGCGCGCGCAGCGTGGTGGTGATGGTGGTGGTGGCCCTGCTGGGCATTGCGCTGATCCTGCGCGCCTGGCACCTGTGGCCGTTCACCAGCAGCGTGATGGTGACCGACAACGCCTATGTGCGCGGACAGATCACGGTGATGGCACCGCAGGTCAACGGCTATGTGACCGAAGTGCTGGTGAAGGACTTCCAGCACGTGAGGGAGGGTGAGCCGCTGCTGCGCATCGATGACCGCATCTACGCGCAGCGTGTGGCCCAGGCACAGGCGACGCTGGACAGCGCACGCGCGGCACTGGCCAACTCGGACCAGTCGCAGGCGCAGAACCGTGCGCAGATCGCCTCTGCACGCGCCACATTGTCGGCCGGGCAGGCGGAGCTGCAACGCTCACGCAACGAGACCAAGCGCTACGAAGAGCTGGCCGCGCAGCAGCTGGTATCGATCAACGACCGCGACAAGTTCCGCACCACCCAGGCCTCGGCACAGGCCAGCGTGCAGCAGTCGCAGGCGCAGATCCGCATCGCCGAGGAAACGCTGGTGTCGACCCAGGTGGCACGCAAGAGCCTGGAGGCCCAGGTGGAAAGCGCGCAGGCGCAGCTGGAACTGGCGCGCATCGATCTGGCCAACACGGTGATCCACGCGCCGCGCGACGGCCAGATCAGCGAAGCCAGCGTGCGCGTGGGCCAGTACGTCGCCGCCGGTTCGCAGCTGCTGTTCCTGGTCCCTGACACGCTGTGGGTGGTGGCCAACTACAAGGAAGGCCAGACCTGGGGCATGGCGATCGGCCAGCCGGCCACGTTCTCGGTGGACGCGTTCCAGGGGCAGGTGCTGCGGGGCCGCGTGCAGGAGATCGCGCCCGCCACCGGGTCGGAATTCAGCGTGCTGCGCCCGGACAATGCCAGCGGCAACTTCACCAAGGTGGTGCAGCGGCTACCGGTGCGGATTTCGATCAACAAAGGCCAGAAGCTGGCCGCGCAGCTGCGCCCCGGCATGTCGGTGATCGTGCGGGTGGATACCCGTTCCAAGGCGATGGACTAGGACGCGGGCCCTGTCGCACCGATATGAAACGGGGTCAGATCGGCCAGCGGCCGGCACTACCGTTGCGTTAGCCGGCGCAGCGCGCGCAGAGGCCATGCACTTCCAGGGTCTGTGCCTGCGGCTGGAAGCCCAGCTCCTTGGCCCGCTTCTCCAACTGGGTGACGATCTCGCGGTCTTCCAGTTCCACCGCGCTGTGGCAGCTGTTGCAGATCAGGAAGGGCACCGAATGCGCGGCGCTGCTGGGATGGTGGCAGGCCACGAAGGCATTCACCGATTCCAGCTTGTGCACGAAGCCATTGGCCATCAGGAAGTCCAGCGCGCGGTACACGGTGGGCGGGGCGTCAGCGCCCACGCCCTTGCCGTTGCGTACCCATTCCAGCAGCTCGTAGGCCTTGACCGGCTTGCCGGCCTCGGCGATCAGCTTCAGCACGTTGGCGCGGATCGGGGTCAGGCGCAGCCCGCGTTCGCGCGAGACACGCTCGACCACCGCCACGAAATCCGATGCGTCGTGGACGTGGTGGTGCGGGGCGGTACAGGCAGTGGCGGTCTTGGCGGGCATGCGTGTTCTCCGGTTCGGGCCTGGCAAGGATGCCTCAGGCCGTTGCTACCTTGGTGATGGCCACATCAATGCGTTTCAAGGCCTGCTCGCGGCCGGCCAGGTATACGGTATGGGAGATGTCAGGACTGACCTGGGTGCCGGTGATGGCCACGCGCAGCGGCTGGGCGACCTTGCCCATGCCGATCTCCAGCGCTGCGGCCACGTCGTGCAGGGCGACGCCCACCGATTCGGCGGTCCATTCCGGCAACGCCGCCAGCAGCTCGCGGGCCTTGCCCAGCGCCACCTCGGCACCGGCCTTGAAGTGCTTGGCCACCGCCGCTTCGTCGTACTCGGTCAGCGGCTGGTACCAGACCACGGCCTTCTCGGCCATTTCCTTCAGGGTCTGCACGCGTTCACGCAGGGCGATCACCACGTCCTCCGGGGCGGGGCCGGCGGCCACGTCCAGGCCCAGCTTCTGCAGCTGGTAGACCAGGTGCGGCACGATCGCGGCCACGTCCTCGGTCTTCAGGAAATGCTGGTTGACCCAGCCCAGCTTGGCCATGTCCAGGCGCGAGGCCTTGGAATTGCAGTCCTTCACGTCGAACAGATCGATCAGTTCCTGGCGGCTGAACAGCTCCTGGTCGCCGTGCGACCAGCCCAGGCGGGCCAGGTAGCTCAGCAGCGCATCGGGCAGGTAGCCGGCGTCCTTGTACTGCATCACGTCGGCCGCGCCGGTGCGCTTGGACAGCTTGGCGCCCTGCTCGTCCAGGATCATCGGCATGTGGCCGAACTTCGGCACCGGGGCCCCGATGCCTTCGTACAGGTTGATCTGGCGCGGGGTGTTGTTGATGTGGTCGTCGCCGCGGATGACCTCGGTGATGCCCATGTCCCAGTCGTCCACCACCACCGCGAAGTTGTAGGTGGGGTAGCCGTCCGGGCGGAAGATGACCATGTCATCCAGCTCGCTGTTGGCGATCTCGATACGGCCCTTGATCAGGTCGTCGAACACCACAGTGCCGTCCAGCGGATTCTTGAAGCGGATGACACGGTTCGGGTCATCCTTGCGCGGCAGGCCCAGGTCACGCGCGGCACCGTTGTAGCGCGGCTTCTCCTGCCTGGCCATGGCGGCCTCGCGCATCGCGTCAAGCTCTTCGCGGGTCTCGTATGCGTAATACGCCTTGCCGTCGGCCAGCAGCTGTTCGGCCACTTCCAGGTAACGGGCGACGCGGTCGGTCTGGTAGATCGGGCCTTCGTCATAGTCCAGGCCCAGCCACTCCATCGCCTCCAGGATCGCGTCGATCGCGCCCTGGGTGCTGCGTTCACGGTCGGTGTCCTCGATGCGCAGCACGAACTCGCCGCCACGGTGGCGGGCCTCCAGCCAGCAGTACAGCGCAGTGCGGGCACCACCGATGTGCAGGTAGCCGGTGGGACTGGGGGCGAAGCGGGTGCGGCAGGTCATGGACGGCTCGAGGAACGGGAATCCCCCGATTTTACCAGCCCTCCGCCCCCGACGGAAAAAAGGGGACGGAGGGGATTAAGTCGCGATTGCCCAGCCGCTGGGCCTGCAACCGGGAAACGGAGGGGAGAAACGACTTAATCCCCTCCGTCCCCTTTTAGGGTTCCACCTTGCGCGGGAACGGCTGCTCGCGCATCGCGGCGTTGTAGGCGAACGAGGCGACGATGGCTGCGGCCTGCTTGAGGTCGTCCGGTTCGGCGTGGTCCCAGGTGTCCAGGTGGCTGTGGTGGACATTGGTGAAGTAGTCCAGCCGGTCCTGGATGAACTGGAAGCCCGGCAGGCCGATGCGGTCGAAGCTGATGTGGTCGGTGCTGCCGGTGTTGCGGGTGGCCACGGTGGTGGCACCCACGTCATGGAACGGCGCCAGCCAGGCTTCGAAGATCGGCATCGCCGCCAGGTTTTCCTGCGCATAGATGCCGCGGAAGCGACCCGAGCCGTTGTCCATGTTGAAGTAGACCTGGAACTTGCCGTAATCGCGGGTCTTCTGCAGCGCGCCGGTGGGCTCGCGCAGCGAGGCCGGCAGCGCCTTCTGCGCCGGGTCGGTGGGTTCCGGGAAACGACCGAAGTGCTTGGCCACATAGGCCTGCGAGCCGATCAGGCCCTGTTCCTCACCGCTCCACAACGCCACGCGGATGGTGCGCCTGGGCTTGGCGCCGGTGGCCTTGAGGATGCGCATCGCCTCCATCATCACCGCCACGCCAGCCGCGTTGTCGGCCGCACCGGTACCGCTGTGCCAGGAATCCAGGTGCGCGCCGATCATCACCACTTCATCGGGCTTGCTGCTGCCACGGATCTCGGCCAGCGTGTTGTAACCGGGCTGGTCGGCCTCATCGGTGAAGCGTGCTGCCACATCCACGCGCAGGCGCACCGTCTGCTTGGCCTCGAGCGCGCGCACCAGCGGATTGAAGTGCTCGCTGATCATCGCCAGCTCGGGGATGCCCACCGACTCGCCGGCCTTGCGCGAACCGCCACCGGCAACCCGGATGATGCCGTTGTCCCAGCTGCTGATGCTGATCGAGGCCAGCGCGCCCTCTTCCACGAAGAACGCATTGACCTTGGTCGCCAGCTGCTGGCGTTCCTGGTACTCCTTGACCCGCTTGGCGCGCTCGGCGGTGGCGTCCTTGTCCTTGGGCAGGGTGAATTCCTGCAGGCCTTCCAGCGAGGTGGCGTCGTGGCGATGCGAATCCGCCTCGGTGCCGCGCTTGTACTCGCGGGCCTCGCCCAGCAGCAGGATCTTGCCGCGCAGCTTGCCGCGGTACTTCTCGATGTCTTCGGGCTTCTTGATCTCGACCTGGACCAGCTCGCCTTCAACCGGCCCCTTGGTGCCCGGCGTCCAGGCCTTGGGCAGTGCATGCAGCGGCTGCACGCGGTCGCCCAGCATCTCCACGCTCGCCGAAGTGAACTCCCAGCCGCGCCCGAAGTCGTCGAAGGCCTCGTCGTGGACGCTGTCCAGCTTCCATTCGTTGAACTTGCCGCGGGTCCAGGCGTTGGCGCGCCCCATGGCCGGCGAGTTGGTCAGGCGCGGGCCGATGCGCTCGGTGAGATAGCTGAAGGTGTCCATCACCTGCGAACGGTGGAAGGCCTCCTGGCGGATGCGGCTGACCATGTCCAGGTCCACCGTCTCGCGCTGCTGCGCTCCTGCATTGCCACCCATCGCCAGCGCTGCGGCCAGCATGCCCCACTTCAACACATCGCACCCCTGCCCTTCGGCTCGATCATCAACTCGTCGAGTCTAGCCAGCGGGGGCGCGGGGATACCGTCCCATCGGTCATGGGCGGGAGCGTGCGAACCAAGGTTCGCACCCACAACAGTAGATCCACGCCATGCGTGGATGAACAGCCCAATCACCCGCTCCATCCCAACCACAACTGTGCCCGTTCCGGCAGCAGCAGCAACCAGTGCCGCCGGTCGATGCTGCTGCAGCCGTACACCGCCGCGTGTGCCGGCCAGTCATCCGGAAGGCCACCGATACCGATCTCGGCCAGCGCCTCCGCCCCGGCCTTCCATGGCCGGTAGCGCGGCACCCGGCCAGCCATCGCGCCGCGTCCCTGCCGCGCGCCCTGCAGCCAGCGCAATCCCTGCGCCTGCAATCCTTCGCAGGTCACCGCCGCCAGCTGGAAGCGGACCAGGCCGGGGGCGATCCGCGCTCCCGGCAGGGCCGCCAGCACGCCATGTGCCTGCAGCAGTGCATCCACTTCCAGCAGGGCCGGAATGCCCTGCCGTGCCCGTTGCCGCAATCCCTGGCGCCAGCCCATGGCGTGCTCCTTACTTCAGTTCCGCGCCAAGCGCGTACCAGTCGACCCGGCGGGTCACCCACATCGCCAGCGCCAGGATCACGAACAGCAGCAGCGAACCCATCAGCAGCGCGTTGTTCTCCGACACCAGCAGGCCATACAGCGCGCCGTACAGCACGGTCAGCAGCGCAGCGAAGCCGAGGCCGCGCTTCCAGTGGCCCAGCACATTGGCCAGGTACACCGCCTGCAGGCCGATACAGGCCACCGCCGAGACCAGATAGGCCTTCCAGAACGCGATGTGCTCGGACAGGCTGATCAGCAGCAGGAAGAAGATCGCCAGCGCCAGGCCCACCATCAGGTACTGCAACGGGTGGATGCGCAGCGACTTGATCAGCTCGAACAGGATGAAGCCGACGAAGGTGAGCAGCACGAACAGCACGCCGTATTTCGAGGCACGGTCGGCCTGGGTGTAGGTATCGACCGGATCGACCAGCGACACCGTCACCGCCTGCGAGTCGACCGAACCGTCATTGCGCAGCTGGCGCTGGGCATCGGAGGCCAGCGAGGACACCGCCCAGCGTGCATCGAAGCCCTGCGCATCAACGCGGCGTTCGTTGGGCAGGAACGCACCGCTGAATGACGGATGCGGCCAGCTCGAACGCAGCGCGATCTGGGTGTCATCGCCCACCGGCACCACCGACAGCATGCGGCTGCCATCCAGGCGCAGCTCCAGTTCAACAGTGCTGGCAGCCAGCGTGCCGCCCTGATCCGCAGCGAAACCGGCCACCGGTGCGTGCAGGCCTCGCCCCACCTCGCTGGCCGCGCCAACGCCCGGCAGCAACCGCAGCTGCTTGCCATCCACGCGCAGGTTCGGCGTACCCACCAGGCCCCGCACATCGGATACACCAACCGCGACATACGGCTGGCCGTAACTGCGGCCGGCCTTCACCGGATAGTCGTCTGCGGCGAAGGTCGCCTTCATCTGGCCGTTCCAGCTGTACACCGGTACCTTGAACAGGCCGACTTCGCGCTGGCTCGGCAGCATCTCGCCGCCCACCTCCAGCGACGCCGGCATCTGCAGCCAGTGCCCCTCGGTGACCTGTATCTCGGTCTTCTTGACGCCCAGCGGGTCGACCAGTTCAACCTGCTTGCGTTCCACCCATGGCACCACCCGCACCGGGCCCACCAGCTGCTGTGCACCGGCGCGGCTGTCGGCCACCCGCGAGAACGCCTCGTCGCGGTATGCGCTGCGTTCGTTGATGACCCCGCGGATCATGGTCAGCGGCACCAGCAGCAGCAGGATCAGCCCGCCGACAATGGCGAACCTCAGCAGCATCTTCAGGGATTTCATGGTCCATCCTCGTTGGAGAGGGCTGCAGGATGGACCGCTGGGGTGAGCAGGGTTTGTGGCGAATTTGAAGCGAGTGTGAAGTCAGCGGCGCGGGCGCTGGCCCGGCGCACCCGATGGCAGCCACAGGCTGGCCACGGTGCCGCCGCCCTCGCGGACGTCGACACTGGCGCGTCCATCGTGCAGGCGCGCGACTTCCTGCACGAATGGCAGGCCCAGGCCGGAACTGCGCCGCCCGCTGCCGGGCCGCGCCAGCGAATAGAAGCGTTCGAACACCCGTTCGCGCGCATAGTCCGGGATGCCGGCGCCGCGGTCGGCCACCTGCAGGCGCACGCCCTGTCCATCCACCTCGGCCTGCAGCGCGATCTCCGCGCCGGAGGGCGAGAAGGCAATCGCGTTGTCGATCAGGTTGTGCAGCGCCTGCCGCAGCAGGTAGCCGTCGCCCTGCACCCGCAGGTCGGGCACGTTGCCGATGTGGACCCGCACACCGGCCGCCTGCGCGCGCACCTGCGCGGCCGCGGCCGCATCGGCCAGCAATGCCTGCAGCGCGATCGGGTCGCGGGTCTGCAGCCAGCCGTGCTGTTCCACTTCGGCCAGCGCCAGCAGCTTGTCGATGGTCTCGGTCAGCCGTTCCTGCTGGTCGACAATGCTGCGCGCGAAATGCACGCGGTCCGCTTCGGGCAGCGGCTCCTGCAGCAGTTCGGCGGCACCGCGGATCGCCGCCAGCGGGCTCTTCATCTCGTGCGTCAGCGACTGCACGTACTGCTCGACGTAGGCCTTGCCTTCGAGCTTGCGGCGCATCGTTTCCAGCGCCTGGCCGAGATCGCCGATCTCGTCGCGACGGCGCCGTGGTGGTGGCACCGGTTCGCCCGCGCTGACCGCGCGTGCATAGCGGCTGAGCTGGCCGAGGCCAGTGGTCAGCCACATCGTCACCAGCACGCCGACCAGCGCCGACAATCCGATGAGCCAGGCACCGCGCTCGATGATGGCGCGCTGGCTGGCAGCGATGAACGGATCGATGCTGCGGTTGGGCTGGGCCAGGCTGAGCACGCCGATCAGGGTGCGGCCATCGGCCGGGTCGTATACGGGCGCCGCTACATGCATCACCGTATCGCCTTCCTCGCCCGGAATCTCCGGGCTGGAACGGGCACCGTACTCGCCACGCAGGGTGCGGTAGACATCATTCCAGCGCGAATTGTCGCGCCCAAGGTCACGGCCCAGCGAGTCGTAGATGACGATGCCCTTGGCATCGGTGATGGTCACCCGGTAATCCAGCGAGCGCTTCGGGAAACGCCAGACCATTGCCTTCAGGTCGCGCTGCCGTGCCTTGGCCAGGTTGCGGGTGAAGCTGCCGCTGCGGATGGTGCCGTCCTTGACGTCGGCGGCGGCCATCTCGGCCAGCACGTTGGCCGCATCGACCAGGGTCGATTCCATCGCCTGGCGCACACCCGGCTTCACTTCGTTGACGAACACGCGCATCACGAAGAACGCCGCGATGCCGGTGATCAGGAAGAAGCCCAGGAACAGCTTCAGCACCAGGCGCATCGGCTAGACCTCCAGCGCGTAGCCAAGGCCACGGTGGGTGCGGATCGGGTCGTCGCTGGCACCGGCCGCGCGCAGCTTGGCACGCAGCGTCTTTACATGGGTATCGACGGTGCGGTCGGCACTGTCGGCGCTGCTGTCCCAGCCACGGTCCATCAGCTGGGCACGGCTGAGGATGGCACCGGGTCGCTGCAGCAGCGCCTCCAGCAGCGCGTACTCGTAGCGGGTCAGATCCAGTGCCTGGCCACGGAAGCGGATGCGCCGGCCTTCGCGGTCGATGGCGAACGCGCCATGTTCCTGCCAGCCTGCATCGGCGCTGGGCGCTGCGATGACCGGCGCCGCACGGCGCAGGCGTGCACGCACCCGCGCCACCAGCTCGCGCGGCGAGAACGGCTTGGTCATGTAGTCGTCGGCGCCCAGTTCCAGGCCGAGCACCCGGTCCACTTCATCGTTGCGGGCGGTCAGGAAGATCACCGGCAGCTGCGCCACCGGCCCGGGCTGCGCGCGCAGCCGTCGGCAGACCTCGAAGCCGCCCAGGTCGGGCAATCCCACGTCCAGCACCACCACGTCGATATCCCCGGCCTGCAGCCGCTGCAGCGCCTCCCCGCCCAACAGGCAGTGGCTGGCGGCATAGCCCTCGCTGCGCAGCGCATAGAGCACGGTTTCGGCGATGGCGGCTTCGTCCTCGACTACCAGGACATGGGCAACGGGAGCTGTCATGGCGCGCAGCATAGCCGCTGCGGCCGCCGCCCCGTACACTGCCGCCCATGAACTATCGCCACGCCTTCCATGCCGGCAACCACGCCGATGTGCTCAAGCACATCGTGCAGCTGGCCCTGATCGACAGCTTCAAGCGCAAGGACAGCCCGTTCTTCGTGCTCGACACCCACGGCGGTGCCGGCCGCTACCTGCTGGCCAGCGAAGAGAGCCGCAAGACCCTGGAGGCCGAATCCGGGATCATGCGGCTGATGGCCCAGCCCAAGCTGCCGGAGGTGGTCGAGCGCTACCTGAAGGCGGTCCAGGCCGACAACCCGGTCGGCGCGCTGACCAACTACCCGGGCTCGCCGCTGCTGAGCGCACAGGCGATGCGCGCGCAGGACCGGATGGCGGTCTGCGAGCTGCAGGAAGCCGAAACGGCCACGCTGAAGGCCCTGTTCGCCCATGACAGCCGCGTCGATGTGCGCGCTGGCGATGGCTATGCCCTGCTGCGCTCGCTGCTGCCGCCGAAGTTCAACGGCAGCAAGATCGGTCGTGGCCTAGTGCTGATCGATCCGCCGTACGAGGCGCAGGACGCCGAATACCAGAACATCCTGGCTGCCCTGGCCGAGACCCTGGCACGCTGGCCGCAGGCCACCTGTGCGGTCTGGTTCCCGATCAAGCAGCGCCGCACCATCCTGCATTTCCTGCGCAAGGCCACTGCCCTGCCGGTCAAGTCGGCGATGACGATCGAGTTCCTGGTGCGCCCGGACGACTCGCCGCTGCGCCTCAACGGCAGCGGCATGCTGCTGCTCAACCCGCCGTGGCAGTTCGACCGGGTGGTCGGCCCGGCCCTGCCGGCGCTGCGCCAGCACCTGGGCGAACCGGGGGCCAGCACCCGCCTGGATTGGCTCAAAGCCCCCGAATAACGGCCTTCACGAGGCTGTACCGCCGTGAGCCTTTCGTTCACGGAATGCAGCCCCGGTGATGCCACAATCGATGGACCACCAAGGAATCACCCGGTATGGCCACTCGCAACCGCATGCCGCCCTGGCATGAGATCTTCAAGGCTCCCAGCGGCCACGAGCTGCTGATCCGCCCCATCCGCCCGGAAGACGGCGCACCGCTGCAAGCGGCGTTCAGCCTGTTCGGGCCGGAAGAAATCCGTGATCGTTTCCTGCAGGCGGTGACCGAGCTGTCACCGGAAACCACCCAGCGCCTGACCCACCCCAATCCCAAGACCGAGATCACCCTGGTCGCAGCCGAGTCCCTGCCCGCTGGCGAAGCGGTGGTCGGCGCGGTCGCCCGGGCCTCGATCATCCCCGGTACCCGTGAAGCCGAGTACGCGATCCTGATCAGCCGCTTCCTCATTGGCCAGGGCCTGGGCCGGCAGCTGATGCGCAAGCTGGTGAAGTGGGGCCGCGGCAAGTACCTCGACCGCCTGTACGGCGACGTTGCCGCCGAGAACGAGCCGATGAAGCAGCTGGCCGCCTCGCTGGGCTTCAAGCCGGTGCCGCACCCGACCGGTGCCGAAGGCCTGGTGCGGATGGTGCTGGAGCTGGACAACTGACGGATGCGCCGGGCCCTGCCCGGCCATGCCTCCCGGTAGTGCCGGCCGCTGGCCGGCATTGTGTTCCCCCAACGGCACGTGAGGCCGTCGGCAAACGGCCGGCACGACCCACCGGGCTTCGATCGGGCTTCTGCTAAAATCCGGGGTCCATGTCGCGTACCTCATACCCCGCCCCGCCGCTGCCGCGCGCCGGCCAGCTCCGCGCCTGGTGGCGCGCCCCCGCCTCGCCGACCGCCCTGGCCTGGTACCTGGCCCAGGCCGCGCGTGCGCATGACGCCCCGCTGCTGGTGATCGCCCGTGACAACCACGGTGCCAACCAGCTCGAAGCCGACCTGCAGACCCTGCTTGGCGGTGACCCGGCCCTGCCGGTGGTCGCCTTCCCGGACTGGGAAACCCTGCCCTACGACCGCTTCAGCCCGCATCCGGACATCATCTCGCAGCGCTTGTCCGCCCTGCACCGCCTGCCGGCGCTGAAGCGCGGCCTGGTGATCGTGCCGGTGCAGACCCTGCTGCAGCAGCTGGCCCCGCGCAGCTATGTGATCGGTGGCAGCTTCGACCTGAAAGTCGGCCAGCGCCTGGACCTGGAAGCCGAGAAGCGTCGCCTGGAAAGCGCCGGCTACCGCAACGTGCCGCAGGTGATGGACCCGGGTGACTTCGCGGTGCGCGGCGGCCTGCTCGACGTGTTCCCGATGGGCGCCGACGAGCCGCTGCGGGTAGAACTACTGGACGAGGACATCGACTCGATCCGTGCCTTCGATCCGGAAAGCCAGCGTTCGCTGGACAAGGTCGAGGCGGTGCACATGCTGCCCGGCCGCGAAGTGCCGATGGACGAGGCCAGCATCGCACGCGTGCTGGCCACGCTGCGCGAGCGTTTCGATGTGGATACCCGGCGCAGTTCGCTGTACCAGGATCTGAAGTCCGGGCTGGCCCCGGCCGGCGTCGAGTACTACCTGCCGCTGTTCTTCGAACGCACCGCAACCCTGTTCGACTACCTGCCCGACGGCAGCCTGCCGGTGGTCTGTACCGGTGCGTATGAAGCGTCCGTCGCGTTCTGGGCGCAGACCGCGGACCGCTATGAGCAGCGCCGCCATGATGTGGAGCGCCCGCTGCTGCCGCCTTCGGCGTTGTACCTGTCGCCGGAGCTGCTGCGCGAGCGCCTGAACGATGCCCCGCGCATCGAGGTGTGGTCGGCTGACCACGCGCGCATCGCCGATGCCCATGCGCTGGGTGACCAGCCGCTGCCGCCGCTGCCGGTGGCCGCGCGCGAGGCCCCCGCTGGCGACGCGCTGAAATCCTTCCTCGGCCACTATCCGGGCCGGGTACTGATCGCCGCCGATTCGCCCGGGCGTCGCGAGGCCCTGCTGGAAGTGCTGCAGGCCGCCGAGCTGAAGCCGCCGGTGGTGGCCGACCTGCCCAGCTTCCTCGCCGACGATGCGCGCTTCGCGATCGCGGTGGCACCGCTGGAAGATGGCTTCGCACTGGACGATCCGCGCATCGCGGTGCTGACCGAGCGCCAGCTGTTCCCCGAGCGCGCCGGCAGCACCCGCCGCACGCGCCGTGCCGGCCGCGAGCCGGAAGCGATCATCCGCGACCTCGGCGAGCTGACCGAGGGTGCACCGATCGTGCACGAGGACCATGGCGTCGGCCGCTACCGTGGCCTGATCGCGATGGACGTCGGCGGCATGCCCGGCGAGTTCCTCGAAATCGAATACGCCAAGGGCGACCGCCTGTATGTGCCGGTCGCCCAGCTGCACCTGATCAGCCGCTACTCCGGCGCTTCAGCGGAAACCGCGCCGCTGCATTCGCTCGGTGGCGAGCAGTGGAGCAAGGCCAAGCGCAAGGCCGCCGAAAAGGTGCGCGACGTCGCTGCCGAACTGCTGGAGATCCAGGCCCGCCGCCAGGCGCGTGCCGGCCTGGCACTGCAGGTGGACCGTGCGATGTACGAGCCGTTCGCAGCCGGATTCCCGTTCGAGGAAACCCCCGATCAGCTGGCCGCCATCGACGCCACCCTGCGCGACCTCGCCAGCAGCCAGCCGATGGACCGTGTGGTCTGCGGCGACGTCGGTTTCGGCAAGACCGAGGTGGCGGTGCGTGCGGCATTCGCCGCCGCCAGTGCCGGCAAGCAGGTGGCCGTGCTGGTGCCGACCACGCTGCTGGCCGAACAGCATTACCGCAACTTCCGCGACCGCTTCGCCGATTACCCCCTGAAGGTCGAGGTGCTGTCGCGCTTCAAGAGCACCAAGGAGATCAAGGCCGAGCTGGAAAAGGTCGCCGCCGGCACCATCGACGTCATCGTCGGCACCCATCGCCTGCTGCAGCCCGACGTGAAGTTCAAGGACCTGGGCATGGTCATCGTCGACGAAGAGCAGCGTTTCGGCGTGCGCCAGAAGGAAGCCCTGAAGGCGCTGCGCGCCAACGTGCACCTGCTGACCCTGACCGCCACGCCGATCCCGCGCACCTTGAACATGGCCATGGCCGGCCTGCGCGACCTGTCGATCATCGCCACGCCGCCGCCGAACCGGCTGGCGGTGCAGACCTTCATCACCCAGTGGGACAACGCGCTGCTGCGCGAAGCCTTCCAGCGCGAGCTGGCACGTGGCGGCCAGCTGTACTTCCTGCACAACGACGTGGAAAGCATCGGCCGCATGCAGCGCGAGCTGTCCGAGCTGGTGCCGGAAGCGCGCATCGGCATCGCCCACGGGCAAATGCCCGAGCGCGAGCTGGAAAAGGTGATGCTGGACTTCCAGAAGCAGCGCTTCAACGTGCTGCTGTCGACCACGATCATCGAATCGGGCATCGACATTCCCAACGCCAACACCATCATCATCAACCGCGCCGACCGCTTCGGCCTGGCCCAGCTGCACCAGCTGCGTGGGCGCGTGGGCCGTTCGCACCACCGTGCCTACGCCTATCTGATCACCCCCGACCGCCGCGCGATCACCCCCGACGCTGAGAAGCGCCTGGAGGCGATCGCCTCGATGGACGAACTGGGCGCCGGCTTCACCCTGGCCACGCACGATCTGGAGATCCGCGGTGCCGGTGAACTGCTCGGCGAGGACCAGAGCGGGCAGATGGCCGAGGTCGGCTTCAGCCTGTACACCGAGCTACTGGAGCGCGCGGTACGCAGCATCAAGCAGGGCAAGCTGCCCGACCTGGATGCCGGCGAGGAAGTGCGTGGTGCCGAGGTCGAACTGCATGTGCCGGCATTGATCACGGAAGACTACCTGCCGGACGTGCATACCCGCCTGACCCTGTACAAGCGTATTTCCAGCGCGCGCGACAGCGATGCGCTGCGCGAACTGCAGGTGGAGATGATCGATCGCTTCGGCCTGCTGCCGGATGCGGCCAAGCACCTGTTCGCCATCGCCGAGCTGAAGCTGAAAGCCAACGCGCTGGGCATCCGCAAGCTGGACCTGGGCGAGAACGGTGGCCGCATCGTGTTCGAGTCCAAGCCGAACATCGATCCGATGGCGGTGATCCAGCTGATCCAGAAACAGCCAAACCTCTATGCCATGGAAGGGCCCGACAAGCTTCGCATCAAGCATCCGCTGCCGTTGCCGGAGGACCGCTTCAACGCGGCCCGCGCCCTTCTGACCACCCTCGCCCCGGGTTGATCGCCCCCGAACACCCCGCACCGGTCCCCACCCGGTGCGGGCGGATGACCATGTTTCCTGACGCCGTACCCGCCCCCGACCTGCTGCATGCACAGGCCTGCCTGATCGATGCTCTCTCGATGTCGCTGCAGATGCGCGACGCTTACACCCGCCACCATTGCGACCGCGTTGGCCTGCTCGCGCAGCGCCTGGCCACGCACTGCGATCTGGATGACGAGGCCAGTGCGCAGATCGGTCTGGCCGCACGCTTCCATGACATCGGCAAGATCGGCATTCCCGATGAGGTGCTGCTGGCCCCGCGCCGGCATACCGATGAGGAGCGCGCGATCATGCGCGAGCATCCGGTGCGCGGTGAACACATCTTCCTGGCCACCGGCCGCAGCGATGCGGCACCGGTTGCGCGGCTGATCCGCGCCCATCACGAGGCGTTCGATGGCAGTGGCTATCCCGATGGGCTGCGCGGCGAGAGCATTCCGTTGGGCTCACGCATCGTCACCGTTGCGGATGCCTATGACGCGATGACCAGCGTGCGTCCCTACCGTGCCGCGATGGAACACGAGACGGCACTGCGCATCATCGACGAGCAATCCGGTGGTCTGATCGACCCTTACGTTCTGCAACGCTTCCATCGCCTGCTGGCGCAGGAACCTGAGCTGGCCTGAGATCTTCCCGCACGTGAAACGACCCGCCGGTAGAGTCGACTGTTAGTCGACTGCCCTTCGTCCAGATCGAGAAAATCCCGCGCTGCGCGCGATAGTCGACCAACGGTCGACTCTACCAAGCGGACTCCGTCGAACCGGTTGGTCGACTCCCGGCACGTGAAACGACCCGCCGGTAGAGTCGACTGTTAGTCGACTGCCCTTCGTCCAGATCGAGAAAATCCCGCGCTGCGCGCGATAGTCGACCAACGGTCGACTCTACCAAGCGG